>NZ_QZDT01000037.1 GCF_009917485.1 Parablautia muri
TTCTCTTTCTCTATGCTGATGTCATTATATCGGTTAATTCTGTGACAATCAATCAGATTTATTTGAAGCCAGAATAAATGGGCGGCAACACCATAGCCTATGGAACAAATACCACGTGCTCCAAAAGCCAACTGGCCACGCCGTCATGCTCATTATCGGCAATGATTCCGGTAGCCACTGCTTTTAATTCCTCCACCGCATTTTCCACTGCATAAGCCTCATCCGATATTTCAAACATTGGAATGTCATTTATGGCATCTCCAAAAGAAATTACCTTGGTACAGCCCCACATTTTTTTCAGCTTCGCTATAGCATTTGCCTTGGTTGCACGGGCCGGCATAATCTCGCACCAATATTCCGGCCTGTACAATTCCTGCTGAATGGTACAGCGATATCTGCCGCTGTTTGAAAAGAAATCATAAACCGGCTGCAACTCTTCCTTCTCCCCAATGCAGGTAAAGTAAAACATATCTCCCTGATATAGCTTTTCTCCCTCTGCCATGGGGTTAAGCCGCCTGTCCCCTTTTCTCATACTAAGATATCGCCTCATGCCGTCATTTTCCTTTTCGGTTATCCAGGATACCTTTTCAACACCATTTATATAAGCGTAAATCAAAGGGCTGATATTATATTTTTCAAGGACTCCTTTTACTTCGTTCATTTCCTCTGCGGTAAATCTCTCCTGCGAAAGTATTTCTCCCGTATCCGGCTGAAAAATAAAGGCGCCATTATATGCAATCACAGGAATCTTTGTAGACAACCCTTTGGTAACTACACTGGCAGATACCAACGACCTTGCCGTGGCATAGGTGAACATCATTCCTTTTTCTGTTAATGCATTGATGATTTTTATACTCCTGGGATTGATCCGGTCACTTCTGTTTAGCAGCGTTCCATCTAAATCTGTTACATACAACGTTTTTTCCATTTTTTCCTCCATTCCGAAACGCATCCTTATATTAAAAGGACAGAAGGCCAGAGGCCCTCTGTCACTTTCCATTTCCTTGCTCCAATTAATCCGTATATTTATATTTTCGCAAAACCCGTCCAAAGCCCAGGCATATTACGGTTCCAATGACTCCCAGAAGAAACATCATCATAGCGGCTCCGGAACCCTTTCCGTTTCCAAAGAGTATGGTAAGCAGCCCCTTTGCAAAGTCCGATGCCATAACAGGCTCGCAAATCTTATCCACCATAAAACCGCCCATAAACATCCCAAACGGAATTGTAAAAAACTGTAAAGTATTTCTGCAGGAATATACCCTCCCCTGCATCTTAACGGGAATCGTTGCCCGCAGGATAACGTCAAGGTTCGCACTCATAATGGGAACCGGCAGCCACCCGATTATCTGTCCTAAACACCATAGAGCAGGTGTCCTTCCGAATGCCAGCAGATAATTTTCCGTGCCAAGGGAAATCAACATGGTAAGATATATGACGCGGATACGATTCTGAGGCTTAGGCAGCAATGTTACAATAAAGCTTCCCGTCAGCATTGCAATCCCTGCACAGGATGTAACAAGCCCCAGCACTTTTTCTCCGCCATTTTCTTTTGGCAGTATAAGCGCCGGCAAAACAGCATCAAATGCGGAGGCCACAAAATTTACCCCTGCAAGAAAAAGAATCAGCGTTAAAATCAACTCATGTTCCTTCAAATATTTAAGGCCGCTTTTTACTGACTCTGACAAAGACCCTTTGCCCTCCACATCCTCATTGGAAATGTCAGGGAGCGTCACGCCAAACAATAATGCCATAAAGGCAATCACAAACGTGGTCAAATCCGCGCAAATCACGATTTCCATTCCGCCGAATGCAAACAAAGCCGTAGCCAAAACCGGATTCAAAATGGTAATAAGCGAGTTTGAAAAGGACCTCATACCGCTTGTTTTCTGGTAATACTTCTTTGGTGTAATCATGGTCATTGCCACATCACTGGCCGGCTGCTGCATGGTATTCATCAAGCCGTTTATGATATTTAAAACATAAATATGTACCGGCTTTAATAAATCCGTTTTCAACAAAACCAGAACCATAATCGTACAGCAGGCTGCAAACGTATCGCACACCAGCATAACCTTTTTCTTATTCCACTTATCGCTCAGCGCGCCTGCAAAAATACTCATCAGCACATAGGGGGCATAAGAGCATATGGATAAAAGCGCTGTCTGCAATGCGGAACCTGTTTTCTCATAAATCCACAGGGTTAGTGCAAAGCTTGTCATTGCACTTCCTAACTGGGACAGGCTTTGTGTACTCCACAAAATCATAAATGTCTTTAAATCTTTTATTAAGTTTTTCATATTCTACTTTGCTCCTTTGATTTTTTCGTCAACAGACAATTCTCCCTGTATATAAAAACCAAATGCAAAGCCTGAGGACTAAGTCATTTATATTTCTTGACTTTTGCCTCCATGCATCGTCCTCAAACCCTGCATGGAGCTCCTGCAACGCATAGTACCATGTCAAACCTCTCTTTCATTTCATAGCTATCCATATTGAAAAGTATTTGTATCCTAACATATTCCTCCGGATATTTCTAGCACTTCTCGCAATTATTAACCTTTTGCCGTTGCCTTAGTTCTTTGGGAACCTACAAACAGGATATATCTTTGCTATCTGTTTCCTCCCTTTTAACTGGCTCTATCATTCTATTCCTTTTATAACTTCCTTTGTTTTTATTCCATCATAAAAATACGCTAATTCCTCCTCCTCAAAGGGCAATGCCTCACAGGCTTCCAGTTTAATCAGCTGCCGGTTTTTCTTAAGTCTGTCCGTATTTCTTATAATGGATTCCCTTACGGAAGGCCACCTGATCTTTTCTGCACCAGCCAGAATATTTTCAAGACTGCCAAATTCATTCAACAGAGATGCTGCTGTTTTTGCTCCAACCTTTTCCGCCCCTTTTATGTTGTCCGCCCTATCTCCTACCAGCGACTTAAAATCCGCATACTGACCAGGGATGACCCCAAATCTTTCTTTCACATATGCCGGTGTACAAATCACTGTTTTTTCGCCCCGGTACCTGAGCACAGATACCTTGTCTGTGATAAGCTGAAAAAAATCGCTGTCAAAGGATGCAATAACCACTTCCGTCTTTCCGCCAAGGGACAGTGCATAGCCGGCAATCAAATCATCCGCCTCTGTGTCTATTGTTTCCGTATATTTCATTTTCAGATAATCCAAAGCTTTATACACATCCGGCAATTGCGAAAAGGGGTTTTCTTCCTCCGGCACCATGCCGTAGTCAATTCTATTACCTTTATATTCTGGATTCAGCTCTTTCCTTTTGTTTTCATGTTCCCCGTCAAATACGACTGTCACATGCGTGGGACTGACCATCCGAATTATTTTCAGCATTGCGCCCACAAAGCCAAACGTTCCCTGGATGGCTTTCCCTTGCCCGTTTACGATTCTTGCGGGCATTCCAAAAAACATTTGGAACAACAAATTACTGCCGTCAATGACTAAAAACCTGTCCACCCCTTTTCCTCCTCGTCCGCAAATTATGCTTTATGATATCATATTCAATATATCCTTTGGCACTGCAAAATACAACAAAAGGTTTGAGCGTTCTGCCAATTAATCTTACATCATGTTTTTTCATTCCCCCTATTCCATCCTGCTGCCCGAAAATCTCATGTCGGCAAAATCCACATTTCTGTCGCTTACCATACCGGAGAAAAGGCCAAACAGCTTTTGCAGCTATTCGAAATCACCGGGTTCGTTTTCTTATCCTCAAATGTAAACGACCATTTCTGCACATGAACAGCGCTACCTAGGGGCATAGGATGATAAAGATAAAGCATATTGGGGATTGGAGTTGATTTAGGGGTAAAGATTAGAGTGGTAGAAATTTAAGGCAGCAAAGGGAGCGGCCAATATATACTGCTGATCAGGCCAAGCAGAACCTATGCACGCCAGCTACGCTTCCAGTCACCTGCCAGTTACTTCTGGCAACTGGCAGAATCCCCATATCATCCCAACACATAGCTAGATTAATGGCAGGAGGCCTCTGACAGGCCCTGCTTAACTTATTGACATTGCCTCTAAGCAGTAACGCACTGGAAACTACCGGTCTTTTTCGTATCTGTTATTTATTGTCTACTTCATTTTCCTGATCAATCATGAGCTTTAAAATGGTTACGTCTGTAGACTTCATCCCCACTCTGCCCACATATCCCATGTTCCGTATCGTATCTTCCACATCCTCCTGCACCAGCCCTTCCCCAGGTTTAAAACAGTGGTCCGCATTTTCCAAGGTATAAGCCATAATCGCTGCGTCCACGGAAGAAGCTATTTTAGCCGCGCAGGAGGATTTAGCCCCATCGCAGACCACGCCGCCCATATTGGCGATAGTGTTGGTGATGGTACGGGACACCGCCTCATAATCCCCACCATACAGATAAGTGATGGCAGCGCCTGCTCCGCAGGCAGCGCTTACCGCACCACAGTAGGCGGACAGACTACCAATATACTTCTTTTGATGAATTGCCACCAGATTGCTGACCACCAGCGCTCGGTACATTTTTTCCTTTGAAGCTTTCAATTCCTTAGCAAATTCAATCACCGGCAATGAACAGGTCATACCCTGATTTCCACTACCGGAATTAATAACCACCGGCATAGCACATCCATTCATCCTGGCGTCCGACCCTGCTGCCGCCTTTGCCTTTGCCCGGACTTTGATATCATCCCCATAGGCAGCAAGCAGTGTTCTACCTACTTCCGCACCGTAATGATTTTTCAATCCCTCCTCCGAGATGGCTGTATTCATCTCTATCTGGCGCCCTATTACTTCCTCAATATCTTCCATCTTAACTTCCTGGGCAAAGGCCAGTATATCCTTCACATTTAAAAGTGCTCTTGCATCGTCCTTCTTTTCGCATGCATCTTCCTTTTGACAGGAAAATAAAATCTCTCCGTCCCTTTCCACCTGCTCAATCCTGGTATGCTTTTCGGAAAGTGTCACCTTCACAAGGTGACCGTCTCCCCGCATCTCCACACGGATATATAAGTTTTCAACTCCTTCCTCCAGATAGCAGGTACAAAAATGTTGTGCAAGAAGTTCCTTTGTTTTTTCCTGGTCCTCCTTCGTTGTTCCTTCAAGTACTTCCAGCTTTTTCTCCGGACAGCCGCCTACCGCCCCAAGTACAGCGGCTGCCTCTATCCCACGCATCCCTCCTGAATTAGGAACGGTCACACTCTTTACATTTTTGATAATATTCCCACTGCAATAAACATCCATATGCTCCGGCAGAGATCCAAAAACTTTTCTTGCTATCGCAGCCCCGTAGGCAAGGGCTATGGGCTCCGTACAGCCCAGCGCAGGAATCAGTTCCTCCTTTAATATATTCAAATAGCTCTGATAGACCCTTTCATCCATGCCCCTTTGTTCCTTTCTCCATATAAATCCCCCATGCTGCCAATTCCTGCAAATTTGGGCGTCAGCACAAATTGGAGCACATCACAATATTACGATTGCTAAACTTAAGGCAGCAATTTCCCTGCCGAAAGGTACATCTCATACCACTCATCCCTGGTCAGGCATACATCCGAAGCCTTGCAGATGTCCTGCACACGCTTAGCGCTGGTGCTTCCCACAATGGTCTGGATGTTGGCGGGATGACGCATGATCCATGCAACCGCAATGGCATTGGGCGTCACCTGATATTTTTTCGCCAGACGGTTCATCACCGCATTGAGCTCTGGGAATTTCTCATTTCCAATAAATACGCCTTCAAACATGCCATACTGGAATGGAGACCAAGCCTGAATCGTCATTTTTTTCAGCCGGCAATACTCAATCACACTGCCATCCCGATTGCATCCCGCATCATTATGAATATTCACGTTTAGGCCGCCGTCAATTGTAGGACAGTGCGCAACGGAAAACTGAATCTGATTTACACATAAAGGCTCCTCTAAGCAGCTGTTTAACAGTTCCATCTGCATAGGATTATGATTGCTGACGCCAAAGCAGCGTACTTTTCCTGCTTTTTTCAAAGCAGAGAAGGCTTCCGCCACTTCCTCCGGCTCCATCAGAGCATCCGGACGGTGCAGAAGAAGAATATCAATATACTCTGTGTTAAGACGCTGCAGGCTTCCATCCACGGATTTCAGAATATGTTCTTTAGAAAAATCATAGCAAATACCGGGGCGAATCGCGCACTTGGTCTGAATCACCATCTGGCTGCGCAGTTTTGGTGTCAGTACCTTTCCAAACTCAGCCTCCGCTTCTCCTCCTGCATAGATATCCGCATGGTCAAAGAAATTGATTCCTGCCTCCATGGAAACATCTATCAGCTCCCGGACGGTTTTGCTGTTCTCAAGTCCTGTAAGCCGCATACAGCCAAGGCCGATTGCGGAAGATGCCGGTACATTTTTGTTCATTTGTATCATCTTCATAGTTTACCCCATTTCTGCGCAGCTTTTTGTGTTTATCAGGTTTGCGAATGCTGCGCGGACACAAACCTGCAAATAGTTAACATCAGTTTATAAATTGCGGTCTTTCTCCAATCCAGCGGTCGATCTTACACAGCGCATTTACATAAATATGTATCGCCTCCAAAAGATTTTCTAAAACCTCTGTCTCATCGGCTCCATGGCAATTGCCATGGCCTTCCGGCAGCCTCAGGGCTGATAAGTCCCTGTCCATCCCTGTTCCAAAAGCCACCGCATTTGGAATATGACGGGCGTAGGTTCCGCCTCCCATCACATAGGGCTCGCCCTCTAATCCTGTCCGTTCCCGCCACGCGTCCATTAAAAGCTGTACAAAAGGATGCTCCTTTTCCATATAATAGGGCTTGCTGTCACTTAGATTTGCCACAATAAACCCGTATTTTAATGCCTCCTTTGTAAGCTTTGGCAGGAAGTCATCTACTGTCATGCTAACCGGATAACGAATATCAAGCACTAGCCGGATTTTACCTTCCTCCAAAGAAAGTACACCTGCATTACAGGTTAATTTCCCTGAAATTTCATCCTCACAGCCAATCCCAATCTTCTCCCCGTACCCGTTACTTCCCGCCTGATACAAAAAAGCCGCTGCTCTCTCCAGCTCTTTGGGCAGTGTATATTTTTTCATTTTTTCCGCCAAAGCACCAATGGCATTTACTGTGCCTTCGGGAGATGCCGCATGTCCGCCAATTCCCTCTGCGCTGATATCTATTTTTTCTCCTCCTATAAGGAGCTGTACCCTGGCAAAATCCGGCACACTGTTGCAGACCACGCCGCCTTCCAGCTGGGAAATGCAGTCTATTTTTTCCTGTCCTTCCAGTGTAATCCGGCAGATACCTTTCTCCCCACAACATACCGGAAAGCCACAGTCCGCCACAAATGAGTAGGCAGGCTCTTTGTTATGGCGCAGATAATAATCCACGTCCCCCATTCCACATTCTTCCTGGCATCCAAAAATCTGTCTCACACGAATATTCTTTAAGAGCTTTTTTTCCTCACAATATTTCAGTGTGTAATACACAGCAATGGCAGGTCCTTTGTTGTCCTGTACGCCTCTTCCAATCAGACATCCGTCTTTCACCTCCATTGAAAAAGGACTATACAGCCAATCCCCACCGGCAGGAACCACATCCAAATGACTCCAAATCCCAATCTCCTCTTTTCCCTCTCCAATCAACACACTGCCGCAATAACCCTCATGGTCAAACAAAGCTATCTTATCCCGCACCGCATAAGAAAGCATCTTGTCAAGGACCTGCCGGCACTTATCTCCAAATGGCGCCGGCGGCTGTACGCTGTCACTTTCCGCAATACTTTCAATGGCCACCAGGCCCCCGATATCTTCAATTATTTTTTCCTTCTGACTTTCCAGCCAGCATTTCAAAGTTTCCATTTCTTGCTGCCACCTGACCTTTCTTTGGTTCTGCCCTTTTTTATTGCTTTCATGCCATAATCAAGCTGCTTCTATTACTCGTCTTTTACCATCTCTTTCTCCCTTACATAGGTCCGGTACTTTTTAGGCGTCATCCCTGTTTCCTGCTTAAAGAAACGGATAAACTGCGAAGTGTCGTTGTAACCTGTCATAGAGGCAACCTCCGTAACTGAGAAATTCTCCCTCTCTAGCAGCTCCTTTGCATGCTCCATCCTAATCTGACGCAAAAAAACCGAAAAGCTGATTCCCTTCTTTTCTGCGAACAAGTGACTTAAATAGTCTTGATTCATAAACAAAACCTTCTCCGCCAGCTCCTTTAAAGAGATATCTTGATTATAATGCTCCATGGCGTACTCCGTCAAAGTATCCACTATTTCTTTTCTATTTCCGTTCCCGGTTTTCATCTTCATCCTACAAATGTTCTTGTTAATATTCAACAGGAAATGCTCCATCTCATCCAAAGAAGAAAATCGCAAAATCCCTGTGTGTGTCCGCTCAAAGGCTTCTCCTTCCTCTCGGTTTTCCCCAATTGCCTGGTAAAACAAAATCGTCACTTTAGAATACAGCATCTCCAGACATTCCGCCTTCACCATTCCCTGTTCCTTAATCTCCTCAAAGATTTCACAAATAATGGATTCCGTTCCCTTTTCATTTCCGTTTCGCAACGCCTCCAAAAGCGCAGTTTCCTTTGCCTTGGAAATATGATACACCGCCGGGGGCTCCTTTTTTATTTTTTCTGCAAAATAAATCCCCTCGCCATATATTTTATATTTCAGCGCTTCCCGTGCTTCCCTAAATGCATTTCTTATCTTTCCGGCCTCCGTATAGGCCTCGCTCACTCCCATACTTGCCGGATACCCTTTTTCATCAAGCAGCCTGCAAAGCTTTCTCCAAAAGAAGCTATTTCCCTGATTTGGCACCGTCACCAGCGCCCAGATATCAAAATCCATCTCTAAAAAACGAAACTGAGACCAGAAAGCACTTCCGTAAATCCCTTCTATCTTCGCCAGAAAATCCTGCCGTTCCGGCTTTTTGTCATGAAACCGCACCGCTGTAATCTGATACGCATGATATACCTTTCGGAACATACTTTCTTCCACAAAGCTGGAATAGCTTTCTTTTCTGATACTGTTGGCAATAAATTGTGTGACAATGTCCTGACCGGTAATCAGCGCCTCCTTTTTTTCATTCCGGTTCTTCTGCACAAACTTATCAAGACACTGTCCAAGAGCCTCATTCTCAACGGGTTTTAGCAGATAATCCACCGCCCCATAAGTCAGAGCCAACCGGGCATACTCAAAATCTGAGTAGGCACTGACAATCACTACCTGTGCCCGGGCATCTTCTTCCCGTATTCTCTCCAATAATTCCAGTCCATCCATTTTCGGCATACGGATATCCGTTATCACCAGCTCCGGCTGATGTTCTTTAAAAAGCGCTTCCCCTTCCTTTCCGTTAGAAGCCTGCCAAATCCGGAATTGTCCTTCCGTATCATATTCCCTGATCTGCTTCATCAGAGATTCTCTCGCATACAATTCATCTTCCACTACCAGTATCTTAAACATCCAATACCTCCTTTGGAACTGCGCAGACTATCCCAAACCGTTATGTTTATTCAACCCTTTACAGAGCCTGCTGTCAATCCCTTAATAATATATTTCTGCCCAAGGCAGTAAATAATAAGCATTGGAAGCATTGCCAGCAGGTAGGCTGAAAATGCCAGTGTGTAATTAAAGGAATACTCTGTCTTAAAATTATACTGAAACAGCGGAAGTGTCCAGATATTTTGTGTTCTGTTCAGTATCAATAAAGGCAGCATAAAGTCATTCCATATCCAAAGCGTATCCATAATCAGCAAGGTAGAAATCATAGGCTTCACCAGCGGCAGTACGATTCTTATATAAGTCTGGAACACACTGCACCCGTCAATCTGTGCCGACTCCTCAATCTCATAAGGCAGTCCCCTGATATAATTTACAAACAGAAATACTCCCTGGGTAAGACTGAATGCCGCGTACAGCACAATCAGTCCTTCATGATTTAACAGATTTAATTTCGTCATCATTTTTGTAACCGGCAGCATGATAACCTGAGACGGGATAAATAACCCCATCAGAAGATAGAAATATACCGTCTTATAGTATTTCTTCTCAAAGTTTCGTGCAATTGCATAGGAAACAGAGGGCACAAAGATTAAAATAAGTGCGACTGATATTACCGTTATCTTCAGGGAGTTACGCAGAAAAATCCAGTAATTGCTGTTTGTAAACAACTCAATAAAATTATCCGGCCTAAGGGTAGAAGGAAGTGCAAAAAAGTTTTTTCCGGCCTCCTCAAGGCTTTTAAAAGAATTGATTACCACAAGGTAAAGGGGAAACAATATCAGTATTAATCCACAGGCCAAAAGAAGATTGCGAAAAAATTTCCAGACAGTTACATCACTTTTCACTTTCATTCGTTGGCACCTCCCTTACTGGTCAGCTTCAACTGGGTCAGCGAGAAAATCGCCACCAGTACAAACAAAATACAAGCCTCTGCGTTGGCCACTGAAAACCGCAGGTTCTTAAATGCATCGTTATAAATTAAAATACCAATTACCTCAGTAGCGCGGACAGGTCCGCCTCCGGTAAGCGCGTAAGGATAATCAAAGGAGGTAAAGCCCTGCTTGATGGTCAGCACCAGATTCACCGTCACCGTAGGCAGCAGGTAAGGCATTGTAATATAGCGGAATCTCTGAAAAGCGGTAGCCCCATCGATCTTAGCTGACTCATATTGTTCATCCGGTATCTGCTGCAATCCTGCAATAAAGATAACCGTAGGCATGGCAACTGCCTGCCAGGTCTGCACAAACACCACTGCCGGAAGGGCCGTCTTTCCGGTCATCATAAGGCTTTGTGACAGCCACTTGATTCCTAACGCCTGGCCAATCAGGGGAACCATCCTATAGAAAAGCTGATCCCAAATAAGCGCAATGGTCACGCCGCCAATCATGGCCGGAACGAAAAAAACAGATTTCACAAAGGTCTTAAAGCGCTTGAGGGAATTAAGAGAAATTGCCAGAAGCAGTGACGTTAAAATTACCCCTACTACAAGCCTGATACTGTAATTCACCGTGGTTTTCATAGAATTCCAAAAGTTGGGATTTTTTAAAAGCTGTATATAATTTTTAAAACCAACGAAATCATATTCCTGTGCCATACCATCCCAGTTTGTAAAGCTGTACTTTACCCCATTGATGACAGATACAACATAAAAAAATGTGTAAAGCACAACAGGAATGATGGTAAATGCAAAATAAACATATTTGCCGGGTATACCTTTTGTCTTTTTTGTACGATTCATAGCACCATCCTTTCCGATGATTTGGAAGCTTCGGATTTTTATCATCCGGCCTTATGGAAGAATGAGCGGCGGAAGTTATGCTCCCGCCGCCACCTCAAATTCATTCGGTCAAATTTTTCGAAAGGGTATTATTCCGCAGATGTCACTGCAATAGATGCGTCCATATCCTTTAATACCTTCTCCACATCCTGCTCTGCCCAGAAGCCCTGTACTACATTGTAAAGGTCTGTAACCACATTATTGTTAATTGTTGAAGCCATCCAGTCATGTACACGGCCGTCATTTAAGATTTCAATCATAGGAGCAATTCCTTCGTCATCGTTTACTACACCTGTGATACAGGAAGGAGCGCCATCACTGTCACAGAATAACTGTGCGTTTTCAGGCTCTGCAAGATAAGCAAGGAATCTGTATGCAGCAGCTTTTTCTTCATCAGAAGCTTTTGCAGAAACACAGATTGCAGCATCGATACCTGCCAGCGTACGTGTGCTCTCTACCGTATCATTGGGCAGAGGGAACACACCCAGTTTTGCATCAGGATTCAGGGATGCAATTGTTCCTCTTGCGTAAGAGCCTGTGATGCACATTGCATACTGGCCATTTGCAAAGTTTTCCCAGCACTGTGTATCGGAAAGTGCAAGAGCATCCTCATTTGAATAGGACAATAAAGTTTTCATTTTTTCAAATTCTTCTGTAAACTCTGCATCGCCTTCAATCTGGCCTTCTCCTGCTGCCACCTTTGCAATATTTTCAATTCCATTCGGAGACCATGCCACTGTCTGGCACTGGAAAGTATGACCAACACGGCCAGGATCCTTGCCCATCAGGCCCATAGGTGTAATACCTGCTGCCTTTAAAGTCTCACATACCTGTACAAATTCATCCCATGTCGTAGGGATTTCCACACTATTTTCTTCAAAAATTGTCTGGTTATAGTAAACGCCCATATAGTTACGGCTGTAAGGAAGCGCATAGTAGCCGCCATCCTCCTGCTTTGTCATCTCAAGAGCCGCCTCATTGACATTCTTTAAAAATTCCTGATCTGACAAATCCTGCACATAACCGTTTGCAACCTTCTGTCTGAACTGAACCTGTGTGGGATAATCAGAAAAGATTACAGGGATATCGCCGGAAGAAATTCTGGATGTAAGTACAGTACCGGCATCCGGAACTGTGTTCATCTCAATCTGAACATCTGTATTTTCCGCGTTAAACTTATCAATAATTGCCTGATAGCCCTTCTGAGGACCTTCCTCACTCTTTTGCTGGAAAAACTCAAGCGTCATCACATCACCGGAAGCCTGCGCGCCACCATCTGAGCTTTGTGCTTCCTCTCCTGATGCGTCCTCACTTTCCTCCTGCACCGGCGCTTCCTGCTGAGAATCTGAGCCGGAAGTTTCTGACGCTCCATTACCGCCGCTTGAAGATCCGCAGCCTGATAGAGCCGTCATTGTTAATGCCACACACAATGCCATTGCTAATTTCTTTTTCATATATTCCCTCTTTTCTGCGCTGCTTTTTGCTTATAACAGAGTTTGTGGATGCAGCGCAGACACAAACTCCTTAGATTGAAAGATTTATCTTCCAATCTTTCCTCCTATTTTTGATAGTTGTGCGCTGCCTCTACGGCAGCTTTTATATAATCAAGTCTGATATTCTGCCCTTGTATGGTGCAGTCAGCCCCAATCATAATCCCTTTTGTTCCAAAGCCATCCAGAATGGTTTTTACTTCTTCCTCAATCGCTTCTACCGGGCCATTTAACACATTTCCCTTATTATTCATTCCGCCCAGAATTGCTTTTCCGAATGTTTCTCTGCCCTTCTCAAGCCCGTATCCATTGTCCTTCACAGACCAGTTTACCAGGTCCGCCGGATAATCCTTAAACCAGTCCACATGTGTGCAAAAATCGTACTCCGGTTCACCGCATATATGTAAAATATTATATTTACCCGGCGTTTTATCCGCCACATCCAAAATCTGTAAATCAGAAGGCCTTACCAGCTTTGCCCATTCCTCCTGCTCAAATCTTCCGATTTCGCCAAATTGTGCGGAATAGTAAATCCCATCGGCTCCTGCCTCCAGATAGCCCTTCGCCCATTTTTCCAAACCATCTGCCAGAATCTTCACCCCGGCTGTCACTGCCTCCGGAGCCTCCTTGCTGTACTTCATCAAAGTTTCATCTCCAAAAGCCATACAAGCCGCCTTAAACGGCCCAAACATTGTCTGAAAAATCAGAACATCTCCTCCCGCTTCCTTGCGGATTCCCTTTATCACTGACACCATCTTGTCAAATTCTTCTGAATCTGTTCCTTTGATGCTAATCTTATACCAATCCTCCGCACAGGTAATCTCTCCACTAATCGGATACGCATAATCCTGCATCACCTTGATAATATCCATACCTGTCTCACGATATAATTTGATATGAGCGTCAATCATTTCCTGTACGGAATAATCCGGTTTGTAATGAAACCAAAAACCTGCCGGAACACAGTCTGCCGCCTCGCCTTTCATCACCGCTAATACACGTTCTGCCCTGTTCATTTCTATCACCCTCCTTCTATGATTTATCCATAGTCAATGTCCTAAGCAGCAGCCCTGCAGACAGGGTACCTTTTACCTTGCTCAGACATTGCACGGATTTAATTCTTTGTATTATTATAATTAAATATGTATTTAAAAAATAGAAATTTACTTTGACAATAAATAGGTCTTTTCTTAGATTTTTCTGTTTTTCTTTTCTCCCTATTCCCTCTATGCTATAATCGCAAAATAAGAAACTCTCTGTCTGTCCCGCCTTGCATGCAGGCCTCTTTGGCGCTGGCAGAAGTATAGCATTTCTTTTCTTATTTTGTATAATACGGGAAAAGTTTTACTGGTTATAGGATATGCCTGCAAAAGATCAATAAAAATAGTAATTGCCCGCAAAAATGGAGGATTTTTATGAAAAAGAGACACTATCTGTCCTACCGCACACAAATTTTCATCGCTTCTTTATCCCTTGTCATCTGTCCATCCGTTCTACTTGGGCTTTTTGCTGTCAACGATTCTACCAGCAGAGTTATTTCAGAATACAGCTCCTCCTTAGCCACCATCACCTCTCAGGCAAATCTGACCCTTGACACACTTTTGCAGGATGCCGCCAAGGTCACAAACATGCCTATCCTAAGTGAGGATATCCGGCGGATTATGAACACCAATTATCAGAATGACTACCTGTCCTATGCCCAGGATTCCACTATCTTTCGGGATTATTTTAATCAGACCAATCAATTAAACTCCACTCTGGAATCCTGTATTTTTAAAAACCGCTACGATTATACCTTTGAGTACAACACTTTAACCGCGCTTCATGCCAAAACTATGAATGATAATATTGAAAAATGGGCGCCCATCGCCAGGCAGTCGCCAAATTATACCTATTTTGCACCACTTCAAAATATTTCCGGCCGGGGTATGGATAAAACCGTTCTTCCTATGATTAAAATTCTCAGGGATAAAAATGACTATAAAGAGATTGGTGTCTGCTACTGTGAAATCAATTTTAAACCCATTGAAAATATTCTCATCTCCGCCCAAAGTACCGAAAATATTCTGCTGATTTACAGCGCGGACAATGAGCTTGCCTTTTCCTCCAACTCCGCCCTGATGCAGGAGCCGGAAAAATATGACGACCTGCTTACCGCCCTCGCCGCTTTCAATGCGTCTCTGACGGGAAAGGGCAATATTATTGAGGATGAGCTTGAGGTCGGACATTCCACCTACCGTGTCAATGGCTGCGTCAACCAAACCACAAACTGGCATCTGGTCCAGTTTGTAGATAATCACATGACCTACCAGATTTACCGTGACAATATTTTAAGCTATGTCCGTATCTTTCTGCTGTGTCTGGTTCTGGGCATGTGTCTTGCCATTTTACTTTCCACCAATCTGACACGCTCTATTTTCAGGCTGTGCGGACAGATAGATTCCTTAAATCCGGAAGATGGCGGACGGATTGACGAGCAGGCCTGCGGCTCCAATCAGGAGCTTCGCAAGTTGGTAGCCAGCTTTAACCACTTAAGCTTTCGTCTCACCACCAGCATACAGCAGAATTATCAGCTCCAGATAAACGAACAGAAAATGAGGATTCAAATGCTACAATTTCAAATCAATCATCATTTCCTCTATAACACCTTAAACATTATTAAGTCCCTGGCTAACATCCACAATGTACCGGAAATTGAGACCATTTCCCTTTGCATGTCGGATTTGCTCCGCTACAATCTGGAAAAGTTTCCGGTGGCATTGTTAAAGGAAGAATTGCAGCAGGTCAACCGTTACATGACCATCCAAAATATCCGTTTCCCCGGAAAGTTCACCTTTGACTGCAACATTCCCTCCTCCCTGCTTAAAATGCCCATTCCTGTTTTTCTTCTTCAGCCTCTGGTGGAAAACAGCATTGAGCACGGCTTTGCCTGCCATGAGGATAACTGCTATATCAGCATCACCAGTCAGTTAGAGGGCAGCAGGCTCCATCTCCTAATTGCGGATAACGGGGACGGCATAGAGGCTGACCGTCTTTTGGAACTAAACCGTGAATGCGCTGATGATTCCTTCCACCAGAATAAGGAGAGCGGCCGCCGCTCTATTGGCATCCGCAATGTATGCCAGCGAATCCGAAGTTATTTCGGCCCCTCCTACGGCCTTACCATTGAAAGTATGCCTGGGGAAGGCACGATTATAGATATCCTCCTGCCTGCGCCGGCTCCACTTGTTAAGGCAGATGACAATGCTGTCTTTTCTGAGCCTTCCTAAGTCCCCCCGCCGCCTGGCTCATTGCTCGCAACAATAAAATATCCCCATCGGACAGGATTTCCTGATATCCGACAGGGATATTTTTATCTTTTCTTTCTTTATTCCTTCTTTCTATTTCTCAATCACAAAGCTTTCATATGCACGCAATTTCATTTTGTCCTTAATCGGTTCCGCTACATAATTGCTGATTAAATAATGGCCTCCCCTAAATTCTTCCGGGATTTCAATTTCCGTTTCTTTTTCATAGAAATTGCACACCACCAGCAGTTTTTCATCTCCCAGGGTTCTTGTATAAGCATAGATTTCTTTTGAATCTGGAAGAAGCAGGTCATAGCTTCCATATACAACAATATCTTTTTCTTTCCTGAGCTGAATCAGCTTCTGGTAATAGCAGAAAATAGAATCCGGATCTGCAAGCTGCGCCTTTGCATTAATTTCCGTATAGTTAGGGTTCACCATAATCCATGGGGTTCCTGTGGTAAATCCTGCGTTTTCACTGCCATCCCACTGGAATGGGGTTCTCGCATTGTCGCGGCTCTTGCATCTTAAGTATCTCATCATTTCTTCGGATGTAAATACCTTCTGTTCATCTACAAGCTCATAATAAGCATTGATGCTGTCTAAATCCCTAAAATCATCCACGCTCATAAAAGGCGCATTGGTCATTCCCAATTCCTGACCCTGATATACATAAGGCGTACCCTGCATCATATGAAGGCAGGTAGCCAGCATTTTTGCCGATACGGCATGATACTCTTTGCTGTCATTTCCAAACCTGGATACGGAACGGGGCTGGTCATGATTCTCCCAGAACAGACTGTTCCATGCAATCTCCTCTAAACCCTTCTGCCATTTGGTGAGGATTTCCTTTAAGTCTCTCAAATCCATTTTCTTATCGGTCCACTTGTTGGTTCCATCCGAATCCACATGCATATGCTCAAACTGGAATACCATATTCAGCTCTTTTTCATCGCTTCTTGCGTACTTCTTAGCTTCCTCT
This sequence comes from Parablautia muri, assembly GCF_009917485.1. Lineage (GTDB taxonomy): Bacteria > Bacillota > Clostridia > Lachnospirales > Lachnospiraceae > Suilimivivens > Suilimivivens muri. The sequence continues at coordinate 17,029 of NZ_QZDT01000037.1, forward strand.
AACGTAACGCCGGAGCATTCGCCTACGGTGATTGTGTCCGCATTGTTCAGCACCTTTTCTCTCATCTCCTGAAGGTATTCGTGAACATGAGGGCCGTTGGCAGGCTCATTAAAGCTTGCATAGCCATTGATACCCGCTGGTCCGTCCGGCAAATCAGGCTTCTTGGAAATTAAGCTGATTACGTCCATACGAAAGCCATCTACCCCTTTGTCCAGCCACCAGTTCATCATATCAAAGACTTCCTTTCGCACCTTGGGATTGTCCCAGTTTAAGTCCGGCTGCTTTTTAGAAAACAGGTGCAGATAATACATATCTGTCTTTTCATCATATTTCCATGCAGAACCGGAAAAGCAGGAGCCCCAGTTGTTCGGCTCTTTCCCATCCTTAGCCGGCCTCCAGATATAGTAATCTCTGTAAGGGTTGTCTACGGATTTCTGGCTTTCAATAAACCATGGATGCTCATCCGATGTATGATTTACTACCAGGTCCATAACCAGCTTGATACCATGCTTGTGGGCCGCCGCCAACATCCGGTCAAAATCCTCCATGGTGCCGAATTCGTCCATAATGTCCTGATAGTCGCTTATGTCGTAGCCATTGTCGTCATTGGGCGATTTGTAAACAGGAGACAGCCATAAAACATTGATGCCCAGTTTTTCTAAATAGTCCATCTTTTCCGTGATACCATTTAAATCTCCAATGCCATCCCCGTTACTGTCCTTAAAGCTCCTTGGATAAATCTGATAAACTATACTTTCCTTCCACCATCTTTTATCCATCGTTTCTCCCTCCTTATTCTGTATCCATGACAGATACTTCTATATATTTTCATCATATCTTATTTGAGAAAAAAAGTAAATCTGACTTTCAAGCATATCACGTAAATCAATTTTCAAATCTGCTGTGTGCTGACAAAGCAACTTTGAAAATTGATTTAAGCGCAAGCATGCACATGGTTTTGAAAACCGCAAAAAACAGTTACCGCAACTTTACATTGGAATATTTATGCATAAAAGGATTGCATTTACCACCCAATCGTAGTATTCTATATATCACGAAACAGTACCATATTCCTAAAGTCAATCGAAGCTTTGGCTTACCGGCACAAATAATATATAAGGAAGTTTTCATATGAGCGAAGAATTTCATATTATCAGTGATGGCTCCTGCGACCTGCCCCCAAAACTGGCACAGGAAAAAAATATTACCATAGTTCCCTTTTACGTGTCTTTTGATGACGAACATTATTTGAAAGAAAATGTAGAAATTGATATCCGAGACTTTTACCAGCAAATGGTGGACAAAAAAGGAGTATATCCCAAGTCCTCTATGCCCTCTATCCGTGATTATGAGGAGGCATTTCTCCCCTACGTTAAGGCCAGCATTCCCATCATCTGCATTTGCATTACAACGAAATTCAGCGGTTCTATGCAGTCCGCCTTAAATGCCCGCTCCCTCTTACAGGAAAAGTACCCTCATGCGGAAATTACCGTCATTGACGCCACCGTCAACACAGTTTTGCAAGGGCAGTATGTGTTAGAGGCGGTAAATTTGCGTGACCATGGTGTCAGCTACCAGAATACGGTTGCACGGCTTGAGGACATCAAAAGCACCGGAAGGATTTTCTTCACGGTAGGAAATATGGAATATTTAAAGCACGGCGGAAGGATTGGCAAGGTAGCCGCTCTTGCCGGAAGCGTTTTAGATCTCCGTCCTGTTATTACATTAAAACAAGGAGAAATCTTTCCTTCCGGTCTGGACAGAGGCCGCAAGCGCTCCACAAAGAAAGCCCAGGACCTTCTTTTAGAATATTTGAAGGAAAGCAGCCTTGGCATCCACTGCTATAGCATTGCGGTTGGTTATGGATATGATATAGAAGAAGGCATTGCCTTCCGCAATCAATCCTTAGCTCTGCTTAAGGAGAAAGGATATGATATAAATGAACTGCCCGTTTATCAAATCGGGGCCACCATTGGCGTTCACACCGGGCCTTATCCGCTGGGCTTTGGAATCATTGAAAAGGGGATTCATGTGTAAAACAAAGGCTCTGAATTTCCCTTTCAAATTCCTCAAAATCTCTAAATCTTTTTATCTTTTCGCCACTGTCCGTGATTGTCCGGACAAAGTCTCTCTCCGCCTTTCTCGCTGCCTTGGCCAGTTCCCCCAAATCCTGATAATGATACGCGCTCAAAATGTCATAGCATTCGATTCCCTGCTCCTTTGCTATCTCTTTAAACTCGTTTTGCAGGCAGACAGCGGACAAAAAAGCTAATATAAAATTCCCCGTTTCCGTGCAAACATAAATTTTATTAAAGGTGGAACTAATTTCTTCATACACCCTTGCCAAAAAGTAAAAATCCGTATTAGGGCTTATTGCATCTGCAACTGCCTTCTCCTGTTGCTTTTCCTCGTCTTCAACAAAATCTGCCGCCACCAAATCGGCAAATAATTTTATGAGATTCCTGCAATGTATTTTGAGTTCTTCCGCCTTTTCCGATTTTATTACATTTTCATATTCTTCTATAAAATGAACAGGGATATTTTCAAATTTATGCAAATCTTCATATTGCCTTTTCAAGCCAAAATGAAAATAGTCCTGATTGTAGATGGCAACCGCATCCGCCAATGTCATCATGATGTCCCCTGCAAAAAGACGTACTTCCATAAGCTTATTACAATTCTTAAGCTGCGAATACAATTTGCATGCACGTTCAAACTTCTCTTTTGCAATTCTTCTTGTATAATCAGGATTGTTTAAGTTATCTTGTAATTTTCTTTGCAGATGTTTAAATTTCTCCAATTCATCCGCAGAATGATAATATAATACTTTCACATCCCCCACACATGGTATGATGATTTCTTTCAGGTCCGCAATTCCCTCCACCCGTTCCCAGCTCATTGGGAAAATATCATATCCCACACCCTGAATTATAAAATCTGCCGAAAACTCATATCCCCTCTCTGTCCTTGGGATGAAATAGCAGTCTACATCTGATTTTGCGTTAGCCGTGCCATTCACATAAGAACCGTATAGCAGAATTAATGCTATATCCTCTGCGTAATCATGTTCCACCCGGTCCGCAATCCAATTTATAATTTTATCATTTATTGTCATTTTACCAGAACCTTTCTTAATACCAGTCATGCTTCTCGCCGCGATCAAGAGCGTCTATACGCTCCATTTCCTCCTTTGTCAGTTCAAAATCAAACAGCTCCGTGTTTTCCCGAATATGATCAGGATTGCTGGAACCTGGAATAACCACCACACCCTTTTGCAGATTCCACCTGAGAATCACCTGCGCCGATGACTTTCCATGTGCCACCGCGATTTCCGAAATCACCTCATTTCCAAGCAGTTCTGCCGTATACCCTCTGCCCCCAAGGGGATACCAGCCTTGTACCACAATTCCAAGACTGTGAATGTATGGGATTACATCGTTTTCCTGATAATACGGGTGGATTTCATTCTGGACCAAAGCAGGCATAATGTTTATCCGTGGCAAAAATTCCTTCAATTCTTCCACATACCAGTTGGATAAGCCCAGTGAGCGGATTTTGCCGTCTGCAACCGCTTTTTCCATTGCAAGATATGCCTCCACATCTCCGGCTCCGGGGTGGTGAAGCAACATCATATCAATGTAATCTATATCTAATTTGGCAAGGGCCTCCTCAATCGCTGCTTCTGGGTGGTCAAACTGATTCGGGTACAGCTTTGTGATGACAAAGATTTCCTCCCTGGGTATGCCAGAGCTTCTGACAGCCTCCCCAACACTTTCTTCATTATGGTACATATAGGCGGTATCAATCAGACGGACGCCGCTGTTTAATGCCGCTGTAACCGATGCTATACAGGTATCCCCGGTCAGGCTGTAGGTGCCAATCCCGTATATGGGCATTTCATACCCACTGTTTAGTAAAACTCTCTTTGTTTCAAAGTTAAAAGAAATATCTGCCGTCACTGTATTGTCACCTTCCTGTGTCTGCTGTTCTTCCCCGCCGGCCAGATTATGTTCCATCTGTTCCGCAGCCTTATCCATAGAGATTTTCGTTCCTGCCTGTTTCCCGCAGGCTGATACCGTAACCATAAGCAGACCGGCCAGCATAAGATTATACAGCCCTTTCATGGCGTTCCTCCTCCTGAATGACCTTTAATACTTTTGCCGGAACACCTCCCACTATCGTCATGGCAGGAACATTCCCCCTCACTACGGCTCCCGCTGCAACCACCGCCCAATCGCCAATCGTCACTCCCGGCAATATGGTTGCGTTTGAACCAATCCATACATGAGCGCCTATCTTTATCGGCGCGTAATGATTTTTCCGGTTTTCCTTTGGGCTCAGATCATGGTTGATGGTTGCCAGCACAACATTATGCCCAATCAGAGCGCCGTCCCCAATTTCAATTCCGCCCTGATCCTGAAAATGGCATCCTGAATTGATAAAAACATCTTTCCCGATTGTAATATTCTTCCCAAAATCCGTATAGAAAGGAGGAAACATCCGAAAAGAACCATCTACCTTTTTCCCGATCAGCCTGCCCATAAGCTCCCGAAGTTCCTCCAGTGTATGATACTTCGTATTAAGCTCCATTCCAATGCGGACAGCTTCCTGAAAAAGCTCATTTGCATAGGCATCACGTTCGGCATTTTCTTCTACTCCTTCCCGAAATCCGTCTATTACTTCCTTGACTGTCATAGCCTTCATCTCCTTGCTTGCTTTTTTCCTTCCTGACTCTATTGTAATTTATTGGATGTAAAATATCAAATACATATATACAATACCATTTCATACTATAAAAGTATGTTGTTTTTCACACGTTGGCCAATAGACAATATGTATTGCCGTCTCCGGGAAACATCCTGTGGGGCATCACTCTGCCCATTCCCCATCGAATCTTGCCAAAGGCAGGCCGTCATGGTAGGATGAATGAAAAAACCTGGAGGCCGGTCATTATGTGGAAATGTCCAAAGTGCGGAAAAGAGTTTAAGAACATGAACCAAAATCATTATTGTGGTGAAAAGCCTAAAACAGTTGAAGAATATATCATGCGTCAGGATGAGGAAAAGCAGGCTGACCTGTTTCTAATAAGGCAAACCCTGCAGCAGGCACTGCCGGAGGCGGAGGAACGTATTTCATGGAGTATGCCAACGTACTGGAAAAAACACAACATCCTCCATTTTGCCGTTTCCAAAAAACATATCGGTTTCTATCCTGGCCCTGAAGCGGTGAAAGCTTTTAAAGAAGAACTGAAAAACTATAGTGTGGATAAAGGGACAATACGTATCCCATATGGAGAAGTTGATGCTGAATTAATAAAAAGAATCGCCCGTTGGTGTCTGGATACCGGAAACCATGCATAAATTGCTGGCATCTCCTTATGTTTCTTTATCCATTATAATTTCATTTTTTAATGACTTCAATTGCACTTCATACCTGCACACGGAAAGCAACTTTGAAAATTGATTTCCGTGATACTGTTCATCTTGGCAGTTGACCGGCTCGGCTGGGTTTGCTATAAGCTGCACTATGAATTAACAGAGTGCCTAAAGATAACCCATGTACTTATAAAATAGCAAAGCAACAAGATTACCAAAATCCCCACTGTTGCCCCAATCTGCAGCATCAAGGCGGCAAGCCCTATATACGCAGAGATTTCGGCTGATACAGTCTGGATAAAATAACCAACCACAACAGCAGCTACAATAATTGCTACGATAATTGGAAGTCCAAACCAGACACTCAACTGTTTCAAGATAAGTTGACTGATATGATTTTCCTCTACACCTAATTTTCGGAGTACACAGAAGCGGTATTTATATTGTCCTGCGTCTAAAAGCTGCTGTAAAGAAAGTACTGTAAGGCAAATTACCATCAGCACAACAGCACCATAAATCATTCCTGTTTGCAAGATAAAGTTATTTGCGATTGCACTATTTGTCTGCAGCGTACTGAAACGCACACCATACGCAACGCCGCTTTCTGTTTGCTCTGGATATTCTATTGTAAAAAGTCTTTCCAGTTCACACGCATTTTCGTAAGAAATTTTTTCTGTTGTTGTAATATAACGGTTCCGCATGACCGGAAGTAACTTTTTACAGATATTATCCGGAAATACATAAAGGACATCTGTATAGGAGTTATAAAGCGTTTCTCCCATTGCTTCCTCGTAATAAGGCTGCTCGGAAATTTTCAATGTACCTCCGTCTGTCAAAACATCTATATGTTTTGACAGAAAATTTTTTCTTTCTTCTTCCGCTGCTATTATCTTCCACTGTGTTGCAAATTCATTTTTTCCTAAAGAAATCTGCTCATATCCCAACATTTTACGTATGGCATTATAATCGCTTAAAGAAATTGCCACAATTGGAAAATCATATTTCGTTCGATGGCTAAAATCTTCTTTCTTTGGCAGATACAAATTGAATGTGCAGTCATACGCGGTTTCAATATCATGTTCATCCAGAAAATCGGTAACGATTTCATAATTATCCTGTAGCAGCTCCTTTTCGTCATGTACATCGTTATATTGTGAAAAAATCTGTACATCGTACATAGAGCGTATGTCCAGATAGCCAAAAGCCCATCCCGTCAAAATGGGCGCAGCAATGAACAGGAAAATAGCAAGTACAAAAGTTACCGAAATTAGTGTCATGGTTTTACTGGTTGTTTCTAATTTTGATATAATCTGCCCCAAAAAGAACAGATTTTCCTCTTTATATCTGTGTTCCGGTGACTTTTCTTTCCACATGACAATAAAGCAGCTGGCAAGATAAATCAATACACAAATGAAAAAAAGTAAGTCAATCAATGCAAACAACAAATATTGCCTCAGCATTCCGCTTCCTAACGGAAGATAATATTGATTGGTAAGCGCTGGTACACTTACTGCCGCAAAAGTATTTAATACAGAACAGGCTAATAAACCGCAAAGCAGTTTTTGAAAGTTCCATTTTTTCTTCTTAAACAGCCATAAGAAAGACCACCCCAAAGTAGCAGCAGGAAAAAGAATATTTCCAAAATACATGAACTGCACAGGAATTGGGAAACGGGAATCATAAAAGAACAGAGCTTTTATGACTCCTGTAATAAATGCCCATACAGTAAATAGTTCAAGGATTATTACCATAACAAAAATCCAACGGCTCTTTTTGAGTTCCGGATCGTTCTCTTTTTCTGCGGAAAGCATGTCAATAATTTTTGTTTTCTGAATGGTGCGGGTATTGAAAATTCCTACCACTAAAAAACTGAAAACAAAAAATACCACCGTCCATAAAACTGTATCTGGAAATAAAGTCCATGATATTTCATAGGGTTTTCCATAAGCAGTAAGGAGCATTGCCGTTATAAATTGGGAACAGAATACGCCGAAAAAAATACCAGCCAAAATCGAAACCAGTCCCATAATCAGCATTTCTGCAAAGAAAATTCTACCAATCGTTTTTTGTTCCATTCCCATGATAGATTGAATGGCAAACTCTTTTTGTTTCTGCCGGAGCATATAATGATTGACAAACCGTATCAAGAATAACAGCAGCAATGTTATCATGCAGATTGCCGCTTTCATTCCATCGCTTAACAGAGTAAAATCATATTCACTGCCTATATCCGGATTATAGAAGCTGCTGGAAATAGATAAGAACGCATAAAACAGGGTAACACAGATTGTCATTGTGACAATGTAAACCAAATAATCTTTTGCGGACCGCTTTGCATTTCTGAAAACAAGTTTAGCATACATGGCTTTGTCCCCCTCCAATGATAGTAAGGACATTCAGAATTTTATCAAAAAAGGCGTTTCTGCTGTCATTACCTTTACACAGTTCCATAAAAATTTCTCCGTCTTTCAAAAAGAGAATACGGCTTGCATAGCTGGCGGTAAAAGCGTCATGCGTTACCATAAGAATGGTTGCCCCGAGCTGCTTATTGATACTTTGGATTGTGGACAACAGCATTTGTGAGGAATGGCTGTCTAATGCCCCAGTCGGTTCATCTGCTAATAAGAGTTGGGGATTGTTGATAATCGCTCTTGCACAGGCGCAACGCTGCTTTTGGCCTCCTGATACCTGATAGGGATATTTGTTTAGAATATCACTGATATTCAGCTTCCCAGCTATCTCCAAAATACGGGATTCTACTCTCCCGACAGGTGTGTGATTGATTGCCAATGCCAGCGCAATGTTTTCTGAAATTGTCAATGTATCTAATAAATTGAAATCTTGAAATACAAACCCCAAATTTTCCCTGCGAAAACGGGCAAGGGATTTGGGATTGATTTCTGTCACATCTATTCCCTCTAAAAAAATATGCCCCGCACTTACTGTATCAATGGTGGAAATACAGTTGAGCAGCGTTGTTTTTCCAGAGCCGGACGCACCCATAATGCCGAGAAATTCCCCGGCTTCAACGGAAAAGCTAATATCTTTAATGGCTTTGGTAATATTTCCGGCATTGCCATAGTATTTCTGGATATGCTCCAGTTTCAAAATTGTGTTCATTTGATAAGCCTCCTTACTGTTTCACACCTTTATTGTAAAGAGTTCACTTCCCTTTTTGTATTAAGTTTTCTTACGAAGTTCTTACAAACATGTAAGAAGTGCAGGACATATCAGCCCTGCACCCCGATAACAAAATCGTTCATCTGAAAAGAAAGCGCAATCGTTGTCCCTTTGTTTTCCGAATAAGCAGTAAGCCCTATTCCCAACTTATCGCAAAGACGCTTGCAAAGATACAAACCTATTCCAGTAGAATTTTTTCCAGTCCGCCCATTCCTGCCAGTAAATCCTTTTTCAAAAATACGGGGTAAATCACTTTTGGGAATGCCTATCCCATTATCGCTGATAGACAAAACAATCCTGTCATTTGTCTTTATTGTAGAAAAATGCAAAGCAGGATGTTCTGTGCGATATTTTATCGCATTGCCTATCATCTGATTTAAGATGAACCGTACCCACTTATCATCAGTGTAAACCCTGTTTTCTATATCCTCTATTGTAATCGTCATATTACTTTGGCGCAGGAGATATTTATTGTCTGCGATTGCACTATGCACAACATCACATAAGTCTATCTCACGAACAAAATAGTCTTTCTCTGTATGTTCACTTCGGGCATAATAAAGTGCTTGTTCCGTATATTGATTGATATTTTCTAACTCTGCCAGTATCTCTCTGGCAAAGGGGGAACGGTTATTCTCACAGAGCAGCTTCATTGCTGTAATCGGTGTTTTTACTTCATGTATCCACTGCTCAATATATTCTTTATATTCTTTTCGCTCATTCTGTATTGCACCTATTTTTTCAAGCATGGATTTTTCCGCCATCTTCATAATCTGATAAAAAACCTGCTCGTCTGCTTTCTCTGGTATCGTCATAATTTCCGGTATTAGATACCGTTCTTCTAACTGTTCTGTCATATCCAGTAATTTATTCAGATACCTTTTTCGCACATAGTAGACAACTGACAGATACGCGGTTAAGATAATGAGCCAAACTATAAAGATAAACAGAACAGTTTGAAGTCTGTTTCCACTTGCAAGTAAAAACAGGGCAAGTGCCAACATACCTATAAGGTTTACAAGAATAGCCGGTACTTGATTTTTTAGATATAGTCTTCCACTCATAATGTATATCCTTGTCTGTGTTTTGTTTTAATAAAATCGGTAAGCCCGATTTTATTAAGCTTATCACGAATACGTGTAACATTGACACTCAGGGCATTATCATCCACATATAGCTGATTATCCCAAAGGAAGTCCACAATGTCATTTCGGGAGCAAATTTTCCCGGCGTTCTTAAAAAGATAGTATAGGATTTTCAATTCATTTTTTGTCAATTCTACCTTTTGCTCCTTGTATTCTATTACGCTGCTTTCCAAATGCAGACTTACCCCGTTCCATGTGAAAAATTCTGCTTGCGAGGAAGGGTATGCCCGTTTTAACAATGCAGCAATTTTTGCAAGCAGGATTGCAGTGTTGTAAGGTTTTGTAATAAAAGCGTCACCCCCCAGCATAATGCTGTTCAGTTCGTCCATATCCGTGTTGCTGCTTGTCACAAACACAATGGGAATATCTGAAAAAGTGCGAATCTCCGAACATATTTCAAAGCCATTGTTCCCCGGCAGCTTTATATCCAAAATAACCAATTGCGGAGCAAAAGCCTTTACCTGCTGGATTGTCTGGGAAAAATCTATAACCGCAAGAACCTCATATCCATTCCCAGACAAAAGGGTTTTTAGCTGCGCCTGTATGGTAAGATCATCTTCAATGATTAGTATTTTCTGCTTCATGAAAACACCTCCCTGACACCAACATGCCGCCTTGCGGCACAAACATTATGTAAGTACAACCTATATGCTTTTCATGTACTGTTTCAGCTGATCATAAAAATTTTCTCTCGTTCCGGCCATAATCACAACAGTCACCTTATCCTCCAGATATTCTACTGTATATGCCAGCTCACAATTTGTTTTATTATAATAAATATCATACCCATACACCCCAGATAAATCTCCGGTTTTGGCTTCCCCAACTGTAAGATCCTCTTTTATCTTATCAACCGCTTCCTGATACAGCATTTTCAATTTCTTATCTTTCAATTGATTGATAAATTTCGCTGCAGACGGAAGAAAACGTACGTCTGTCATTCCTGATCCTCCGCACCAAAAACATCTTCATAGGAAATATGACCAGACTCTGAGGATGCAGCCTGCTCTGCATCCTCAAGCATTGCTTCAACGGCTGGGCGTACCTGCCCCTGTGCCTTTTTAAAACGCTCCAAAAGATTGGTACTTTCTGCCACAGGGCGGTATCTGAAGCTCACGGCCGAGGCGTTCCCGGACCTCGTTGGCAGGGTGAATGCCGCCTACGCGGACATCATACCGGATATGGAGGTGAAGACAGAGTATGAAGACGACTGAGTTTGCCCGGATCCTCAGCAGCTTTCTGTTGGACGAGCTGCCCATGGCAAGGAACCAAAGCAGGAATACCATATCTTCCTATAGGGACACCTATGTGAAACTGCTCACCTATTTCAGGGACCAGCTCGGGATCAACCCTGAAAAGCTGAATGTCAGCGACATGTCCAAGGAAAGGATATCCGGCTTCCTGAACTGGCTGGAAGCTGAATGCGGCAACAGCATAAGCACCCGTAACCAGCGGCTTGCGGCCATCCATTCACTGTTCAGATACATACAGATCCAGACTCCGGAATATATGTTCCAATGCCAGCAGGTCCTATCCATTCCCTATAAAAAGGCAGACAAAAAGCAGATGGGATACCTGAGCGAGGAAGAAACCAAAACACTTCTGGCACTGCCTGACGCATCGACAAGGAAAGGGCGCAGGGACCAGATGCTGCCCACCCTTCTTTATGACAGCGGTGCCCGTGTACAGGAACTTGCGGATCTCTGTGTCGGCAACGTACGGCTTGATGCACCTGCCCAGGTAAAGCTGTTCGGAAAGGGCAGAAAGAGCCGCAGCGTCCCACTGATGGACAAAACGGTATCTCTATTGAAACAGTATCTGTCTGAACATGGGCTTGATGGCCCGGCCCACTATGGGCATCCTCTGTTCTTTAATTCACAAGGGAAACAACTCACACGCCAGGGCATTGCATATATCTACTCAAAAAATATGCTTCTGGATGTGGCATTACAGAAATATCACCACACAAAAGCCGCCACACAAAAGCCATGCACCTGACAGAGGCAGATATAAATCCTATCTTCATAAGGGACTTCCTGTGTCACACGGATCTGAAAGTCACTGAGATATACTCAAAAACAAGCATCAAGATGAAGAAAGCGGCACTGGATAAAATGAAATCCGACAAGGACATAGTGCCTGATAAACCCAAAGCCGATTGGACGGAGGATAAATCACTCCTTGATTGGCTTAATGGACTTAAGCAATAATTATGGAAAGTAAATCCTGGCAGGTTCCGCTTATATATGGGAATCTGTCAGCGATAGTTACCATAATATTTTGCTTTCCATAATAGATTTTATGGAAAGCTTGTCATAAAATCTATGCACGTGCTAACCCGGAAATAAAAAGAAAGGCAATAGAAGAAGCATCTGCATCCATACTTCCGGAAGAAAAATTTGACAGGCAGGAAAAAGCTGATCTGATTGCATGGTTAAAAGAACTCATTTAATAATTATGGAAAGTCTTTCTTCGTAAGATTCCCTTAAAAATGGGAAAAAGGAAAAAGACTTTCCATAATAAATCACTATACATAAGCGGCTTTATGTATAGCTTTCCATAAGGCTGCAACAACTAAGCTACCAAAGGACATCAGCAATGCTAATATTCCAATGAAAATCGAAATGATTTCAAAAGCTGTCATCGGCGCCACCTCCCTTCCTATGTATTCCGGCACGCCGGTTTTCATAAACTCGGGAGGCTACCATCCTGTCATGGGTACTTTCCGTAGATGTATTGTAACACGAAGATATATGAATGGCAATTAGTTCTTTAGATTTCTTGCAGGTATCACGATATCCACCCCAAATCCAGTATTCATCAAATAAATAGAGCCATTTTAGAGCCAACAGGCATAAAGCAATCCCGGAAGCACTCATTTTATCAGCATTTCCGGGATTCTATCCGTTACTCGAACTCCCTATAGCCATAACATAATTTTTAAATATTTGATTGTTTTTTAAGGGTTTTCATAGCTATAATATCCATATTTCACGCCGTATTTGCAGTTTCAGAGCAAACAGGTATCATGCGGGTATCACAGATTTTCCCCTTGACTGCCATATCTACATGGTGCTAGCACCATGTAATTAACACTCCTAAAGAACAACTATTTGCTCTGCTTCAACTTTTCTAATATGGCTATCACATTCGGCTGCGTTGGCATAAATTTTACACCACGCTTCAGCATACCCATAACCTTTTTTGCTTTCTGTTCAATCTCTTTAGCAGTATGCTCACTTGTCAGCATCAAATGATTTCCGGCTATGGTATATTCTCGCTCTATGTACTCTGTTATTGGAAACATATCCTGTATCAAAAACGCACTTTGCCTGCTATCATCCAATTTCACAATATGGATAATATCACAGGGCTTTCCTGCTTTCTATTTCTTCTCTACAATTCGTTTATATTTATAAATTTGGCTGGACAAGGGTATCATCCAATAAATTCCTCTGCTTGTATCTTCAAAGCAATAATAGTGTGGTCTATTTCCTGCCTTATTGCCTTTGAGATATGGATCAGACATATCCTCAAAAAACTTGTCTTTTATAATATAAAACCCTGTTTTTTTCATTCGTTCCAACCTCACTACGGAAAAAAGTCCCCCACCTTGCGGCGAAGGACTATACTTTCGACCCAACCACTTATATACCGCATATTGGTCAGCGGTAAACTTTCTTTGTATCTACATTCTAACAAGCACAAAGAAAAAAGTCAATAAAACTTTCCATTAAAATTTTATGCCAAAATGGTTGATTATCTCAAAAAAGACTTGATTTACGGGCATACAAGCAGGATTTCAAGCTGAATTTACTACCAATTTACTACTTTTGAGGGAAAGAGCTTTGATATGCCGCCCGGAACCCTGCCAGCCCAGCCACCAGCACACAGCATTGAGAAAGAATAAATGAAAACTGAATACGACGCATACGCGGCGTTTCTCTATCCCAACACGGGAGAACAGGAACGCCGCTTTTTTTATGCCCTCATGTTACGCAGTAGGGGCAAAAAGAGCCTTGCTATATGCGGCTTTGCGGGCGCACTTTTGCCGGGGACAGGGATTTATACCTAACCCCGGCAAAATGGCGTTCTATCGCGTAACAAATCCACAATATCTGCCATATCATCAATATTCTTTTCGGTTGGTTTAATCTTTAGAAATTGGGTGAATATGTAAGCAAGTTTCTGTTTGGAAGTGCCTGCAAAGTTTTCAGCTTTTTCAAGAATTTCTTCCCAATGTTCGGTTATGGTCTTAGGAGGGGCAGAATCAATATCGCCTTTATGGGCATTCCTGATGTCTTTGATAATGGCGTGCATATCGTCATCAATCACATGGGAAAAGTATTCATTCAGTTCAAGGTGCTGTGCTTTCAGCGTGTTTAATTGCAGGTTGTATTCATCAGGATTGTGCCGCTTCATCAGTGCCTTTCTGCTTGTGTCCACCACAAAATTAAGTGATTTGATCTGCATATCAGCAAGACCGTCAACATATATCTCCAAGTCAAGCATGAGTTTTCGGAACTGTTCATGAGTGATAAGCTCTGACAGGAGCAGTGTGTTGATTTTGCGGTCTTTGAGAAGTGTCAGGGCAGCGTCACTCAGGTGCAGATTGGACAGGGCAATGTTGTCAAGCTGTCTGTTTTCAGTCATACCAAGCAGATAATCCGTTGATACTTCATAGAATTTTGCTAATTCGATGATGTTCCTATGGGGTATTTCTTTATAATCATCAGATTCATAAGAGCCAAGCGTGGAAGCAGGAATTTTTGTCTGCTGTGACAGTTGTTCTAAAGTCATTCCCTTTTCTACACGCAGGTCTTTCAGGCGTTCCTGTATGCTTAATTGCGTTTTCATAGATAAATCTCTCCTTTACGAAAACAGAATATCACACAAACAGGCGGATTCCTACCGAAAATTTCCAGCATGATAGAAAAAATCTGTTTTTTGGAAGATTTCTGACATGGTGGATATACGGGAAAGCAGGGCGTTTTGTTGGATAATGACAGTACAACTGAATGACTGTCCAAGCTGATATAAACCGCCAAGACCAATTTTAAGAAAATTTGAGCGCCAATATTGGACGACACAGTGCCGACAAGGGTTGCCTGTCAGGAAACAGCAAGGGGAAAACAGCAATGATAGAAAACCGCCCAAGATTGAGTATATTTATTTGGTACCGGAAGGGTACCGTTAAATTGGATTGGTGCCAGTTTCGGTACTGGAGAAAGGAGCATGGAATGAAATTATCAAGATATGAGCAGGAGGTTGTTATCAACTTTAATGCAGATGAAAGCGAAGCAACAATTTACACAGCTAATCTGGCATGGATACGGAAAATGGATAAGCTATGTAAAGAGTTTCCAGAGGTAATAAGGTTAAAGTCATGGACGGAAGTAAGTAAGACCTATGTTTTACCCAAAAATCTTGTCAGGATTGGGAAACCGAGAACATTAAGCGAAGCTCAGCTTAGACATTTACGGGAGTTGCAGAACAGGGGATAAGAATTTCGGATTGAGTGAAATGGGTAAAGTCAATAAAAGCAGTCACGTAACAGAAATCCATA
Organism: Parablautia muri; assembly: GCF_009917485.1. Classification (GTDB taxonomy): domain Bacteria; phylum Bacillota; class Clostridia; order Lachnospirales; family Lachnospiraceae; genus Suilimivivens; species Suilimivivens muri. Next base: position 32,295 of record NZ_QZDT01000037.1, read on the forward strand.
AAATTCCGGAGTGTGGCGGATATTTAATGTATATATTGGTGCTTGTATACACAAATCTTGACGAAAACCTGCTCCCTGCATATAATTATTTCATTATAGATGAATTGAATTAACTGAAAGGCATGATGAAAATGGGCAAGCAAGTATTGTTGATAAATGATCTGGCAGGATATGGAAAGGTGGCATTATCGGTCATGCTTCCATTGATGTCATATATGGGGTACCAAATATATAATCTTCCCACTGCGTTAGTATCAAATACGTTGGATTATGGCAAATTCGATATTCTTGAAACAACAGATTATATGAAGAACACTATTAAAGTATGGGAGGAATTGGGATTCTGCTTTGATGTGATAGCGACAGGCTTTATTGTTTCAGAGGAGCAGGTAAAAATCATAGAAGAATTTTGTCGAAAGGAAAGCATGAAAGGAACCCTGATATTTGTTGATCCAATTATGGGAGATGAAGGAACCCTGTACAATGGAGTTACAGAGCAAACGGTTGCACATATGAAGAAACTGGTAGGAGTAGCCGATTATATTGTACCAAATTATACTGAAGCGGCCAGACTTACAGGAGTGGAGTATCATGAATCTGCAACAATCTCGGAGGTAGATGAAATGATTCAAAGGCTTGGTAATATGGGCGCAAAATCGGTAATCATCACAAGCATTCAGCAGGATGGCAAAGATGTGGTTGCAGGCTTCGATCATAAAACGAAACAAAGATTTACAATTCCTTTTTATAACATTCCGGTCAGGTTTCCGGGTACGGGCGATATTTTTTCTTCCGTTTTATTGGGAAAACTGATGGAGGGAAACAGCCTGTATGACAGTACAAAAAAAGCCATGGACACTGTGAGCAGCCTGATTGAAAACAATAGAAACAATACAGATATATATAAGGGAATACCGATTGAGAAGGAGTTGGAGGTGCTTAAAATATGAAAAAACCTGGAATCCAGATCACATTGATTGATCAAAAAGGCACGAAAGGATGTCATAGGGGTCACAAAATAGGTGATAGTTTTGATTTTGATACAGAGCGTGGAAAACTCTGTCCTATGGCTATGCATGTTGCATTTCCATATATTGATATTTTAAGATACGGCGGCGAAATACCCGGACAGGAGAAGGGGACAGCGGTTTTTGCCTGCCCTGATGTGGACACATTAAATGTCTTTAAAATAGAACGGATTGATGTTTGGGATGACGATTCGCCATAAGGTTGGCTTTTAATTGTACGATGTGACTGGTAAGTTTGTGGACTATTGGTTATAGACGATGTATAGATAACAGGAGGAAATGATATGACTGTTTCAGAAATCATGGTTAAAATGGTAAAGTATTCAAAAGGAAATCTTCATGATATCAATCATTTTATGAAAGTGTATGCCTATGCAAAAACGATTGCAGAGTGTGAGAAAGTAGCGGATGATGAACAGAGAATAATAGAAATTGCGGCTATTATACATGATATTGCGTGTCCTTTGTGCCGGGAAAAATACGGAAATACAAATGGAAAACTTCAGGAAAAAGAAGGCGCTGTATTAGCTGAAGAATTCCTGAAGGGTACAGGGCTGTCGAACGAGATGGTGAACCGTATCATCTTTTTGGTCGCACATCATCATACTTTTCAGGAGGTTGACGGGATTGATTACCAGATTTTGCTGGAAGCTGATTATTTGGTTAATGCTGACGAATCCGGATATCAGGAAGCCAATATCAGAAATGTTATAGATTGTGTTTTTAAGACATCATCAGGAAAAATGCTTCTGCAATCCGTTTATGGGATTGCAGAAGGCAACCGCTGATTTGATAACAAATATGTATTTTGTAAACAGGTCAATCTGCTATGTATAGATTGACCTGTTTTAATTTGTGGCATTTGGACTTAATTCAAAATGAGAATGAAAGGTTTTCAGAAGCCCTTCTTTTTGCAGCTTTGATAATTCTACAGACATTGCTGCACGTTCTACACAGAGGAAGTCGGCAAGCTGCTGGCGGTCAAAGGGAATGTCAAAAGAAAGTGATCCTTGTCTGGCTGCTTCAGCAGATAAATAGGAAAGCAGCTTATCACGTGTTTTTCGCTTGCTCATGTGCGTTATCTTCTCGTTAAACAACAGTGTCTTTTGGGCAAAAGCTGTAATCAGGTTTTTGATCAGGCGGTTATGATGGCTGCAGGCAGCGGAACACATGGTAATCAGGCGGTTCATATTTATTTCCACAATTTCACAATTTTCTGTCGCAACAACACTGACGCTGAGAACTGCATCAGGAATGGCGGCAAAGGGTTCGGCAAAGTAGTCGCCCGGCATAAGATTTGTCATAACGTTCCGGTTTCCCCATAAATCTTCCTGAATGACTAAAGCAGTCCCAGACGCAAGCAGGCTGATACAGTCCGTACAATCTCCTGCCTGAAGGATGTATTGATTTTTGGCGTTTTTTCTGACTTTTGCTCCGATACACTTTAGCGAGGTTAAAATCTCGTCATCGGATAATCCTGCAAACAGCGGGCATTTTTTTAATACGTTTAAAAATTTTTCCAAAATCTCACCTCTTTGTTTGAATTCAAACATACTTACTCTGCTTATTTTACTATAATGTAATCACCAAAGCAAGAAAATAAATAAAGGAGGATATCATGATAAAGTACGAGGAATGGAAGGATAAAAAGAAAGACTTCTTCAAAGTGGATGTACGCCATGTGCAGGGAAATTTCTTTCCCGGCTTACAAAGACGTGCCATGACGCTAAAAGCCGGGGAGGGAATTGAGGTCATACAGACTTTTGAACCTTACCCGCTATATAAGGAGATGGATATGCTGGGGTATATACATCATACAGAGAAGCTGGCAGAAAATGAGTTTCATGTCTGGTTTTACCGGACAGAGGAAAAAGAGCCGGAAGGCTCTGCACCATACCGTCCGCTTGCATTGCTGAATTATCCTATGATTGATGAGGACTTAGGGCGTATCGCGGCGGATTTTTGGCAGGCAACATGGCAGAGTGAGAAGCGCACTCTCCCCTATGAAATGCGTCTGCTCCTTTCCCTGACAAATGCAGTTGGCGCAGGAAGAATGAGGCAGGCTGTGCGGGAACTGGTAAAGGCATATATTTATGGTCTTGAATCCGCAGCGCTGGATGATGTGTTTGAACTTTTGGCATGGAATCAGGGGATCGGATTTTTCAGCTCGGAAATTGGACCTTCACCGCTTTTTCAAGCGTATAAGATGATTAAGACGCAGGAACAAAGAGGCATAAGCAGGGAAGAAATCTGCACCGAGATAAAAGAAAAGTTTGGCGAAAAAAATCAGGAAGTGCAAGTGTTGTAACAGGAAAGAAAGATAGGGAGCTTCCTGTATAATTCAAATATAGGGAATTCCAAGAAGGGTGGTTGATAAAAAAATACCTCAGAGTAA
>NZ_QZDT01000038.1 GCF_009917485.1 Parablautia muri
GACAATCAGAAAGGGAAGAAGCATTTGCAAGATTGGAGCAGTTACGCAGGAAAGGAACTGTTAATGATTATAATGTGGAATTAGCTTCTTACAGGACAGAAAAGTATGGCAAATAGGATTTTGGTTGATACTAATGTATTGCTGGACTATCTTTTAACAAGGGAGCCATTTTATGAAGATGCAAAGAAAATTATTCATGCTTGTGTAGATGGTGAAGCGAAAGGATGTATTGCGGCTCACTCTATTTCTAATATGTTCTTTATATTAAGGAAAGATTACGATGTAAAAGAACGAAGAGAAGTACTGGTTAATTTATGTTCTATCTTTGATGCAGAAGGGCTGAATAAAGCAAAGAGACTTTCAGGGCTTCAAAATGAAGATTTTTCTGATTTTGAGGATTGTCTACAGGTGGAGTGTGCAAAAGCATTTGATGCAGAATATATTGTAACAAGAAATATAGATGATTATAAATCATCGGAAATAAGAGCAATTTTGCCTAAAGATTATTTGGGATTATAGTTAACATAAGTTTTCCGTATAAAAAATGAAGCACCAACGGATTAATTGTCTGAAGGTGCTTTTTTGGTGCCATAAAAATAGAAAAATAGAGAATTACATAGTGAAACAGGTATTATATGAAAACATTTGATTTCATGCAGGGATTTACATACAGCATTTTATATCGAAATGGAACAGAAAATCTTACATGAAAATAGTTATGGATTTTGTGGAGGGATTGGGATGGAAAACAAAATATTTGCCTATATGAGGATGTCAACTAATCATAAGACCTAAAAGGTGGACAGACAGAAACAGGCTATCATTGATTATTCTGTGAGCAATGGATTCAATATTGATGAATTTGTCTCTGATATCATTACTGGTGGAACTAAAGCGGATAACAGACCACATTATCATAATATGAACGAATATATAGCGCCTGTATTTCTCTGCTCTGCTGCAGCTTTATCTTTATACCTTTCTATGTGCGGCTATAGCTTTACCTTGACAGAGGTTCTGCTAAGTGCTAGCATAATTTTGCCTACAAAATGTAGGCAAGGAGGCGTGCATGATACAGCAGGTTTCAGATTCCGAATCAGATTGTCAGGCAGCGCAAACGCAGATGCTTCTTAATAAGCTTTATGAGGGAAGTGCAAGGGGGCTTGCATCTACACTGATAGAAAGAGAAATTCTTTCCGCTGAGGATTATGAGGAATTGAAAGAAGTTTGGGAAAATGAGGAATTGTATGAGAAAGAGAATATTTTTATTTTACTGTGCCTTTGTTTTTCTGTTTGGCTGCAGTCAACAAAAGGTAAGCACAAAGGACCAGGACGTATATGTGCAGGAGAATGTCGCGGCAGGCGAGGAGATACAAAAGCAAGACTGCCAGGTCAAAGTAACTTTTTTTGATGTGGGAAAAGGGGATGCTGTCTTGATTGAAACTTCCGGGCATCAGATGATGATAGATGCTGGTTATGACGATACCTCTGATGTTATTTTGGATTATTTAAAAGAGCAGAGCATTGACAGACTGGATTATCTGGTGCTTACACATTTTGACAAGGATCATGTGGGCGGCGCTGATCGGATTTTAAAAGAGGTGGAGACAGAGTATGTCCTGCAGCCTGATTATGTATCAGACAGCGGACAGTATAAAGAGTATGTGGAGGCCATGGAAGATGAGGGGATTTCGCCAAATGTGGTAACTACAACAAGGAAGCTGTCTTTAGATGGCGTTGATTTTCTAATTTATCCGCCGCAAAAGAAAGATTATGAGGAAGATGATAATGATTTTTCTCTTGTCATCAGCATGACTTGTGGAGAAAAACGCTTTTTATTTGCAGGAGATTGCGAAAAAGAGCGATTAAAAGAGCTTATGATGCAAAATGAATTTGACCTGTCCCATGATGTGCTAAAGGTTCCCCATCATGGTCGGAAGGAGAAAAATTCGGAGGAATTTTTGAAGGCTGTTTTGCCTAAGATAGCAGTGATTACCAGTTCGGATGAAAAACCAGCGGATGGTGAAATTTGCAGAATGTTAGAAAAGCTGGGAACGAACGTGTATTTTACCAAGGATGGGACGATTACCTGCCTGTGCGATGGCGTCCAAGTTTCGATAGAGTAAATGTAATGGGCAACCGCAACCGATGGATTATCATAAAAAATCCTGAAAACAACCCCTATAGGAGCTCCACAGAGCCTTACAGGGGTTTTCTCATGCATCGCACAACCCCAATCCATACAAACTTGAAATGATTGAGTTAATAAGAACTATTATTTATTTACATATTTCCCCATATTAGTTATTATTTTGACAAAATATTATAAATTTCGGGGGAAGGAATTATGGATAAAAAATATACTGTATTTTTAAGTTCTACCTATGATGATCTCAGGGAAGAAAGGAATGAGGTGATTCATGCACTTCTTGAAATGAATTGTATTCCGTGTGGCATGGAATATTTTCCATCGGACAATGATAAACAATTTGAGTTTATAAAATCAGTTATTGATGAAAGTGATTACTATATTTTGATCATTGCAGGAAGGTATGGGAGTATTGGGAAAAATGGCAAAAGTTATACTGAAATGGAATATAGGTATGCAATTGAAAAGAGTATTCCAGTTTTAATATTTTTGCATAATGATATTGGAGCTATTCACTTAGATAAAAGCGAGAGGAACGAGCAAAACAGAAGAAAACTTGAAAAATTTATGCAGGATGTTTCGAAAGATAGAATGGTTAAGTATTGGAATGGGAAAGAAGATTTAGCCAGGAAAGTTTCGACAACCATGTTTTCTGTTATGGAAAGACATCCGGCTGCCGGATGGATAAAAGGAACTCCCTTTTTGGAGGAAATGGTTTCTACATATGATAAAAATGATTCACGCATAGAAGATGAATTGGCTGAAATTGCATATCATTGTAAAATGCAAGAAAATTTCAAACAGGCACATTTATTTTTGAAGTGGGGTTATTTACTAAGTCCAGAAAATATAAATGTTTTAAGAGAGTATGGGGGATTATGCTATGATGAGAAAAATTATGCACAGGCTTTGGTATATTGGGAGAAACTTTTAAGTTTACAAGAAAGTTGTGGTAATTATTATATTTGTGCATTGACCTATTATTTGCTGGGCAAGTATACGGAAGCAAAGGAATATTGTTATTCGGCTTTAAAATTTCCTGATGAAGGTTATCGTGAAAAAGCAAAAGAATTATTAAAAAATTGGAATTGAATGGAGCTAAGTATAGTAATATCAAGAAATCTAAATGATTTCTGGGAGAGATGCCCGGATAATTCCAAAGTAAAGGTGAACGGGACAGCTCATTTTCTCTATTGGGGGACATGAAACTACTATAGCATAAGCCTGTTTAACAGGACGCTGTCCAATAATAAGATTTTGTTAAGCGTCTGGTTGAAAAACTGGACGCTTTTTGCATTGAAGAATAACATGCTTACAAAAGAAGAATTATTGAATTTGTATGTACCGCCCTTATAAAAAATGTATCTTTGGAATTATATAAAGAGTTTGCTGTTGATTACTTATTGGCAAGAAAATTTATATATCACTTTTCTGATGGAACAAAAATCAATGTTGAATTCACGGAATATGGAAGTATATTGTTAGACGATGGACTGGCAGAATCATTGATTGTAAGTCAGATAGGACATACTAATATCAAAACAACAAAGGAACATTACTATAAAAACCGTAGAAATGCAGACCAGATTATGAGTGAATCAGATAAGGTTATAGCGTTATAAGATGACAAACAAATGTTTGACTGCCTATTTGACTACTTTCTTATTTCGGCGGGAAAATCTAAAAAATAAAAAATGCCAAAAAATCTTGATTTTTCAGCATTTCTGGGTTGGGCTGTTCAAAAAACAGTCGCAGCTCGTAGGGGAATCGAACCCCTGTTTCCGCCGTGAGAGGGCGGCGTCTTAACCGCTTGACCAACGAGCCATTTCCTATGTGTATCGCACTCATACAGTATATTATAGATTGACAAAAAATGCAAGTAATTTTTTTGATTTACAGAAAATTGTTGTAACAGTGTTGCTTTTTACAATTCAGCCAATAAGCAGCTTGGAAAAAACAAATATTCCTAGCTGTTATTTTAGATAACTTTTGCTATTCTGACCAACCTAACTGCTTCTAAAAATTTTTAAAGCATTTAAATTAAATCAACCAGCGCATGTGCTAATCCGTCATGGTCATTGTCATAAGCGGTGATGATAGTTGCAGCCATCTGAACATCCTCGCTGCCGTTTAACATGGCAATGCCCATTCCTGCCGCTTCAATCATAGAAAGGTCGTTTTGGGCATCGCCTGCAGCCACCGAAAAATACGGATTGATACCAAGAAGCTCACAAAGAGTTTTTACAGCAACACCTTTTCCGGAGGTGGCCGGGAAGAACTCTAAATAGTAAGGACTAGAATAAATCATGGAAACGCCTTCATCTTCGGCCCAAGATAAGAGGGAAAGCCGGAAATGCTCAAGCTTATCTGCATCCTTTAGCTCGATGCCAATACATTTGCAGGGACCTTCCGTGAGCACATCCATTACATTTGGATTTATGATGATGGGGGTTTTGATGACCCGTTTATAATAAACCAGTTCCTCATCATCTTTTGGAGAAACAATATTGGTTTCCGTGTAAGTGTGGACATGGACACCGCATTTATCGGCTTCCTCTAAAATGTGGGCTGTCTGATCTAAAGTCAAGGCTGCCCGATGTATGGTTTTGTTTTGTGTACAGTCATAAATTTGTCCGCCATTATAGCCAATTACGTACATATTTGGAAGTTCAAGACGAAGGTATCTCTTTACATCCTTTACGCTGTTGATATCCCTGCCGGAGCACAGTGCCAGCTTGTGGCCTGCCTGGCTCCATTTTTCCAAAACCTCTCTTGTATAAGGGCTGATTTGCTTTTGACTATCAAGCAAGGTTCCGTCTAAATCTGTAAAAAGAATTTTCGTAGGTTTTATCTGTTCGGGATGCGCTGCCATCCATTTTCTACGCTCATTGATTTTGTCCAAAATTTCCTGAGGAATAAAAAGCTTTCCGTAGCCGGTGGCTAAATCCAGTCCGGGTTTTGCATTGCCGTGGAAATCAGACCCTCCGCTTATGCATAAGTCATATTTGGCGGCAAGGACACGCATTTGTCGTTCATCGGAACTACTGTGTGTGCTGTAAACCGCTTCTAGCCCTTGAAGTCCCATATCTTTTAAGTAAGAAACAAGCTTATCTAATTTTTGGCTGCTCAAGTGATAGAGCAGGGGATGGGCAAGGACGGGAAAGCCGCCAGCCTTTAAGATGATTTCCACTGCACGCATGGGCGTTATTTTTTTGCGGGGAACAAAGCAGGGGCAATTATCTCCAATATATCGGTCAAAGGCCTCCTTGAGCGTTTTGGTGTAGCCATGGTTTAACATGAATTTTGCATAGTGAGAACGGGTGATAACGCAGTCGGGAAATTCGGCCATCAATTCCTCGTAGGTAACAGGAAAGCCATAATCTGTCAATCGCTTGCACATTTCCCGATTGCGGATAATGCGCCCATTTACAAAATTTTGCAGCCTGCGTTTGAAAAAGTCACTTTTGTAGTCAATGTAAAGACCTACAATATGAATATCCTTTCCTTCATATTCAGAAGAAAATTCAATGCCGGGTATTATCTCAATATTTTTACCTTTAGCGGCTTCGATTGCTTCGTCAATTCCATCCGTGGTGTCATGGTCTGTGAGGGCAAAAGCGCTTAGGCCTTTTTGGATAGCATAATGAACTAATTCCGTGGGAGTGAAGCTTCCATCGGATTTATTTGAATGTACATGTAAATCTACAATATTCATAGATTAGTTTTCACCTTCTTCCACCTGTTTCGTGTAGACAGTACGTTTCCTTGCCATTTCATCATTAGCAAGATAATCATCATAGGTGGTGATTTTATCGATTAAACTGCCATCCGGTAAGATTTCCATGATCCGGTTCGCCGTGGTCTGGACAAACTGGTGGTCATGGCAGGCAAAAAGAGCTACACCAGGGAACTTAATCAGACCATTGTTGAGGGCAGTGATGGATTCCATATCCAAATGATTGGTAGGTTCATCCAAAATCAGACAGTTAGCGCCGCTGATCATCATTTTGGAAAGAAGGCAGCGTACTTTTTCGCCACCGGAAAGGACTTTCACCTTTTTCACGCCGTCATCCCCAGCAAAGAGCATACGGCCAAGGAATCCGCGGACATAAGTTGCATCCTTGATTTCAGAATAGCCGGTAAGCCAGTCGGCAATAGTGTAGTCATTGTCAAACTCAGCGGTGTTGTCTTTCGGAAAGTAAGCCTGGGATGTGGTGATACCCCATTTGTAGGTTCCTTCGTCAGGCTCCATTTCACCCATTAATATTTGGAACAATGTAGTTTTGGCCAATTCATTGCTGCCAACAAAAGCTATTTTATCGTCATGTCCCACGATGAAGGATAGGTTGTTTAAAACCTTTTCTCCATTTATGGTTTTGGAAATACCTTCTACGGTGAGAATCTCATTGCCAATTTCGCGATTGGGGCGGAAATCAATGTAAGGGTACTTACGGCTGGAGGGCTTAATTTCCTCCAATTCGATTTTTTCAAGAGCGCGTTTTCTCGAGGTGGCCTGCTTTGATTTGGAAGCATTGGCGGAAAAGCGGGAGATAAACTCCTGCAGTTCTTTGATTTTTTCTTCCTTTTTCTTATTGGCTTCCTTCATTTGCTTGATGAGAAGCTGGCTGGATTCATACCAGAAATCGTAATTGCCGGCATAAAGCTGTATCTTACCGTAGTCGATATCTGCGGTGTGAGTGCAGACCTTATTTAAGAAATAACGGTCATGGGACACCACGATAACGGTATTTTCAAAATTAATTAAAAATTCTTCAAGCCATGCAATCGCGTCCAAATCCAAGTGGTTGGTAGGCTCATCCAAAAGCAGGATGTCAGGATTTCCGAAAAGAGCTTTGGCAAGAAGGGTTTTTACCTTTTCATTACCGCTTAAATCCTTCATCTCGCTATAGTGAAGGGAGGTATCGATACCAAGTCCATTTAAAAGGGATGCGGCGCTTGATTCGGCCTCCCAGCCGTCCATTTCTGCAAATTCTGCCTCCAGCTCGCTGGCGCGGATGCCGTCCTCATCGGTGAAATACTCTTTGGCATAAATGGCTTCTTTTTCTTTCATAATCTGATACAGACGTTCATTGCCCATGATGACCACATCCATAACCGGATAGGCATCATATTTAAAGTGATCTTGTTCAAGCACGGAAAGACGCTGCCCTGGGGTTATGGCGATATCGCCGTTTGTGGTATCCAGCTCTCCGGAAAGTATTTTAAGAAAAGTTGATTTACCGGCACCATTAGCGCCGATTAATCCGTAGCAGTTGCCTTCCGTAAACTTAATATTGACATCCTCAAATAATGCTTTTTTGCCTACTCTATAAGTTACATTGTTTGCACTAATCATATTAAAAACCTCTTATTTTCTATATTTTGCGTTCTATTTGCCTACTCATACCATTATACATAAAATGGATTTTTTTTCAATCTGGAATGTAGGTTTACTCGCTTTTTGCTCACCACCATATACCTTAAGCCCCTTATCTGATCATTATTCATTGTCGCCCTTGCAAGTCTTCTATATCAGATTTTCAGAGGAAAGAAATAGCCGTCACTTCCAAAGGAGATTCTTACCCAATTTTGCGCATAAACCCCAAAGGATAGTGACGGCCGGACTGTTACAAGGAATTGTGGAGCGTCAGGAAAGCTCTTTTATGATAGGCGTAATTTGTGATAACATATTATCTACATCTTCAAACATGGCGCTTTTGGTAGTGCCTAGGTTGTTAGCATGTTCGATGTGACCTAACACTTTCTGATACTGGTCTTTTGTCCGTTCAAAGAAATGGAACAATTCTTCCAGGGAAGCCTTCGAATCTTCAATCACGTTGGCTATCTCAGCTTGTACAGTGGTAGCGCCATCGGCAACTTCGGTGATATGCAAAAACAAATCCGAAGCATCATGCATTTCCTGAATGTTTTGGTTCAGAGCTTTTTGAGAAATGGTAATACTTTCGTTTAATTTTGAGGTGCCATTTTCTACATCGTGGATACTTTCATCCACTTCAACAACTAACTCTTTGATCCCATTTGCCAGATTTTTAACTTCAGTTGCAACAACTGCAAAGCCTCTGCCGCTTTCACCAGCTCTGGCTGCTTCAATGGAGGCGTTTAGGGCAAGGATATTTGTCTGCTCCGCTATGGCTACTATTCTGATTGTACAATCCTTTATTTTTTTCAGGTTGTTTTGGAAGCTCTCGAAAGTGCTTTCCATTTCAGTAAAATAAGTTTCCGCCTGCACGGGACTGTTTTTTAATTCATCCACTTTGGCCTGTGCTGTAAAAGCAGACTGGTTAATTTCATCTTTTACGGACACAAACTGTTCGGATACCTGATTGATACTTGAAAAAGTCTGCCCAAAATCCCGAAGCTTATCCTGGAAAGTGTCAGATTCATTTAATACATCATGAAAAGACTGCTTTACCATTTCAAGTTCTAATAAAGAGGCAACTTCCTTTTCGGCAATTTCTTTTTGATATTCATGAATACTTTGCGCAACATGCTGCACAGGATACAGACGGTCTTTGACCGGCACTTCCTGAGGTATTTCTTTTGGTGTGTTTTTCTTAAATAACATATACATCCCCTTTACTCAAATACAACACAGGTCATGGATTGGTTGACAAATTGGTTGTTGTAATGTTCGCCGTAGCCTACAAGACCGGCGTGAGAGCCCAAAGCGCCCATTTCCTTAAGATATTGCTGCATATAATGATTTTCGGTAAATAGTAAATATCGAAATAAGCAGTTTACGGAAAATACGGCTGAGATTTTTGAAAAATCCTTGCGGATTGTCTGAATGGTTTGCTGCACGGTCTCCTTGATATCACCCAGCTCTAACAGGATTAGTACATCAGAATCATTTACCTGTCTGAAACAAGTCAGCGCATTTCCTGTTACATCCTTAATGGATATGATACAGATGTCATTACCGTTAAGCTTTCCAAAGGGATTCTTGAAGGTTTGTGTCAATATTTCTTTTTCGGTTATGTGAAGAATATTTTGATAAACGGTTTTGGCGGGTTTCCCATTTAATTCTCCAATTATGTATTTGGCTTTGTCTGTTTTGGAAGCTATGAAACGGTACTCATCCAAAGGATGATAAATATTTTCTTTGTAGGCTTTTACCTTACCGTGCAGATTTTTAACCAATACGTAGGCAACTGCATCTTCATAAATTCTGCCATTGACAGATACTTTACCAGCATCTCCGGTCCCACCCACCAGTGAGATATTTTTTCGTTTTAGCACACTGTATATAGTGCTCAGAACACAGGCATCATTTCCCGAACAGAAGTCAATGCAGATGGTATCCTTTTGTGAACCGTTTATTTTGCCTATGTCATCTTCCAGTCGCTTGATATACTTGACCGGCATAGTGGATACATTTTCCAGGACATTGGCAACGGCAGAGACTCCATCGGAAAAAGCGATAATGCCAACCCCTTTTTCGACTATACGGGTATCATAGCTCATACCGATGCAGCCAATGCTTGGTACGTTGGGATAAAGTTCCTTTAATTTTTTTACATGTTCTTCAAACTGATCACGATTAGACAGCAGCATGATCAATTGAGGGTTACCCAGACCGCGAACTGCATCGGTCAAATTCCCGGTGGGGCTCATACCAAAAAATTGTTTCATTTTGATATACACTTATCCTTTCAAGCCTTATTTTCATAACTTAGTTTTTTTATTATACTTTAGAACATTGAGGATGGTCAACCTAATTGTGGAATTCGTTTTAGAGAAAATGAATCCGTTCGGCCAGAGCTTTGCACTAGCTGCAAAGTCCGTGAGAATATGTCCTATGGGAACATGTGCCATAGGAACATTAAATTGGGTCAACAAGAGGAAATCTGCCCCTATCCGAGGGCGGTTTGGAACGGGCAGATTTCATAATGGTGAAACCAAAGGCAGAACCGTTACGAGAAAATCAGAGTTACTTTCACGGGTCGTGACTCGGAACAAAAGAAATAATAATAATTTATAAATATTAAAAAATGCTTCAAATCAGTATGGTTTAATAGAACATTCAATGTTAAAATAAATTGAAACTTACGCTTTTTGCAGTTGAGAACTGGCAGGTTAAGAAAGGAGCATGGCTATTATTATAATGAAACTAAACTACAAGAGGACCTTTTTAATCGGACTAGCCTTTTTATCCATTAGTGCATTCTGGCAGATGTATGACAATATTATTCCACTGATTTTGCAGGGGACCTTCCATCTGGGAGAAACGGTAACGGGCGTGATTATGGCGGCCGATAATGTATTGGCGCTATTTCTTCTACCGGTTTTTGGCGCCCTTTCTGACCGGGTGGATACGAAGATGGGGAAAAGAATGCCGTTTATTGTTGGCGGCACTGCATTGGCAGTGATTTTCCTTATGCTGCTGTCTGTGGCGGACAGGAAAGTGAATTTGCTCCTTTTTGTGATAACATTGTTTGCGCTGCTGATTGCCATGGGACTTTACCGCTCTCCGGCGGTAGCGCTTATGCCGGATTTGACACCCAACAAGCTGCGCAGTAAGGGAAATGCTGTCATCAATCTGATGGGGGCTGTGGGTGGTGTTTATACTTTGCTTATGATTAAACTTTTGACGTGGAAAGGCGAACATCCGGACTATTTTCCTTTATTTGCCAGTGTGGCTATGCTTATGGTGGCTTCGGTAGGCATTTTGTTTGTTACCATTCAAGAAAAGAAAGTCAAAGCCCGGATAGAGGAGGAGATAAGGGCCTTAGGGGAAAGCAATGAGGAGTTTGCGCATATCGGAAATTTTGAAGATATGGAAGAACAAAAAGGCATTCAAGATACAAAAAAAGAAGGAGGGCTTTTTGGGGAGAATGAGAAAGAAACAGGAGAGTCTATGCCTCTGCCGGTGAAACGGAGTATGTATTTTCTGCTTCTGTCAATTTTTCTGTGGTTTACAGCGTATAATGCGGTTACAACAGCCTTTTCAAGGTATACAAAGGTGGTTTGGAAGTTGGAGGGCGGAGGGTTTGCAGATTGCCTTATGGTAGCTACCGTGGCAGCGATTATCAGCTACGTGCCTATTGGAAACATTTCAAGCAGGATTGGAAGAAAGAAAACTATATTAGGCGGTATTACCCTTATGAGTATCTGTTATTTTGCAGCCATCTTTGCAAATGCATATCATCCGGTCATAAATATTGCGTTTGCGGCAATCGGTATTGGCTGGGCGGCAATTAATGTCAATTCATATCCTATGATTGTGGAGATGGGGAAGGGCAGTTATATTGGAAAATTTACGGGAACCTACTATACTTTTTCAATGACAGCCCAGATTGTAACGCCTGTTTTGTCAGGTTTCCTTCTGGAAAATGTATCTTACAGAACATTGTTTCCCTATGCATTGACATTTTCGGCGGCAGCCTTCTTTACCATGTGTCAGGTACAGCACGGGGATACCAGACCGGATAAGAAAAAAAGCATGCTTGAAAACTTTGATGTAGATGACTAAAGGTGACAGGCAGTTGTTGGCAGCCTGTTACGATGAAAGAAAAAGAATGACAGATGGCTGTTTGTAAGTGTGTTTGTGAGCAGCAAGTATTCTCTGACGGTCATGCGCCGCACAATGCTTGTGCCGCAAGGCGGCATGGCCGGGGGTTGGAAGTAAATTCGAACGATCTATTAACACAGCATCGAAAACTATGCTTGCAATATGCAGGGAATGTAAAATTTAGAAATGGCCTTCCAAACTCTTGATTGGTGGCGGTACCGCAAGCAAACTTGCGGTAGGCAGGGAGGATAAAAATGGTGATTTTATTTATAATTTTAATAGCAGCAGTAATTGTGGTATTATATTTTTTGGCAATTATGCCGGCTCTTGGGAACAAAAAAAACAGAGAAGATTTTTTTGGTGTATTTTATGCGCACAGGGGACTTCACGACAATAACACCGAAGCACCGGAAAATTCGCTGGCAGCATTTCGCAAAGCGGTGGAAGCGGGATATGGAATGGAAATGGATGTTCAGATTACGAAAGATGAAGTTCCAGTGGTATTTCATGATTTTACCCTAAAGAGAATATGCGGAAAAGGAGGAAAGGTCTGCGATTATACATGGGAGGAATTAAAGGAATTCAGGCTTTGCGCCAGCCGGGAAACCATTCCCCGGTTTGAAGAAGTGCTTAAGCTGGTAGGCGGTAAGACACCGCTTATTATAGAACTTAAGGTGGAGCGGACGAATCTGAAAACGTGTACCGTAGTGGATGCGCTGCTTAAGGAATATGAAGGGCTTTACTGCATAGAATCTTTTAATCCGCTGGTGCTTATGTGGTATAAAAAGCATCACAGGGATGTGGTAAGAGGGCAGCTTTCCGATGGTTTTATAAAATCCGGAGAATTTAAAGGAGTGTTATATCACGTACTCCAGAACCTGATGCTGAATTGGCTAACAAAGCCTGATTTTGTAGCCTATAATCATAAATATGCAAATGTTTTGGCAAGAAGGCTGTGCCATGGACTGTACAAAAATTTGGCGGTGGCCTGGACAATCAGAAGCCAGCAGGAGCTTGAGCGAGCGGAAAAGGGATTTGATCTTTTCATTTTTGATTCTTTTATACCGAATACATAGCGGCATGGCGGGTATAATGAACTATATCCGGTATGCAAAGTTTAAACAGGTGCGGTTTACTATAAAAATCTTATTCGCACAGACAACTTTAATGATTTTTGCAAAGAATATTTCGGACATCCTGAACAATTGTCTGTTTTTTGATGAAAAAGATGCATTATTTTTTTGAAAAATAGTGCATTTTTGCCAATGTTATGGTATAATGTGGTAAGGGCATTGCTGGGGGTCCAGCTTTCTTATTGCCCGAAAATGAAAAAGGGAGAAAAAAGTATGGCAAAATGGGTTTATTCTTTTGAAGAGGGGAACGCTGATATGCGCAATCTTTTGGGTGGAAAAGGCGCAAATTTAGCTGAAATGACCAACTTAGGTCTTCCAATTCCCCAGGGGTTTACTGTAACCACAGAGGCATGTACAGATTATTATGCAAAAGGGAAACAGATTTCGGAGGAAATCAAAGAGCAGATTTTTACGGCATTATCCCAGCTTGAAGAAAAGCAGGGAAAGAAATTTGGCGATACGGAAAGTCCGCTTCTCGTATCAGTCCGTTCCGGTGCAAGGGCATCTATGCCTGGCATGATGGACACAATTCTGAACTTAGGTCTTAACGATGTGGCAGTGGAAGGATTTGCTGCAAAAACGGGCAACCCTCGTTTCGCTTATGATTCCTACCGCAGATTCATACAGATGTTTTCTGACGTAGTCATGGAAATTCCCAAACCATTTTTTGAAAGAATATTAGATGAAATCAAAGAAGGAAAAGGCGTTAAATTTGATACGGAATTAACAGCTGATGATTTAAAAGAAGTAATCGTTCGATTTAAGGCAGTTTATAAAGATAAAATGGGTATGGATTTCCCTCAGGATCCCAAAGAGCAGCTGATGGAAGCTGTGAAAGCAGTATTTCGTTCATGGGATAATGAGAGGGCAATTGTATACCGCAGAATGAATGACATTCCAGGCGACTGGGGGACCGCTGTCAATGTGCAGGCCATGGTATTTGGAAATATGGGTAATACTTCAGGAACCGGCGTTGCCTTCACCCGTAATCCATCTACAGGCGCAAAGGGGATTTACGGCGAATACCTGATCAATGCCCAGGGCGAGGATGTAGTTGCAGGTATCAGAACACCCCAGCCTATTACAAGATTGGAAGAAGATTTACCGGAATGCTATAAACAGTTTATAGACATTGCCAACAGACTGGAAGACCATTACAGAGATATGCAGGACATGGAATTTACCATTGAGGATGGCAAACTGTTCTTCCTGCAGACAAGAAACGGAAAGCGCACCGCACAGGCAGCTCTGCAGATCGCATGTGACCTGGTGGATGAAGATATGATTACTCCGGAAGAAGCAGTACTTCGTATTGAAGCGAAATCTTTAGACCAACTTTTGCATCCTACTTTTGATCCTGAGGCGCTAAAAGGCGGACTTGTGATTGGACAGGCCCTGCCCGCATCGCCTGGCGCAGCGGCAGGTAAGGTATACTTTACCGCACAGGAGGCGAAAGCGGCTCACGAAGGGGGAGAAAGAGTTATCCTGGTGCGTCTGGAAACTTCACCGGAAGATATCGAAGGAATGCATGCGGCGGAAGGTATTTTGACCGTACGCGGCGGAATGACAAGCCACGCGGCGGTAGTGGCGCGCGGTATGGGTACCTGCTGCGTATCAGGCTGCGGCGACATATCCATTAATGAAGAAGAAAAAGTATTTGAGCTTGGCGGACATGTCTACCATGAGGGAGATTACATTTCATTAGACGGATCCACCGGTAAGATTTATGACGGTGATATCAAAACACAGGAGGCTTCTATCAGCGGTAACTTTGGAAGAATCATGGGATGGGCGGATTCCTTCCGTAAATTAAAAGTGCGCACCAACGCGGATACCCCTGAAGACGCAGCCAATGCGATAAAATACGGAGCGGAAGGTATCGGCCTTTGCCGTACGGAGCATATGTTCTTTGAACCGGATAGAATCCCTAAGATCCGCCAGATGATTCTTTCAAGAACCGTGCAGGAGAGAGAGAAGGCGTTAAACGAGCTGATTCCTTATCAGAAGGGGGATTTTAAGGCGCTTTATGAAGTGATGGAGGGCAGACCGGTTACCATCCGTTTCCTGGATCCTCCGCTTCATGAATTTGTTCCTACGGAAAAAGATGATATTGACGATTTGGCAGTTAAAATGATGATGACTGCAGAGGAGGTACAGGAGGTATGTGATTCTCTTCATGAGTTCAATCCAATGATGGGCCACAGAGGATGCCGTCTTGCGGTAACTTATCCTGAGATTGCCAGAATGCAGACCAGGGCGGTTATGGAAGCTGCCATTGAGGTAAGACAGGAAAAGGGCTTTGACGTGGTTCCTGAAATCATGATTCCTCTGGTAGGCGAAAAGAAGGAATTGAAGTATGTGAAAGAAATTGTGGTGGAGACCGCCGAGAAGGTTAAACAGGAGAAAAATTCTGACATTATCTATCACATTGGCACTATGATTGAGATTCCAAGAGCAGCGCTTCTTGCAGATGAGATTGCTGAGGAAGCCGAGTTCTTCTCATTCGGAACCAATGACTTGACGCAGATGACATTTGGCTTTTCCAGAGATGATGCTAGCAAGTTCTTAAATGAGTATTATAAAAAGAAGATTTACGAGTCTGATCCTTTTGCAAGACTGGATCAAAGCGGCGTAGGACAGCTGGTTCAGATGGCGGCGGAAAAAGGAAGGAAGACCAGGCCGGATATCAAGCTTGGTATCTGCGGCGAGCATGGTGGGGATCCGTCCTCTGTGGAATTCTGCCATAAGGTTGGACTTACTTATGTGTCCTGTTCTCCGTTTAGAGTGCCGATTGCAAAATTGGCGGCGGCACAGGCGGCAATTCAGAAATAATGCCATAGGAATTTGGGTGTCGTAGGGCACGTAAATTTATTCTGTAAAAGGCAAACACATCTAGCCCCCGACATAGAAAAATAAGACCTTGCATCGAAGGATGCGGGTCTTATTTTTGTCCTCCGGACTATCCTTTCCCCCGCATAAACACAGGATTTTTAGGAACGTACTGCATATAAGATCACCATGGAGTAGGGGCATACTTTCACTTGGTAAAGTGGATAAACGAAAGTGCCTTTTAGGTGCCTGATATAGAATAAATTGCAATGCCCTACGACATGGTGATATTTGTTTCTAATGTTTTTGGGAAAATAGGAACGTGTATGGAAGCCTTGTAAATGCTGGATTTCTGGTTTTTCATTTCCCCAAAAAGGAATTTCCCAAATCCCCAAAGGTGGTATGATTTCATTTTTGGGAGCTGTTTTTGGGAAAATGCAGGATGTTCCCGGATGGGAGGTTTTGCGAAGGATGAGAAAGAAGAATTTCAAAGGAAGATGCGAAAAGAGGATGATTGGAAAGTGTTCTGATGTATGCAGGACATATGATGCCATTCAGTATACTTATGCTGATCTTCTGCAGGAGAGTGAGGAGATTAAGGAAATCAGATGTAATGTTCTTCTGGATGGATTGGATGTTGGAGGGTATACATCAGATTTTGTCTGTACCAAGACAGGTGGTGATTTAATGGTACGTGAGTGTGTATTCCGTAAGTTTCTGATGAAGCCATTGACGGTGAAGATGCTGGATGCATCAAGGGAGTATTGGATCAGGCATGGAGTAACGGATTGGGGGTTGGTTATTGATGAAGAAGTATGATCTGTTACGTTCTGGTGATAACATAATCCGAGTATTGGATATTCAGCGGGAGAGAGTTTTTGTGATTGACTGCATTAACAGGAAAATGCCTGTATGGATGGAATCAGAGTTACTGGAATCTTATGTTGGGTGTACTGATGGAGAGTTATTTGAGGCTAGTGGCGTTGATATCATAAGAGATACTGATGCTCTGGATGCAGATCAGAGGAAGGTTATGCATGAACGATATACAATGATTGCTCCTATTGTTTCTTTCATAGCGGATGATAAGATGCGCTCTAAACTGATTTGCTCTATAGCAGAAGAAAGCAAGGTATCAAAGCAGACAATCAGGAATTATCTTTGTTTGTATTTGAGCTATATGGATATAACAGTGCTTGCACCTAAGAAACATAGGGATGAAAAGGAACTGACGCAGGATGAAAAGCATATGCGTTGGGCGCTTAACAAGTTCTTCTATACCACGAAGAAGCAATCCCTTATGACTGCATACACAATGATGCTCAAAGAGAAGTATTGTGATGCTATGGGAGTATTGGGAGAAGAATATCCATCCTTCTATCAGTTCCGATATTTTTATCGTAAGACAAGGAAGATGCAGAACTTCTATATTTCAAGGGATGGATTGAAGAATTATCAGAGGAATAATCGTCCTCTTGTTGGTGAGGGAGTACAGGAGTTTGCACCTGCAGTCGGTGTAGGGATGCTGGATGCAACGGTGTGTGATATTTATCTGATCAATGAGGAAGGAAATCTGGTTGGCAGACCGATTCTTACTGCCTGTATTGATGCTTACAGTAGTCTATGTTGTGGATATTCTCTTTCATGGGAAGGTGGAGTATACAGTCTTAGAGGATTGATGCTGAATATTATTGCTGACAAGGGAGAATGGTGTAAGAGGTTTGGTATTTCTGTCCGGAAAGAGGATTGGGATTGTGATATGCTTCCCGGTACATTCGTTACTGATATGGGGAGTGAATATAAATCGGAGAACTTTGAACAGATTGCAGAGCTGGGTGTTACGGTGGTTAATCTTCCATCATACAGACCAGAGCTGAAAGGATTGGTAGAGAAATTCTTTGACTTGATTCAGGAGACATATAAGAAGCATCTGAAGGGTAAAGGTGTGATCGAGCCTGACTATCAGGAACGAGGAGCGCATGATTACCGGAAGGATGCATGTTTAACAATGATGGATTTTGAAAAGATTATTTTGCATTGTATGATCTATTATAATTCAAGGCGGATCATAGAAAATTTTCCTTATACAGAAGCTATGATAGAGGATCAGGTGAAGCCTTATGCGTCCTGTATCTGGGAGTGGAGTAAGTCACAGATAGGAGCAAATTTAATAAATGTAGGTAGCAGAGAGCTGATGTTGACATTGTTACCGAGGACTGTGGGGAAATTTGGACGAACAGGTTTGAAGGTAAATAAGCTGCGTTATCATTGTGAGGGATATACAGAGCAATACCTGACTGGTGGTACTGTAACTGTGGCTTATAATCCGGAGGATGTTACCTCTGTATGGGTGATTGAGAATGGGATTTATACTGAATTTGCTTTGATAGAATCTCGTTTTAAGGGAAAAGATTTAGTTGAAATACAGGAATTACAAAGTGACCAGAGGGCTATTACCAAGAATGAAATGAGGAACAATTTACAAGCACAGATTGATCTTGCACAGCATATAGAAGCCATTGCTGGCAGTGCTTGTAAGGCCAGTGGTCATATGGATGTACACATGAAGAATATCCGCAATACAAGAAAAAAGGAACAGAGTAGATGCCATCAGGATTATATGAAGGAGGGGAGTTATTATGGCTGATCTTTCAGATATTATCCATATTTTACCGTCAATGAAATCAGGTGCTGATCTGTTTTCAGCATTGGAGGTATTGCCGGAGTATGATGAGGTTATCCGAGAAACAGAGGTTCCTGTGCGACTTATGGCGCTTTCTGATCTTTACAGGATATATGTACCTTCCCAAATGTCATTGGAGATTTACAGTAAAATGTATCTGGCATTGTTACGATCATTGCAGAAGAAGGGTACAAGGCTGGCTGTACAGCAGAAGAATCAGAATTACAAAGCAGTGATACAGCAGGAATATAGTGGCATCATGGGTGGCTCTGACAGCTTTACAATCATTGGAGCATCCGGTATTGGCAAAAGTTCTGCTATCAGCAGAGCGATTACGCTGATTACTGAAAACAGAGTGATTGAGGTTGAGAATCCATATACGAAGATTATTCCATGTATCTGTGTACAGTGTCCTTTTGATTCTTCTGTAAAGGGGATGCTGTTGGAGATATTACGTAAAGTGGATGAAATGATTGAGAGTAAGTATTATGAGAATGCATTAAGAGCCAGAACTACAACGGATATGCTGATCGGGAATGTCAGTCAGGTTGCACTTAATCATATTGGGCTATTGGTGGTAGATGAAATTCAGAATGTATGTAACAGTAAGAATGGAAAGAGCCTTGTAGGGATGCTTACCCAGCTTATCAATAACAGTGGTATATCAATCTGCATGGTGGGAACGCCTGAAAGTGCTGTGTTCTTTGAACAGGCGGTACAGCTTGCCAGAAGGTCATTAGGATTACGTTATGATGTGATGGAGTATGGTACGGATTTCAGAAATTTTTGTGAGATTGTGTTTTCCTGTCAGTATGTGAAACAGAAAACGGAGATTACTGATGGGATCATGGAATGGCTTTATGAGCATACTTCTGGGAATATATCGGTGGTAGTGTCTCTTATTCATGATGCACAGGAGATTGCTATATTAAGTGGTAAAGAAGTTCTTAATCTGGAATCATTAAATGAAGCATATCAGCAGAGGTTATCTATGTTGCATGGGTTTATCCATATGGAGCAGAAAAAGCAGACTTCTAAGGCTAAAAAGAAAGTATCTGTTACGGTTACGGATGTACGGACTTCTGCAGAAGAAAAGTATAGAGGAGACTTTACGATTGCCGGATTGGTAGAGGATGCTAAAACTGAAAATGGGGATATTGTGCAGTTATTGAAGATACATATGCCAGTGGTGGAGGTAGCGGTATGATTGCATATATGCCGACAATTTATCCTGATGAACTGGTGTATAGCTGGTTCTGCAGATATTATGTACATTCGGGCTGTTTTTCTCATAAGATGGCGTTGCAGGAGCTGTATTGTAAGAAGTCAGATTATCTGAATAAAGAATTTATCGGGAACTTAAATAGTGGAGCTATGGAGAAAATTGAAAAAATATATCCTATGGATGAATTGGTCTTAGATCATACTATGTACCCTCAATATGCACGGTTTATTCCATTAGAACAGAAGAAAGATGCTCTGTATCGTTTAGGCCATGAACCATGTGATGTACATCATTTGTTCTGTGTACTTCCGAGGAATAAAGGAGAGCAGTGTTTGAAGTTTTGTCCTATGTGTGCAAGGGAGGATAGGGAAAGGTATGGTGAAGCCTATTGGCACAGGAAGCATCAGATCAGGAATGTGAGTATATGTACGAAGCATAAATGCAGGCTTAAGGAATCAACTGTTCCTGCAAAGAGTGAGCAGAGTTTTACGTTTTGTCCTGCTGAAAGTTACATAGGTAATGAGGAAGCTGTTGTTGAAAGTGATCCTTTAGTGATTCAGTTTGCATCATATTTGGATTCGGTATTTGATGCTCCTATGGATTTTGAGAATGATGTTCCGATAAGTGCGATCCTGTATGATGGGATGAGCAGGACAAAATATCTGAAACCGTCTGGGCGTAGCAGGTATACGAAAATGCTTGCGGATGATATGGGTGAATTTTACAGAAGTATGGGGATATGCAGTATAGCGAGTATATATCAGATTCAAAAAGCATTGTTGGGGAAGTTGTCTGATTTCACGGTTATCTGTCAGATTGCTTTTTATTTAGGGATGGAGATAGAAGAATTGATTAATCCTTCTCTGACTGTAGAACAGATTCAGAAAGAGCAGGAGAGCCATTATATGAGGGATGTTGCTCCTGTAGATTGGGAGCTGTTGGATATGGAAACGGCTCCTGTATTGGAGAAGTTTGCAAAGGGTGTATATGATGGAACTGGCAATGAAAACGGTAGACCAGAACGGGTGTCAGAGAAGCTTGTGTATCGGGAAATGGGATTGCTGGGGCATCAGTTGGAGAATATGCCGAGGTGTAAGACTATTATGGAAAGGTATGCAGAATCATATCCGGAGAGCTGGGCGAGGAAGATTATATGGGCTTATCGGAAGTTGGAGGAAGAAGGGAAGCCTTTTTATTGGACGGATATAAGGAAGATTTCAGGAGTGAAAAAGAAAAATCTGCAGGTGGTTATTCCTTATTTGATGAAGCATGCGGATGATGATATGGTTGAAAGGATAATGGAGATGATCAGAACGCAATAATAGAAAATGAATTTTGATAGGGGGGCTTGATTGACTCTCTATTTATTTTTGCTGTTGTTTGTTATATGATAATAACAAAAAGGTAGGAGGTATCTATATGGTGGATGCACGAAAATTAGGAGAAAAGATTGCTAGGATGTTTAATTTCATATATGAGATTAATGGTGATTATTATATATTAGGACAAGATTATTTCAGATTATGTACAGACTTGGAGATTGGTGTGTATAAGGGATTTGAAGATGCTCTTAATGAAAAAGAAGAAGGCTTTATTATTGAGCAGTATAAACGTGTCAGAAGATATACGTCTGACTGTCAGTCTAATAGCGGGATTAGAGATAAAGAGCTTGTGGAATTTGTTCAGGGGCTTAGGAAAGGGGAAGTGGAAATATTAAGCAAACAAGTTGACCGAGCGGAATCATATGCTCAAATATCGTATCAGTAATATATAGGATATTGTTAATTATAGCAATAGTGTTTTTGGCATAGGAGAAACAACAATGAATCCACAGAAGAACAGTGAAGATATAACATATCATTTTCCACCGTTAAGCCTGCTTAAAGAAAGAAGATACAATAGAATAGACGAGCAGGAAGTAAAAGAAAATGCAATGAGAATACAGCAAACACTTTTGAACTTTGGCATAAGAGTGCAGGTTTCGGATATTAACAACGGAGTGCGATTTACGCGATATGAGATTATGCCGGAAATGGGAGTTAGGATAAAAGAGATTGTAAAGCGGGAAAGTGAAATCAGGATCGCTACCAAGGCTACGGATATTCATATAGAAGCACCTATTCCTGGGAAGCCTGCAATAGGGATTGATATTGCTAATAAAGAAGTACCAATTGTTACGATAAAAGAAATAATAGAATCAAGAGAATTTAAAGAAAGCCCATCTAGTATGACTTTTGCGGTAGGGCGAAATATAATTGGAGAGGTTGTTGTGGATGATATTAGCAAAATGCCTCATTTACTTATAGCTGGAGCTACTGGTTCTGGAAAGACAGTCTGCTTAAGTTCTATAATTATGAGCATGCTTTATAAGGCAGGTCCGGATAGTGTAAAGATGATTATGATAGATACAAAAGGAGTAAGTTTGAGTATCTATAATGGAATACCCCATTTACTTATCCCAGTAGTAACAGATGCATCAAAATCTTTGGCAGCATTGGAATGGGTTAGATTAGAAGTAGAGGACAGATATAGAAAATTTGCGGAATTTGGTGTGAGAGATTTAGCAGGATATAATAAATCTGACAGAGTACCATGCAAAACTCCGCAGATATTGGTTTTCATAGATGATCTGTCTGACTTGATGGCGATATATAAGAGCGAAGCTGAACAGCTAATAACCAGAATAGCGCAAAGTTCAAGAGGTGCAGGAGTACATTTTGTTATTGCAACCCAAAGGCCATCAACAGATGTTATTACAGGACTGATAAAAGCAAACATACCAAGCAGAATGGCATGTAGCGTATTTTCGGCAATAGATTCAAGGGTAATTTTGGATGAAAGAGGTGCAGAATTACTTTTGGGAAATGGAGATATGTTGTTTAAGCCACAGGGATGCATGAAACCGATTCGTATTCAGGGAGCATATATATCTGATGAAGAAACTGAGAATGTAGTACATTATTTGAAGAATCAAACTATATCCACAAGAACATTTTGCGATATTGAAAATAGAGATAAATGTGATGATGATTATGATCCTTATTTTGTGGAAACGGGGAGATTTATCATTGATAAGGGTAAAGCATCTATAGGCATGATACAAAGGATGTTTAAGATTGGATTTAACAGGGCGGCACGTATCATGGATCAGTTGTGTGCGGCAGGGGTAGTTGCTGAGGAAGAGGGAACAAAGCCAAGAACTATATTAATGAGTATGGAAGAATTTGAAAAGCTTGTGAAAGAAATGATTTGATAAATGTAAAAGAGTAGGGGAAGTTGGATAAAGAAAAGGAGTAGTGAAGTCTGAGATAAATGTATTATGAGCATCATAATGTTTTCAATCTGTGATAGGCGTATGAATCATACCCTTAAATATATATTCTTATCATGACACTATAAATAGTCCCTGTGCCAGTAATGGCACGGGGATTCGTTTGTTTTAAGGAGGTTTCACAGATGAAGATTAAAACCAGAAACAATGAATTGAAGTATGCCGTGTTAAGAAAGGAAGTGAGAAAATGAACATAGGCGCTATTGACAAGATTTACAATTATCTTTCAGGAGAAAAGAATTATGTAGACCTTCCGGAAACAGAGCAAGCAAGAAAGAAGGTGAAAGCATACGCCATGAGTGATCTCTTAAGTGCGGATGATGAGGAAGCCCATAAACAGTGGATAGAACTGGAAAAAGTAGTAGCGGAGTTTGGTGTGGAAAGTGAGCGTCAGGGATTTATCTATGGATTCAGATATGCGTGTGAATTGTTTGTGAGGAATGAGAAGCCGTGTGTTTGTATGAGCAGACTGGATGAAAGTATCAAAGAGGAATATTCCATGCTGGCTGTTGAAGGAACGGATAAGACTGATCCGGTGGTTGATATTCTGAAAGAGTATGTACCAGAGGAAAAATTGGGGGATGCGGTAGATACGCTCTGCATCTGCATTGAGAATACAAAGTATGCTGTGTTTGAGCAGGGATTCCTTAGAGGGATTGCGGCTGAAAAAGGCGGTAACATATGACAAGACCAATGACTACGGAAGAATTATTCGAGAAGATAAACAGCATCCTGATAGAGAAAAGTAAGATACCGGATATCCTTGATTACAGCCTTGCAACAAGTAACCCCATTCCCATAAGGACTTATGAGTTTGATCTAAGAAATTCTCTTAATTATGGGGGCAATGAAGGAATCTATCTGGTTCTCTGGATTGAATATCTGGAAGGAAATGAGAAACGCAGAGCAGCTATCGGTACTTACAAAACATTGTATGAAGATGATAATGCCATGCACATCATGGCATCACTGTTAGCAAATTTCATTATTGAGGAATATTCCTACGTGAATAAAAATATGGATGATTTCACATGGGAAGGTGCAGATGTTCATGCTCTTAATGAGAATGGAGAAAAAATGAATTGGGGATATACGTGTACCACTATGGAGTCGGCATTAAAGAAGAAGGATGAATTGTTGAAGCATCATGAGAAGGTGGTCGTGAGAGATAATGCAACACGAAAAGAAAAAATTTATAAAGCTAAGGTTTGAAGAAAGAGAGGATCAAATTATGGGAGATAAAAATAATACAAACAATAACCCATTTACGGGATGCACAATCGTAGCAACAGGAAAGCTTGAAAACTTTACCCGTGACGATATTAACAGCAGGATTATCAGTCTTGGAGCTACAGCGTCAAACTCTGTTACCCATAAGACAGATTACCTGATCTGCGGAGCTAAGCCGGGAAGTAAGTTAGTGAAAGCAAAGGAGCTGGGAATAACGGTACTGACAGAACAGGAGTTTCTTAAAATGATACCAGCATAAAGGAAGGAGGTTATTATGATCTCATTAAATAATGGCCAGTATGTCATAGGATTTGATGATGGCTACCAGCTTGGGAAGACTGCAAACTTCATATTTGATAACGGTGTACACAGGCTTGGAGCTGTAGAGCCAACGCTAAAAGAAAATTCTCTGTTCTATGATGGGGAATATTTCAAGGTAGGAGAAGGAAGGTCAGCAATCACAGAGGATAAAATATCGGATGATTTGGCAAGGCTCCGTACAATGACTGGTATTGCAATGGAACTTCGGAACGCTGGATTACATAAGGCGAAGGTTGTTCTGGCAGTTGGGCTTCCGTTTTCCAATTATGGGAGGGATAAGCTAAGACTGATTGATTACTATAATCAGCAAAATACTTTGGAATTTTCCTATGAGGGAGAAGATTATACAGTGACGATTGTAAAAGTGATTGTATGTCCGCAGTGCTATTCAGCGATTGCTTCAAGGCTTGGAAATATGAAAGATGATTACCTGATCGTAGATATTGGGAGCAAGACCACCGATGTTGTCTATGTTCGGAATGGACTCCCGATTGAGAGCAAGTCCATCACGATTGAAAAGGCTATGGTCAAATGGATTAAAGAAATACAGCGGGATATGAAAATACAGACTGGAAAAGATATTCCGGAACATGAGATCATGAAGGTCATGTTAAAAGAAGGGAGCAATCTGCCATCAGTCTATATGGAGCTGATCCATGGGATGATGAGGGAAAAGATACATTCTCTGGAATTAGAGCTTTCGGAACGTGGCTACAGCCTTGATTACATCAACATCATCTATGTAGGTGGTGGTGCGCTGATGGCCCGTGATCATGCTGGGAAGTATCGGAACCATACAGCTTATGACTGTGATCTGTGTGCCAATGCGAAAGGCTATGAGTTCCTTGCCGGTCAGATGCTAGAGAGAAGGTGAACTAATGGCTGGAAATCAGAAATCCATATTTATTCGATTCAATATGGATGATAAGGCAGATAAGGAATTATACCTGAAACTATCAGAGAAAGCAGATAGTTCCGCATCACTTACCTCTTATGTCAAAAGAGCATTGGAAGAATATCTCAATGTTAAAACCGAAATGTCAGAGCGTCAGCAGTTCCATGAGCATATGCTCTTAATGGTACGTGAGGAAATGCAGTTACAGGGAATGAAACTTGTTGGAGCGTTGCTTGCTGGTATAGGAACAGTAAATGTACAGAAGATTCCGGAGAAGCCTGTGATGGAAGAAGCGGGATTACCAGAAGCGTGTGGGAGACTTCCGGAAGAACTTAAGGGGGTACTTGACCTTATTGGATGAGACTAAAAAAATAAAATTATAAAGGAATATTTTACAGGGTATGTACAGGCACTCCAATCGGGGTGCCTGTTGCACGTTTGTTGTAAAGCGAAAGCAATGTGCTGTAGAATTGGTAAATTAAAAAAATATTTCCGGTTGAAAGTCGCATATATGAAAGCTGGTATAACAGATATGCAATAATTTCATAGTTTCTAAAAATGATGTGCAGTTTAGGTATACATATTGTGCCATATAAACTGCACACATTTTATGTATGATGAAACATTGTCTGTTTATGAAACATTAAAAAACTCATTTTACAATTGGATTTATGTCAGTGGCTGTTGCTATACTTTGCATGGATTGGAGGTGATGAGTTGGTCAGGATTGATTTCAACGATATAAACGACAAGATTATTTATGAGGCCTTTCATGTAGAAGGGAACGAAGCAGAAGCTTTGAATGACAGCTATCTGGAGCTTTTTGAACTGATTGGGCGGGATGCAATGCTTAAATTATTCACGCATTTTCACGGGGATAAGATTGACTGTCCCATGCGGCTGTACCGTCCGGAATTTATAGCAGACCTGGCAAAGGGAGAGACGGACAGGCGTGAGAGAGCCAAGATTGCGCGGGCAGGAGGATATTCGGCGAGAGTGATTGAAGGGCTGCTGAGCAAACGCCGCAAAGAAAATGAAACGGAATGACATAAGATAACAGGAGAAGTTTAATGATGGTTACATATGCAGGAGATAAAGAAGGAGCAAGGAAGAAAATTGTGCGGAAACTTAAAGAAGTAGGTTTAAAGAATGTATTGATTGGGGGTATAAAGAAAGTCAGATATATGCAGATGATTAACAAGTATCACTTTGATACGTGGCATCTTTCCCCTTATGAGTGGAAAGAATATGCACAGGTATGTGTCCGATATCTAAATTCTCATGATTGTAAAACGGTAGTGGACATTGGGTGTGGTTTAGGTGAAATATTGCAGCATATAAAAGCAGACAAGAAAATCGGGCTGGATTTACAGGAAGAAGTAATACAGGCGGCACGGGAACTTAATAGTGGAGAAATTGATTTTGTAGTAGGAAGTTTTGGAGAACTTATAGAGAATCCAATTGACTACCTGATTACATTAAACTTTATGCATGGAGGAACAGAAGCTGAATGGATGGAAATCTATCATACAGCAGCAGATCAGAATGAAGTCGGACATTTTGTAGTGGATACCGTTCCGGAGAAAGCATTCGACTCTGCCACCCACTCATTGGATTGGAGCAAAATTTTACCGGACAATTATAAGAGGATAAAACGGTTAGGGCCATTTCTTAGTGGAAGATATGTTGAAATCTGGGAAAGGCAGTAGGCTGAGGGATAGGCTCCGTGATATTTCCATGGGAAGAACTGCAGGGATTTACCGTATGTTTGTATATATGTGTTTTGGAAGGAAGATTGTGGGGAATATAGATCATTTCCATAATAATATCAGAAGGATTTTCGGTGATGTAGTTAAACCGTAGGAGATACTTTGAACCTTGTATTATTATTCACTATTACAAATACAATTGCCGATTTTCATCAGAAAGCTATCTGACAATAAAGAGGATTGGGGGATATATTCCTTCAATCCTTTTTATATTCCATTTTTACCACACATATACGGATATAACAGGAAACGTACAACACCAAAGGAGGAAACAAAATCTATGGAGAAAAATATTTTAGAAGCATTCCAGCCCAACATAGTAGAAAGACTGGGAGAAGTTTACTGGCGGGATGATGGTTACAGGGCGGCTTTTGAGAAGGAGAAAGAACTTGCAAACCGTGTGAGGGAAACCTTTTCCGGGGAACAGATGGATATAGTGGAGCAATACCATTCCGCCATATCCGCCACCATGGGTATATGTGAGCTTCTTGCCTATAAGCAGGGTATGAAGGATATGGTGTCTATTTTGAAGTAAAAGGGAAGGGCATATAGGAAATGTATCTGCCATAAAGGAATCATGATTCTGTCGTATATGCAGAGCATACACTGATATATTCTTTCAATAGTACGAAACGTATCATCAAACCAGATGGTATTGTGAAAATAGGAAGGGAAAGGAGAACCATATGGACAGACTGAAATTCTTAGAGAACGTTTTAAAAGCCGCATCAACATTAGTGGCGGCGCTTGTGTCCTTTGTCAAATTTATCGGCATGGCGTTCAGTATGAAAACAGAAAAGGCATAGGTTTTATCATGCGTCACTTTGCAGAACGGTGAAAAATCGAGTATCAGCAACAGATTAAAAATGAAATACAGGATGCGGACAGGGGCTTTCCATGAGGAAGCTCCTTTTTGCACCCTGTTACCAACACACGGGAAAAAGAGAAAAGGAGATGTTAAAAATGGCACATATGATAGAAACAATGTTCTCTGTAAGGGAGAAACCATGGCATGGGTTAGGTACAATTGTTATGGAAGCACCTGCATCAGCAGAAGCATTAAAATTAGCGGGGCTTGACTGGGAGGTGGTTCAGGAGCCTGTGTACACGGGCTGTAATGAAATGGTGAAGGGGTATAAAGCAAATGTGAGAAGCTCTGACAGGAGAGTGCTGGGCGTGGTATCTGACAGGTATAAGGTGGTACAGAATACAGATGCTTTCAGCTTCACTGATGAACTGCTTGGAAAAGGAGTAAAATATGAGACTGCTGGATCTTTGCAGGAGGGTAAAAAGGTATGGCTCCTTGCAAGACTGCCGAAAGAGTATGTCATTGCAGGGGAACGCATCAGCTCTTATCTGGTATTTTCTAACACCCATGACGGTTCCGGTTCTGTAAAGGTAGCTGTAACTCCTGTAAGGGTGGTATGCAACAATACTCTGAACCTTGCATTGGAAACGGCAAAGCGGAGTTTTTCTATGATCCACACGGGCAACATCCATGACAAGATACAGGAGGCAAAGGATACGCTCTTTATGGCGGAGAATTATATGGATAACCTTGGCATAGAGTTTGAGCAGTTACGCAGACAGAAAATGACGGACGCACAGGTGAAGGAATACATAGAATTGCTCCTTCCCATGGAAAAAGAACCTACACCCATCCAGAGTAAGAACATTCTGAAGCTCCGCAGGGATATGGAGCAGCGTTATTATGAGGCTCCTGATTTGCAGAAAGTGGGAAACAATGCATATCGGTTCATCAATGCAGTGTCAGACTTTGCCACACACAGCAGACCACTTCGAATGACAGCGAATTATAAGGAGAACGTGTTTGCGAGAACCATTGATGGAAATCCGCTGATAGATAAAGCATATCAGCTTGTAAAAGCTGCCTAAATTGTGGTGTATGTCCTTAAGCTTCTGATAAGCCTTTTGGTCTCATGCAGTTTAAAAGGAACAGAACATATCACAGGATGGAAGTAAGAGGATATATGTACTGCTAGGGTGAAGTAATCTACAGATTGAAAATCTATGGGAATATTCAAAAATATTCGTAGTCGAGGTAAAAGTGAAGGATAACAGAGATAATGGGGATGGCATGGATCAGCATGGTCTTTGCTATCCCTGTTATTATGCAGTGCTGTACAGGAAAAGGAGGAAAATCATGTTTGAAAAAATATCATTATCAGGAGTAGACAATACTGGATGGCTCCGTTTAAGGAAGTCAGGAATCGGGGGATCGGATGCTGGTGCAATCTGCGGTGTGAACCCATTCAGCAATGCAATGAAGGTCTTTAAGGATAAGACCAGTGAAGAGATCGAGGAACAAGATAATGAAGCGATAAGGATAGGCCACGATTTGGAAGATTACGTGGCGCAGA
This sequence comes from Parablautia muri, assembly GCF_009917485.1. Lineage (GTDB taxonomy): Bacteria > Bacillota > Clostridia > Lachnospirales > Lachnospiraceae > Suilimivivens > Suilimivivens muri. The sequence goes on from NZ_QZDT01000038.1 coordinate 29,479, forward strand.
GATTTACAGAGGCTACGGGGCTTAAGGTGAGGAAGTCCAACTTCATGTACCGCAGTACAGAACATCCGTTTATGATTGCTGATGTTGACCGTCTTGTAGTTGGAGAAGATGCAGGATTGGAGTGCAAAACTGCCAGTGCCTACAATGCGGACAAATGGGCGGATGGTGATATTCCCCTCCATTATGTGATGCAATGCTACCATTATATGGCAGTCACAGGAAAAAAGGTATGGTATATTGCGGCAGTGATTCTTGGGAGGGAATTTACCTACAGGAAATTGGAGTGGGATGATGAGCTGATAGAGCGTCTTATTTCAATAGAAGATAATTTCTGGAATAACCATGTGGTGAAAGGAATCATCCCGCCGCCGGATGGGAGCAAAGTCTGTGACGAGGTGATCCAGCAGTATTTCCATACAGCAAGGAAAGCCAGTGCAATTAAGCTGGTTGGTTTTGATGAAAAATTACGAAGACGTGAAGAAATCCTTGGATTTATTTCAGAATTACAGGAGGAGCAGAAGCAGATCGAACAGGAAGTGAAGCTTTTCATGCAGGACAATGAGCTTGCCAGCAGTGAGCATTTTCGTGTGTCATGGAAGAATATTGATTCCACCAAATTAGATGCGAAGCGGATTAAGGAAGAGAAGCCGGAGCTTTATGCCGATTATGGAAAAGTTTCCCATTCCAGAAGGTTTGAGGTGAAAGTGGCATAGAGGGTATATATGGAAGAAAAGGAGTTAAAAGAGTTATTGTTAGAAAAGCTCCATATAGAACTGCACCTTTTTAAGGATTCCATGCTACAGGAAACGAAGAAGGAAATATACGAAGCTTCCTATAAAATAGAAGTATTTGTGAATGTGTACGAGATACTGATGGAGGAAGTGGAGAACCTTGACATAGAAACCGTGCGTGGGATTCTCCATTGAAAATATGGCATACTGGAATCGTTATACGAGGAATGGCTCGGATACAGGGATGATTCCTATGATGAACTGAAAGCCTATGTGGGGAGTGAATTGGGTGTAATGGCGCAGGGGGATATATCCTGTAGAAGGGAGAGAGAAGATGGAGAAGAACGTTATCAGGCTGCTTAAAGCAGATGAGATTGAATGCAGGGTGTCGGTGATCAATGAAAAGGGATTAAGCCTCTTATTATATAAGGATGCAAGGGTAGACCAGCGCATCCTTGATGAAACCTTTGGAGCTTTTGGATGGAAAAGGAGCCATCAGTGTATTGATGGCAATCTTTACTGCACCGTGGAGGTATTTGATAAGGAAACCATGCAGTGGATTGCCAAGCAGGATGTAGGTACGATGGGGTATACGGAGAAGGAGAAATCCCAGGCATCGGACAGCTTCAAGAGGGCGTGCTTCAACTGGGGGATTGGGAGGGAGCTGTACTCGGCTCCCTTTATCTGGATTCCAGCAGGTAAAGCCTCAATCCAGATGAAAGAGGGTTCAAATAAGGAGAAGCGTTATTACTGTAATGACCGTTTTTCTGTAATATCCATTGCATACAACAATGACCGTGAAATATCAGCTCTTGTGATCAACAATGATAAAGGCCAGACAGTCTACGAGTTAAAAGCGAAAGCAGATACGGGGAGCCGGAAGCAAGAAGATCAATTAAGGGGTAAGAAGGAAGGGATTCAGCAGAAATCGGAAGCTAAGAAAGAGGGTATTTCCAAAGAGCAGATGGACTTACTGCAGGAGGAGCTTAAGAGAACAGGTGTTGCAATGGAAGCAGTACAGGAGAGGTATAAGATTACAGCACCGGAATCCATGAATGAGAAAACCTATAAGAGGGTGATGGAAGCCCTTGCAAAGACAAAAGCAGCATAGGAGAGGAAGATAAGATTATGAGACTGGAAGAGTTTGCAGAGGAAGTATTAAAGGGAGTGGAAGAAAAAGCAGGTGGAAGTCTGGAAGTGAGGATTGTTCCGGGAGCGAAAAATAATGGCATCACGCTTACAGGGATTACAGCGTCTAAACATGAGGGAAAAGGGGGCGTCTGTATCTATCTGGATAATTATTATGAGGGCTATTGTGATGGGCGGATAACACTCGGTTGGATAGCAGAGGATGTTTACGGTAAACTCATGGAACACTGTAATGACCTTGATGGAGTGGATATGGGAGTGTTATGGGATTGGGAAGCGGCTAAGGGTCGTATCCGAGCGAAGCTGGTAAACCGTGAAATGAACAGGGAACTCCTTAAAAAGGTACCCTACCGGGAATTTCTCGACCTTGCGGTAATTTACTATGTGACGCTGGATGGCCTTTCGGAAAGCGGTACCGCTGCATTTACAGTGTCGGATCAGAACATGGAAGTATGGAGAAAAGATGAAAACGCTCTTTATCAGATGGCAGTTTCCAATATGCGCCTTGATGGGGAACCGGTATTTGAGGATATGGAAGAAATCATCCGGAGCATGATACCAGATGGAATGCCTGACCTTGCAGTTGGAATGCCGAAAATCAGATCCTATGTCCTGACTAACCCAAAAAAGGTATTCGGGGCTGTGGAGCTTCTGGATGGAAATACCTTAACGGAAATCGGTGATAAACTTGGAAGCGATTATATGGTGCTTCCAAGTTCTCTGCATGAGAGCATCATCCTTCCTGTAGATGGGAGAATATCTTATCAGGAACTTGCAGATATAGTAACAGATATAAACAGGAATGTGGTTTCTATTGTGGAACGACTTTCAGATCATGTATACCTGTATGAGCGTAAGGAAGGAGCATTGAGGATTGCCGCATGAGGTCACAGGAGATACAGGAAGGGAAGGTGGGAGCTGCAATCCCGCATTCCTTTTTGCAAATACAGAGAGAAAGAGACAATTGGAATAGATATGGAAACAGGTGAATGTGTCGGGATTTGTAAAACTGATGATAAGGGTCATATCATAAAGATAGAGAGATAAAAGGTAAATGACAAATTCAGAAGTAATCAATATGTTAAAGGAAATGCAGGAGGAAGCCGCCCATACAATGGGATTTTTTATCGGTCATGTGACGCATACATGGGTGATCAATGAACTGCTTGGAAGAAAAATCGCTGAGTTGGAAAAAGGAGCTAATGATGAAAATATCACAACTGAGAATTGAAAAGATTGAAAACTATGATCCATTCAATGAACATGCGAAGGACAACGGTATGGTGACAGAATGGGTGGCAAGGAATAAGTGGGGTATTGCAGTGGCTTTTGGGTATACAAAAGCGGAATGCATAGCAGATGCGGGAAGGTATTGCAAGTTGAAGCAGGATGGCTCCTAAAGAGAACCATTCATGAGGTTTGAGAAATACCTATGAAAAAACAACGATTTATGATACTATTAAAAAAAGAAGCTGATACAAGGCAGGTGAAGAGATTGGAAAGAAACGATGTTGAGATTGTAGACAATGTAAAGAAGGATCAGGAAGGGATCATGAAGCGCACGATCAAGGATAGTGTATTTACAGACTTATTTCAGGATAAGAAATACCTTCTCCAACTGTATAAAGCGCTCCATCCGGAAGATACTGATGTTACAGAGAATGATTTAAATGATATAACAATCAAAAATGTATTAACAGACAACATTTACAATGACCTTGGGTTTACAGTGGGCGATAAGCTGATGATCCTTGTGGAAGCACAGTCCTCTGTATGGACGGTGAACATCATAGTGAGGGCCCTGATGTATCTGGTACAGACGTGGCATGATTATTTTGAGAGGACAAAGCAGAACCTGTACAAGAGCAAAAAAGTGCAGATGCCAATCCCAGAGGTCTACGTCATATTCACAGGAGAGAGGAAAACAAGGCCATCCGAGATCTCACTGTCACAGGAATTTTTCGGTGGAAAAGAATGTGCGGTTGATGTAAAGGTAAAGATGATATATGACGGAAAAGAAGGAGATATTATCAACCAGTATGTTGCGTAGAATATTTATAAATCCATGTATCTCCATATATCTCAATAAAACCGCATGGAATAAGGGTTTAGATGTTGCATGACTCCATATATCTCTATGTAATTCCATGTATTTTAATAGCAAATTGGTGTAGAAATGGTGTAGTGGTGTAGCGGCAAAAAGAGTTTGGTACGAATAGGAATATCCATAAATGAATATTTGGACGCATGCATAAGTCCATTATCAGTTATAGAAATATGATTGATAGTGGGCTTATTTTAGTGCCTGAATAATTCATTTAATAAAATTATGTAAGCAGTCTTAAAACGTCTGTATGAGCCTCACAGAGCGTCAGGAGGCATTATATCACCAATAGTTACATCACTAATTGAAAGTCACATTTCATTGGGGAAATGGCAGAAAGGAGAAACACAGAATAAATGGCAAGAGTAAAAGCACTGTCAGCTTATAAGATGGCAAAACGTATATACAACAGGGAAGATAATGTTTATGACAAGAAAGTAATTACAAAGCAGTTGATTACAAATATTTTGCTTATGTACATGGATGAATGCCGAAAAGCATTAGCTGAAGGAGAGAGGATAGAAATATCAAAAGTTGGTTCAATCATACCAGAAGTAAAAGTCCATATAGGTAATTTTAATCTTCTCATGTGCAATAAGGATGGTGGTAATCCACCATATACAAAACTAAAGATAACCCGAAACAATCTTTTAAGTGAGACTATGAACAGAAATCTGCTTAGAAATATTGAAAATGGTATCTATGGATTGGACAAATTACCATTCAGCAAACAGCAGATGGATATTTTAAAGAAAAGCGGATACATACCAGAAGATGCAGAAATTGAAAAAGGAGATGAGGGATAATGGCAAAGCACATAAAAAACATAAGTGAACTATCAAAAGCAATACAGCCCATATTATTACAAATGGTAGATAAGCTGGCTGACAGGGTAGAGGAAACGCTAAATTATTACCTGTTAGATTATTATACCGGATGGACACCTTCAAGCTATCGGAGAACACAGGATTTTCTTCATTCAGCTGTAAAGGTAGACGCACATCCATATAAAGGCGGTGTAAAAGCAAGCGTATATATTGATTATGAAAGTATGGATAGTTATGTAAATGCGACCGGATTCCAGGTGGCTACTTTCGCAAATACAGGTACGCATGGAGGATTGTCAGTAAAACATAAGCCCCATGTGTGGGATGA
>NZ_QZDT01000039.1 GCF_009917485.1 Parablautia muri
TCGACATACAATCACCTCGTCATGTTTATACCTCCATCATAAAACATGACGATGAGTTAATCAAGTGCAAATGGTGGTTTTGTCAATAAAATTCAGGGAATTCGGCTAAGTGTGGCGAAAATTCATCGTCACGTTTTCGAGAATCCGGGTTACAAAGTTTCATTTGCTTTCTTAGCTTGGGCAAGTATTAGTCAATATACGGGAATGGCTGGATTGAGCTGGGATATTGGACAATCATTTGAATATTTGGGATATTTTATGGTAGGTTACAGCATTCGTAAAATGTTTACAAACAAAAATAATTGCAAAGCAATCATTGCAATTTTAATAGGTGCGTTTTGGATTGTATGTGCATCTGGACTTGTATATAAAGAAATGACAGCCAGATATGAAATTATATCTCCATACTGCCTTTTTATAGTGCTTGCTTCACTTTTTATATTTATTGGATTTACTTTATTGGATATAAGAAAAGAGTCTGCAAATTTATCGAATTTAACATTTTATATTTATTTGATACATGCAGGAGTATGGAACTTCATATCAAAAGTATTTTATCATGCATTCGGCAAGAATTTTTTAGCAGGACTAAACGGAGCAATATGGATCCCCATATTCATTGTCATAGTATTCAGTATTTCATATTTATTAAGCAAATTTTACTTATGGATTTGGCATAAATTAGATAAAGAAAAGAAAATCACGAATTATTTAATAAAAAAAGTACGACTATACACTTAAGAAATGTCACTCTCCATTGGTATATGATCAATATGTTTTTACAGAATGCCATCGTGGGAAAATACAACGCCATCCTCAAAGGCATATTTTCCCACTTCTAACATCAGCAATTCATTTTTATCTTATTATACATCTTTAGAATGACCATAAATTCTTTTCTATACCAATCCTGATGCAAACAGCATATTTACTATTTTATGCTATATGCAAAAGATACGTGGCAATCTGAAAATACACCAAAAGAGACAGCACATCCACAATCGTTGTGATAAAAGGGCTGGCCATAACCGCCGGGTCAAAACCAATTTTCTTAGCCAGCATAGGAAGCATACACCCCACCATCTTAGCAATCAACACTGCTGCCACTAATGTCAGACACACCACAAGGGCCACTGAAAGTCCCACCCTATCCAGCAAGAGAAGCTTCACAAAATTAGCAGCTGCCAACGTAATACCACACAAAAGTGCGACTCGTATCTCCTTCCACAGCACCCGGAGGCCATCTTTAAATTCAATCTCATTTAAGGATAACCCGCGGATAATTGTAACACTTGCCTGTCCTCCGGCATTTCCGCCGGTATCCATCAGCATAGGTATATAAGCTATCAGCACACCATACGCCATCAGTGCGTCCTCAAAAGTTGTGAGAATGCTTCCTGTAAAGGTCGCCGATATCATCAAAAGCAGCAGCCACGGCATACGCTTTTTCCATGTCTCTACTATACTGGTTTTCATATACGGCTTATCGGAAGGCACGATAGCCGCCATTTTCTCCATATCCTCTGTAGCTTCTTCCTGCAGAATATCCACAATGTCATCTACGGTGATAATCCCTACCAGCCGGTTTTCATTGTCCACCACCGGCATAGCGATAAAGTCATATTTTTGGAACTGTCTGGCAACCTCCTCCTGATCCATCATGGTATTGATAAAAATGACGTTTTCATGCATAATCTCACCAATCACCGCATCCCCAGGGCTGATTAAAAGGTAGCGCAGCGCCACTGTACCTACCAATGTCCGTTTAGCATCCAAAACATAGCAGATATTGATCGTCTCGCTGTCCATTCCCACCTTCCTGATTCGGGCAATGGCATCCTCAACCGTCATATTTTCCTTCAAATCTACATATTCCACCGTCATAATACTTCCGGCAGAGTCCTCCGGATACCGAAGCAGGTGATTAATATCCCTTCTGGTGTCCGGATTTGCATTTGCAAGCAGCTTTTTCACCACATTAGCAGGCATTTCCTCCAGCAAATCCGTAGCATCATCGGCCATCAGATTATCAATAATACCGGCAGCATCCTTCTCTGAAAGGCTGGTGATAATAAACTGCTGACTATCCACCTCCAGATAAGAAAACACATCCGCTGCCATATTCTTAGGCAAAATACGGAATACCTTCAGCATGTCCTCCTCATCCATCTCCTCCAGAATAACTGCAATATCGGCAGCATTCATCTCTGCCATTTTCTGGCGAAGATTGGTGTACTGCTTTGTCTTAAGCAGTTCCTTCACTACGTCAAAGTCTCTGATTTCTTCCATAGCAATTCTCCTTATATGTGATTTTTATGCTTCGCTCATGAGGAGGCAGATCGCTGCTGCTGCCAGATATACTCTTCTTCATAAAAACCACCACCTTTCAGAAAATTGCTTTCACAACCTTTTTATCATAACAAGCCACCCCGCAAAGCGTGACAGCTTTCGATTTTTACTTTAGACCATACAAACTTTTTTGTCAATGAATTTCCTTATCCGTTCTTTTCCATCCCGTGAATAACAGGCAGCCTAAAAACATCCTGCTACATGTCCATATAATATCCTTCACCTGTTTCCCTTATACCTGCACGGGCAGAAGTGCTCTCTGTCAAGGCTTTTCTAAGGGCCTGCTCCTGCTCTGCCGGAATACGGATGTCAAACGCAACCCTATCCGTATATCTTGAATCGGCAATCGTTACCTGTCTGCTTCCCAGCAGGTATTGCACTCGCCCTACATCTGTATAATCAATGGAAATTGTCATTTCTATGCCATAACGCATAGTCGCAATTCCTGCATCATCAAGCCCTCTTTGTGCGGCGATTGTGTAAGCTCTTACCAGCCCTCCGGTTCCAAGCAAAGTACCTCCAAAATACCTGGTTACTACCACTGCCACATTCGTAACATCAGCTCCAAGAAGTACCTCAAGGATTGGCTTACCTGCTGTCCCACTGGGCTCACCGTCATCACTGCACCTTGTAAGCTCCCTGTTTCTTCCTATTATAAAGGCAGTGCAGTTGTGTCTGGCATTATAGTATTTCTTTCTGACAGAATCAATAAAATCCAACGCCTCCTGTTCCGTTGACACAGGGGCAACACTGGCAATAAACCTTGATTTCTTTTCTTCATATTCCCCGGTTCCCTGGTCATATACCACTTTATATGGTGGAAATTCCTTTTTCTCCTCCGCCATGCCGCTATCCTCCCAAGCTCTCCATTAATCTACCATCCCGCTAAACACTTTAATCCATCTGATAACTTTTATTATATACAAGAAAAACAATCTTCACAAGAAAAATGATGGTTTGCCAGCGAAACATTTTGCAGCCATCATACGTCTTGGCATCGCCCATCGTTATGTATAAAATCTGCTAAAAATGTAAATAATTGTAACAGTTCCGACAAACTGAATTATCATAAACTATTGTGAAGAAGTCCTGACCTCTCACTCCAGGATTTTGCACTTGCTGCAAAGCCCTGGGCTGAACTGTTACAAGAATTCTTAATAAACTATAAAAAAACTTTATTTCAGCCCCACATTTTGGTATACTTTAGGTATTGCAAATTTTTAAATCACTTTAATCTGCAAGAAACTTAAGTTTGGAAGTTAGAAATAAAACTTCCAAACCATTTATTACGCAGAGACACAGGCATAATCTGCGTTCTGCAGGAGGTATATAAATGAATTACAGTAAGAAAGGGATTCGCAACAAGCAAAAATCCCTGCATGCAACATCCGCTAAGCTGGGAAGGAAATTGCTTTTGGCTGTTATTAATCTTTCCCTGCTCCTTATTCTGGCCGTAGGTGTGATTGGCCTTTGTATGGGGCTTGGCATTTTTAAGGGTGTCATTGATTCTGCGCCCAGCATTGAAAATGTGCAGGTCACCCCTACTGGTTTTTCCACCTTTGTTTATGATTTGGAGGGCAATCAGATTGCCAAGCTCATTTCTCAGAACTCCAACCGTATTCCTGTAACCCAGGATATGATTCCGGAGGATTTAGCCCACGCCTTTGTGGCTATAGAGGATGAACGTTTCTATGAGCACAATGGCATTGACATTAAAGGTATTTTCAGGGCCGCCTATATCGGCATCACAAATGGTTTTCACTTTACGGAAGGGGCCAGCACCATCACCCAGCAGCTTTTAAAGAACAATGTTTTTACTGACTGGACAAGTGAGCAGGGCTTTGCCGACAGCATGAAGCGAAAAATCCAGGAGCAGTATCTGGCTATTGAATTAACCAAAACCATGTCCAAGGACGATGTTTTACTCAATTACATGAATACCATTAACTTAGGACAAAATACCCTGGGTGTTCAGGCTGCTTCCTTACGTTACTTTAATAAATCGGTTAACAGTCTTACCCTTTCCGAATGCGCGGTCATAGCCGGAATTACACAAAATCCTTCCAGGTTTAATCCTATTTCTCATCCGGATGATAATGCAGGCAGACGGAAAAAGGTTTTGGGAAATATGTTAGAGCAAGGATACATTACCCAGGCGGAATATGATGAAGCACTGGCAGATGACGTTTACTCCCGTATACAGGTAGTCAATGAGGACGCTGAGGAATCCATGGTTAATACATACTTTGTGGACGCATTAACCGATGATGTGATGAACGACCTCCTGGCGGCAGGCTACAATGAGACGCAGGCATTTACCCTGCTTTACAGTGGCGGCCTTAAAATTTACTCCACACAGGATCCCCATATTCAGGGAATCTGTGACGAGGTATTTTCCAACGAAGAAAATTATCCTGCTAACACACGTTGGTATCTTAATTATGCTCTGACCATCAAAAAAGCAAACGGTGATTTTGAAAATCATAGTACCGAAATGTTCCGTGCCTACTATCGGGAACAGGATCCTTCTTTTAACCTGATTTATGACTCTCAGGAAGATGCTTACGCTCAGATTGAGGATTACAAAAGTGTTTTCGTAGGAGGCGGAGATGAGGTATTTGATGAAAGCGTCAGTTTAACTCCCCAGCCTCAGGTTTCCATCACTGTGGAAGATCAACATACAGGTTATGTAGTTGCCATGGTAGGCGGCCGGGGTACAAAGGAAGGAAGTAAAACCTTAAATCGTGCTACCGATACCACGCGGCAGCCAGGTTCAACCTTTAAGATTGTTTCCGCCTATGCCCCTGCCCTGGACAGCGCTGGCCTTACGCTTGCCACTGTGATAAATGATGCGCCTTTTAATTACGCCAATGGCAGACCTGTAAGAAACTGGTGGGGCGACAGTTACAGAGGTTTAAATTCGCTCCGCAAGGGTATCGTAGATTCCATGAACGTTCTTGCGGTTAAAACCCTTACCATGATTACCCCGCAGCTTGGGTTCGATTATGTAAAAAACTTTGGTTTTACCACTGTTGTTGACCGAAAAGAAATCACCGTAAACGGCGAGACCCAGATTTTTTCCGACATCCAGCAATCTCTCGCGCTGGGGGGAATCACGGAAGGCGTCACCAATGAGGAGCTGAACGCCGCCTACGCCACCATTGCCAACGGCGGCACCTACATTAAACCTAAGCTTTATACCAGAGTGGTTGACCATGACGGCAATGTTATATTAGACAATACGGAACCTGATTCCAGACAGGTTATCAAGGAAACCACCGCATGGCTCCTTACCAGCGCCATGATGGATGTGGTAACACAGGGTACAGGCAGTTCCGTTAATTTTGGCAACATGGCGATTGCTGGAAAAACCGGCACCACCTCAGATTACAATGATATCTGGTTTTCCGGCTACACCCCTTACTACACCGCCACTACCTGGGCGGGCTATGACAATAATACCAAGCTCCGCAAAGGAGATGAACGAAATATTGCGAAAAAGCTCTGGCGTGCAGTCATGGCTAGAATACATGAGGATTTACCCAGTGAAGCTTTTCAAATGCCTGCCAGCGGCCTAGTTCAGGCAACTGTCTGTGCCCGTTCCGGCAAGCTTCCTATCGCCGGGTTATGCGATGGAACCTTAAGAACTGAATATTTTGCCGAAGGGACAGTACCCACAGAAAGCTGTGATGTGCACTATCAGGGTATGATATGTCAGTACTCTAATTTACCTGCCAGTGAACAGTGTCCGTTTAAAGTAGCCGGGGTATTAGAGCTTACCCCCATAGAGCATCCTAATCTTCAACAAGGCTCTACTACCATGCAGCAGATTACAAATGCAGACGGCTCCGTTTCCACTGTAGCTGTTCCGCAAAATCAGTCAGGCACCTGTCCGCATAATGCAGAATTTTATGCACAACCTGATGCCCTTGCAATCGAAGAACAGCAGCGCAATGAGATAGCTGCAGCCCAGGCTGCATTACAACAGCCGCCCCCGGATGCCGCGGCAGCTCCGGAAGGCGCAGCGCCTCCGGATGACAGCAATGGGGTACCTACCGAATAAAACATTTTATTTTAATAAGATAACTTTTAAACAGGCGATGTGCTTTTTAGCGTATCGCCTGTTTATATCTGCTTTCATAAATTGTCAAATCCAATTTATCTATCTGTTTTATTCATTTATATCCGTACTTATCATTCTTCCATCTTAATCAACTTCTTTTTACTCCACTTTCCTGTTAAGTAACGAACAAAAGAAATCAAAAAGTTTGCACTCCATCCCATAGGCACTGCAATCCATACTGCCTGTACGCCCCAATGCGGTGCCATTGAAAAAGCAATGGTTACACGGATTCCCAGATTCACCAAATTTGCCAGCGTAAAAATAACTACATCTCCTGAACCTCTGAGCACACCGTCTGTAATCGCTTTAAGGCCAATACATACAAAGAAAAATGCAATAAATGACAAATATGCATTTCCTGTCTCAAAAGCTGCCGGCTCGCTGCCACGCTCCAAAAAAGAGCGGATAATCGCCCCATGAAACAAGGTAAGTACCAGACAAATGACAACCGCAAAGCCCACTACCATCTTAACTGCTGCAAGATACCCCTTTTTCACCCTCTCCGAATTACCCGCCCCCAAATTCTGGGCCGTAAAGGTAGAGACCGCATTTCCTGACGCAATCATGGGAACAATACAAACCGACTCAATTCTCGTACCGGCTGTGTAGCCCGCCAAAACAGAAGACCCAAAGCCATTTACTACAGACTGCACCAGCAACATGCCAATCGAAACGATAGACTGCTGCAGCATAGAGGGAATCGCTACCTTGATCATATTTCCAAGCATTCCCACATCAAATAAACTCTTTTCCTTTTCCATACCGTGTTCCGAAGCCGTTAACACCGCCACCTCTTTTACCTGCTGCCTCTCTCCTTCTTTCTGCTCCTTGTGTTCCTCTTGGCCTGCATAGCCTCGTAAAGTGTACATCAAAATACAAAAGGAAATCACTGCCGAAAGGCCCTGGGCAAAAACAGTGGCCACCGCCGCTCCTGCAATACCAAATCCAAATCCACCTACCAAAAGTAAATCCATTACAATATTAAGTAATGAGGAAAAAATCAGCAGATACAAAGGTGTCTTCGAGTTTCCAAGGGCATTAAAAATAGATGACAATATATTGTACATAAAAAGAAATGGAAGCCCCACAAAATAAATATTCAGATACAGCATAGCGTCTGCTAAAATATTTTCCGGCGTATTTAAGCCAACCAATATTTTTGAACTAAAAAAAAGCCCGAAGACACCTAATATAATACTCACTGTTACGAAACTAATCAGCGCCGTATACACAGAGGTTTTCATCCTTTTATAAAGTCCGGCACCCAAGTATTGTGAAGTAATCACAGATGCTCCAATCCCTCCCCCAATTGCAATCATAATAAACACTGTAGTCAGCGAGTAGGACGCGCCTACTGCCGCTAGTGCATCCTCCCCCACGAATTGCCCTACAATAATAGAATCGACCGTAGAATAAAACTGTTGGAAAAGATTCCCAAAAATCATGGGAAGTGCAAAAAAGAATAACGATCTCCCCGGACTGTCTGTAAGCATATTGTATTTTTTCATAGTAAACCCGCCTCCCATTCCTGCCGCTTCACAGCGTATTTCATTTTGATAAAAATATTTCTAATCCGCCTTTTGTCGGATATATAAAATATTACCCAATATTGTTCCCAGAAAATGCTTGCGTATCAACAGCTCATATTCCTCCCTATCTACATAATATTTTTTCCCCCAAGAAGAAATCCCAAAATAAATACGTCCATTTTCCTCTACAAGCTCCGCTATTATAACATAATGGGCTGTTACCGTGCATTTTTTATGATACACACCATTTTCTTTTTGATAAAAAATAAGTCCCTGCCCTTTATTATTTTTTCCAAGCAAAACCGGGACACACATAATAACAGGAATATCATGGTCAAGCATTTCTACAATTCTTCCATAAAGCTTTCTACCGCTCAGCCCCCACTTGCCCCGCAGCTTCCATTGCTCCCTTCTGGAAAGCCGGTTAAATCTGCTCCAAAGGCGTATTCCACTCAATCCTTTATTTGCCCTGGCAGATATCTGCCCCAAGAAATTATAAATGAGATTATAATAGACCTTATACTCCTCCTCTGAGAGGATCCTATTGATATAATTCTTATTCTCTCTGGTACAATATGCCTGGGAGCTGCCCCCGAGATAAAGAAGCATATCTCCAAAAGCAGTTACGCCGCATCCTATCCTCTGCTTCCTGGCATCCCTCGAACCTGCAGGTGCACCTGCAAAGAAATTCTGGTCACCGCCATAAGTGATCTCACCGCTTTTATTCCGTCTTATCTGAACATATTGCCTGCTTAAACCTGTTATCCGACACATATATAGCACCTCAAGCCTTTCACTTTTTCTACAAACATAGCTTTATTTTTATAATATCATTGACAAGGTAAATTACGTTGTGATATAATACTAAACAGTGATGTGAAAATACATTACAGGTTGCTGTGGTTCAATCCATGTGGTATTACATTGATAGAGAGATTCTTACCGGCAGCAGCAATTTCATACTAAGCTGCTATAGCACAGTCGGTAGTGCGCAACATTGGTAGTGTTGAGGTCACCAGTTCGATTCTGGTTAGCAGCTCTGAAAGACTATAAATAAAGGCTTTTCGAGGAAATCATTCTTTGAAATGTCTTTATTTTTTTAGATAATCGAAGATTATCTTACTATCACGAACCAATGATTTTTTCTATCTCCTATCCATTTTGATGTAAAAAATTCGTAGTTTTGGAAAGAAGTCACATTATTACCATACTATTCTATTAAAGGGCTGTCAATCCTTACATGTCAGTTATTGTAACAAAGGGAGCGGGATGATTTTAAAAACATCCCGCTCCTCATTCTCTTTACCTTTATGCTTTTTTATTCCGTTATGCCTGATTTCGCCCCTGCCTTTTTAGTTCATAAACTTTATTCATCATCTTCTTCATGCTTACGTTTCTTACGAGGCCAAAGTGCAACAATACCCTGCACAGAGGTCAAGCATAATCCTCCCCATAAAAGAATCGTTGAAGTATCCGCAGTTTCAGGCGCTCCCAGAGGCACACCATCATCTAAAATGTACACAAAGTCCTCTTCTTCGCCATCCGGATCGGCAACCTTTATATAAGTTTTCGGAACACCTTCATCGCCAATGATCGTGATCTTATCCGGGCTGTCCGAATCATTAGGATCTGGCAGTGCACGTGGCACATCATCTTCCGGAATATAAGTCCAGTTTTCATCCTCAGAATCCCATACTCTCACATAAGTACGAGGTACTCCATCATCATCTATTGTGATAATATCCGGGCTGTCTGGTATTCGTGGATCCGGTCTTGCTGTTGCCGTGGGCGATGCACTTGGACTTGCCGATACACTGGCTGTAGGCGTTGCCGTAGCCGATGCGCTTGGGCTTGCCGATGCACTGGCTGTAGGCGTTGCCGTAGCTGATGCACTTGGACTTGCCGATGCACTGGCTATAGGGGTCGCTGTGGCCGATGCGCTTGGGCTTGCCGATGCACTGGCTGTAGGCGTTGCCGTAGCCGATGCACTTGGACTTGCCGATGCGCTGGCGGTAGGCGTTGCCGTAGCCGATGCACTTGGACTTGCCGATGCGCTGGCTGTAGGCGTTGCCGTAGCCGATGCACTTGGACTTGCCGATGCACTGGCGGTAGGCGTTGCTGACGGTATAATCCGATTCTGGTCAGTGGGTGTCGGCGTTGCCGATGGGCTCGCGCTGGATGTTGCTGTTGGAGTCGCCGATGGCGTCACACCGGATGTCGCTGTCGGAGTCGCCGATGGCGTCACACCGGATGTTGTTGTCGGAGTCGCCAATGGGCTCGCGCTGGATGTTGCTGTCGGAGTCGCCGATGGGCTCGCGCTGGATGTTGCTGTTGGAGTCGCCGATGGCGTCACACCGGATGTCGCTGTCGGAGTCGCCGATGGCGTCACTCTGGATGTTGCACTTGGAGTCGGTATACCTGCAGGTGTTTCATCCGGCGTACTTTGAGGACGCCCAGGTGTTCTTGCCGGTGTATTGGTCGGACTTTCACTAGGTGAAGCCGATGGTGTATTGGTCGGACTTTCACTAGGTGAAACCGATGGCGTGCTTGTCGGCGTTGGCTTTTTCGTATTCGTAAATGTCACGGTATTTCCTGTTACGTTTCCCGCATCCTTTACAGGATAAATAATTTTTATCCCCTTTATTTCAGGCGTAAGCACTGAAATACTCTGCCCTGGTGCCGCAACTGTGGTTTGCTTTAATTCCACACTGATTTCATACACATGATTATCATAAGTAATTTCTGATTGTTCACTGCTTTTTTCAACTATATAATAAGTGTGGGTTCCAATCCCTTTGTCTTCAGGCTTAAACAAAATATGCCCGTTTTCATCGTTCTTAGCTACAGGTGCGGCCAGTTTGGTCTCATCTATGGTAACTTTTCCATCTTTAACAGGATTTTCATGCAACAAATAGAATTCAAATTCACCGCCCTTTAATGCAAGGGATTTTCCATCTTCATCTTCATATAGCTTCTCGGCAGCCAAAGACCACTCGCTGCTATCTCCTCCTTCTCCCATAATAAGCGATCCATTACTCATAATACCGCCGCCATTGGTAGTGGATGTATTTCCTGAAATTTCCACCGCTTTCTTAGCGTAAGCCGCCGCTTTATCCTGTGCGGAGGGATTGGCCTTTAATCCCATCAATTCGCTTGCTGCTGCATAACTGTCCCGTCCAACCTGTGCGACTTTATTTCCATCAGCATTTCCACTCCAATTCGCGCTGCCGCCTCCCAGCATCACACCAAAAACAATACTGTTGTGTCTGCCAAAATAATCGCTATACTGTGTGAACACGCTTACATATTCCGATGGTATGTTATCCTGCTTATTAGGGTTGGAAGGATGCGATGAACCATTTGCAGTATTGTCATAAATGGCCGGTCCCTTCAAAGTAAGAATACTTATATCACTTGTTGTACAGCCGCCCACACCGCCGCCATAGCCATAAGCACTATTCTTCGTTACCATAGCATTCTCAACGGTCAGCTTTGCAAAACTGTTAATAAATATTCCGCCACCTCCCCAATCTTGCGTGGTATGCGTTTCATTTCCTTTAATAGCTCCGCCGGTAATGATATTTTCTCTCACACTATCTATACGTATTCCGCCGCCTTCGTGCTGCTCTGCGGTATTGTTGGTAATTTCACCGCCTGTCATAATCAGCGTTCCGGAATAACCAGTAGCACCATTTGCACCGCATACCTCAATGCCGCCGCCGGAATATTCCGCCGTATTCCCGGTGATCCTGCCGCCGGAAATAATCAGCTTTCCACCGGCAAAGATACCGCCGCCTCCACAGTTGACGCCTCCGCCATCTTCCGATATACCTTTTTTAGATATGGAAAGAGCTTTATTTCCACGGATGTAGCCTCCACTCACCTCTAGCGAACCATTATCCGTATTATCTGCAAAATAAATTCCTCCCCCGTTTTCATCTGCGGTATTCTCCTCAATTGTACCTCCTTGTATATAAGAAGCGCTAACTGCCTCCAGATAAACACCGCCTCCATCGCCTGATGTTGTATTACGGGAAATGTTTCCACCTTTGACAAAAAGCTTCGAGGAAGTAGATGAAATATAAATACCACCGCCATTTTCATTTGCTTTATTATAGGAAATACTCCCTCCTTCAAGATTACACTCAATTGCCGTTAAATAGGCGCCTCCTCCAAGTTCCGTAACATTATTTCTTTCAATAGCAGCTTTGCCGCTGATATGAATATCATTATAACGCGCATAAACGCCACCGCCATTTTTGGCTTTATTATTGCAAATTGTTCCACCCATGATGTTGACGGAAGTATAGTCTGTAAAAATTCCTCCACCATTTGTTTCTACTTCATTATCCTCAATGGCTCCACCTTCTATTTTCAGACTACCCCTCTCTACATAAACACCGCCGCCTCTTGTCTTGGCTTTATTATGGTCTATGCTGCCGTCAATAATATTTAAACCAGCGTTCTTGCAATAAATGCCGCCTCCATTTTCCTTATTATTGCCGCCATTACCAGTAATGCGGCCTCCTTTTATATTAATGGTTCCGCCATCTGCATAAATACCGTGTTCACTGTGGGGAAAAGAAATCGTTCCGCCATCCACATTCAATATGCCGCCATTTACCTTGATAGGTGATTCAAGTGTACTGGTTCCTGTGATCTTTCCCTCTGTACCACTGCTTCTAATCTCGTTATTTGCGCTAAACAGACTTACCGGTTTACCTAAAATGACCGCTCTATTTCCCCAAAGTCCGGCCCCGCCGCCAAATTGGGGTGCAATGAAGGCTGTGGTATCACCTGCACTGTCACTTGCAGTATCTACTACTTCATCTTTGATTGTAAGTGTGCCACTTCCACTTACAGTAAACAAAGTGCCCGTTCCGTTATAAGTAAGTGTATATTTGTTCAAATGAAACTCAAGATCATAATCAATGCTAAATCCCTCATTTACCTCAAAGCTGCCGCCTAAGATAATCGGTGACTGTTTATTGGCAATGGCCGCTTTCAGGCCTTCCGCATCTTTCACCCAGCCATTTCGGGATGTAAGCAGAACTTCCATCCGTATATCAGGGAGCATTTCAAAATCTATTTTTTCCACATCCTCTGCTTCTTCTGCATCTTCCGTAAGGGACATTGTCGTTGGTCCATCGGCCTCATCAGCCGTCACATCCTGAACCGCCCTGAGGATAACGATATTTCCTTCCGTTGCACCTGCATTAAATTCTCCGCTTTCAATTTCCCAGGTGACATTCATGATTTCTTTTGTCTCGTGAACTTCCTCACCATCTTCATCTTCCACGATTTCAAGCCTGACAGCTTCGATCTGTGTAGGCAGATAGTCCTCCTCCAACAAAGAAACTGTCATTCTCTGTTTAGACTCTACCAAAGTCATTGCCCATTCTTTGCTTGAGTCATATTCCATTGTATACAGATCAGCCGCATCTCCGGGCACACTCTCTAATTCCTGTGCCTTCTCATCCGCCCAGTTCCATGCATATTCATAGGCAGTTTCAGCCTCTGCTTTGCGGCAGGCATAAATAACCATATAACAATCGTCCGTGTGAACGTGTTCTTCCATTCCGCAAATGGGTTCTTGTTTTTCTTCCGAATCGGAAAGATCCTCATCGCCATTCCCATCTAAAGTGTCCGTATTGACATCTGAATTCTGGTCATCCCCTATCTGGTCTGTCGTGCCATCTGTCGTATCAGATGAATCGGAAGATGCATTTTCTTCTTCCGAATCCGCCTCCTTGCCAGGGTTTTCGCTCAAAGGAATATTCGCGTTCAAAGAAGCATGCTCACTTATTTCCACCGTTTCTTCCTGATCGTTATTTTCATTTGTCTGTGTATCATCCTCTCCGGCATCAGGCTTCTGTGAATCCGGCAAATCAGACTCCGATGTGTCTTCCGTATCTGTATCCGTATCTGTATCTGTATCAGGCTCCTCATCAGGTTCAGATGTAGCCTCCGGTATTTCTTCCGGCGTCTTATCCGGCATTTCTTCCGGTGTCTTATCCGGTGTTTCTTCCGGTATAGCCCCCGGCGTATTTTCCGGTACAGGCTCAGGTGTATTTTCCGGGGCCTCAATCTCCTCATCCGGCGATGCCGAAGGACTCTGGGTTGGTTCTTCGCTCGGTGTGGTTTCCGCTTCAGGACTCATTATCGGCGTGGGGCTTAAAGACGGACTTTCACTTTCCGAAGGAGTCGGTGTTGCAGAGACTTCCGGTTTTTCTTCCTCATTATAGCATTCTTCACTGTGTACATGTTCTTCTTTCTGGCAAATCAATATTTTTGCCATTGTTTCCTCACAGTAAAATCCATCTTCATTATGAATGTGCTCCGTTCCCTCCTCTAAAGAACAGATAAGCTCCGCTCCCTCCGGATAGGTATAGCATTCCAGTCCATGGACATGATTTTCATCTTCATCTGTACAATCCAGCGTGTATCCTTCATAACACGCAAATGTATGCACATGTTTTGTCTCGTCCACCTGCACCTGTTCTTCGTCAGCTGTCTCCGGCGTATTTGCTGCAAATACGCCCTTCGTTACATTCACAGGGCTCACCAATGCCAGCACCAATGCAATCGACAGGCATCGTTTAAAATTCTTTTTACAAACCCATTTCATAACAGTTCCCCCTTACTTCGAATTTTTGTAAAATCCATGCTTTTTATATATTGTTTATATCCGGTACAACGCTTTTTGCTTAACCACATCAAAAAGCCAGATAGATTGGCTTTCAAAATAAAATACAGTGTAGATAAACATATGAAGCGCCATACCGGTTCATTTTTGAAAAAATGCCGTCACACTCGCACTAACTTCTTGCAAATACCAACCCCATAGCAAGCCAACGGCCATCCAACTTGTAACGCAACAGAGCACATGCTGCAAGACAGCGAAACATTAAGTTTGTAATAGTTCCTTTTGCACATCACTTCTTATAACGTCAATCCATATGCCCCATATTTGAAGCACACCCTCCGGCTTGTTTTACAAAAATAAAAAGCATAAATTTCTGGAATGGTATAACTGGATTTGCTAAAACAATTACACGTTCCGTAGATTTATGCCATTTCAAATATGTTACAAAATAGATAACAGAAATGATATTACTGCTTTGCCACAAAATTCATCGATGCTTTTAAAGAAAATTTTGCAGCTAGAATTCTATTTCAAACTATTTATTTTTCAATGTACTAATTTTATATGTATTATATTAGCCCCTTGTGCTTTGTGTCCCTGCAAGACAAATTATATTGAATCATTCAATATGAGGATAGCACAAAATATATTGTTTTGCAATAAAAATGTTACATGAATTGTCTGCAATATCGAATCCATATTTAATATTTCATTCCGAATATTCCTTATCCTTCTATCACTTCCCAGCCTATTTTTTTCTGCATGCCACCACAACAAATCGTCCGTCATCTGTGTGATAGCTGCAGGTTGACAGAGTTAAAATTTCATCGCCGTACGCCGCCTCCACACCGGTATCATACAGAGCTGCTTCTTTTACTTTTTTTATGTACTGGTCAAAAATCTCCTCCCGGCTCAAATCCGTATACCAATAATACCGAAACACTTCCTCCTGTGTATCTTTCGGATATATTTTACTGTAGAAGGCTGCCAAAACCTCATATTCCTTTTCCTCATAGAGCGTATCATAACTGATAACGGGATGTTCTTTGGCGTATTCCAAAGTCGTATATCCTGGCAGAGAACCAAACATAGTCCCATTTTTCATATGATGGCCGTAAACAATTACGTGAGAAGCCTCTGGCAGACAATTCTCGCCGATAAAAAGGCTTCCGCTGTTTGCTTCACTTCCGTCAAAAGCTCGATGCAGATAATATTCCGGTTCATCCGGCGTATACATAACCGGATAGTCTACGGCCGTCCCTTCAATCTTAAGCCAACCGGCCAAATCACTATTTTGTTCCCACAAGCTTGCATACTGGGCCAGAATTGGCAGTTCCACATCTTCCTTGGTTTCCTGTATTTCTTCGGTCTTTGCTGTTTCTTCAGGCTCCTGCCTCTGCGCATCTTCTTCTGATACTTCTTTCTCTTTCGTTTCCTGCATTTCTTTTTCCGAAGACAGGAGCGCTTCATCCCTGGCCTGCTGTATCAGCTGATTCGCTTCTTTCTCATGATAAGCCTGCTCTAAATCTCTAACCAGCATGGTTGCCGATACGGGAAAAAAGATGACGCATACAAGCAGCCCCACGTACTGCCAGCTTTTACGCTTTATATCCTCAACAGATGCCGCTTCGCTAAATCCGTGCACACATATATAATATATGCAAAACGACAGGGCCACCATCAGGGTATCCACGCACACCTGCGGCCAAATCATATCACGCATTTCTCCCACACGCTCCGGTAAAAGCAGCACCGGAATATTAAACACCGCCCAGCGCACCATGCCAAAAAACAGAAGTACGCCTGCAGGCAAAATCGCCGCACGTAAAATAGAATGAATATTCTTTCTCTCCGGCATCCCGTTTCCAGCTTTTACCGCACCGGAGAGTTTCCCTTTTATGACAAATACGATATAAAAAAAGTACACGCATCCAATACAGTTTGAAATAAGGGTGGCTATTCCTGCTCCCAATACTTCGCTGCCCTCCGGCAAGACCAAAAACATGACAATTGGGTCCAGGATTATGTTCACCAGGCCTCCCAGCATAATCCCAAAGCCTGCCACCTTTAATGCACCGATGCTGCGAATCAGGTTTGAGAGTACATTGGAAATTGCCATAGGCAGACCTCCAAGCACAATGACGCAAAGCGCATACTGCCGCGCATATAAATATGTATCTTTACCGGCTCCAAGAAAACTCAGAAACGGCCTCATGAAGACAAACATTATAATAGAAAATATAACTGCGGATGTAACAGAAAAATAAAAACTGAAAAAAGAGGCTTTCTTGATTTCGATCAATTTTTTCTCGCCCAATATCTGTGAGATAAATGCGCCCGTGCCTATGCCAACCACCCCTGCAAGCGCCAGGAAGATGTTAAACACAGGTAAAATCAGGGAAACACCTGCAATCATATAGGGATTGCCTGTTCTTCCAAGATAAAAGATATCCGCCATGCCATAAACCAGAATTACAATCTGGCAGAATATTGTAGGCAGCGCCGCCTCCTTTACCGCCTTAGGAACGGCCGCCAGCTCTGAAATTTTCTTATGATTCTTTTTTGCCATCTTAATCTTTATGCCTCTTCCATTTCCTTCATTACCAATCACCCGAAATACATACTCTTAGTCTGCGGTACGGTAAGCTTACTGCACACAAAACCTTATTGCTTCTATTATATAAGGTATTTAAACCTTCGGCAATCATCAAATGCTGTTTACAGTCTGTGTTGTGGCCAGTAGCCGCTCATAGTAACATACGGAGCGATACTTCGGGATTTGCGTGGACTTGCTTATTGCAGCAAACGCGCATCTTCGCTTCGCGAGCTTGCTTATTATAACAAATATGCCCGTGCAGTATCATAAGCTGCACAGGCATAAGTTATCAAACACATTTTCACCATGAAATTTTATAAAATATTTTTATTTCTGCGAGCAACGAGCCAGGCGGCTGCGAAGCGGGCAGCGTTTGTTACAATAAGCTGTCTCGCAAAGTGAGGCTGCATTTGCTGCAATAAGCTGTCTTGCAAAGTGAGGCAGCGTTTGTTACACAGCTTCAATCCGCACTTTTGCTTCTTTGCATCCATCGCCCGTAAAGGTCACCGTAATGGTACCTTTTTGTCCGTTTCCCCGGATGGCGGCCCGAAGTCTTCCCTCGTAAGCCTTAGCGGTTTTGTCAAAATAATTCTCCACAGAAG
Source organism: Parablautia muri (assembly GCF_009917485.1). Classification (GTDB taxonomy): domain Bacteria; phylum Bacillota; class Clostridia; order Lachnospirales; family Lachnospiraceae; genus Suilimivivens; species Suilimivivens muri. The sequence goes on from NZ_QZDT01000039.1 coordinate 17,846, forward strand.
CAGGGTCCGCACTGCCGTACCCCAGAACAACACCCGGCCCGTCAATGGATACCGTCACCACTTTATCTGCGCCCGGATTTAAGTTGCCTTCCTCGTCTACCATACTGACTTCCACATAACAGATATCGCTGGCATCCGCCGGAATCTGTGCCATATCTGATACGGCGGCAATTTTCACCTGTTCCTTTGCGCTTACAATTACATCCCGCCCTGTTTCTCTGCCTTCACTGAACGCAACCGCTTCTATGGTTCCGGGTTCATAAACTGTCTCGAAAAACGCCATATACTTTTTGATTTTCCCAACCTTCTTTTTCTCAACTACCTTGCCGTTTACTGACAGCTCAACTTCTTCCGCATCGGTGTAAACCTCTACCGTCACCGGTTTTCCCTCATATCCCTTCCAGTTCCAGCTGCGAACCGCATCTGTCATACTCCAATTGGTCATATTATGTACATCCCCGTGATGCTCCGGCAGCTGTACGGCTATGTAGGGCGCCTTGCGCAGCCCCCATATGATTTCTCTCCAGTAAGAAATCGGGCGTCTGTCCCCAATCAGGTTCATATCGCCGCAGTAAGCAGCCTTTTGTGGATAAGGTGCATAGAAGGAAAATCCCTGGGTTCCTCCATAATTGATCTTTCCGATTCCCGCTTCTCCCAGATAATCCCATGCGGTCCAGGAGAAATCTCCAATCAAGTGAGGATATTTTTCTATCAGCTCCCAATTCACATCCAAATCTTTTGGGTAAGTTTCCGAACCCACAATAATACGGTTGGGATAAGTTTCTTTGTCCGGCAAATAGCGGCAAGTAGCATAATTATATCCTGCAATGTCTACCTGTGCAAAGGCTTCTTCCGTTGCCTTGCCGGCAATTTCACTGGACACCAGCTTATCCATCATATCGCCCATATTGCTCATCATGCTGTTGATCTCAGCATTTTCACCTGCATCTGTTCCCTGTCCGGCATCTGCGCCCGGCGCGCCTGCCTGTGCTGATGCCATCATATCGCCCATACGGTCCATGATACTCAGCATCAGATTCAGGCTGTTAGTCACATACCTTGAATCGTCAAGGCTGCGGATTTTGTCCGCCAGCTTTTTACCCCACTGCACATCAAATTTATTGCCTGTTTCCGGAATCTCATTTCCAATGGAATACATGATAACACAAGGATGATTATAGTCTTTATTCACCAGATTGGTCACATCATGCTCCCACCACTGCGCCATGTGAGTTCCATAATCGAAATCTACCTTAGTGGATGTCCACACATCCGCAAATTCATCCATCACCAGCATTCCTATCCGGTCGCAAGCCTCCAGAAGCCTTCGGCTCATAGGATAATGGGAACTGCGAATCGCATTATATCCGGCTTCTTTTAATTTTTTCACACGGAACCAAGCTGCATGCGGAAATTCAGCCGTTCCGGTCACGCCGTTATCATGGTGGATACAACCGCCGCGCAGATTTACTACCTTGCCATTGATCCGCAGACCATATTTTGTATCAAGCTGCAGCTTACGGATGCCAAAAGTTCCTTCCTCCTCGTCCAGTACCTCATCCGCCTCCATTAAGCTGATACGGTAACAATACAGATATGGCGAATCCACATCCCAAAGCCTGGGATTTTCCACGTAAATTCTCTGACGATAGGTTTCTTTAGAATGTTCCTGTATGGTAACGGGCATATGATCCTGTGCCACCACCTTCCCTTCCCCATCCACAAGCTGGGCGCAAAGTATAATATCCCTGGTACCGGTCCCCGTATACTCTATAGTTGATTCAACTCTGATTGCAGCCTGGCCTTCTTCCACATCCACCGCTGCCAGATGGGCACCGTCCGCTGCCAGATGCATACGGTCCCCAATCATCAAATTCACATCCCGGTAAATTCCGCCGCCGGTATACCAGCGTCCGCTGGGCACGCCGTTTTTCACAATCACCTTGATGGTGTTTTTCTTATCAAACTGTACATATTTCGTTGCGTCAATGTAGAAATTACCATAGCCGTAAGGACACTTGCCCGCATAAGAATTGTTGATATACACAAATGCGTTCTGATAAACACCCTCGAACTCCAGCCAGATATTCTTATCCCTGCAGTCAGCCTCAAGGGTAAATTCCTTCGTATAATGAATGGTTTCTTCCCGAAAAAAGCCATTTCCACTTCCACCCGGTTCCTGTGGGTTCCGTTCCTTCTCCACAGATGCATCGTGGGGCAGCGTTATCTCTTTCGTGACTGCCTCTCCTCCCAGCAGCGCCTCCAGGGAACTGCCTCCTCCCTCATGGAATACCCAGTTATGATTAAATTTTATTTTTTTCATCTATCCTTATCCTTCCTCTCTATTTCTTACTACTCCTTGGGACTGCCCAAAAATGCTATATAGCAAGATGCCATCTTAAAACCCTACAGACATTATTCCTTCTATAAATAATATGCATTTTCAGGCGGTCCCCTTTTCAGCTGTTTTCATGCGCCAATCTGCTCAGGCCTTCACATGAATTACCATTTCCTGTCCCTGGCAACCGTCCGCTTCAAATTTCACTTTAATCTCTCCATCTTCAGTGCCTGCGCGTACCACCGCCATCACATAGCCGTTGTAGGTCTTCCAGGTATTATCGTCATAACTTCCAATTGCCCTTGGGTCGGCATTTCCAAAGCCCTGCAAAGTACCTGTCCCCTCTACGCTGACCGTCACTTTCTTCTCGGCAAACAGATTCTCAATACCATCTTTGTCCACCAGCTTAGCTGTTACAAACGCAAGATCCTCGCCGTCTGCTTTTAAAGTTTCGCCCTCGCAGACGATTTGAAGCTCCACCTTCTCGTCCGCCGTCTTAAGGACAAAACGGCCCGTCTCCTTACCATCCGCATAGCCTACCGCCAAAAGCTCGCCGGGTTCATAGGTTATCTCATAGGATGCGGTGAAACCGCAGGCCTCCCCGGCCGACTTTCTTCCTAAGGATTTACCATTTAAAAACAGCTCCACTTCCTCATCCTTGCTGTAAATGTCCACATTGGCCGGTTTTCCTTCATATCCGGGCCAGGTCCAGCTTGCAAGATTGTCTTTCAGCATCCATGCGGTCTGGGAATGCTTCATGCCATAACGGTCCACCCGCTCCACCGCAATATAGGGCTCCTTTCGAAGTCCAAATACAATCTCCCGAAGATAACTAATCGGTCTGCGGTATCCAATGATATCTATATCGCCTATGTACGCAATCCTGTCAGGATAAACGCCGTTAAAATTTTGTGTGCCGTCATAATAAAAGATGCCGCATCCTGCCTCGCCTAAGTAATCATAACCCGTCCAGGTATAATCCCCCAGCACATGGTCATTGTTTTTCACAATATCCCAGAGCCGCACAATATCCGCCGGATAAGTCTCTGTCCCCACAACCGTTTTATTAGGATGCAGTTCCTTTTCAAGAACATGACGCCCGGTAAGATAGTTCAGCCCGGTAATATCCATCGCCTGGCAGGCTTCCTCTATGCTTTCCGTCATCAGCGGATGACAGGCAAAGGCATCCGCTGCGGGGCCTATCATCAGCGCCATCATGGAGTTTAATGCGCTTGCCCCTTCTTCTTCCCGGTCTGTCTCTTTTTTCTCCTCCTGCCCGCCTGAAGGTTTCAGACTGCTCATAACATCCTGAATCACAGTCCCCATTTTAGACCCTAAAGTGAGCATCCCGTTTACCGCATTGGTTGTGTAACGGGAAGGATCCAAAGCGTGAAACTGATTGCAGATCATACGGTTGATCTGGGCGCCTCTGGCAGTTCCCAAATCAGGTATCTCATTTCCTGCGGAATATAGAATTACACTGGGATGGTTGTAATCCTTTTTCACAATGCGCTCCACTTCCGTGTCCACCTGTTCCAGAAAATGCATCGCAAAATCGTTTGCATTCTTGTGGTTGGTCCACATATCGCTCAGCTCGTCCATAACCAGCATACCAACCCTGTCGCATGCGTCCAGCATTGCTTTGCCCATGGGATGATGAGCGCTTCTGATACTGTTAAAGCCCGCCTCCTTCATTTGGCGGCATCTTCTCTCCTCCGCCTTCTTTAAAGTGGTGGCGCCGATTATACCATTGTCGTGATGAATACAAGTTCCCCGCAGTTTCACCTGCTCTCCATTGATACGAAGTCCATGCTCTGCGTCCAGTTCCAGTTTTCGGATGCCAAAGTGCTCTCTCACCTCATCCAAAAGCTCCTTCCCTGCATAAAGCTTCACCGTGCAGTCATACAAATTGGGGGTATCAGGGCTCCACAGCTTAGGCGCTTTAAGCGCAATCTTCTGGTAGACTAATTCCTCGGCCTCCATAAACATGGTCACACCCACCTTATCTGTTCCTACCAGGGTCCCTTCACAGGACAAGGTTACTTCCACCGTAATTTTTTCCTTTCCCCTGGTGATGTTTTTGACGGCCGTACATACTTCCACCACTGCGCTGTCCTTTGACACATCCAGCGTAGTAATCCGCACACCATCCGCCGGAATATGGATTCTGGACCCTACCAGCAGATTTACGTTTCTGTAAATACCACTTCCGGAATACCAGCGGCTGTTTTTCTCCGCCCCATTGTCCGCAACTACACGAATCTCATTTTCTTCCCCGTACTTTAGATACTTGTCAAGCGCTACATAAAAATTAGAATATCCGTACAGATTACTCCCTGCCAGCTCACCATTTATATATACCATTGCGGTAGCATAAACCCCTTCAAATTCTATCAGTACGGTCTTATCTTTCCATTCCATGGGAATGTCCATTTTCTTTACATACGTATAAAGCCCGCCCGGCCAATACCCGGTCTGCGTGCCATTGGCAGTATCCGGCGTGCGTTCCTCATGCACCATGGCGTCATGAGGCAGATTTACCGCCTCAAACTTCGGGCCTCCCATAAATGCAGACATCATAGATGTGCTGCCTTTCGCAAACTGCCAGTCGCGATTTATTTTCTTGCGAATCATACTCTGTTCTCCTTTCTTGGGTTCGATGGTTTATAATTGCCTAACTTTCTCTTTCATCTTCATTCGCATTCGTGTATACTATATTTACAAAGTATAAACAATTGCATCCTTCCTCTCAATAACGAAAAACAACTGTTTTTTATAAAGCTGTATCCAAATTCAACCTGAAAATTTAAAATGCATGATCGTGAAAAAAACAAATTTTTAATATATGAAAACTTTCAAATAAAAGGGAAATTTATTTATGAGCCAAACAGACAAACTTTCCGGGCAAAAGTCTTCTGACAGCGCCCGTCTTTTTTCTCCGGAAAATTATAGACAGATTACGGATTCTTCCAATCCTTTGGTCGTCAGTAACGACTTTCAGCTTTATGGAATCGAGACCCCTTTTATGATTTTACTGGAAACCTGCAGGGAACAGGAAAATCTTTACAATATTTTCCAATTCACACAGCATTCCTATCTTTCTTCCCAAATAGATGAAAAACACAGAGATTTTTTCCGGAAACGCCCCCTTCATCAGCATTCCTGTATTGAAATCATGTATGTACTTTCCGGGGCCGTCACAAACTATGTGGAAAACCAGGTCTTTACTTACGAAGCCGGGCAGTGTTGTATCATGAACAAAAATATCCTTCACAGCGAAGATTTTGCCGGTGATTTTCAGGCGGTCTTTCTCATGATGCAGGATGACTTTATCGCGCAGCTACTGGCGGAATATCAGGAAAGTGACCCAAACGGTTCCATGCATCAGGAAGAAAACCTGATTTTCCAGCTTTTTACGGACAGCCGCAACCGCCTCCACCAGTTTGATAAGGTGTACCTGGACTGTTTTCCTATCATTCCTGTCAATGATATTCTGGAAAAAACATCGCCTCTGCTCAATACCATCATATACGAGATAATCAATATGAAGCCTGGTTCGCTCTTTTTTATAAAAGGCGCTTTTAGCCGTCTGTTGCTGCTTATGACGGATCCCAAGCTGTTTAGCATCAACCGGATTCATTCCCAGTCGGAAAGTCAGGAGTATCTTTTCAGCAAAATCACACACATCATGCGCACCAGCCACGGCCGCTGCACCCGGGAAGAATTGTCCTCCCAGCTTCACTATAATGCGGAATATCTAAATCGGATCATGAAAAAGCATACGGGGAAAACGATTCTCGAATACGGACAAAGCATCTATTTGGACGAGGCACGCACCCTTCTTGCCGATACGGATAAAAGTATTTCTTCTATTATAGAGGAGCTTGGTTTCTCTAACCGCAGCCATTTTTACCGGCTCTTTGAAAACCGTTATGGAGAAACGCCTCTAAATTACCGAAAACGACACCGCTCGGAAATTTCTTAAACTTAACGCCCGGGCTGATGGCACCCGGGCGTTGTAATGTTTTTATATCCTATATGTATGAATGATTATTTTACCACATTCCAATTGGGGTAATCCATTATGCTTTCACACCATGGGCTGCATCCCAGTCTGCGTTCGCCTTCTCGACCTTCAGGAAGTACATAATCACTGCAATCAGCGTTACAGATATCATAGGGAACCACAGGTACATAAAATTCAGCATGTTGATTGCGGATGTCGACTGCTGAGCCGCATTCGGCACGTATCCGCTGGCTGCCAGGAGCCATCCCGAGATAGCGGAGCCGATACCGCTGCCAAGCTTAATGCCCAGGGACGAACAGGAGAACATAGCGCCTTCAATATGTTTGCCCTTAGTACGAACGGTGTAGTCGGATGCCGCCGAAATCAGCGCGTTGATATCACCCGTTACAGGGCTTGTGCACAGACCGCCAAGCGCGGAACATGCCAGCATGAGCGGGATAATTCCCATATAACCTGCAGCAACAAATCCCAGCCTGAAAATCACTGCCATACAATAGCCGCAAAAGTTTACCTTATACATTCCACCGAACTTCTTTACCAGCATAGGCGTGAAGGCAAGGCCAATTACCATAGGCAGCATCTGCGCCATGGAGAAAGTACCCAGCATGGCCGGATTACCGAGTACGTAAGTCATATAGTAAATACCAATACCTGCAATACCGGTCTGTACATACATCAGAATATAAAATCCTGCAATCATCAGGAAATATTTATTGCCAGCCAATAATTTAAATGACTCTACAAAACCAATCTTTTCCTGTGCATGGCTTTCTTTTTTCTCCACTCCTTCGGACAATTCCTCCGGAGGCAGCTCTTTTACGGAAAATACGGAAATCGTGTTGACAATCAAAGCAATAACCGCATAAATGATTGCCACTGTTCTCCAGCCTGCCGCACCGCCTCCAAAATTTTGAACCAAACCTACCGTAATAGATGCAACAATCAGGTTGGTTGCCAGAGAGAACATGAAACGGATAGAACCCATTTGTACACGCTCATTTCCATTCTTGGTAATCAAAGAAGTAAGCGATGCATAAGCAATATTGTTAGCCGTATAGAAGACTGCGTTCAGCAGCGTGTAAGCGATAAAGAAATAAGCATATTTTGCCGTCTCACCCAGGCTCTGCGGAATAGCAAACACTGCCACCAAAAGGATACAGTTGCCAATTTGGGACCATAACATCCAGGGACGCGCTTTTCCCAGCTTAGTATGTGTTTTATCGATCAGTGTGCCAAAGAAAACATCGGTAATGCCATCCGAAAACTTGGAAAACATGATAAGTGTTCCGATAATACCTGCATTCAATCCCACCGTATCCGTCAGATAAATCATCACAAAGCTTGTAAGCAGACCATAAATACAGTTCGCGGCAAGGTCACCTGAACCATATCCTACCTTATTGTACCATTTTAAATATCTTTTTTCTTCCATATGGTATTCCTTTCCCGTTTTAATTTTATATACTTTTCATAAAGCATTCACGAATACGTTACAAATACATTATATAGTTATTATTTTTTGCATGAAATAACGAAAACCAACCCTTGATACTCTGAAACTGTATCTGAATCCGACCTGGAATATATTTTAGAAATTTCTCTCCCGAATGAAAGCGCGCCGCAATCGCCAAATGTTCATGCAGGCATGCCCACTTGGCTCGTTACCCGCGAAAGTCGCGCAAAGCCGCATTGCCAAAACACGGCAGCATGATACCCTGCTATAACCGTATCGCCGTCTTTTGCAAATCTTCTCTGGCAGCGCTGGTGCCTACATAAACGGAATATTCCATATTTTCTAACTGCCATTCCCGGTAAATTGGATTGTACCATTTCAATTTTTCAACAGGCGTACAGATTTCCACTTCCTTTTCTTCTCCTGCCTTTAAGCTCACACGCTTAAACCCTCGTAGCTGTTTTACCGGTCTGTCTACTGCAGAATTTTCAAATCCCACGTAAAGCTGCACCACCTCATCTCCGTCTAACGCCCCTGCATTTTTAACTTTTGCAGTTGCTTTCAAGGTATCGTTTTCCACCCACGCCTTAGGCGCAGTAACCTCAAAGGTGGTATAGCTTAACCCAAAGCCGTAAGGAACCAGCGGTTTCACACCATTTTTTTCCAGACGGGTATACCCATGATAATATTCATAGTATTGGTCTGTGGCCTCCCAGTCCACATGGGGCAAATCGTCCTCCGAATAAGGCACCACATACGGAAGTTTTCCCGAAGGATTTACATCACCATAAATAATCTCGGCAAGGGCGGTACCGCCCTCCATTCCCGGATAATAAGCCATAATAATGGAATTTACACAGTCATACCACTCGGTCATCATAATCATATTGCCGCCTACCAGAACCACCGTTGACTTCTCATTCACAGGGCCCACCTGCTTAATCAGTTCAATATCTTCCTCATGGAGGCCTAAGCTTACCTTTCGGTCTCCACCCATGGAACCTGTATAATTCTCCGCCTCATTCTCTGAAATAAACTCACCCTCATCATCATGATCATATCCAACCACGAAGATAACCGCATCCGCATCTGATGCAAGCTTCTTAGCACTCTCAATATCCCCGCCGTCATGAAAGATCACTTGGCATCCTTCGTTTGCCTTTTCCAGGCCTTCCTTAGGGCTTACCACATAGGGCGGGCGCACCCAGCTTGAACCATGGTCGCCGATAACCGCTGTGTCCGCAAGCTTGCCAATCAAGGCGATTTTCTTTGTTTCGCTTCTATGCAGCGGAAGGACATTTTCATTTTTGATCAGGGTAATTCCCTTTTCAGCCGCTTCTTTTGCCACCGCAATATGCTCCGGACATCCAACCACCGACATATCGTACTCTTTATGGTCTTTGTCAAAGGCAAGAATCGTGCGGACAATGCGCAGGGCCGCCTCATCGATACGCTCCTGCGGCACAAAGCCGTCCTGTACCGCCTTCACAAGCCTATCCCCGAAATACTGTGTCCACATCATCTCCATATCCTGACCGCCGTTGGCCGCTTCCACCGTATCCCGCACGCCCCAGCAGAAATCAGACATTACAAAACCATCAAAATCCCATTCTTTCTTTAAGACCTGGCGCAGCAAATAATTGTGATGTCCGCAGTGCACACCGTTATAACGGTTGTAAGCGCTCATGACACTGGCTGCTCCCGCATCAATACAATCCTTAAAGTGCGGTAGATATACCTCCTGTTCCGTACGCTGGTCACAAGTAACGCTGCACTTAAAACGGGCGTTTTCCATATCATTGAACGCATAATGCTTCACGCATGCCATAATATCCTCATCCTGGACACCCCGCACCAGCGCTGCGCCCATCTGGCCAATCTGATATGTCTCCTCTCCGTAAGTCTCCTGGCTTCGTCCCCAGCCCGGATTGTAGGGCATGTTGATGCACACCCCTGCAAAAAGATTGCCCCCAAAAGCACGTACTTCTCTGCCAATGCAATGTCCCACTCTCTCCTCAAGCTCCGTATCGAAAGTGGCCCCTCTTGCCATGGATACCGGAAAACAGGTACTCTGCCAGTTTCCGCACACCACCCCTCTCGGGCCGTCTGCAAACAGCATAGGAGGCAGATTAAATTCCTCAAGGCCTCCCGCCGCATAGGGCGTCACGTTATAATGATTTTCCTCTCCCGACATTTCCTCCGCCATTTGGGCCATAAGCTCCGGCGTCATTTTGACAATGTCAATGTTGCCGCTCATCAGCCATACCTTCTGCTCTAAAGTAAGCTGATCTACGATTTTCTGCGCTTCCTGGGTCATGGAAAGACGGTATTCTTTGGTTGCTCTCATAGTTTTTTGTCCTTTCTTTTTATTTATGATTCTATTGACTTGTTCCTGTTAAAGCTGCTGCCGGCATTGAAACGGGCTTTATCATGTATATTGCCCATCGTTGTACAATATGTCTACAAAATCCTTGTCACATGAATATTTTATTTTTCCGTGTACGTTAACGGTAATTTCATTATAAAAACAGATTAGCAAAAATGTCAATCTGTTTCTTGATTAAATATTATTTTTAGATATAATGCACAAAGCACTCCTTTTTTTCTTCCATCATCCGTCCGGTTGGGAAACCCGATGATTGAGACATTTTAGCACGCTCATTTTATGGGCAAGACCAGCCTTTTCCTCCACTTTGAATTTTATAGATTTTGTGCAATATGTATACTCAAGTTTGTATAGCACAATTGTTCCTTCGGTTTCCTGCCATATGCCAGATACTGAAAAAGAATTTCAAGCGACAGCATCCCCTGCTTTTCCGGCTCCTGACATACCGTGGCCGAAATGGTTCCCTGGCGGAGCATTTCTATCTGTTCTCCCACCATATCATTGGTAATCATCCGAATCTGCCGCTTTTTATCCGCACAGGCAATCATGCTGCAAATCTCATAATCCCTGGGATTTACCACATACACAATATTTACATCCGGATATTTCCGAAACATCTCCTTCACGGTCTGCTCATTTTCCTCTCTGCTCCCGCCGATTGAAAAATATTCCAGCACCTTCATCTTTGGATACCGGCAGGACGCCTCCCTGCAAAAGCCGTCCACCCTTACCCTGTGGCTTGAAATAAAGTCAAGCCCCTCCGAAAATATACACACCCGGGCATCCTCTCCCCCTGCAAGAGCGCTCAGTCCCGCCGCAAGAGCGCCTGATTTCAGGTAATCGCACCCCACATAGGCAAGAAACTCCGTCCCTTCCATATAGGCATTATAAAAAACAACCGGTATATTCTTTTTATATGCCTGTTCCAGATATAATCTCGTCTCCGGAATATCCACCCCAAGCGTAACGATCCCATCCTGCTCTGACAGCATATTTTCATAGACCGCCCGTACCGATGCCAGGGGCTCATCTTCCCTGGTTTGGTAAAAGCTTACCTGAACGCCATACTGTTCCAGCTCCTTTGCCTTTTTCTTTGCTGCCAGCGCAACCTCCTTAAAAAACGGATGGTTTTGTATGTCAGGAAGAAAAAAGCCGATCTTTAGCCTCTTTTTCCTCAGGGCAAGCCCCTGGGCCACCTGATTTGGCCGGTAGTTAAGCTCTTTCATAACCCCAAGCACCCGCTCCTTTGTCTGGGCATTTACCATTCCTCTGTTATGAAGGACTCTGTCTACGGTTCCGATTGACACGCCTGCCTTTTTTGCAATTTCTTTTATCGTAGCCATGCTGCTTAGCTCCTTGCTGTCCTTTTATATTTTTTTTGATATTCTTTATAAGAAATAATATCATCCGATTCATTCAGATATATTTTAGCATTTTGCAAATCACATTCATGCTCCAAGTAAAAAACCTGGGTCTCGTCAAGAATTGTATTATTTAAAATTGCATGTTCCAGTATGGTTTCCCTCAGATTTATTCCCTTTAAATTTAAACCACTCAAATCTGCCCCGGATAAATTTGCTCCTTCTAAGTCTCTTTCTAATCCCTTTTCCTCCCCTTTATCCTGTCCCCAAAAATCTCTTGGTTTTGAATAAAGTAAATATGCCTTACTTAAGTCTATACCGTTTAATAAAGTCCTTCCAAAATTAGTATTTATCAGAATTGTTTTCTCCAAATCTGCCCCTGCCATATTTACTTCATATAAATTTGCCCAGCTTAATGATGCTTTTTTTAAATTTGTTCCCTTCATATTTACTTTTACTAATTTTGCCCTTTCTAATCCTGCCCCTTCTAAATTTGCTCCCTCCATATTTGTTCCTTCTAAATCCGAATCACGTAACTCACATTTTCTTAAATTTGCATGATTTAAACTTGTATTTACTAAATTAGCTCCTAAAAAATTGGCTTTCTCTAAATACGCCTCACTAAAATTTACGTTTAAAAAAGTTGCAGCTTTGAAGGCAGGCTCTATAAATACACATCTTTCAAAATCACAATCTATAAAATCAATTCCTGAAAAATCAACTTTATATAAGATAAAGCATTTAAAAACAATTGATTTTATTTCCCTGGGATTATCCTTTCGTAGATTATTTATAAAGTATAAACTTCTTTCTTTTATAAAATACTCTAACATTTCATAGCCGCTTAAACTATTTGAAATAATTAATTTACGAAATTCCAATTCTTTATGTGCTTTCTCATACAAAAAAAATTCTAAAATACTTTTATGGGCAAATTTATAATCACCGCCTGCGTTCCTGTTTAGCAAAGACCTTGATTTAGCTTCAATACTCCGTAAATTTATTTTATATTTTTTACATAAACTCTCAATTTGCGCTCCTCCTATATATATCGTCTTGTTCAAATACATATATTCCGCTACCTTTTCCGAAAATTCATATAAAAGCTTATTATTTTTAAGTGCTTCTCTTTCTATCCATTTGCGCACTAATTGCTCATAGATCTCGTAAACACTATCATAATTCACTTCCTTTTCTTCTATCAAATCATCTATATATGATAAAAGCATTGGCCTTTCTACCAATTGCGGACAATTTGATATCAATTTATAGGAACGCTCAAATTTATCTTTTCCAAAAGGATAATATTTCTTTTTTAAATACATAGATATTTCAGAATCCCTAAATGGCAAAATATAATATTTTTCAAACTCTACATTCTTCTTTCCAACGCCAAATCTCATTTTGCCGGTAATCCTGGGTTCATTTTCACTATCCGGAAAGAACTGAGTTCTGCAAGTCATAATCACTTTATAAAACGACTCTGTCTCGTTACAAATTTCCTGCAAACGTCCAATATAATCTTCCATTGCATATGTATCTTCATCAAAGCTATCCAACAGCAGTATTGTTTTTTGCTTATTTTTAACCCCTTTTATCTCATCAAACGCTTGACTTTGTGATAAAGGAATCAACATTATCTTATACTTTTTCAACTTTTTTCTTTTATATTGAAAAAACAGCTTTAGCAAAAAAGTGGTTTTCCCCATTCCGGAATCAGCTAAGATAATAAAGTACTGTGATTCCGGATTTTTAAATTCCTTCATAAAAAAAGGAATTAACTCAAAACCAGGCTCATCCTCAGCAATTTCCTGGTCACATGGATCTATATTGGTTCCTCTTGTCGGAACATAATTTTTTATAGCCTGTCTGGTTTGCTTATCCAAAACAAAGTACTTTAGCTGTTCACGTTTCACCTTAAAACGAATCACGACAGAAATTGTCGTTCCCACTATAACGGCAATAATACTTATTGTTGCATCAATATTAGAAATATTTTCCCAAATCCATAAAACAATTTTTAAAACCCATTCCAACATACTTATTCCTGCTTTGTACTATATAATAAAATAGTATAATATTGCTGTATACAAATTTCAACAAAAAATACGTCCAAAAAGATGCAAACCCGGTAAAATATACCAAAACTTTTGTTATCAATATCTGCTACAGCTACACAATGAATGTTATTTTGATAGAATTATGATGAAACATACACATTATTGCATATTCTTACAACCGTCTAAATCAGGGAAATTTTTCCGTGCTTCAAAGATATAATTTACTTTACACCGTATATTTTTTATGATATATTCTTCATACGATCCAATCTCAACAATAAAATTCTGAAAGGAAAAAGAACATGAAGAAAAAATCGTATCTATGCTGGCAGCTCTGTTGCTCATGATGGCTCCTGCTTTGCCTGTGATGGCTGCCGATCCACTGCCTTCCGGAACAAAAAACCTTGATTTTACCTTTACCACCATAGATGGTGAACAACTATCCAGCCAGGCTAATGGAAGACCAAAGTTACTCGTTTTCTATAAAGTAAACTGCCTAAACTGTCAAAATACTCTAAAAAGTATTTCCGAGAGTGATTTAATTCAGAACAATGACGTATATGCATTTGCATGCTCATCATATAATGATTCTAATGCAAAAACTGACGATGCTTCTATTTCCACATTTAAAACTACATATTGCTCAAGTGCCGGTGATAAAATAAAGTTTGCTCAAGGTGATTTTTTAAGCAAAGCATCTTCATATAACCAAACCGCAGGGTCCTCCAGTACAAGTATGACAACTCCCTTAATTGCTATGATCGATGCAGATAACAATTTGTGTTTTGTTACCCAAGGTCAAATTTTAGCCGATAAACTTGTATCAGACTATTTACCTGCTTTACAGTCTTCTTCAAACTCGGGCAGCTCCCAGAAGCCAAGTTCTTCTTCCAGCTCAAGCAAGGGCGACAGTAAAAAGGATACATCCAAACCAAGCTGTGACCATGTTGCCGAAACGGTTGTGGTAAATGATGCCACATCATCCGATGACGCTGTTTCTGCATACCAGTGTGTCAAGTGCGGGGCGCTCCTCAGATATGAAGCGGTTCCCAATTCCGCATATGCAACTTTCCTGGCAAATACAGCTAATACCATTTTAAATGCCCAGCAGGGTGAAGTCACTATCAACACTAATATTTGGACATCCTTTAACCGGGCGGTATTTGATGCCATCAAGAGCAGACCTGATGTGGCTATAACCGTGAATTATTATTATAAAGGCTCTCCCTATGTTCTGCATATCCCGGCAGGCACAAATGTTGATTCACTGATGGACGAAAACGGATTTGGCGGCTTTCTGTATATTCAGCATGTCATAAATACAAGTAAATAATTTTAGCAATAACCATAATAGAATATTTTAAATACATAACCGCTTTTGCTGTAAAATGAATGCAACAAAAGCGGTTTTTATCAAAAGATTGTTTCTGAATATACAGCCTAAATACTTATTTCCACAAAAGCATTATGATTGTCAATACTTGTAATAGGCATACTGTTCAAAGCCTCAAAAAATCTATCCTAAACTTGTAACGTGATGTTCCCCGTTTAATCCTGGATTCTCGGAGTTAACATGACGAGGTTGGTACCTTCACTCCGAGAGCCTCATATATTTTTGCCTGCT
>NZ_QZDT01000040.1 GCF_009917485.1 Parablautia muri
ATCAAAGAACATGGATATTCCCCGTCTTACAGGGAAATCGCTGATGGCGTAGGTGTCAGAGCTGTATCTACTATAGCGGAAAGAATTCACAGGCTTGAGGATATGGGAAAGATTAAAACAAAAATGGATATACCACGGACAATAAATGTTGTCGGGTATCAATTTGTAAAAATTAAAAAGTAGCTATTACTATGCTAAGCAGGTGGATAATATGGCGATTTTACTAACAAATGGAAAATTCTACATAGCACACAATAGGACTGGTGCGGTAATTAAAGTGGCAGACATAGAACAGGCACAGGATTTTTATTCAGTAGAGAGGGCGATTAACCAAAGAAATAGAACACCTGGAAAATGTGCGGGATATTATTATATAGATACGGAAAAGAATAAAGCCAAAATTAAGCGGAAAAGCTATTCTGATGAAGAACGGAAAATCATATATAATAAATCCGGTGGACGGTGCGAGTTATGCGGCCAGCGGCTGTTGTTGGAAAATATGACATTGGATCATATTGTGCCTTTATCAATGGGCGGAGGGGAGTCTATGGAAAATCTGCAAGCGGCTTGTTATGCCTGTAATCAGTTCAAAAGCAATATTCTCCCTGATGATTTTATGGACAGGATTATAAAAATATTCCTGTATCAGACGGAAAAGAAGTGTGGTAAAGATATGAAACTGAAAATCATACATAAGTTGGTGGAAACATTATGATATTAGTCGGTACTGGTGGAAGTTTTCTGTCAGTGCTGATTGTATTATATGGTAAAGGATATTATACTATAGAGCAATAATGAGGAAACATATTGACGTACGCAAAAACGTACGGTATAATATAAAAAAAGGAGATGATGCTATGATCGCAATCAGTGTAACAAAAGCAAGAGAAAATATTTATCAAATACTGTCGGATGTTAATGATAGTAGCCAGCCGATTACGATTACAAATAACCGTGGAAAAAATGGTGTCCTTATTTCGGAAGAAGATTGGAATGCTATTCAGGAAACATTATATTTGAATTCTATACCATGTATGACAGAAAGCATTATTGAGGCAGGAAGAGAACCGTTAGAAGATTGTTCCATATATAATCCGGATGAGGAATGGTAAATGTATATCATTAGATTTAGTAAACAAGCAGACAAAGATAAAAATCTGTTAAAAGGAGCAGGGCTTGATTTAAAAGCAAAAATTTTATTAAATATTATAGCGGAAAATCCTTTCCAAAATCCACCTCCGTATGAGGGATTGGTGGGAAATCTAAACGGCTACTATTCCAGAAGGATTAATATACAGCATAGGTTGGTTTATCAGGTATATAATGAGCCGGTTGTCATTGATGGAAAAGAATATGAAGGAACAATAAAAGTTGCCCGTATGTGGTCACATTATGATGCTGTGAGATAAACACAAAGCACCAACGGATGAATTAATCATCTGAAGGTGCTTTTTTCGTGTTTTCATCTTATAAATGGAAAATATACAAGTCGTGGGGCAGAAATGCCCTTATTTATTTTCTCAAAATAACGGAAATTTGTTTGAGTTTTTTAAAGAGAATATATAAAAAACAATCAATAACTCAAAAAAGATATAGAAATATATATCAGAAAAAACTCAAAAAAGATTCTCGGAGGATATGCGCATGGAAAAATTGATGGAAGAATTTGAAACGAAAATGTTTCTTGATGGAAAATCAGAAAGGACAGTGGAAGTATACAGCAATTCCGTAAAAGAATTTTTCAAGTGGTTTTATGACAGCTATGGAAATGTGGAATATAAAAAGCTGTATCGTGAGAATATTCTGGAATATAAAAGCTATTTGAAGAACATTAAGAAGTCCTCACATTCTGGAAATAATCTGTGTCCTAAATCCATTAATTCAAAATTGTCAGCACTGATTTGCTTTAATGAGCTGATGGAACCTGACAATATCGTTGTGTCAAAAAGAGATCTGATAAAGATACAAGCGGAAATTGTGAGTCCTACTTCCATAACGAAAAAGGAAATAGAAGAATTTCGACAGATAGTATTACAGAGCGAAGGATGTGCTGCAAAAAGGAATTTTGCCATTGTAACAATACTTGCATATGCAGGATTAAGGATTTCGGAATGTCTTAATCTGCGGAAAGCTGATATATGTCTGGAATCTAATCAATTAAAGATTTCGGCTGGAAAAGGTGAGAAAGCAAGGATTGTGATTGTTAATAGCAAGATTGTATCGGCGGTAAAGGAATATCAGAAAACAGATCATATGGAATCTGAATGGCTTTTTCATAATAGTAGAGGCGAAAGATTAAACCAGACGACAATAAACAGAGTATTTAAGTTATGTTGTCCGGAGGGATATGATATCACGCCGCATACATTGAGACATTTTTATGCGATTAATGCGGTATCAAGTGGAATATTTACCATTCCAGAGATTGCAAATCAGATGGGACATTCCAGCATTAAGACTACAATGCGGTATATGAACCCAAATCTGGAAGAAATCAGAAAGAAAGTTGAGCAGCTTTGATATTTTCGTGGAAAATCTGTATGGATATAGAGAAGTACAAAATGTAGATAACAAATTTTATATGATTGGAGGAATGGATATTGAGTGATTTGATGAAGAATGAAGCATTTTATTATGGATTAATATGTGGAATCAAACTTTTCCAACAGAAGATTGTTGTATCTCATAAACGAGGGGAACATATTATGATTAATAATATGCCATATTATCTTCGAGATGGCAGGGAACGTTTGCAAGAAATGTTAAATAAAATATTTGAAAGTGAGGAAAATAAATTATGAGAGTAGCAGATGATTTGAAACCACATAACAGAGAGACTATTGAAAAGATTCTTGATTTCTTCAGAACAGAAAGAAAGTGTTGTGCTATTCAGGCAACTGGCACAGGAAAAACTTTTCTTATCTTGCGTTTGTTAGAGATTTTTAATGATGAAGGTAAGGATGCAGTAATATTTGCTCCTAACAGAGAAATCATTAAGCAGACTAAGAAAAGAATGCAAAAGTTTGGTTTAAATAATGCGACTTTCTATACATATCAGAAATTAGCAAAAATGGCTGATGAGGAAATTCCTGATATCAAAGCAGATCTGATTGTATGTGATGAATTACATAGAACAGGTGCTAAAACATGGGGACAGAAATTTGAAGTATTAGTAAATTCTCATTTGGATTCAAAAGTATTTGGCGTAACTGCTACACCATTAAGGTGTGCTGATGGTAGGGATATGGCAGAGGAATATTTTGATGGGAATAAGGCTTGTGATATTTCTTTAGCAGAAGCATTAGTAAGAGAGATTATTCCTGTAATGCCATTGTATGTATCAGCTTTATATACATTTGAAGAAGAATATCAGAAGATGAGCGACAAGATTAGTAAAGCAAATAATTCAAATGAGGAAAAGGCTGACTTACAAAAAGAATTATTGACTGCTAAACAACAGTTAGAAAAGGCAAATGGCATACCTGAGATTATTAAGAAGTATATCACTAGCTATAATGGGAAATATCTTGTGTTCTGCAAAGACAAGAAACATCTGTATGTTATGAAGGATGTTGTTGTCGGATGGTTTAGAGAAGCTGGTTATGGTGGAAAGATATTTGAATATCCATATTATTCTAATAATAGTGAAGTGAAAAAGAATCTGCAAAATTTTGAAAATAATAAAGAAGGAGGACTTAAATTACTTTTTATTATTGATAAGTTGAATGAAGGCTTGCATCTTGAAGAAGTACATGGCTGTATTTTACTTAGAACAACAGTTTCCAACATTATTTATTATCAGCAGATTGGACGTGCTATTGATGCTGGAAGTAATGAACAAAGAGTGATTCTTGATCTTGTTAGTAATTTTAATAGTTTAAAGTCTTTTAATTTGAAGAAAGAGTTAGATGAAAAGGTAAGGGAGCGGAAGGAAGGTAAGTTTTCTGATTGTTCTGAAGATTTTGAGATTGACAAATTTGATGTTGTTGATTGTGTTCAGGAATGTGTGGATGTTTTTAACACTATTGACAATATATTGTATGGAGAATGGGATATAAAAATAAGTGCATTGCAACAATACTATGAAAGAGAAGGTCATTCAAGGGTTCCTCAAAATCATATTGAATGGATAAATGACAGAGAAATAAAATTAGGCGCATTTGTTGCTTGGATAAGACAGGGTAATTATACAATGACAAAAGAAAGAATTGATCAATTAACAGAGGTTCAATTTGTATATGATACAAATGAATATAAATGGGATATTTTTTTAGAAGGGTTAGAAGAATACAAAAAGCAATATGGAGACTGTAATGTGCCATATCAATATATAATTACAAAAAATAATCAACAAATAAAACTTGGCTGGATGTGTTCATCTCTTAGGACGAGAGAAAAAAGAGGAGTTGTTGATAAAACATTAATTTGCAAGTTAGAGGAAATGGGGTTTATATGGGATGTTGAAAAATATATGTTTATGAAAAGCATTGAAAAGCTCAAACAATTTTGCAAAGACAGAAAATGTTTAATATCTGAAATAAAACAAATTCATAATGATAAAGAACAATGTCAAGTTTTTCGTTTTGTAAACAAACAAAAAAAGAATTTACAGAGAGGGTTATATGACTATGGTAAATATGCCTATAAAAAGGAAATATTAAAAAGTATTGGTATTACGGAAGAATGTGCTGATACATCATGGGAATTTATGTTTAATGAATGGGTAATTGCAAAGGAAAAATTTGGAAATAAAATTCCTGGTAAATATAAAGCAGCAAATGGGAATAATTTACGCAACTGGGTTATCGTGCAAAGAGTAAAGGCAAATAATGGAACATTTTCAGACGAAAGATTCAATAAGCTAAAAGATAATGGATTTATTTTTGAAAAAAATTATAATAATGTCAAGCGTATCAATATTTACCATAAAGGGAAGTTTTTAAATAGATTTGATTCAATAAAAGATGCTAAGGATAAATGTCAGTTGTTATATGGTATAAAGTTTGATGGTAAAGTTATTGCAGAAATATTAAATGGAAAAAGAAAGGATTATCATGGATATTTTTTTGAAGAAGTAGTTTAATCTTTTAAAATATAAAATTTGTATGGATAAAAATAAAGTGATAAATTTGATACTATCGTAAATAAGTAGATGGAGGAAAAGGTATTATGAGCATCATTAGTATAGAAGAAATCCGAAAGAGCAGCCAGTTAAAGAAAGAAAAGTGTAGCCAAGCAAAAGCGGCAATGATGGAGTTTTTATCAGATGGTCAGAAAGAAAAGTTTGATAAGACTTTTGATTCTGTTATGGGTAAAGTGCTTAAGGGAGTAATGATAAAAGAGAAGAGTTAATGTATCAGGGAGAAGTTTAATAGGGGGATTGATTGAAGATGAAAGCTGTATCCAGGAATGGATATGGCTTTTTCTTTTTTTGTGTGGGATTGTTGGGGCAAAAAAGTTCGGCTGAATATTCGGGAGAATAATAGAAAATAAAAATCTTGGATATAAAACATACTATTTTGGTAGGAATTAAAAGGGAAATTGAGATATGCAGTTGGTGAGTGATAAATATACAGATATGCTTAAAAAGTATAGTTCGGTGTGGTGAGGTTTGCTTTGGGTATGGGATGTGAAAATGCTTTGTTTTTCAAGGGATTTTGGGAGTAGTAATAGTGTGAGAAAGTGAGAACAGACAAAAAATAAGGTGTGTTAAGATGATTTTTAAAGATGTTCGAGATTATGCTGAAAAATAAACGTTTCTAGCTGCTTTTGAAGGTGGGAATGACAGATAGGAAGATGCACAAAAAAAGCTGATTTATTGGGGAATATTGAAGCTTTGTGGTAATTTTGGGGTGTTCGGAGAAATTTTGGAATAATAGTTTGATGTTCAAAGTAATTATGTTAATCAAATATCTATACTGTATATTGTAGTGCAAAAAATATGAACACAACATCTTGACAAGTATAATTTGAATATGTTATTATCTGGAAAACAAAAGAGAAATATCAGATATACACCCGATTACAGCGAAGGATAACATACTAAACTTAGGAGAAAAGACAAAGTATTGTTATTATTGTGCGTTTTCGGGTGTTTTTATTGAATTTTGAAGGGGGTATATTTTATGGCTAAGAATGCACCAATAGGGGATGGACAGAGAAAAGGTATGGTTAAAAGGCGATCACAGACATTTAATCCAGTAACAAAGCAATGGGTAAAACGAAATACGGAAACAGGACAATTTATGGATGTTAAGCAGAATGGTACTCGCTTTAAGGGTGTAAGAAGAGAGAAGTAATAGGAAGAGAGGTTTTTTGTTATGAATAGGAAGTGATTTTTTGTAATACTCCATAGGTGAATTTTCAAGGCTTACAGATTTAGGAATACATACCCTGCGCTACTATGAACATGAGGGCTTAATTACGCCGGGGCGCAATTCCAGTAACCGCCGCTGTTATTCGGATAAAGACCTTGCATGGATTGAATTTATCAAGCGTCTGAAAGATACGGGTATGCCGATTAAGGAGATACAGCATTATGCAAAACTGCGGGCAGAGGGCGACCCTACTCTGCGTGAGAGAATGGAAATGCTGACTGCACATAGGGAAGCTCTAAATGAGCAGATAAGACAGTTACAGGAGCACATGACAAAACTAGACGACAAAATTGACTTTTACCGACAGGAGATAGACCGCACATCAAAAAATAATTAGGACGCAATAATACGCCTGTTTTCTTTCTGAAAAGATTGGAAACAGGCGTAAATTTTTATGGTTTTGTTTGGCATTTCCCAAACTTGCCCGTATTAAGAAACAAGGAAAACTTTTTGAAAAATTTCTCTCAAAATTCCGTCAAAACCGCCCTGTGCGGTGTTGTAGGTAGTGAGAGGGTTTTCAAGAGGGTTTGGGATACTTCCCAACAAGCAAAATCTGTCCGGCAAGCCATAGCGCAGACGGGCAGATTTACGGAAATGGGTACCCGTTTCCTATGCTTGCTCCGAAACTTATCATTTAGCAAATACGGAAAGGAAGGGAAAAGAATGGATTGGGAACTGGAAATCAAGGACAGCGGCTATCTGCCGGAAAAAGGAAAGCCGACAGAGGAAACGGTCTTCTACAAAATCGGCGGCACATACTATGAAGTGTCTACCTCCTGCGGCGGCTCGGAACGGCTCCGCGACAAGATGATACGGCTCATAAAATCGGAAACCGTCAAACCGCCCAATGACAAACAGGGATAAATGCGCTATAATAGGATTAGCACTACTGTTTGTCGGGCGTTCATTACAGGAGGAATGAACATATGACAGCAAATACATATAAGCCCGGACAGATAACAGCATTATACGCCCGTCTTCCGCAGGAAGATACGTTAGAGGGCGACAGCAACAGCATTGTGAACCAGAAAGCAGTCCTTTCCAAATATGCGGCGGACAACGGCTTTACAAATCCCGTTTTCTTCATTGACAACGGCGTATCGGGCGTGACGTTCGACAGACCAAATTTTAACCGCATGATTGCAGAGATTGAAGCCGGAAACGTGGCGATGGTCATTGTCAAGGATATGTCAAGGTTAGGGCGCGATTATCTGAAAGTCGGCTACTATACGGAAATCTTTTTCGTGGAGCGTGACGTTAGATATATCGCAATCAATGACGGTGTGGACAGCGAAAAGGGAGATAATGATTTTACCCCGTTCCGCAACTTATTTAACGATTTTTACGCCAAAGACACAAGCAAAAAGGTACGGGCAATCAAGCGAGCGAGCGCAAGGACAGGCGGGGGAACATCTGACAAAGCCGCCTTACGGCTACATGGTAAGCCCTACAGACAAAAAGCAATGGATTGTAGACGAGGAAGCTGCCGCTGTGGTGAAGCGGATTTTTGATTTATGTATCACCGGAAAAGGCCCAATGCAGATAGCAAAAATCCTCAAAGAAGATAATGTACTGACCGTAAAAGCCTACTATGCGGAGAAAAAGGGAAAAGCCTTTCCAGACAATCCATATAACTGGAACGAAAACAGCATTGTTGCTATTTTGGAGCGTATGGACTACTGCGGGCATACGGTGAACTTCAAAAGCTATTCCAAATCCCACAAGCTGAAAAAGCGGATACCAACCACAAAGGAACAACAGGCTATCTTCTTCAATACCCATGAAGCGATTGTAGAGGACGCTGTTTTTGAACGGGTGCAGGAACTAAGGGCGAACAAACGCCGCCTCACAAAAGCGGACAGACAGGGATTGTTTTCCGGCTTGGTATACTGTGCGGACTGTGGAAGCAAGCTACATTTCGCCACTTGCAAAAGTTTTAACGGCTCACAAGACCATTACCGCTGTGCAAAGTACAAAAGCAATACGGGAAGCTGTACGGCTCACTTTATCCGCGAGGAAGTGTTGAAACAAATCGTATGGAGCAGGATATTTGACGTAACCGCCATCTTCTTTGATGACATCATGGCTTTCCATGAAATGATGTATCAGCAACGCTCCGCTGAAACAGAAAAGGAAATGAAGCGCAGGAAGCGTGAAGTCGGACAGGCGAGGAAGCGGATAGCAGAACTTGACCGTATCTTCAAGCGGATTTATGAGGACGACATAAGCGGGGCAATCAGCCACGACAGGTTTTTGAAGCTGTCCGCAGAGTATGACGCGGAACAGCGGGAACTGGAAGAAAAGGTCAAGGCAGATCAGCAGGAAGTCGATACCTACGAACAGAATAAGAGCGATTTTGACAACTTCGCCGCGATTATCCGCAAATATGTGGGGATAAAGGAACTTACCCCCGCAATCGTCAATGAATTTATCAAGAAAATCATAGTCCATGCGCCGGAAAAGGTGGACGGGAAACGGGTACAGAAAGTGGATATTGTTTTCAATTTTGTGGGTGAACTCAATTTCCTTTCTGCCACGCAACCGAAACGGCAAGGCGCATAGGAACTCGAAAAGACGGTACAGCCCTTGTAATTGGGGCTATACCGCCTAATCTGAAATTACTTCCCTCTAACCGTAAACATTTGATTTTACGGGAGTTTTTATGATTGACTATGAAGAGAGGCGAGAAAAGAACGTAAGCTGAGTAGGGTCTCTCTAAAATGTTGTGAAATATCGTACTATCGGCATTGGCAGTATCTGGTATTGTGGAAAATCCGGATCATAGAAAGCTGTCAGTGCCAAACGCCAATAACTGTAATTACAGTTCAAATATATTTCTCCAAATATTCAGTTTTAGCCGATATAAGCCTCAAAACTTGTATCGGTATTCATCCAGGACTTCCACAATCTGGATGTACCACAATAACAACTTATGTACAAGCCGCATGGTGTCCACCACAAGCATCATACGGCAAAGTACAAAAAATGTTGATTTATGGGATATGGATGGTATAATAAATCTATCATCAAATATGGATTTGCACATTTGTTCACAAAATGTTCATTTTATGTTTGTTGTATGTTCTCCTGTTTTTGGGTATATTATAAGTAAGGAATCTTAGTCGATTCCTTCATCACAATATGAGTCCTGTGACTGTTCTGACAGGACGGTAAAATAAAAGTGACAGAGCGATGAGTTGAGTGACGGTTCTGACTCAACGGTAAAATAAAAGTGACCGAGTGATGAAAATTGTGGGAGGGCAACGGCTCTCCCATTTTTACTAAGGAGATATTATGAGCCCTAAAGACGATGCATTTGATTATCAGGTATTGAATCTGACAAATAAATTTTATGCTGATTATCCAAATCCACCATATAAGGAAATTGTCAGGAAGAATAGCAGACCATACAACTGCTTATTAGTGCAGTCGCATTATGGATATTTCATTTGTATTCCTTATAGGAGCCATATAAACCATAAATATGCCTTCAAATTTAAAAAGAGTATCCGTTCCCAAAGGACAAACTCAGGATTAGATTACAGTAAGATTGTAATAATAACAAATAATGAATATATTGGAACAGCAGATGCCATTGTGGATAAAGATGAATATAATGAGACACGGGATAATATAGAATACATAAAAAACGATGCTCAAAATTACATTGATAATTATGTAGATAGCCTGATAGGGAAATCAATAAAATACGATAAAAGGGAATTTAATCGTGTCTATGGGTATTCTACATTACAATATTTCCATAAAGAGCTTGGAATTGAAGGAAAATAGTTAAGAAATAAGGACGCTGCCCAATAAAGCAACGTCTTATTTTAATATTCAATTTTATGAATTAAGGTTCGCATATTAACAGAATTATAATAAAAAGGAGAGACTAAATGCTTACGCAAGAAGAAGTACGACAGAAATTAATAAGAAAGATGGAGGAAAGGCAGCAACAGTATATTGCTAAACAGATCGGAGTACCGAAACAGATAATAAGTAATTTCTAGACAGGAAAACGGGATTTGTGGGATTCATCGCTGCAAGCCCTTAATGATTATCTGGATACTCATTAATCAGATCAGAAGTAAAACCAAAGAAGTAGCCCATTAACAAATCAAACACATATTTAAAATTCAAATTAAAATCTAATTCATTCAAAGCGGCGAAATAATCAAAGCCGCAAAAATCCAATTTAAAACAATTACAACTGAATATTGAAAAAAGAGAAATTAGAAACAGTAGGTATTAAAAACGGAACAGAAACAAGCAAATAGAAAAGAGATTGGAATGGACGTTATCTATAGGACATTACCAAATCTGAAAACAGAGCATCAGAATATAATTTCGGTTAATTACAAGTTATCTGATTTGCATAATTGGATGAATAATCAAGAGGAATTAAATCAATATTTGCAAGGATTGCTTGATGGGGCAAATACAAATATCCTGGCAATAAATGCTTTGATAGAGCTTTATAATGGAGTGACTATAGAAAGCAAAGACAAGAAAAATCATATCGTTAAAGGTGTGGGGATATTATATGATGCTTTGCCGGAAGAATCGAAACAAAACGTATGCGAGGATTTGTTGAACAGGAAGAAATTTTATGAGGATGCCTGTCTTAAGATTATGGATAGTTTTAATCAGGCGGTTGAAGTGAAAGGGGATGTGGGGGTGTAGGGATAGGATAGATTGAATGGTATATATGGTATAAATTGGATTTCCCGTTGTGGATATGGAGAAAAGATAGTATAATTACAGGTAAATAAAGGTAGGAAAGCTGAGATTTCTAATATGGAAGAAAAAAGTGTAAAATGCCCTAAATGCCATACAACATATAATAAAATGTTTTTGATGGGTAAACAAGGAAATATTGATACCTGTCCAATGTGTGGATCAGATATGAATGACGAAGAACATCCTGATTGGATTACGTGGTATTATTATAAGGATCCCCAATATGGTGACTATAGTTTGTGGGACAAATTACCTTTAAAGCCAGAGGAATTAGTACTAATCAAAGAATTTAAAGCACCACCAGAATCAGAATGTGGATTAGATGAAGTGAAAAGGATATTACGTACATATATCCCTGATGCCTTTTCTGAGATTAAAGATACAAATCCTACAATATGTTGCCCAAGATGTGGTAGTCAAGAATACACCTTGTTAAATAGAGGATATTCTGTATTTACTGGATTGTTAGGAAGTGGAAAAGTAAAAAGAGTATGCAACCAGTGTAAAAAAGAATTCTAAATATTATGAGGGTAGCGGTATGAAATTGCTTATTGTGATAATATGCATAGGAATTATCTGGTGGGTTGAATATGACAGAAATGCATACATTGATTCATTACCAAAAGAAAAGAGGGATGAATTAATAAAGAGGCAATCGCAAATGCGGTGTTCCCATTGCCTATCAACTGATTTCGAAGTTGTAGGTATGAAGCATAATAGATTACTATGGCAATGCAAACATTGTAAAAGAATTAGAAAGTAAAATAATAAAATATTATGAAAAACTAAATATCAAATAACAAATTTTAGGAGAGATTATTTACATAGTCTCTCTTTTATTATGTTCAAAAATAAGGAGGAAAATTTTTATAGTGGAAAATAATTTCATTTTAGATTTAATAGCATGTTTACAGAAAGGCGAGAGCCGTAAGCAGCTCGATTCAGATATAAAGAATATCGAGAAAACATTAAATATGTTGCGGCTCACAGGAATATTTGCAAAAGGTGAGACAAAGAAGGAATTAAATGCTTATATCAAACAATTATCTAATCAGCTATCAACAATAAAGCTGAAAGCTAAAATCGACAGTAAGAACGTAAAAAGTGAAGTAGACAAGGCTTTAAATAGTGTATCTTTTAAAGATATTGATGCTTTAAACATTGATGAAAACAAGACCAAATTAAAAGTTAAGAAAATAATTGCAGATACAAAGTAAGCGTCAAATAAGATAGTGGATAGAAAAATAACCACTATCTTATTTGACGCTTACCAAAAATCTGCAAAGCACTTTTGCTGATACAGTAAATTCAGCCAATGGCGGTATTGGTGGACATAACTACGCTGATAAGATCAAAGACCTTGAAAAAGAGAAGGATAAGATAAACAGCGCGCTTGATGATGCAAAGAAAGGTTCCACAAAGGAAACAAAGGATGAGTTTGAAGAGTTAATAGATTTCTTTGATAGAAGAAATGATGTATTAAACAATGCCCTCTCCCTTCTGAAAACAAACCTTGATAACGTAACGGGATCCTTTGCAAAGAACAGGCTGATAGATGCAGAATTAGGGGTTACAGAGGAAAAGTTCAAAAATTATTCTGATGCTCTCAACATGTACACCCAAAAGGCAAATGAAGCATTATCCAAGCTCCCTTCTGACATAGCCGCTAAAATAAAAGACGGCGCAGTTGACCTTACCACATTTATTGGTGACGGTAATGAGGAAGTTGTAGAAGCAATAAAGGATTATGAGCAATGGGCTGACAAGGTAGCTGACTGTAAACAGGAATTGGCAGAGCTGAGAACTGCTATCAGACAGTTAGAATTAGAAAAGTTTAATAACATCATGGAGGAATTTTCCAACCAGTTTGACCTTCATGAAGACGGGAAAGGCCTAATAGAGAAACAGATAGCGTTGCTCAAAGAAGCTGGGGAACTGATTGGCGATTCATTCTTTACCACACAGATTGACCAGTCAAAGAAACAGCTTGCGCTTCTTGAAGAAGAAAAGACAAAATTAGTAGAGCAGATGACTTCTGCTGTTAGTTCTGGAAGGGTAGACTGATGCCCTCTCCTGTAGTAATGCAGGATGAATAAAAGTAACTATATCGGTTAAAAGGCGATGGGACGCTCAAGACCGAGGAAAGACTGATTTTAGATTAAAACAACTATTATGAAAGGATATTATTATGAATCCTCACATGCACAATGGATTAATAATCGAATCCATAGACGCAAATGATTTTGAATTTGCTGGTATTGGTTGTGTGAAAATATTGCCTGATGAAGAAATATGGAAATATTACACCCCGCAAATACCTATAACAGAAAACTATCTAATACAACAGATAAAACGCCTTGATACTTTATAAATTCTTCATAAGATGGAATATGCTCTAAATCAAGATATAATACATCAATAAGTGGAAATTTTGAACGTATTTGTTTTGGTATGCATTCTTCTAGTAATAAATATGGATTATATAATTTACAAACATAAAACCTTGCGCAATACTTAATTAAATCATATATAATATTGTCATCATTTATATTGTCTAACAATTCTTGAATGAATATATGTTCTGATAGTTTTGTGTCAATTATTGGTATATAATTGGGATATTATAATACTAATGATTGGGGAATAATATATGAGTTTGGTGCAATTTGTTTTAACGTATAATTTTATATTAGCAGGTGGAGATACACGGGGAACTGACATTAATCAAAATATTGTAAGCGAAACTTATAATAAGGTTATGAAAATAAACCCTAATATAATAATTGGCTGTTCAGGCGTTGCACAAGATTCTCATTTATTCCTTTCTGATTATTGTACATTTTCAAGAGAATATGGATTGCATTTAAAAGATGGAATCAATTTAAAATATCAGGATATTATTTCTAATTTAAATAAGAAATTTGATGGAATGTGCCAAATACATTATGGCAGCGAAAATGAAACGCTTTATAATTTTACAGTTGTTGTATGTGGTTATAATGGAAATGAGTTTATGGCAATGCAATATTCTATATCAGATAATCTGGATGATAAAAATAATGGCAGACATCCAATATATATAAATCCTGAAACAGGATTAAGATGTTTTGTGATTGGATCACTTCAATTAGATTTGCATAACAAAAACTATAATGATGAACTTAGAAAAAATCAACCGGAAACTATATTGCAATACAAAAATGTTATGAAAACTGTATTTGATAAAGGAGTAAAATTTGATAATACAATCAATAATTTATGTGTTTTTGAAAAAATAAAAAGAAAAGATGTGACAGAAAATATATAATAAAGATATCATTGTAATAGGGACAAGCAATATTATTTTTGTAGATGATAGTTGGAAAATAGATAAAAAAGAAAAACAGAATATAGAAAGCAAAAAGAAACTTATGGTAGAGATTTTTAAAGAATCCACAAATCCATATGCTCATTTTATAGGTATGACTATAAAAGGTAACCCAAACAATAATTGTTCTTTTGGTGGCATTAAGATTAATAGCCACTGAATCTAAAATCAGAATCCGTAGAGACTGTAATACCCCATATGGCGACATATGAGGTTCCGTTACTCCCATCTTCTAGCGAGGGTGAAGATCCAGTCCGGACTCACACAATAATCCCAAACAAAATGAAATGTGAGAGACAGCCAGAAATGACTGTCCGCTATGTTTATGCATAGTCAGTAGGCTTGGTAAGCTGAAAGTAACAGACTGACAGAAAGGAACAGATGAATGGCTCTCCATGGTCAATGCCCTCTCCGATGTAGAAGGGAATATCCTTGACTGCAAGAAAGCCATAGAAGAATTTGACAATGAATTATTACAGCTCCATTGGGACGTATTCGACAGAATACAGGGACAGTTTAAAGACCTTGATTCCGAATTATCCAATCTCCGTGGGCTGTTTGATGATTTCAAAGTGACAGACGGCAAATTTAACTGGTCAAAAGAAGGGCTTGCACAATTAGGGCTTCTTACCCAGCAGTATGAGCTTGCACAATACCAGGTACAGCAGTACAATACCGCTATTGATGATTTGAATGCTGCTTATAGTGCTGGTAAATATTCCGCTACGGAATATGTGGATAAGCTCTCTGAGCTATCTAAAGGACAGTGGGATGCGGTAAACAGTTCCGAATCCATAAAGGACGCTATCATTGACCTGAATGAGGTACGCATTAATGAAGATATTGATGCGATTGAGAAGGAAATATCCGCTTACAAGGAGCTGATTGACGCACAGATTGACGCTTTGAAAGCTGCTAAAGATTTACATGATTACCAGCAGTCAATAGCAGAAAAGACAAAATCCGTTACCGACCTTGAAAGACAGATAGCGGCAATGCAGAATGACGATACAGCCGCTACAGTAGCCAAACGCAAACAGTTAGAAGAACAGCTGGCAGAAGCGAGGAAAGACCTTGAAAATGCACAGTATGACCACTCGATTGATGAACAAGAAAACGCCTTGAATAAGCAGTATGAGGATTACAAAAAAGCACGTGATGCCGAAATAGAAGCATTGAAAGCATCTTTAGATGAACGCGAGGGGCTTATCGCTGCATCCTTTGAAACGGTCAAGGCTAATGCTGATATTGTAGGACAGGAAATCGCTTATATCGCCACCCAGCATGGGATCACCATATCAGATGCCATTATCACATCATGGCAGAATGGAGAACAGGCAATTGCAAGTTATGGTGAAGTACTGGCGGCAGGTACAAGTGCGTTCATTGGTAATATTATGGGTGTTGAAAATGAAGTATATGCACTGCAGTATAAAGCAAATGAAACAGCTATCTCTCTCGCATGGATGTTTGCGACACGCGCTGACAATCTTGTAAATGAACTGGCAGCATCCTATTATAGCGAAGAAAATCTGAACTATATGACCAAAGCACTGCATGACAGTTTAATCAATACGCTTGAGGGTGGTTATAACATCAGCAGTATAACAAGTGCCCTTGACGGTATAGCCAATGGATTGAACGGAGTTGCCTCGGCAGCCAATAATGCGGCTAGTGCTATGGCAGCTATGGGTGCGGCTCAGGCTGGTGCCGCTGCTACAGGGGCTTCAGGCAATTACTCTAATAGCAGTGCATCCAATATTTCAAACTCAACTGACATGAAGATTGTAAGACAAAACAGCGGTGAAATCAGGGAAGTAATGCAGAAAGAAGCTGATGGCAAGTGGCATAAATACGCTTATGCTAAAGGCACGCGTAATGCCAAAGGCGGCTTGAGGGTTATCAATGAGGAAGGCCAGGAGCTTACACTCTCCAAACTACAGTCCGGCAATTATGCAATCGGCAATGAAGGCGACCAGATCCTTACCAAAGACGAAACAGATAATGTTTATGAATGGGCAAAGACAAACCCAGAGGAATATGCTGAAAAGGAAGCCGGAAAAGAGAAGGCTTCTAAAAGCAATGTGCCGAAAGGCGCGGTAGATATGTCAGAATTCTTAAAAATAGCCAGCAAAAACAATGAGGTGATTGCGCCTGATGATATTAATGAGTTTATGGAACTGCTTAAGACTGATACAGGAAGGGCAAAGCTAAAAGATCCGAAATACCATAGTGTTTTTTATAAACCGATACCGGTAAATGTACAGCCTCCCAGTTTAACAAGGTATACAAAATCTCCTGAAATTGTATCAAGCAGTGTAAATAATAATAACAAGGTAAATGTACATTATGACAGTTTAATTACGGTTAATGGGGATGTAAATGACACAAACCATTTCCTTAATGGTATGAAGAAAGTAGCGAATGATGCAATCAAACAGAGCTGGCATGATTTTGAGATGACCAGGAAGTATGGGATATATTAATTGAATTTTTAGAAAGGATAAAGAACCGCACTCTGGAATATGGGTGCGGTGATTTATATATGAAAGAGCTATAATTCCTAAAATCACGAATCATAGTTAGTAAACGTAAGTTCTGATAGAATAATACCAATTATTGGTATATAATAAAATATCATAATACAAATGATTGGTGAATACAATTGGAACAAAAATTACTTAGAGATAAGCTGTCAAAGGTTCTTTTTCATGGAACATTAATGGATAGAGCTGCTAAAATAGTGTTAGATGGTATTGATTTTACAAAATTGAATGATAGAGCTGATTTTGGAAAAGGGTTTTATGTGACTGATAGTTATGCTTTAGCTGAAAATACGGCAAGATTGAGATATCATCAGGAAAAGTTGAGAAATGGTAGTGCGTATCCTCCTGTAGTAATGCGAATAAAAGTAAGTTATTTAAATGCAAGTAACTATAATATTAAAGAATTTTATGGTGAAACAGACATTTGGAAAAGATTTGTATGTACAAACCGATGGAATAAACAAGTATTAAAAAAATATCCTGAATATGATAATAATTTTGATTTAAGGTACGATATAATTATTGGATTAACAGCAGATGGTAAAATGAAAAATATAGATAATTTGGTACGTTTGGACTCATATAATTTGTCAAATGACTTTTTAAAAAACATTAATCCATTTTTGACACATTATAAAGACAAAACCACAAAAAAATTAAAAGAAACAAAAGCATACCAAATTTCGTTCCATAATATGGATTTTATCAAGTCTTGTATACGATTTATGGATTATGATATAATACTAACAAGGAAGGAGGATGGATTATGAGCAAAAAAGATATAGATTTATTCTATGAAGACTTATCAGATGCAATTATGGAATTATATGAAGTAGATAAGATTACTGCTTATAATGCCATCAAAATATCTGATATGGATGCAATTATAAAAAAAATAGGCAGTTTTGTATATCATGATGTAATTGAAGTTTGGGCACAATCTGTATGGGGATGTTATAGTCGAAATATGAAAACCAATATATAATTTTTATTGCTTACCGGCAAAAGAGCAAGAGAAACCTTAATCTCCTGCTCTTTTTCAATGTACAAAGTAATTATAACTATAAACAAAGCCGATGTGAACCTGACAAGGAGTTTAACTGAGTCAGGTTCCATAATAGAGTAGATATTAATTGTGTAGATAGAATAGAACTAAAATTGAATATTGATATGATTATGGGTACTGCTGGGTAGTTTGGCGGTACCTTTTTTAGATAGATTGTTGTAAAGGAGATTATGTTTTATTGAAAAACGAAATTAAAGAAGTACCAGTTTGGATTAAATCAAATTTGACGCTTGAAGAAACAGCAGCTTATTCAGGAATTGGAATAAATAGAATAAGAGAGATTTCTAATGATGAGAATTGCCCCTTTGTATTATGGGTTGGTAATAAAAGATTGATAAAAAGAAGGTTGTTTGATGCATATATAGAAAAGCAGTATTCAATATAAAATGATAGAAGTGAGGGTTTTAATATGGTAGAATGAAAACATCATATTAAGGCTCTTTTAGTTTGAAAGGAGCAGTTTTATGGCTAATAGAAGAAAAGATAAAAACGGCAAGGTGTTAAAGAAAGGAGAGTCGCAGAGAAAAGATAATACATATATGTATCGTTGGGTAGGTAATGATGGGAAACCCGGATGCATTTATGCCCGTAATCTTTCTGAGCTACGGGAAATGGAGGAAGAAATCAATAAAGAGATTGCTATGGGGATATCCAGGAAAACATATTCATTGAATGAACAGATTGAGAGGTATCTAAAGACAAAAGTAAATCTTGCCAGTTCAACAAAGGAGAATTACAGGTATTATTTTGAGCATGTTCTAAGGGAAAGCTCTATTGGAAAAGCTAAAGTAATAGATATAAGGAAATCGGATGTGTTGCTATTTTATAATTCCCTTTTAGAGCAGGGCCTGAGTATAGGGACCATTAAAATAATCCATAAAATAGTCCATCCCGCATTACAATTGGCGTGTGATGATAATGTGATTGCTAAAAATCCTGCCAATGGCTGTACGAAAGAATATGTAGAAGATATAGAAAAGAAATATGCCCTTACTTTTGAAGAAGAAAAAGAATTTCTTGACAGAATACAAATGCGTCAGAGAATGAAAAGATATTATCCTATGTATGCAATTTTGATTCAGACGGGATTACGCATCAGTGAGGCGATCGGTTTAACATGGCATGATGTTGATATGGATAAAAAAGAGATACACATAAACCATCAGGTACAATATCGAAAGATACAAGGTGAGATGAAATTATATGCCAATAACACGAAAACTGATGCAGGGAACAGGATCATTCCAATGACGGACAATGTTTATCGCTTGTTCATTGAGCAGAAAAAGGTCTGGCTAATGACGAAAAAAGCTCCTGATTTCGAAGTGAACGGGTATAAGGATTTCGTATTTGTTTCCCATATAACCGGAAAGTGTATGAACCATAACAGTATAAGGAGAATGATGAAAGCTATTGTGGAGATGAATAGCGAGAGAAAAATACAGCTGCCAAATGTTAGTCCTCATATTTTAAGACATACTGCTTGCTGTAGGTTCGCTGAGTCGGGATGTGATATTAAAGTACTTCAATACCTTATGGGACAGACTGATATCAAGACTACAATGAGGGTGTACAACCATGTTGATTTAGGAAGGGTAAAAAGGGAGTTAAATAAGCTTGAAAACCCTAGTAAATATGCGGAGAAAACCATATCAGAATTTACACAAAAATTTACACATTTTGCAAGCAAAAGTATGTAGATTTATAAAGATTTACGTAGATTTTTGGCCTGTTTTCCCAAAAAGATCTTCAAAGAAAAATTCCTAAACCCCTTGATTTCACAGCATTTTCGTGGTATTCTATTTCATGTAATCAAAGAAAAGTTCTTCGGGGCAGGGTGTAATTCCCGACCGGCGGTACAGTCCGCGACCTGTTTTTATAAGCAAATACATAAAAACAGCTGATTTGGTGTAATTCCAAAACCGACAGTAAAGTCTGGATGAGAGAAGAAGATAGTTATTTTTGTGTTCGAATTTGTGTTAAGAAATTCGGATATGAAGGTATCTATGAATAAGAATAAAGCATTACAGTATATGCCCCGAATGTTTTGTTAAAAAGCATTCGGTTTTTTGTTGTCCGAAATTGTCCTGTAAGGAGAGCGGCGCTTGGCATGTAAGGGCATATTTTCTCGAGAACCTTTCTGGAAATAAAGAGTTTGTGTCTATGCGTTGCTTGCCGCGAACTCGTAATGGGTAGAAAGCAACGCAGAAATGAGGAAAAAATGAATAACGGATTATGGACGAGTGTAAAAGACAATGTAGTATTTGTGTTGGTGTCAGTAGGGATAGCGGCGGCGCTTTTTCTGATTGCCTACTTGGCGGAAAAACTGATTCAAAAAAGAAACGGCGATACGGAGAGAATCCTCACCACACGTAAGATTGCAATGATTGGTGTGTTTTCTGCAATTTCAGCGGTTTTAATGCTGTTTGAATTTCCGGTGCCTTTTGCGCCCCCTTTCTATGAATTAGATTTCAGTGAGATACCGGCGCTTATTGGGACTTTTGCTTTTGGGCCGGTAGCCGGTGTTATGATTGAGTTTTGTAAAATACTGTTAAAGCTCCTTATGAAAGGCACCAGTACAGCTTTTGTTGGAGATTTGGCCAACTTTGTAATAGGATGCAGCTTTATTTTGCCGGCTTCTATTATTTATATGTTCAGGAAAACAAAGATCAATGCAATTATTGCATCTATTGTGGGAACGCTAGTTATGTCTGTGTTTGGTACAGCTTTTAATGCAGTTTATTTACTGCCTGCTTTTGCAGCTTTATACGGCATGCCTTTAGATACAATTGTAGGCATGGGAACTGCTGTTAACAGCAGCATTACTAGCGTAACAACACTTGTATTGTTTGCTGTGGCGCCTCTTAATTTGCTAAAAGGCGGAAGTGTATCTTTGGTAACTGTGCTGGTGTATAAAAAGCTGAGCCCCATTTTAAAAGAAGGGTCTATAAGGAAAAGTGCAAAAACGGTAGAAACTGTAAAGTAATAGTAATAAAGTAAGCAGGGGGCTGACAATTTATGTCAGCCTTTTTTGCATTCTTTAGATAAAATTAAGAAATTTTTATAGATTCTTGTAATGTTTTCCTTTTATACTTCGTTATAATATTTAGATGGTTGGATTTTGACCAGAAGGTATTATCACGGCGCTTTCGAGCTGTAAAAACGTAGCAGATGCCAGGTTCGCAAGAATTTAACTAAGTGTACACGCATAAATGTGTTATGTTTTTCCAAGAGTTCCTTTTGGAATATTTTTAAAGAATCTTCTGGAACAGTTTAACATTTAG
The DNA here is from genome assembly GCF_009917485.1 of Parablautia muri. Lineage (GTDB taxonomy): Bacteria > Bacillota > Clostridia > Lachnospirales > Lachnospiraceae > Suilimivivens > Suilimivivens muri. The sequence goes on from NZ_QZDT01000040.1 coordinate 21,384, forward strand.
GTATTGACAAAAATTGTATTAATATTATAATACAATGGTACAAATAAATAAAGGAGTGCTGCACATATGAGTGAATTAATCGCAATACGGGATATGTGTAAAATTTATAATCCCGGTGAAAACGAGGTTCGTGCATTGGACCATGTGAATTTGAAGATTGATGAAAATGAATTTGTGGCAATCATTGGTCAGTCCGGCTCCGGTAAATCTACCCTGATGAATATGCTTGGATGCTTGGATGTGCCATCTAGTGGCACTTACATATTAAATGGGCAGGATGTTTCGGGTCTTACGGATGATGACCTGTCGGATATCAGAAACAAGGACATTGGATTCATTTTCCAGGGTTTTAACCTGATTGCAGGTCTGACTGCTCTTGAGAATGTGGAGCTTCCCCTGATTTATCGGGGAGTTGGCAAGAGAGAAAGGCTGCGTCTTTCTGAAATTGCCCTTGAGAAGGTTGGCTTGATGAAACGAATGGATCATAAACCTTCTGAAATGAGTGGTGGACAGCAGCAAAGGGTAGCGATAGCAAGAGCGATTGCCCAGGCTCCGCCGGTTATATTAGCGGATGAGCCTACCGGTAATCTTGACTCTGGGTCTACCAAAGAAATTATGGATATTTTAAAAGGACTGCATGCAGAGGGCAGGACAGTCATATTAATTACCCATGACAATGAAATTGCTGCCAGAGCGAAACGTATTATACGGATTATGGATGGCAAAATTGTGGATGATATTATAAATGATAAATTTGATGTTTAGAGTTTTTTAAGCAATAAAAGGTTTGTGTAGGCGCGGTATTCACAAACGTTATTTTGTGGGTTGGCACAACTAAGGTGTAGGCAGCAGAGTGTTTTCAGGCTCGCATTGGGATGCTGCTTGACTAATCATAAAAAACGCCGCGCAGAAATGGGGAGAAAATGTCAGACAAGAAAAAAAGCAAGGAAGAAAAAAGTAAAGAGGAAAAAATCAAAGAAGAAAAGAAGCAAAACAATGATGTGGTGACAGCAGATAATATAATTGCGCAAACACAGACAGCTATTTTGCTAAATGAGGATGTGACGAAGATGACAAGCACAGAAATTGAAATGGAATCCGGGAAAAAGAAGAAAAAAGCAAAGAAAGAGAAAAAGCCCTTAGACCGGTCAGCGAAGAAAAAACGCAAAAAAATCATTGGATTTAGTATCCTTGGTGTGGTGGTTATTCTTTTTGTTGTTATGAAGGTGTTTGGCAGCCAGGATACAGGCGTGTTTGTGGCCACAACCGGTGCAATGGTAGGAGAGATTGAGCAGATCATAAGCACCAGCGGCACGGTGACAACAGAAAAGACAAAAAGCTATTTTTCAGATGTGGATGTTCTGATAAGCGGTGTGTCTGTGGAAGCCGGGGATGCAGTGAAGGCCGGAGATGTACTGATTTCCTATGATGAAGAATCCATTGCCAGAGAAAAAGAACTGGCACAGCTAAAAGTTCAGTCAGCGGAAGGAAATTACAAAAATTCCGTACAGAACAACAGCCAGAAAATAGGAGATTTAAACGAGGCAAACGTAAACCTTGAAGTTCTGGATCAGCAGATTGCGGATACAGAAGCGTACATAACCAATTTAAATTATAAGATAGACAAGAAAAAAAGTGACCTTGCTTACGAGGGTGCCCTGCTTCAGATTTCACTTCTTGATTGGCAGGACCAGCCGGATTCAGATGAATACATGAATCTGCAGAAGTTGGTGCAGCTTAACAGCTATGAGCAGCAGAATAACAAGGAAATCCAAGGCTGGGAGGATGAGCTTGAGGTGTATAACAAGATGCTTTCCGACTACAAGGAATACCGTTCCGAGATGAAGTCTCAGCTTAGCTCGGCAGAGTCAAGCAGGATGACCTCAGGGGCCAGGGAAGAACTTGAGGCGGAGAAACAGACCAAGGAGATTGAGGCGGTCGATTCACTGAAAAGCTTAGAGGCAGTGGAAAATGGTATAACGGCGGAATTTAACGGTGTTGTTACGGAAGTAAATGCGGTGGAAGGCGGGACTGTGGCAGCAGGCTCCCAGCTTCTCAAGCTGGAAAGTACAGAAAATGTAATGGTAAAAATTTCTGTGACCAAATATGATTTAGATAAAATTGCAGTGGGGCAAAACGCAACGATTACCATTGGCAGCAAGGAATACAACGGTAAAATTTCCAAAATTAATAAAATGGCGGAAAAAAATAACAGTGGGGCTGCTGTAGTAGGTACTGAAATAGAAATTACAAATCCTGACAGTGATGTGATTCTGGGCGTAGAGGCCAAAGTAATCGTCTGTACGGCTAGAGAAGAAAACGCTGTGTTGATACCTGTAACCGCCGTTAATGTGGACATGGAAGGGGAGTTTGTTTACGCGGTGGAAGAAAATATTCTGGTGAAAAAGAAAATAGTGACAGGTATTTCCTCTGATACAATGGTTCAGGTGACAGAAGGTCTTGCGGAAGGAGAACAGATTGTGACGGATGTAACCGCTAACCTTCAGGAGGGCATGAGTGTAATTGCAATGCCCCAGTCTTAGTAAAAATAACTGGAGAGCAGATTGACTTTTTAGTGGAAAGAGGGAACAATGGCACAGATATGGGAATACATAAAGATTGCTTTGATGAACATAAGAAGCAATAAAGGGCGCTCCATTCTCACCATGCTGGGTATCATTATCGGAATCTCATCCGTTATCATGGTTATTTCCATTGGTAATGGTGTCAGAGGGCAGGTCAACTCAGAGTTGGAAGGGATTGCAGGAGGGCAGATTGCATTTTATGTGGACAGCACCAGAAAAGAAACTACGGTAACTTTTGGTCAGACGGATTTTGATGCCATCGCTACGCAGATTGAGCATGTAAAGGGTGTAACCCCGCAGTTTGGTAGCTGGGGGACAGCCGAGGGACCTAAAGGAGATTATGATATCAGAATGACAGGAGGTACAACCGGCCTTCAATTCCTTTCATCAGAAGCAATTGTAAAAGGAAAATATTTTACACAAAACGATTATGATGCCGCAAGTAATGTGTGTATTATTTCAGAGAGCAGTGCGGTAGCCTTATTTGGAACCAGTGATGTGGTGGGAATGACTTTTGACGCCACATTCTGGGGAGTTACACAGGAACTGAGGGTAATTGGTATTCGGAAGGACAGCGCCTCCTCAATCGTAACCTCCGGCTACGGAGTAACAACCATTGAGGCGGAGGTTCCGCTGACCTTTATGGCCAATAAGCTTGGCTATTATATAGATGAGATTGACCAATTTTACGTGGTGGCGGAAGCATCGGAGTATTGTACGGAGGTTGCATCTAAAGCGCTTGCCTTATTGGAAAGCAGGCATAATGTCCGTGGAGAAAATCAGATTATGATGGAAAGCTTTTCGGATATAGCAGCCCAATATGATACGATTTTAGGCTTTATCACAGTGTTTATCTCTTTTGTTGCAGCTATTTCCCTTCTCGTAGGCGGTATCGGCGTTATGAATATTATGCTGGTGTCCGTTACGGAGAGAACCAGAGAAATTGGAATCAGAAAGGCGCTTGGAGCAAGAACCGCTTCTGTTCTTTTGCAATTTTTGGCGGAGGCAGGAATTATTACCCTCCTTGGTGGTATTATAGGCATTATCCTGGGAATAGCAGGAGCGGTTGGCGTTTGCTCAATCATGGATATTGTTGTGCAGGTGAATGTAAGTACAATTATTGGCGCTTCGGTATTCTCCTGTGGTGTTGGTATATTTTTTGGAATTTATCCGGCAAGGAAAGCTGCAAAGTTAAGCCCCATTGAGGCGCTGCGGCATGAATAAAAGTGGAAGCAGCAAATTTTATTATTGCACTTTAGTGTAATTTTAGTATAATGAAAAGAGTAGAGGGCACCTACACTGGTAGGTGCTCTTTGAGTCAGGAGAAGATAATAAAGAATTGTCACAGGCTTGCAGGCTATTTGGTGACAGTTACCTAGGATGAGGTTTTAAGATGGAAGTTGAATTTGATGTTAAAATAACACCAGGCGCTCTGTACGATTATATGTTATTTCATACCTATACCAGTGCCTCCGGGTTGATAGGGGCTATCGTTGGCGCGCTCTTAGTGGTAGGATTTTTTATGGGGGCTGGTGTGATTTTTTTGATTGCAGGGGTTGTTATATTAGCTTATCTGCCATGGACGTTGTTTATAAAATCCAGACAGCAGTATTTGGCAAACCCGGCTTTTAAAAATCCCCTCCATTATAAAATGACAGAGGAGGGCGTAGAAGTATCCCAGGGAGAAGAAGTGCAGAGCCAGAAGTGGGGGGACATGCACAAAGCAGTATCCACGCCCCGCAGTCTGATTTTGTATACTTCTCCGGTGAATGCATCTATTTTTCCCAAGAAGGATCTGGGAGAGAAGGCGTCTGGAGTGATTCAGATTATTTCTGTCCATATGCCATCTAAAAAAGTGAAGATACGCGGCTGATATTGGGTATGAATGAACTTGCTTACGGTATGCAGGGGGTATAAAAATGTTTGTGGAAACGATGAGCCCAAAAGAAACCTTTGCGCTTGGGAGAAAAATTGGTGAAAAGGTATCTCCTGGCACAGTGTTAACCCTAACCGGTGATTTGGGAGCGGGGAAAACTGTTTTTTCCCAAGGACTGGCAGCCGGGCTTGGTGTTGTAGAGCCGGTAAACAGTCCTACTTTTACAATTTTGCAGATTTATGATGAAGGACGATGTCCTTTTTATCATTTTGATGTATATCGGATAGGCGATATTTCGGAGATGGATGAAATTGGGTACGAGGACTATTTTTATGGTGATGGGGTATGTCTGATTGAATGGGCTGATTTGATAAAAGAAATTCTTCCAAAACGGTATACCCAGATAACGATTTTAAAAGACATGGAAAAAGGATTTGACTATAGAAAAATACATATAGCAGATGTGTAGCCTATGTATCAGACATTCTGGGATGAGCTCTAAGTATTCCTGACCAATGATCTGGTGCTTGTATATAGGGTATCTTGCCTGCAGTCCATTTGTTGGCTGTTGGAGACAGGAAGGGTTAGAATGGAGGAAATACAACGGGTATGAAAATAATTGCAATAGATAGTTCGGGGCTGGTGGCCTCGGTAGCCATTGTGGAGGACGATATTCTGATAGGGGAATACAATGTCCAGTACAAGAAAACCCATTCCCAAACCTTGCTTCCTATGCTGGACGAGCTTAAGAAAATGGTAGAACTTGATTTAAAGGAAGTGGACGCGATTGCATTGGCAAAAGGCCCAGGATCCTTTACCGGCTTACGGATTGGCTCAGCGACTGCCAAGGGACTTGGCCTTGCAATAAAGGTGCCTTTGGTTGAAATCCCTACTTTGGACGGAATGGCATGTAATCTGTATGGCACAGACAAGCTGGTCTGTCCGATTATGGACGCCAGAAGAAATCAGGTATATACAGGAATCTATAAATTTGTAAGACGGGAGGGCAACCCTTCCTCCTATGCGCTTAAAAGTCTGGTTAAGCAGTGTGCTGTTTCAATAGATGAAATAGTAGGTAAATGCAATGCGCTGGAAGAAGAAGTTATTTTTTTGGGAGATGGTGTGCCGGTTTTTGGCAAGAGACTTGGGGAATCCTTGAAGGTTCCTTACAGCTTTGCCCCTGCCCATATGAACAGACAAAGAGCAGCCTCCTTTGCCATGTTGGCTTTTGACTATTTGAAGGAGGGGAAATTTGTTGCTGCTAGAGACCATGCGCCAGAGTACTTAAGATTGTCTCAGGCGGAAAGAGAGAAAGCTAAGAAGGAAATGCAGACAAAGCCGTGAAGGTGAGTACTAATCCAGGGAATTTTGCAGTATATGCAAAACTTTGGGTCCTACTATTATGGGGGCTTTGTGTTTTATGCTAGGAGAACGATGTGTTACGGATAAGAGAAATGGAAGCTGCTGATGTGGAAACAGTCAGCAAGCTGGAAAGTGAAACCTTTTCCATGCCCTGGTCGGCAAAGGATTTTTTGGAAATGGTGGAGGCTGACTATGCCTATTACTGCGTGGCCGAAATAGATGGCAGAATTGTTGGCTGCTGTGGCATTAGGAATATAGCGGGAGAAGGAGAAATCACCAACGTGATGGTAGCGGCCGATGACAGAAAAAAGGGAATCGGTAAAAAAATGATGGAATATATGTTAGAGAGAGCAAGTCAGGTTGGCATAGGCAGCTGTACCTTGGAGGTGCGGGTCAGTAACCGGGCTGCAATCAGGCTGTATGAGAGCTTGGGCTTTAAGGGGGAGGGGGTACGGCCGAATTTCTATGATAAGCCGAAGGAAGATGCCCTGATTATGTGGAAAAGATAGACAGTGCATGGAAGAATTACCACTAGTCCTGGTCGCACTTTTATGTATAATAGGTGTTAGAGGATATCAAAGGAGGATAAGACCATGCGAATTTATTTTGATGAAAATAAAAATGAATTGTCAGCTGTTATCTGTAATAAATGCAAGAGAGAATTAAAGGTTGAAAAAGGAATTTTAAAGGAAGGATGCTTTAGCGGAAATATTCAGTTCGGATATTTCAGCAATAAGGATGGAAGGAAACATTCCTTTGATTTATGCGAGGAATGTTATGATAAAATGATTCAAGAATTTGCCATTCCGGTAGAGGAGGAGGAAATCACGGAACTGCTCTAGAGCGGCTTCTCCAAGGTGTATTGAGATTTGTAACGAGAGGTTTTTCGTTACGGACTGGCGAGATGGATGTGGGAATGGCATAAGAGAGGTTGAGAAATTTATGCTGGATATTTGTTTGCTGGGGACAGGCGGGATGATGCCCCTCCCCTATAGGTGGCTGACATCCATGATGGCCAGATACAATGGAAAAAGTATATTGATTGATTGTGGGGAAGGAACGCAGATTGCAATGAAGGAAAAGGGCTGGAGCCCGAAACCTATTGAGGTAATCTGCTTCACTCACTTTCATGCGGATCATATTAGCGGACTGCCGGGAATGCTTCTGACTATGGGGAATGCAGAACGGACAGAGCCGCTTCTTTTAGTGGGGCCTAAAGGACTTTCAAAGGTGACAGCATCTTTGCGGGTGATTGCGCCGGAGCTTCCTTTTGTGATAGATTGTCTGGAATTAAACGAGGCAGAACACACGATTTTCTTTGACGGTTTTAAGATAGTGGCGTTCAGAGTGAATCACAATGTCCCTTGCTATGGTTACAGCATGTCCATTGAGAGAACCGGTAAATTTCAGGTAGAGCGTGCACTTTCTTTCGAAATAGAAAAAAAATACTGGAATCGACTGCAAAGAGGTGAGACAATAGATACAGGGGAACGGATTTTGACACCGGAGATGGTTTTGGGGTCTGCAAGGAAGGGGCTTAAAGTGACTTATTGTACCGATACAAGGCCTACGGAAGGAATTGTAAAACATGCTGCCGGTTCAGACCTTTTTATATGTGAGGGCATGTACGGGGAGGCTGATAAGAAAGCAAAGGCAAAAGAAAATAAGCATATGACCTTCTATGAGGCAGCAGAGCTGGCAAAGCGGGCGGAGGTTTCAAGACTTTGGCTGACACATTACAGCCCATCTTTAAATAGGCCGGAAGAATACCTGCCGGCAGTCAGAAGAATTTTTCCGGCGGCAGAAACTTGCAAAGATGGAAAGACAATAGAGCTTATGTTTGAGGAAGAAGATGCCGAAAAATAAATAAGGAATCATTTCGTCTCAGAAACCAGGGAGGCGGGAAAAAGGAGGGGAACCGGATGAGCAAAGGGAAAGGCCAGGGAGGAATCAAGGTTTTAATTGTTATCATAGTTTTAGTATGTCTGGCGCTTGGCTACTATTATTATTTGTCAAACAAAAGAACTGAGGAGTCGGAGCAGCAGGTAAAAGCAACTGCAGTTCAAGAGGTTTTGATGCGCGATTTGGAAAGTAATTATCCGCCAACACCCAGGGAAGTAGTTAAATATTATGCAGAGATTACCAAGTGCCTTTATGTGGAAAGCTACACGGAAGAAGAATTCCACGATATGGCTATGCAGATACAGAAACTGTATGATGATGAGCTGGTTGCCAACAAGACAGAGCAGCAATATTTAGATGATCTGGGACTGGATGTTGATGGTTTGAAAGAACAGGAGATTGTGGTGTCAAGCTATTCTCCGGCTTCCAGTACAGATGTAGAAGAATTTACGAAGGACGGCTATAGCTGGGCACAAATGCGCTGTACCTTTAATCTAAGACAGGGGACTGAGTTCCAAAAAACAGATGAAATTTTTCTTCTGCGCAAGGATGAGGAAGGACATTGGAAAATTTACGGCTGGACCTTGGCAGATGAGGAAAACGCCTAGCGCTTTTTGGGGCTTTTTGTGCCTTGGGAGACGCGGAAGGAATGGATATAAAAATGGAAAAAGATATTTCTATACTTGCAATCGAAAGCTCCTGTGATGAAACGGCGGCGGCGGTGGTAAGAAATGGAAGGGAAGTATTGTCTAATGTGATTGATTCCCAGATTGCGCTGCACACAGAATACGGAGGGGTGGTGCCGGAAATTGCCTCCCGCAAGCATATTGAAAAAATAAACCAGGTGATAGAAAAGGCGCTTGCCGATGCGGACAGGACGCTTTCGCAAATGGATGCGATTGCCGTTACTTATGGCCCGGGACTGGTGGGGGCATTGCTTGTAGGAGTTTCAGCTGCCAAGGCAATCAGTTTTGCTTCGAATATTCCTCTAGTGGGAGTGCATCATATAGAGGGACATATCAGCGCTAATTATATTGAAAACAAAGAACTAAAGCCGCCTTTTTTATGTTTGGTAGTCTCCGGGGGGCATTCCCACTTAGTGGTGGTGAAGGATTATGGGGAATATGAAATTATAGGAAGAACAAGAGATGATGCTGCCGGGGAGGCCTTTGACAAGGTTGCCCGTGCGATTGGATTGGGGTATCCGGGAGGACCTAAAATTGACAAGGTTTCCAGGGAGGGTAATCCGGATGCCATACATTTTCCGCGGGCCAAAGTGGGAGATGCTGCGTATGATTTTAGTTTTAGCGGATTAAAATCAGCAGTTTTGAATTATTTAAATTCCTGTCAGATGAAGGGGGAGGAAGCAGTTGTGGCGGATGTGGCGGCTTCCTTTCAGAAGGCTGTGATAGATGTGCTTGTGGAGCACTCCATGGATGCGATTGCAAAATATGGGTATAAAAAGTTTGCCATTGCAGGCGGCGTTGCTTCAAACAGTGGCCTGCGAAAGGCTTTTGAAGAGACTTGCGCAAGAGAAGGGATTGATTTCTATCACCCGTCCCCTCTATATTGTACGGATAATGCGGCAATGATAGGGGTGGCCGCCTACTACGAGTATCGGAATGGTGTGCGTCATGGATTTGATTTAAATGCAGTGCCTAATTTAAAGCTGGGTGAGAGAATTGTGTGAGAAAAATGCCTGAAAACGCCTGTAAAGGCGGGCACTCTTTGTACCAATTTGTGCTTGGCCCCAATTTTTGGGGTTGCTGGTAAGAATGGGGATTCATATGAGCAGGGAGAAAAAATTGCGCACAGCCGCGGTTGTTTTAGCCGCCGGCAGCGGAAAAAGAATGGAGAGCAGTACAAAAAAGCAGTATATGCTCATTGCCGGAAAACCGGTTATCTATTATTCCCTGAAGACCTTTCAGGAAAGTTTTGTGGATGAAATTGTCCTGGTGGTATCCCCTGGGGATGCCATGTATTGTAAAAAAGAGATTGTTGAAAAATATGGTTTTAGCAAGGTACAACACATTGTCGAAGGGGGAAAAGAACGGTATCATTCTGTGGCAATCGGATTAGACAGCATTTCTTCCTGCGATTTTGTCTTTATTCATGATGGGGCAAGACCTGTGGTGACAGAGGACATATTGGAAAGGGCGCTTTGCTGTGTTCGGGAATATGAAGCCTGCGTTGTGGGAATGCCGGTAAAGGATACAATTAAAATTGCTGATCGTGAAGGGAATATCGCATCTACGCCGGAACGGAAGCTGGTGTGGACAATACAGACACCTCAGGCTTTTGCCTTGCCCTTGATTAAGGGGGCTTATCAAAACCTGCTGCAAAAAGAAAAGGAGCTTTTAAAAGCCGGCATATCTGTGACAGATGATGCTATGGTCATAGAGACACTGACAGGACATCCTGTCAGACTTGTGGAAGGTTCCTATGAAAATATAAAAATAACAACGCCTGAAGATATTCAGATAGCGGAGCATCTTCTTCTGCACAAATAACAGAGAACCTCCAGTAGTGGTTTTATCTTCAATATTTTTATGTGTGAAAATGAAGTTTTAGGTATATTTAACCTAAAATCTTCATATGAATGGTATTCGAGGCCTAAAACATATTAATTTTTGGAAGGAAACCACAGAATGATAAATGTAATGGAAGAAACCTATCAGGATTTTTTGGGAGAAATGGGGGAAGATGCTTTTCTGGAACCTTATAGGGCAGCATGCCGGAGCGTAGAAGAAAAACTAAACAGAATAAATGCTACTTATTCCCGGAAGAAGGGAAGAAATTTAATCTGCCAAATGACTTATCGAATTAAAACACCGGAAAGCTGCCTGGATAAAGTGATAAAGAAAAAATGTGCGGTAAAGCGCCAGACCGTGCAGGAGCGGCTAAACGATATTGCCGGTATACGGGTTGTCTGCAATTTCCTAGATGATATTTACCAGTTAGTGGAAATATTAAAAAAAGATGAGGAATTACAGATCATTACCATAAAAGACTATGTTAAAAATCCAAAGAAAAGTGGTTATCAAAGCCTTCATGTGATTGTGCTTGTGCCAGTTGAGAGGGCAGAGCGCAAAAAAGTAGAAATTCAAATTAGAACACGGGCAATGAACTTTTGGGCTGTGATGGAACATTATTTGGTATACAAAAGGCAAAAAGGACAAAGAGAAATCTTGTGGCTGCCTGCTATCTTCCGAGCGTTTTCCTGCCACATAAAAAATCGGGAAGACTTGCATAGCGAAAATTCACATGACTTTGGAAGGACAGATAAGCGTAAAAATTGTATATGAAAAACAAGCAAAAAAATATACGAAAAAAATTAAAAAAAAGTGTTGACATATATCGAACGATTTGCTAGACTATTTAATGCGCTGACTTACAGCGTGAACATACGACATGGAGAGGTATCGAAGTGGTCATAACGAGGCGGTCTTGAAAACCGTTTGTCCGCAAGGGCGCGTGGGTTCGAATCCCACCCTCTCCGCTGGAGGTACCTTCTCCGGTGAACCGTATAATGGTTCGGCACATTTATGATATTTTATATGTGGTCAGCTTGATTTTGGAGAAGTACCCAAGAGGCTGAAGGGGCTCCCCTGGAAAGGGAGTAGGCCGTTAATAGCGGTGCGAGGGTTCAAATCCCTCCTTCTCCGTTGGCAGTCTCCCTTGATTGCCTTATAACAAAAGAACCTTGACAAATAAACAGCAATGCAACCCTGAAAATTCAAAGAGGAACATTCAGATGGAAGTAAGAGGGAGAGAAGCCCAAAGTACATTCATCAGAAGGGAATCGTAAGAAAATTCAGAGAAAAGAGGAAGCTGTCAAAAAAGGCA
>NZ_QZDT01000003.1 GCF_009917485.1 Parablautia muri
TTCTCTTTCTCTATGCTGATGTCATTATATCGGTTAATTCTGTGACAATCAATCAGATTTATTTGAAGCCAGAATAAATGGGCAGCAACATCATCCACACCCTCGACCGTCCCCTGCGTCCCTATGGGCGGAGCCTGCACATCGTCCATCCGCACCAGCTCCACCCGCGTCCCCGCAGGGTACTCCCTGCGGACGCGCTCCACCGTCTCCCTATTCGGAAACTTCATCGTCTGCCGCCTCCTTCCTTTCGCCGTTCTTGAAAGCCGAACTGCCGGAAAGGTTCTTCAGCAGTATTTTCCGCTCTCCCTTGTATTCCGTGCCGATGAATCCGAGCCGGAGCAGGAAGCACCGGAATGCGTACTTTTCGTTGTCCACCGCTTTTTCCTTTGCCGTGATGCGTTTCTGGTTCCGGCTCATCTCGCAGAGTGCGGAAATAAAATGCGTGTATGCTTTGGCTGACTCTGCATCCGGTGCCTCGGAAAACCATGGGAAGGAAACCTTCTCCTCATCAATTTCAATCCGCAGGTCATCAATGCCGAGGGCCTTTTTGATGAGGCTGCCTTTTGCCTCCAGCAGCCTGGTAAGGTTTCCGCAAAGCACCATGCCGAGCGGAACCGCCACCGTAAGCCCTACGTTCTCCCCCTGCGGCGCAGTTTCCGGCTCATCCGCATTGTTTTCCGCATCTGCGCTTTTTTCCTCCGTGCCGGCTTCCTGCGCCGCCTCTGCGGTTTCCTCCGCATTGAAGCCTGCGGCCGCCAATGCTTCCTTTACCTTTTCTATTGTCCGGCTGTCTGTGCGTTCATCCCATGCCAGTGTCCCATCCCTGCTTACGGTAATGTTGCTGATTGCGTAGGCGCAGGTCGGCATCCTCATATAAACCGCCCTCATTCCGACAACCCCGGAAATGACCTCCACCATTTCCTTCCGCTTTTCTCCTGTTACGTTGTACCTTGTTTCCATTGTGTTTTCCTCCTTCTTTTTCGGTACTACATTAATCACTCTAAGCGGCTGGAATAGCAAGCAGTATGTGAGAAAAAATGTCACAATAAAAAGTCCGGGAACTGTGCGTAAAACACAATGCCCGAAAGCACGAAATAGACATTCGGCAGCGCCACGCCGTTGCCCCACATCTTATATTCAGCAGAATCCGAATGCGGCTCTTTCAGCCACTTGATGATCTGCTTATCGGTCTTTGGCTTGGTGGAAGTCCCCATAATCTTACGGCGGGTCTCAAAGACCTCCCGCCAGAAAGCAAGGTCATCCTCCGTTGGCTCTTCCGTCCCAAGGCCGCTGCACCACCAGTCCGGGAAGCCCTGCAGCCTCGCACATTCCGTAGGGGTCAGCCTGCGGACGATATACTCCGGCTCCGCCTGCACATCGTTGATGACAGGCGGGTCTTTATAATCCGTAGCCACCAGCGTGTTCGCCAGTTCCTTCTCCGCCCGCGTGAAATGGGAATTCTTGCTCGTGCAGTAGGTCGGGTACGCCACCGCATGGTGGTCCGTGGCATTCAGCGTGAAGGAGACATCCTCATTCACGCCGCTGCCCTGCGGCCCGTTCTTATCCTCCCTGCCGATCATGGAGCCCTGCACCGACACCACGGCAATGCCGCCCTGGTTGCAGGAGGGGTTCCCGCCGTTCCCGTCAAGCGTCCGGGAAGTGTCTGCCTCATAGAATCCGCTGTGCGGGTTATCCGACTTCATGGCATTGCTGTCCTTGGAACAGATGCCGTATGCCTGCACCACCAGCTCGTTGCAGCGGCTTTCCCCCACATCAAAGGTGTTCAGCGTGTTTGCCACCTTCCCATCCTTCCATGTGGGAGCATCCCCTTTATAATGGGCGCGGTATCCCTTGCAGAACGGCACGAACACTGTCTGGTCATTGTTGCAGGAGAGCGTCGCCGATTTGTCATCCTGTATGATCGGGCCTTTCCCGCCGCCTTCACAGCCGGAGCGGATTTTCAGTGTCTTGGGCGTTTCCGCATCCATGACCATAGGTACATTCCCGCCTCCGGTCCCCATCCGTGAGGTCAGCGTCTGCACCTTTCCATCCTCCGACAGCTTCACGCGGCTGTCTGCCGGATGGTTTTCCAAAGCCACCGCTGCCGGCACTGTCCCGGCACGGAGCGTGGGCGAGGTTTCCTCTTCGTACCCAATCCCCCGTGCCTTTGCGGAATGCTCCGTGCAGAATCCTGCCGCCTCCAGAACACATGGGGGATGGTGAGCCTCTGCCCGCAAAGTACAGGTCACACCATCCGTCACTTCCATCCGCTGCCCGCCCTGGTCGTTTAAGACCGTGGCCTGTTGGAACACCATCGGCTGGTTATCGCCGCTGCTCCCAGCTGTTGCGTTCAGTGACTGTGCCACATCATATGTCAGGCTTCCGTTGTACCTGTCAAAGCCGATGCCTGCCGCTCCAGGGCCTTCCGCAGCACCTCCGGCAGCTCCTTGCCACGGACGGAAGCCCTCCGCAGAATACCCAGACACGCCTTCGGACTCAAATAATACCTTTCCGGCACTCCCGCCTGCAAAATCTGCGACAAGGTAGATGCGTTTCCTTCGCTGGGGGATTCCCCAAAATTGTGCGTCAAGCACCCGCCATGCAAGGGAAAATCCGTCTCCCACGATATTTCCTGCGTTTGCCCACTTTCCCTTTGGAGGTTCAGGAACAGAAACACCTTCGCCTTTGACGGAGCAGACCGCTTCGAGGACGGCCTTGAAGTCCTCCCCTTTGTTGGATGAGAAGGCGCCGGGGACGTTCTCCCACACGATAAACCTTGGATATTTTCCATCTGTTGCACACCTCATTTCCTTTACGATTCTGATTGCCTGGTAGAACAGGCAGGACTGCCGCCCGTCCAGTCCCGCCCGCTTCCCCGCCACCGACATATCGGTGCAGGGCGAGCCGAAGGTGATGATATCCACGGGTTCTATTTTCGAACCGTCCACTGTGGAAATATCACCTAAGTGCTTCACAGAGGGCAGCCGCTTTGTTGTCACGCGGATAGGAAACGGCTCAATCTCCGAAGCCCATAAAGGCTTTATCCCGGCAAGCAGACCTCCGAGCGGAAAGCCCCCGCTGCCGTCAAACAGGCTTCCGAGGGTCAGTCTGGAATCCGCAGCCTGCGGATTCGGTGTGTCCCCGCCGTCAGTGTCAGACTCCCTGCTATGGATATATATAGCGTCCACTATGCCTCCACCTCCTTCACCAGTTCTGAGTACGGGATTTTCTCCCCGCCGCGCTCCACAAAAATATCCTCCGGCGCGATACCAATTTCCACGGCACGGCGGAGGATGACGGATGCGTATTTTTCATCCAGTTCCATCAGGCAGGCGGTACGCCGGGTTAATTCACACGCCATCATCGTGGAACCGCTGCCGCCGAAAGTGTCCAGCACGATGGCATTCTCCTGCGAAGAATTACAGATTGGATATGACAGCAGGTCTAACGGCTTTGATGTCGGGTGGTTCTTATTCCGCTTCGGCTTGTCGTAGTTCCAGATGGTGGTCTGCTTCCGGTCGGAATACCACGGATGTCTGCCGTTCTTCAGAAAGCCGTACAGCACAGGCTCATGCTGCCACTGGTAATCCGAACGCCCAAGCACCAGCGAATTCTTCACCCATATGCACACCCCGGCAAGGTGGAACCCTGCATCCACAAATGCCTTGCGGAAATTCAGCCCCTCCGTGTCCGCATGGAACACATACGCCGCGCCACCGCTTTCCAGATGCTCCACCATGCAGACAAACGAATTATACAGAAATGTGTAGAATTCATCCCCCTTCATGCTGTCGTTCTGGATGGAAAGCCCGCTGCCACTCTTGAAGGAAACTCCATACGGCGGGTCCGTCACGATGAGGTTTGCTTTCTTCCCGTCCATGAGCGCCGCCACATCCTCCGCACTGGTCGCGTCCCCGCACATCAGCCTGTGCCTGCCCACCGTCCAGATATCGCCCCGCTCCACGAACGCAGCTTTCTCCAACGCGGCGGAAAGGTCGAAATCATCATCTTTCACATCCTTTTCACCGTCCCCGACAAAAAGGTCTGCAATCTCATCCTCACCGAAGCCTGTCAGGGATACATCAAAATCCGCGCCCTGCAGGGATTCAATCTCGATGCGGAGAAGCTCCTCATCCCACCCGGCATCCAGGGCCATGCGGTTATCCGCAAGGATGTAGGCTTTCTTCTGCGCCTCCGTCAGATAGTCCACAAACACACACGGGACTTCCGTGATCCCTTCCTCTTTTGCCGCTGCAATCCTGCCATGCCCCGCGATGACATTGAAATCCCGGTCGATGATGACCGGGTTCACAAATCCAAACTCCCGCAGGGATGAGCGTAGCTTTGTGAGTTGTTCTGGTGAATGAGTCCGCGC
This sequence comes from Parablautia muri, assembly GCF_009917485.1. Classification (GTDB taxonomy): domain Bacteria; phylum Bacillota; class Clostridia; order Lachnospirales; family Lachnospiraceae; genus Suilimivivens; species Suilimivivens muri. The sequence continues at coordinate 4,376 of NZ_QZDT01000003.1, forward strand.
GTTATTCACATATGGCACCAATTTTTCAACAGCTACAAGCTGCATATCAGTTGTCGTCTTCATTAAGAAACCTCCATTTCATAGCAGACGGTATCACTCAAATGCACCTTCCAATTAAAAAAGAGCATGAAAAAACCGCCCCATAGGACGGTTTCAAAAAATAATCAGTTAAAATATTTTCTATATACCTCGTTTATTGTTTCAACATAAACTATATATGATGGATGGTTTTTATCCTGGCGTTCAAGATACATATTTTTCTTGTCTTTATATCTTTCACGAACCTCACCCCAATGCCTTTTGGACTTAATGGCATCAGCTTTTTCCCGGATGTGATGAACAGATGGAGCTTCTCCCCAATGATAATTATTAGAACCCTTATCGTGGAGCAGCCTGTAATAGGGTCCATCTTCATCTCTGGCCAATATGGCAAGGTCAAAACTGAAAGCCACCTGTGACAGGACGCCGGGAGTATACATCAAAGCAGTTATAACAGATGTCGAATCCTTCCCATCCGAAAATTGGCCTCCCCTTACAACATGACTCCTGCTTCTCCTTAATATCAGGTTCAAAGAATCCCTGACCCTGTTTTTAAGGCACCGCGTGTCATTCCAGTATTCCTCCGGCATCCTTATGACCACCAGGTTATAGTCCAGGTCAAACGGGGAATTGCCGTTCCGCATGACAAGTTTCCGCGCATGGCTCCCACTTCCTACAAGAAAGAACTGGGTGATTATGCCGTATTCCTCATTCAGATAATCCCGCAGTTCTGTAAGGATCCGCGAACACTCACTGCGGTATGGCCTGACTTCCTTCTCACTTACATATTCGTATGCCATTCTTTTTTTTCTCCTATCCTGCCCGTACCTCCATCCAGCGCTCTTTGTCGCTAAATCATTACAGTATGGCAGATGAAGCCTGCTTTGTCAATCTCCTTCCTCACATTTTATATAAATTCCCCTGGATAAAATTTCTTTCTGTATACCGGCAGGTTTTCAGGTATCCCTACATGCCCTTTCTTGCGCGGAGCAGCCGCTCCATCACATCATCCTGGGGCGTGTTCCCCTGGAACTCCACCGAGCAGTTCTCCTTCACGATCTGGTATATCTGCATCCAGCAGTAATTGGTCTGCTTCATGTAGGACTGGCTCATGGTGACATAAGGGGAGGCAATGGCGGCCCCCGTGGTCGGGTGCTTCGCAAGGAAGCCCGTGGAGGACACGATCTCCTCGCACTGTATCCACCGGGACACGCTCATGGCGTACTGCTCCACCATCTGCACGGTGACCAGCTTTTCACATCCCCTCGCTTTCAGCCAGACATAGGTTTCATTGTAGACCTCCTCCGCCACCAGCTCCCGCCCGCTTTTCTGCGGGGATTTCAGGAACTCCTTCACGGGCGGCACATCCACGCCCTCCAGCTCGGCAGGCTCCAGCATGACCGCCGCCGTCCTGCCCTCGCTGATTTTCTCCATGAGCGCCTTCCTCTTGCGCCCTGCGCCCGGCCTTGCTCCGCCCCGGTTGCTTCCGTCCTTTGCCACTCCCCTCACCCCGTTTCTTTGATTTCTTTTGAAAAAATGCTGCGGAAATCAAACACCGCAGCGCCACGGAAAGCCTTTAAAATGCGGAAAAGGAAAAAGGGGCAATCCCCCCTTTGATTTCCGGTTTTTGTGCGTTTGACCCCACGCCCGTTCCCCGGCGGGTTCCTTGTGGAGATTCCGACCGCCCCTCCCGGCTGGCAGAAATCCCCACAGGGAACCCGCACACAAGGATCTAACGCTTATTCCAGCGGTCGCCGCGCTCCGCATGAATCCTCGCATGGCAGGACTGGCACAGCGATATGAGGTTGCTCTCATCATGAGTGCCGCCCTCTGCCAATGGCAGCCTGTGGTGTACCTCTTCCACCGGCCGCAGCACACCCTTCTTCTGGCACTCCTCACATAACGGGTGCTTCGCGGCGTAGCGGTCACGGATGCGTTTCCATGCCCTGCCATACCTACGGCGTACAGCCGGGTCACGGCCGTACATCTCGTAGCGCCGGTTCTCCTGCTTTTCATGCTCCTCACAAAACCGTCCCTCTGTCAGTTTCGGACATCCGGGGAAGGAACACGGCCTCTTCGGTCTTCTTGGCATAACCCCATCTCCCTTCGGGCAAAAGAAAAGCCTCCGCAGGATTTCTCCCGCAAAGGCTCAGTTCGATTATCTTTTATCTGATTTTACTATAACACAGAGGGCATACTGTAAAACAGTGTATTTTACTTTCAACTTGGAATGCTTACCAGATTTAACGCTTTCCTGTGCAGCCGGTAGATGTTCTCCATTCCGTAATTAAGCTGCACGGCTATCTCCTCCCACCGCATGAAACTCAGATACCGAAGTTCCAGCAAGGTCTGGCACTCCACGTTGTCAATGGCACGGATGACGGAATAAATCTCAGCCTTCAAATCCACTAAGGCATCAATATCCCTGTTAATCTCTTCCTGCAGATCCACTATCTTTGCGATGGTATCCCCGATGCTGTCCTTCCCCCTGTTAGGGTTTCCCGGCATACCCGTTATCGTTGATGTGCATTTAGCCGCCAGATCATTCAGCGACCGCACCTGTTCAATTTTACTATTTATCCTCTGGTCAAGCCGGAACGCCTGCCCCAGATAATCCCTTGCTTTCATGATTGCTCTGCCTCCCTCTGTAATTTGTGCATCAGCTGTTTCCCATCAATTTTAGTCAGTTCAGAAAACCACTTCCCTAAAAAAAATCTCTCACAGTCTGACTTATCCCGGTTTGCTGATATGCTGTTCGGATTCTTCGCAAGCATCCCCAGCGCATCCCGGTAATCTCTTACTGCCTGCAGGATGATGGCGTTTGCCAGTTCCTCATAATTATTCATAGGCATTCCTCTGTTTTCTGAACAGCCTCTCCCTGGCACGTTCCCGCTCATACATTCCCCAAACCCTGTAAAAAGCCTGACAGTACTCCAGACAGGCATCATGCTTTTCCATATATGCGAAGATCACATCCGTATCCGAGGAATTGGGGAAAGCCTCATCGGCGGCAATATTCCTCGCAAGGTCGCCCATCGGTGAACACTCCTCTTTGTACTGCTCCATCCATTTTCTGAAACTTACCACAGTTAGTGCCTTCTTTCATCCGGCCAAAAGACATTCTCTGCCTTTCCTTCTAATTATAGGAATTTAAGTAAACGGTCTGAGATGCATCAAGGGGATTCCTGCAGTGCCATACATCCTGCCACCGTCTTAGGTATTTTTTTACTTCATCTAAAATGTCAGGTCTCCACATACATCCCTATTGACCTGTATGTTTTTTGGTTCTTCGAGAGCGTCTTTAGGGCAGCCCTGTAATCATGGACTGCCTGTAAGTTAATGGTGCTTATCAACCTCTCGTAAGCTGGCAAAAGCACCCCATTTTCTTCTGAACAGTTTCTCCCCGACACGCTCCCTCTCATACATTCCCCACGCCTCATAAAAAGCCCGGAAGCAGCCTTCACAGGCACCACACTCTTCCATGTACTCGAAAAGTGTATCAGCTTTTGAAGATTTCGGAAAAGTATCATCTGCTGCGATATCCCTCGCAAGGTCGCCAATCGGTGAACGCTCCTCTTTGTACTGATCCATCCATTTCCTGAAACTTACCACAGTTAGTACCTCCTTTCATCCATCCAAAAGGCATTCTCTGCCTTTCCTTCTAATTATAGGAATTTGGGTAAACGGTCTGAGAGGAATCAAATGGATTCCTGCAGTGCCATGCATCCTGCCAGGCTCTTTCCAGAAAACGCATTCCACCACCGTCTTTAGGTATTTTCTGACTTCATCTAAAATGTCAGATTCCCTCATGCCAAAACCTCCCATGAATAAGGCTTTCTGACACTTTCTGACAATAAAAATCCCATTATAACGAAAATGAAAATAAAAATTTAATATAGGTGTTTTTTTATATATATAGAGAGAAAGGCGGGAAAATTTCTGTCAGAAACTGTCAGAGCCTGTGGAAAGGGGCTCCCGCCGCATGGTGGAAGCCCCTTCAATCCCTTAATCTATGCAGTCTCCGAAGCGCAACCCCTTCCATACCCGCTTGTTGCCTGTGGTGTCCCTGCCTCTGACAATATCTGACAGGTTGGTTTCCAATTCCTTATTGAATGTCTGTTTTCCATACGGCCTCATCCCGTTATCCTGGCAGTAAATCTTGTACTTGTCATAGAGCATTGTCACGCCGATCTCCGCCAGACTGTCAAGTTCGCAGCAGTCCTTGACAAATGACAGGCAGGAATTGCTGTCCTCGCGGTAGCTCTGGAGCTCCAGCCTGTTGGCATCGGTCTCGGAGAAAATGAATCCGTTCTCCATGAGCCGCTTCAATCCTGCAAGCGCAAACATAAAAATGCCGTCCGCCTCATCACGGAACTTTTCAATAAGGGCGGGGTCTTTCTTGTCTTCCGGCACGGCATTGCTAAAGCGTATGATGATGAGCCTGCGGTAGAACCCTTCCGAGCGGTCGCCATAATTTTTAGGTATGCTGTTGCAGGAGAATAACAGCCTCGCATAACTCTGGAAAGAGAACGGCTTCTTGTTCTTAAACTCCACGGTCAGGGAATCCTCGCCCACAAGCGCCTTGAAAATGCCGTTGTCATCAATATTCTTGGTAGGAAGGTCGGCAAATGTGTTCGCCAGCTTTCCCCACAGTTCCGCAGGCTTGAAACGCTCGTTCAGCGCCTGCCATGAGACGTTGCTGACATTTTCCGTGCCAAGCAGTATCTCAGATATCGTGCGGATCAGCACGGACTTCCCGCTCCTCGCCACGCCCACAAGCACAAATGCCTTCTGCGCCCTGTTCGTAGGGATGAGGAAATATCCGAGTATCTCCTGCATCAGCGGGATCATCTCGTCATCAAGGGAATCATGCAGATACTCCATAAACCTCGGACACTGCGCAGAAGGGTCATATCCGGCATGGATCTGCACAGTAGAGAGATAATCCGGGGTATGGTCCTCCAGTCTGTCCTCGATGACATTATAGAGCCCGTTTTTTAAATTTATGATGTAGGGATTGGCATTCAGGTCTTTGGAATCAAGCTGTATCTGCATCTTCCATTGCCCCTCCGCATCCGTGATCTGGGACAGTTTCGTTTCCTCCGGGAACATCTTCCCACGGACGATGTTCCTCGCCGTCAGTTCTGTGATCGGCCTGTATACGCCATTTTCATATCGGTAATACTGCTCGGCAGCATAGAACACCTTCTGTGAGCCTTTCAGGTCGTCCGCCAGTATCCCCGGCTTAAACCGGACTCCCTTCTCCGACATATCATACCAGGGCGGGATATCCTTCCCGGACGCATTCTTCTTTGCACCTGAGGATGCCTGATGCCTGCGGAATAAATCCTTCTGCAGGGAAAACAGCGGCCTGATGTCATCCTTCTTAAAATTAAAATGCGGACGCAGTTCATGATTAATAAAAGACTCTGCCGTCACATTGTCCACGTTATAGAGATATTCCTCCACAAATGACTTTGCTGTCTGCAGGTCATCCACCACGTTTCCCTTGACCGGGAGCCCAGCCAGGAAGGCGCGGATACCACCTATTGCAAGCGGCTGATAGCACAATGCCGCCGGAGCCTTGCACTTGCAGGACCCATCCTTCATCTTAGAGCAGTCGAACCCCTTCTCTTTCAGCGTCTCGCAGGTGATGGGGCCGGTCCCGCTCTGAAGGAAATGGTTAATCTTCTTCTGCGTCTTTGCATGGTCATAGCCGGGATATGGGGCGGAATACTCGTGGATTTTTTCCGTCCCTCCGGCAAACGGTGTCAGTTCCGTAATCATGGCATACCATTCCGCTTCTGAAAGCGCCGCCGCATCATCCCGGCAGTGCTTGATGAACTCGCACTGCGACAGGACAATGGAAAGCCCCTTCTGGTCGCCCTCCATGACCGCAACGGGTGCGGTGTCGATTTCCGGCAGATGCTCCGCCAGTTCATCCTGGGTGTATTTCCTCTCCGGGTGGAACAGTTCGCAGGTCACCATCACCGGATCCTTCTTGCAGTGGTTGAATCCCGGCAGCCTCATGCACCTTGATTCGTTGACGCACATCGGATCGCCGCCGAAGTGTGCCACAAGCTGCTTCTGTATGACACGGAACCGCCCGACCTCCGCATCCTTCATCAGATAATACACATGGAGCGACTTCCTTGTCTTAATCACGATGGACGGCTGGAGGGGGAACTCATTGACTTTCCTCCACTGCTCCTGGAAGTCCCCCTCATCCATCTCCACGAACTGTGCCTTGATTAAATTGATGCTCCTGTCGTCATTGCCCCCTGCATTGACCACCCAGAAAATCCCGCGGTTCAGTGCATTGTGTTTCTTCAGTTCGTCTTCCTTTGTCGAGAATTTCCCTGCCTCCACTGCTATCTTCCCCCCGCTGTAGATGCCGGAGCCCTGGTCTTCAAAGATGCGCAGGTTCACGGTCTCATCGGGATTGTAAACAGCACTTATGACATCCTGTGCTGATACTACTGTCTTTCCTTCCATATATCTTCCCCCTTTATCATTTTTATGGGAATGCCGAGCCTCCTCGCCTCCTCCAGTTCCGTTTTCATGCCCTCCGATATGGCGTCCTCCGGGAGCCCGGAGGTAAAGCACCATGCCTCGTCACACACCGCAAGCAGCGCAAGGCCGAACATCGTCCCCAGCTCCCTCGCTTCCGCCGTTTCCGTCCCGTCTGCTGCCATGTCCAGCATCTGTGGATACAGCGGGTGGCTTGTAACAGGGATGCACCTCTTCCGGATCACATACCTGCCATAAGCCTGTGCCTTCCTGACATTCTCCGGGATATTCCCGGAGAACTGCGAAATGACATATACCTTTTTCCTGCCTTTTATCTCTGACCGCCGTCTGTATATGGCTTTCTGCTTTTCCCTGTATTCCCGCATGGCATTACTGATTGCCTTTCCGGCCGTAGGGTCGCTGAAGCCCTCGTGATTCTTATACATACTTCCCATACATTCAATCCCCCAATTCTTCCATCTCCCCGAAGGTCCGCCCAACCGATGCCTCCGCTACAAGCGGAAGGTCAAACTCCGGGAAGGGCTGCTCCTCCATACACTCCCTGATAAATGCAACGGCCTCCTCCACCTTTCCCTCCGGCACAAGGAAAGTCAGTTCATCATGGATCTGCAGGATAGGCTTCAGGTAATCATGTTCCGGCAGTCCGCGCAGCAGCCGGACGATCGCCATTTTGAGGATATCAGCCGCCGTACCCTGGATCGGGGTATTCAGTGCGCACCTCTCCGCGAAAGACTTCTTCCCCCAATCATCCGACTGGATGTTTGGAAGATACCTCCTCCTGCCAAGCCATGTCTCCGAATACATTCTCCTCGCCGCAAGCGCCTTCGTCTCGTCCTGCCAGGCTGTCAGGCCTTTGTATCCGGCTTTCAGGTTGTCAATAATCTCCGCGCATTCCTCGAAAGATTTCTCCATGCCCGCCTTGAACTTGAGGGTCTTCTGGAGCCCTTTCGGGAACAGGCCGTAAAAGGTCCCGAAATTAACGTTTTTTGCAATAGTCCTCTGTTCCTTATATCCGTCCCTGTGCTTATCCTGTGCCTCGTCATAAGTACAGCCGAAGATAACGCTTGTGGTCATTGCGTGGATGTCCCCGCCCGTCCTGTATGTGCGGAGCATCACCTCGTCCCGGCAGTAGAATGCACCGACCCGCAATTCAATCTGTGAAAAATCACAGGATACGATGACCATGCCATCGGGAGCCTTTACAAGGCTGCGGATGCCGACGGGGTCATTGGTGGCACGGGGCATATTCTGGAGGTTGGGGGAATTACAGCTGAACCGCCCCGTGTCCGTTGAAAGCGCCATCATGTTCGGATGAATCCGCCCCGTCACGGGATTGAGGAACCTGCTGTACCCCACCAGATATGTTGACAGGATTTTGCCCCACTTCCTGTACTCCTGTACCAGCGAGAAAAGCGGCACCAGTTCCGGCCTGTTTTCCCTGCACCAGTCCTGCAGGAGGATCATGGATGCGTCATCAGCCGCCTCCCGGTTGGACTCGGTGGTCTTGAGCACGGGCAGTTTCAGCGTCTTAAACAGATAATTCTTGAAGGCATTCGTGCTGCAGTTCGCCCCAATCTCAATGTCACCAATCATCATCTGTATCTCATCCCTGATCCGAGCCATCTCCTTCCGGGCTTCTTCCTGCCTTGCCTGCATGAGCGGGATGTCCATCGGCACTCCGTTTACCCGCATAATGCCGATGTAGACAGCCGTGGGCGATTCCATCTCAGCAACAATGCGCCCGTGTTTCGGAAGGAACCTTTCAAACCAATTCTTGAAGATATGGTAGAGCCGGAGTGCAAAATCTGAATCGGCACAGCCATAACGGACGGTCTCTGGATCCTGCGCATCCAGTTCATCAAAATGTTTCCCGCCCGTGACACTCGTAAAGGACGGCAGGGGCTCCTTACAGATATCCTCCGCCAGCCGCTTCAGGCCGGACTCGTTCAGCTTTCGGAACTCATAACTGCTCTTAAGCGTCATCTGCGCGGCACACATCGTGTCATAGCATGGCTCCTGGATGATGATCCTGCAGAAATAGAAAAAGGCTGCTTCGAAGGCAATATTATGTGCAATTTTATTTATGGAAGGTGATGTCAGGAATTCCCTCATAAATAACAAAAATTCTTCTTTATTTATATTTTTCCCCCTTAAGTGTGCGACCGGGATATATATGCCTGTCCCCTCATCCCTTGAAAAGCTGCACCCTGTGATATGTGCTTTAGCAGGGTCAAGGGCAGCTTTCTCTTCTTCACGGAAACCGTCATCCGGGGCTGTTTCAATGTCAAACGCCACGTCTGCGGCATACCCGAGATACTCGCGGATGCCTTGCACATCGGTAACCAATCTGTAATCTGTATTCATAAACACCTCCTTGTAAATATGCCGGGAGCATCCGCGCTCCCGGTTTTTCTGCCCGCTTAGTTCAGTAGTCCAATACATTCCCCGTTTCGGGGTCCACATAGGAGCCTGCGCCTGCTGCCATTGCATACACAGACAGCCCTGCGGCATCCTGCGCTTTACCTCCTTCCACTTATTGGATCTTTGGTAAACGGGGAGCCGGAACCCTTTCATACATAGTGGCTCCGGTCGTTTCTGTAATCAGCACCCTCCAATCCTCTCCAGTCTGTTATAAACTGCGGCTCCCCATAGATATCCATGAACAGGTCAACCTCTGACTCTGTCAGCGAGTCCAACATTTCCTTCCCCTTCCTGTGGCCGATGATGACAATGGTCCCGGCAAAGACATCCACTTCCTGTCCGTCCCGGATAAAAGGGATGGACATATCCCCAAAATAAAACCGATTAGGCATCTTGCCCTTTTCCTTCCCCTGCCTGTCGCAGACCACGACCACGTCGTTCATGATGGGCGTAGAAAATTCCAGCTCTCCGCCCACAATCTGCTCCAAGCTGCCGTATCCGGGGGCAATCTCCTCTACAGCGGCTTTCTCTCCCGGTCGTGCGATGATAACTTTCAGCTTCATGTTTCTCCTCCTCTTCCAGATAAAGTAGGGGGTTACAGCTTCCCTCCACTTATTGGAAAAACTGTAAACCCCCTATTCCTTTGCTTTAGAATGGAACCTGCACTCTCTGTCCGAGCCTTTTTTTCACCTGTGCCAGCATCCTTTGATGCCTTTGGGATACTGCCTGCTTTGTGACACGTTTTCTTGTAATAAGGAATTCTTCATCAGCAATCTCATCAAATGTCATGCACATGACATACCGTTTCTCAAACAGCGCCCTCTGGCTTTCCGGCAGTTCCTTTATAACCTGTTTCACAGCCTTGACCATCTCAGTGTCCTGTTCTTTTTGCGGAAAAAGAATGGAGAAAATATCTGCCCTGGGATCAACTACTTTATCAAGCGGATCTGTTTTGTCCTCGGCCTGTCCCCTCTGAATCGCACATCTGATTCCTTCCACCAGCTTGTCACGGTGATGCCTGTCATAATCTGCCTGCAGTTCCTCGATATTGTCCTCCTCGTCACGGATACGGTTGATTTCCTCCGCCATTTCCATGGGTATTCCTTCCACGTCACCTACGGAAAGTTGCACCTCAATTCCGTCAACCAGTCCTGTTACAACTACCTTTGTTTCTTTCATCTTTGCCTCCTTCTCAGGAGGCACTCCGGGTAAGGGTGTTATATGGAGAGGTTCATCCCAAAAGGCAGCAAGACTGAAGGCATCAAAAAAGGAGGCACTACAAGTAAGGCTGTCTTCCCATTACTGTCACATAGCCTGTGACTTAATTTGGTAATGGTATAAACACACCTTGCCCGGTAGGCCTCCCGTACACAATGTGATTTTTTCAAAGTACCTTGCCGTTATAGTCCGGCGGACTTAAAGCAGAATACCTATTATTGGGTATTCAGATGGAACAGGCTTTTTCATGCCCAGCCCATCTCAATATCCAAATTTATATATAAAACAGACTGCTGCTTTGGACTTTTCTGATTTCCCAGCTTTCATCTCCATTCTTTAACTCTGGAATATGTTTCCAGTTTCAAAATGCATCTGCAACGCTGTATTTCTTCTATCACTTTTGTCAGATTGTAGCGGAATACAGATTCCAGTGAAAATGTTATGCGTAGCTCCCGCTTTCTCCCTGTAAAATTGCTTCTCCATTGTTTGTTTTGAGGATGGGCTTATAAAATAGTAAATTTTAACGTTTGCTGATAGAAAAATTATAAATGGTGTGTTATGATATATTCCAGATTTTCATAGACATGAATTTTCAAGACAAATATGATAAGGAGTAATATGTTATGACTAAAACGAATTTTAAAATTCTTAAGGAGAATATTCGTAGACTCATGGAAGAAAACAATGTGACTCAGGAAAAGCTCGGTGAAATAATTGACATGTCCCAATCTAATGTAAATAAGTGCCTTAACCCTAAGGATGTCTCGCGTTGCTTCAGTTTTAAACAGATTTGTAAGATTGCCGATTACTTTGAGCAATCCATTGATGAACTAGCGGGGCGAAGCCAAACGGCTCCCTCCCCATCTCCGAAATCCATTTGTGATTTCTTCATGAAACTAATTTCACACTACTCCATCGTCCACTTCGATCACGAAGTCACAGAAAGAGTCGAAGTCTGTTATTCTATTGATGATGAGCATTTTGAAGACAAGAAAGTTAAATATGATGCTTTCTATTTCCCAAATTATATCTACGCACCACCGTATTTTGATGAATTTCGCCTTGAGGAATTGAATAACGAGGTGCGGGTAGATGGAAATGAGCTTCATGACAATATCAAAATCAATCAGTTCCTTCAGAAGTTTATTGATGCGTTCGAGAAGCGCGACAGCGGTGTTTATGACGAAGAAACCTACAACATCCTTGTTGAGGCCTATCAGAAGATTCTTAATAAATAACATAACCTTATACCTTACCCGCATTTACATGTTAAACGGGAGCATTCTAAAGTTTGTTCAGCTTCACCTTAATATCATATTTTTTACAAATATCGAGATTGCCAATTTTCAAAATCATAAATTGTAATTGCGGCAACGTGGCCGAAAGCATTGACATTGTAGCACAAAAGAGGTAAAATACGAGACGGAGGTAAGAATATGAATAAATCAATTTCTATGAGCATCCGGGTAAGTACTGAAGAGTTGGAAAAGCTGAAGAAAGCAGCCTTGTTACAAAACTATTCTTCTTATTCTGAATTCGTGCGTAGGACTGCCCTTATGGAAGCAGCACGCACTATAAAAGAATCCGAATCATCAAAGGAGACCTAATCATGAGAGTAGCTTCTTTTTTTAGCGGCATTGGAGGCATTGATCTAGGTTTTGAACGTGCCGGAATGGAAGTAATTTTCCAATGTGAAGTACTTCCCTTTGGTCAAAAAATTCTTAAGCAACATTGGCCAAACACATTACTCACCCATGACATAACACAAGTCAATGGGGCTGATATTCCTGATGCAGACATCTTTGTAGGTGGATTCCCATGCCAGGATTTATCATTAGCAAACCAAGGAAAGAGAAAAGGATTGGAGGGATCAAGAAGTGGGCTCTTCTACAAGTATGCGGAACTCATCAAAGAAAAACGGCCTCGCTGGGTATTTATCGAAAATGTTCCCGGACTTCTTAACAGCGCAAAAGGTGAAGACTTTAAAATCGTCATCTCAACATTGGATGAATTCGGGTATGGTGTTTCATGGAGAGTATTGGATGCAAAATTCTTTGGAACACCGCAACGCCGTCGAAGAACGTACATTGTCGCAAGTCGTGGAACCATCGGCGCCGCTGAGGTACTTTTTGAACCCGGAGCAAATCCAGTCCCTAATAGCGAGGGCAACAGAACGCGAAACTTCATTGCCTCCGGCAATGATGAAAGCCTACCAGGCTCAAATCTCTTTTCTATCCAGCATGCAGGCATTGGCCGAAGAGCAAGTGCAGGGCCACAAGGAAAAGGTTACCGAAACGATGGAGAAACTTATACTCTCGACTCCAGAGGAAGCTCGGATGCTATATGTCAGACGGATGCTCCCTTCCGAGTGCGAACAGCTTCAGGGCTTTCCAGTCGGATGGACGGAAACCGATACCGAGCAATAGGCAATGCCGTATGTGTACCAGTAATCGAATGGATTGCTTCTCGCATAATCGAAGCAGATAAAAAATACTATCCTGAATTTAATAGCTAAAATGAACGAGCGTTTCCAATCAAAAGGAACGCTCGTTTTTCCATTTATGGTATAATCACTTGTTGGTTGTTCAAATTTATAAACTCGCCGCGAAATGCATTAAGAGATGGCTCTCCCTGATTTATCAGTGCCTGCACAAACGTCTGGTAATTTGTAAATAGCATCCTGTTTTCATCAACCATTATTGGAATAGGTCCTGCAACAGCAGGGGTTGAATTATCTTCCTTAATCGCGATGATTGCCAGTGTCCAGTTATAGTTTTTCAAGTCCGGCAAGTTGGCTGAAGCTAATTTATTCATCAAATAATCATACAGCACTGTACCAACACAGAAAGCTATTCCATAACCTTTCCAAGTCTTCATAGCAATATTGCCTTTAACAATAAATTGCTCCTGCTGCCGCCTCCATGCGTTAGTTTCTAATGTAGATGCCTCTGTCTCCGTCCGTAAAAGAGCATTTGTACGATTAGGATTTGTTTCCCAGATTCTCAGCAAATCGGTAATTCTTCCCGTATTGGAAGTCTCACCCCCGCCCTGCATTTCAAGAACCATTCTATCCGGTCCAGAATAATCCGATCGCCCACTATCAAGCGATATTATGTAATCGGCATTATATTTTGTCCCTTCTACCACGTTCAACCGTTCTTCACGCTTCACACATACCTGATCAGGTGTTACGCCCGGCCCAAACAAATGGCGTGCTATGTCAAGCAGTATTTCCTGCTGATGCTGACATAAGGGTAAATCCTTTTTTGTATTGCAAAGTCTATCAGAGCAAACAATCCACATAGTGCCATCTGGTTTTCTGACAGAACAGACCGGCGGGTTACCGCTTTTAAGTTTTTTACAAGTATTCCCTGAAGAAAATGGACAAATGCCTACCCCTGCAATAGGCTGAATCGTAGGTACATCCACATCTGTTCTCTGTCCATAATATTCGGCAACCGAAACACCCATATTGCCACCCCCTATCAATGATAAAACATTATATCACTGATTCGACAAAATGTACATTATTATACGCCCTTTTTCTTCATTCGACCTGTCTCTTATTACACCCTTACATCGTATCCATTTGCATATAATGACTCTCACTTACTTGTTTACCGGTTTCGTCAATAAGACTAATGTCGAAATGGTTGGTATCAGGGCGAAGCTCGAATGTCCGGCTATGGTCATAAGAAGTAATCACTTCCTCTACTGCACCACCATCTTCTCCCACGTATTTTGTATGCGAAATCACATCCGCGCCATTATCTTCAATATCAATTTTTTTAACGCCTTCCTGCTCTAACTGCACGGGTGCCTTCCCACATTTCCCATTCGAACTACGGAATTGGCATAATTCACTGTAAATTCCTGCCGCTTTCATTACACGTCCTCCTACATTACATATATTCTCACCTTAATTTGTGGTTGATTTATAAATAAACATTATATGACAAATTGCACTTATACACAAGGAAAAACAAACCTTTACCCAAATATAGTACTTAGCTTGACCTTTCACACACTATCAAAAGAATCAACCATATTGTCAAAAATACTTTCCTCTATGACTTTAACACATTCATCCATATTCTTCTGTATCTCACTGCCCCAAAAATGGATAACTGTCCAGCCTAAAAAAAGTAATGCCTTATCATTTTCAGAGTCCCTCTCCATATTCCTTTCTATCTTTTTAATCCAATATTCCGGATTGCTCCCTTTTTCCAGTCTTGGTCTAAGCACTTGGCACCAATCTTTCCCATGAAAAAAATCACTATCACAAAAAACCGCAATTTTGTACTTAGTAAGTGTGATATCCGGTGTCCCTGGTAAAATTTTGTAATTCTTCCTATAGCGATACCCTTTATGCCACAATGCTCTCCGTAACTGAATTTCAATAGATGTATCCTTAGACTTGATATTTTGCATAACTTTGTGTCGTTGCTCAGGTGATAAAACATCCATAGCATTACCTCCCCATAAATTAAGGCACCTCTTATTGTTCAATGGTACTATCCAAAGGCGATGCCATATAATTTGCAAAACAGGTTCAGCATACAATTGTCATCGCAGACCAAATACTCAGCATCATGGGAATATTTACACCCTCGATATCCATCCATGCTGCTACAAATTTCCAATAGCGGGCATTCTTTCTCAACTAATCTACCATCTTCGTCAAGCATTTCGTACAAAACAAATGGCCCCAGCAGATATCGGGTTTCTATATCTTTCCCGCCTTTATATGCACCTGAATAAAAGTAATTTCGATTATCAAGCATAATCGGAAACTCAAGAAGATTTATCACCGTCTGTATACATCCATATCTTATATGGGCATCTTCAGAAAATAGGCATAGGCTAAGAAATATATTCGATTGATCTCTCAATTCGCACCCTAACTCAAATCTTGATATAATCCACTCCCTAATATCTTTAAACTCAGGTATTTCCCCCGGGTATAAACACGCCAGGATATCCTCTATTCTCTGCTTTCTCCCTCTGAATCCAATATTATAATTTTCTGAAACATACTTTTCCAGTATCCTTACATCTTTGGTTAAAAATTTATCCCTTTTCATTTTCCGAAGCAACTTCACAAAAAATACGCCAGAATTACACTCCAGCAATGCAAATTCACATAAGGCCAACACAATCATGTCATCAGCCATCTCGGGGTATTCCTTCTCACATATTAGCTGGCAAATATTATATGGAAACTCATTTTCACGCACTTTAACTTCATAAAGTCTCTTCTCTGACAGATATGCCATACTTTCCGCAATACACGCTCCTCCGAAAACAAATTCTTTATTTCCGTTATAAACCACCTTCACATACTCCCAATCCGATTCCCCATATTCGGCTTTATAGTCGGGATCTTCCTCAATACTGATTTTATTTATAACCACAAGGCTGTCCCTTATGCTGTCATACCCCCGAAAAAATGTGTAATAATCCCTATTTTGCTGGACTTCATTATCCTCTCCGACTTCAATAAGATTCAATTTAAGCAGCAGTTCCTGCAAATTATAGTTATATGTCATATAGCCATATGTCGTGGACACATCTTGGATAAAGTGGCAGTATTCATGCATAAACGTGCCTTTCTGCTCATCCCTATTCCCTTCAAAATTATCAAAATTTAATGATGAGTCCATTTTCATAAGCATATATGATGGATAATATGCCCCTGCCCCGCTGTCAAATAAGCTGACCACTTTATATCCTCCAACACGGGTAAAGGATTATCTCACATTCCAAACCTGCATGAACGATAATCCCCTCTCCTTTTTCTCTTACAGATTACAGGCAATGCTTAGAATCCACAGAATATTTGCCCACTGTTATGTATTTCTCGCCTTTGAAATCTCCATTGCCTCTGTAATCGTATCCGATGTAAGGAGCGTGTCAAGCTGCGCCCATACACGGTTCGACATCACAATTTTGTCCCCTGTGCGGACATCCTTTGGCGGTGTGATTGCCGGTCCGAGCTCATACACAAAATGCGTCCTTGAAAGTTCTGTATCCGGTATTTCCGGGACAAACGGGTGAAGGTTATCCGTAACAGTATATTTTTCTATATGATGGATCGATTGCAGTTTCCCATGGTATCTGAACGCAATGTATGTCAGCGGCTCCTTAGGCCACCCGCCTTTCCCACCGCCGATCGGGCAGCAGTACCTATTGTACTTCCTGACAATATCCACATATGTGATTCCTGCGGTTTCCTTTTTCCCTTCTGATGTTGCGATTTCCACTTCACCCAAGCCAAGCGATACAACATATACCCAATTTGTGTCCTTATTCTGTGTAGTCATTATTCTTTTAATATACCTCTCTAATTCCCCAAGAATATAATTCTGTTTGCCCGCAGTCTTTATCCGCAGTCCCCCTGCGAGGTCACATATCACCATCCACGGAAGGTGAAGCACCGTAGTTCCTGGTATTATCGGCAGCCGCTTTTTTGCATATATCTCCGTGCATTCCGACATGGACACAATTGCTTTCATTTTAGCAGGATTTCTGACGAACCCCTCCCTTTTCGAATACAGTTTTAACTGTGACTCTCCCGGAAGAATCCACCCCCGTTTTGCTTCAATGATAATATAGAATTTTTGGTTGTCTGTGATTTCCAGGTCGGTAATGCCCCCGTCCTTTTCATATTCTTGGTACCGGATCACGGCATTGCCCGCATCCACGCTTACATGGAGCAGATGCTCAATGACCTTCTCCAGCAGATTAGGGCATTTCACAAAAGCCCATGCTATGCTTTTGGTTATATCATTTTCCCTGTCGCCTATAAGGTCAAAAATCGTCTCGACCTTTTCGTTGTATGCAAATAATTCTGCCATTAATCCCACTCCTCAGAAACAGACTGCCCAACCAATAAACCATATGAAAATTATACAATAGAATGATAAGGCTTGCAATATGGATACCAGTGTCACACCACCGTCATGAATCTGCAGGGGCTGTTATTTCTGCTCTTCTTCTCCGGCATCCTGCCAAAGCACAAAATCCACCTTTTTCAAATCTGTAAACCCTGTTTTGGGGAAAGCCTCATCGAAAGCCCGGATGACCGCTTTCCCATCATCGGATGCCACATAGTTAAGGAAATCCCTCTTGTACCGCTTATAACGGTCAAGTATCTTCTTTTCCCTGTCTTTTGTTCCATAGGCTGGTATCTTATAGCCAAAATGCCTGTCCGTGACATTCCTGTCCCATATCGGCTGCTCCGGATCAAGCGTATGTACCAGCTTGCTCGAAAATGAAACCTCCAGTGTTCCGTATTTCAGGAAATATGACAGTGCGTCTTCGAACGAAAGCCCCGTCTCTTTACACCGCTCCATATACGCAAAATAATCCCGCCGGAATTCCTTCGGGTACCTGCCGAGCGTATAAAAGTTCTCATATGTCTTCTGGAAACCTTCATCCAGGGACACATCAACCCGCCGCACATTCTCCATGATGAACCGATACCGCTCTATGCCGGTAAGCATCTTAGATTTTGCCAATATTGCCGGGAGCCTCCTTAAATCAAATATCTTATCGCTCGTACCTATGACGCCCCCGTCAATCTCTTTCAGGCGCTCAAGCCACCTCTGTATGCTCCCTTTCTGGAAGAAGCCAAGCAGCGCCCCATCGCAGAACCTCTCCGCCCTGACTGCCCCCAGCAAGAGGGCCATAACACATATTCCATCCTTGCCGGAAACATCCACGGCATCCATGGAGACACTCCCCCATTTGATCCCGTTTTGTTCCAGAATATCCCTATATCGGTTCAGGCCGTATTCCGGATGGTTCTTTTCAAATGTGTACACTGCATCCATAAATTTTCTCACAAGTCCCGAATACGACACAAAAGGCATCTGGATTGGATGTTCCGGACTCCCGTCATTTTCATGGTCAATAATCCAGCTCCCATATTCCCCCTGCGGAAGTTCTCCTAAAATATCTGTAAGTCCCTCATACATCTTTACCGTCTCCTCTTTCTGTGTCTTCCTATTACCGGCTCAGCCCTGCCCTTTTCCCACATATATCTGCAGGATTGTTATGAGCAGTTGACGCTTATGCCTGCTTCCCTGCCAGAATCCCCATCCCTCTTTTTTGCCGATTCATATATCTGGACAATGTCTTCCCGTGGAAACTTAGGGAAGACAGCAATAACCCCATCAATATCAAGCCCGCACCTGCACATGGATTCTACGGCACGTTTATCCTGTTCCTGCATCATTACCTCCATATTAGCCAATCTTCTGTTTGAAAACCTCCCACACCCATGTGATAAGCCTTAATTCCCTGTTAGCAGCAGGACAATTGTTTTATCCCTTCCTGCCTTTCTATCATCAGGAACAGGCTGTCCAGCCTTTTGGCGCTGCGTTTCTCCTCCCGCTTCTTCGCAGTCCTGTAATACAGTTTCTGCCGTTCCGTATTCTGCGGCAGTTTACGGTAATCCTTCGGCGCGTTCTGTTTGAATTCATCATGCTCCTTTATGTATTTCAGATACTTCATGATGCTTCCGGCCTCCGGCATATCGCCTTGGCGGTGGAATGGCACCTTTTCTACATCTTCCAGGCAAATTCTCCCGTTCACATAGTTCCTATGGAGAAGGATAAACCTTTGTTCCCTGATTTTATATACGATTTTCCAGCATCCAACATCCGTCCGCACATAGACTTTCTTATCCTTTAAATCCACATCCATGTTGGACTGCCCCGCATACCTCTCAATCCTGCCCTTTTCCAGCTTATAGAGGAATTCAATGCCATCACAACACTTACATGGACGGTACCCCTTCCATTCCGCATCCTCCCATTCCATCTTAATCCGGTTCCTCTTCTGGATTTTTCCCACATACCGGCACTCCGGCCTGTGGTACACCATATCAGATGAATTCCTGCTCATGATTCTCATACCCTTCCGCTCCTTTCCCTAGGTTGGTTTTCTTTATAAGATAAGGATATCAGAATATGTGTCCCAAAAAACGGACTCAATACTATAGTTTTTCAAAGCTATCCTCTATACACTCCAAATAAATATGCTCTTCATCATTCAAATTGAGCAGTTCCATATGACGCTCTACTGTCAGGGCGTTCCGATTCGTAACCGGCACTATTTCACTTTCTCCCGTCACCCTATCCACCCTCAGATACTTCCGTACATTAACCAGACTAAAATAAATCTTCTGTTTCATATTCTCCCCTTTCCCTTCCAGGCTTTCTTTCGCCCGTTCATCTGAAATTCATCATGTGACTTAATCCCAGACACTGCCGCCGTCAGATTACAAGCTGTCCCTTGGGCATGATATTCATCAGAGGCATTATGCTTATGATAAATTACGAAATGTCGGAATGTGGGATACTCCCTCTCAATCAGGTGCCAATAATGCCCTGTGTTCTTTGACCTCAATGTGACCGTAAATGCCCCTGTCTGCAATACCTCAAAATAGTTCCCTTCAACCCTTTTTAGTTCTTCTGTTGTTATCATAATAATCTCCTGTGTGAAAATACCGGCTCAAAAGTCTCTTTCACTATGTAGCAATCTTTCTCCAACCATTTAACGATTGCCTGCTATCGTTAAAAAGAGGTGCAAAATATCCAATGGGGCTGTCTCAATATTACCGCAATTTGCCCCAAAATCCAATAGGTCACTCTGCCCAAACCTTGAAATGCCTTGTTTTCCAGCAATTTTGTAGGTTTCCATTGTATCAATTTCGTTGTTGCGATGTTCATGGCCCCCACCAGCATCACATCTGCCGGAAAGGTAAAAGAACCGCTACTGCGGTCAATCTGTATGGATTTCTCCTCTAAGGGTTGACGCAGCAAATCAAGTGTCTGCCTTTTAAACTCCGGCAGCTCGTCCAGGAAAAGCACGCCTCTGTGCGCCAAACTGATCACGCCCGGCTTGGGAACCTTCCCGCCTCCTGAAAGCGCCTGGGGAGAAATGGTGTGATGCGGATTTAAAAAAGGTCTTTCTCTTAAAAGACAGCTTCCTTTGGGAAGCTTACCTGCAATGCTGTAGATGGAGGAAACCTCCAGATTTTCCTCCAAAGAAAGGTCCGGCAAAATCGTGGGAATCCGCTTTGCAATCATGGTTTTTCCTCCGCCTGGCGGCCCCTTAATCAGCAAATGGTGAAATCCGGCGGCTGCAATCAGCGCAGCACGCTTCACGCTTTCCTGTCCCACAATCTCTGAGAAGTCTACCTCATATCCATCCCCCTGCGCAAGCTCCCCCAAAAGCAAATTTATGTCCATCTGTTCCGGCGGCAGCTTTATATCCTGCTCCTGCGCTGACAGTTTTAAATAATCGATAACCTGGCTCAGTTCCAAAACGCCTGCTGTCTTTAGACCTGCCAGTGCGGCTTCTTTCGCATTTTCCTTCGGTACAATGCACTTTCGGACACCCGCTTTAAAAGCCCCTGCCGCTATAGGCAGTACACCTTTCACAGGCCTGATTTCTCCATTCAATCCCAGCTCTCCCATTACAAGTATGCCCTCTGCTGATGCAGGCGGAATTTTTTCCATAGCAGCAAGTACTCCAATTGCAATAGGCAAATCAAAGCCCGTGCCTGCCTTCCTCAAATCGGCCGGTGAAAGGTTTACTGCAACGTGCATAGGCGGCATACGAATCCCCATGTTCTTAAGCGCAACCCTTACCCTCTCTCCCGACTCTTTCACCTCACTGCTAAGGCTTCCTACCATAACAAAGCAGGGCAGTCCTGATGACAGATCCACCTCTACCTGAATCAGATTGCCTTCAACGCCATAAACCGTCCCTGACAAAATTGTGCTAAACAAAAAATCCCTCCTTACTATACCTGACCAATGTATCCTTTACCTGAATTTTCAAGGGAATCATTTTAAAAGAATCCATGCTATCAAGAATGTAAAAATTGAAATAAACACTGTCGCAACAACTTGCGTACCTGTTTATTGATGAAAAATAGACATATCCCAATGGGATATACTTCAAACGAATATATCCTGACAGGATATGCCTACTTTATACGAAACCAAGAGAAAAAGCAATTAAAATTTTATAAAAATTATGCGACTTGAAGGTCTGGTACACTTTTCTCTGATATTCCTGTTCTTTCCTTCACTCTGCAAAGCCCTCCCGCAGCTTCAATAACGCCCGTTTTTCTATTCGTGACACATAGCTTCTTGAAATATGAAGAAGCTCCCCTATCTCCCTCTGGGTCACCTCTTTTCCTGTCACAAGCCCGTACCTTAAACAAATAATCTGCCTCTCCCTTTCGGTTAACACCTCTCCTAAAAGCTTAACCAGCTTTTTGGTATTTTCATATAACGCCATCTGCTCCGTAATGTCATCCTGCTCGTGCTCTATGATATCCAGAAGATTAATTTCGTTCCCTTCCTTATCTGTTCCAATGGGCTCAAACAAGGATACCTCCCCCCGGCTCTTTTTCTTAGAGCGAAGGAGCATAAGCAGTTCATTGTCAATACACCTGGAAGCATATGTACTGAGTTTTCCTTTCCCCGCGTCAAAGGAAGATATTGCTTTAATCAGTCCTATCGTGCCTATTGATATCAAGTCCTCCATATCCTCATCAACATTTTGATATTTTTTGGCAATGTGGGCCACCAGACGCAGGTTCCTCTCAATTAGTATTTCCTTTGCCGCGGCAGCCTCATCGCGGTTCCCCTTCTGTAGCGCCTGTATATAATGGGCTTCCTCCGCTGCTGATAATGGTTTTTGAAAGGTCTTCAAAGGGCGCCCCCAAAGTCATTTTTATTATTCTATGACTTTGGAGGGCCTCTAGTGCCTTTCCAACAAAAATTCTGCCATGACTCTATTGCTGACATCCATTCCAAAGGGGGTAAGGGCAATCCAATTCTCTCCGGTTAAGGGCTCCTTTCTTAATAGAAGCAGACCTTGCCGGCAAAATTCACCCACAATGCCCGGATAAACCTCGTCAATGCTCTTTCCAAAGGTCCGCAGAAATTCATTTTCACATACCCCATCTTTCATGCGAAGGCCTAAAAACATAAATTCCTCCATTTGATCCTCAATAGAAAGTACCTGCACATCCTCCTTTATCAAGTCCTCTTCCAAATTCTTTTTCAAAACATATGAATTTTTATTCATTGTTTCAAATCCGCCCGAATTTTTATGTTTTTCATTCCAGTCTCTTTTTAAATTATTTTTGTTATTCAAAAAGAATTCTACATACTTTTCTCTGTCTCCGGTATTACGAAACCGTATATTTTCTACCATGGATGCGGCTCCTATCCCGAATCCTGCATAGTTTCCCCTGCGCCAATAAACCGTATTATGTCTGCACATATGTCCAGGCAGTGCATAATTAGAAATTTCATATTGCAGATATCCTTTTTTATGTAAAAAATCAGCAGTTATTTTATTTAATTCTCTTTCCAGATCTTCATCCGGCAATTCTGGTGTTTTTTCATAAAAGGGTGTGCCTTCCTCTATCATCAGACTATACGCAGAAATATGGGAAGGCATTTGCACAATATCTGTTATTCTTTGTAATGTATCCAAAAGGCTCTCAACGCTCTGTCCCGGAACACCCGTCATCAAATCAACATTTATATTGGAAATTCCAGCTTTCAAGGCCATTTCATAGGTCATGAGAAAATCCTCATAAGTGTGAATCCGTCCAAGGGCTTTCAGTTCCTCCTTCTTCGCTGACTGCAGCCCAATGCTCAGTCTGTTTCCCCCGGTCTCCTTAAAATTTACAAGTTTTTCCCATGTTACAGTGCCCGGATTAGCCTCCATAGAAATCTCGCAGTCATCGCTCACTTTATAATTCTCATGAACTTTATTGAAAATCATGCTGATGCTTTCACCTTCCAGCAAAGAAGGAGTCCCGCCTCCCATAAAGATGGAATTTACCGTATAGTCCCGATACCTTTTGCTCTCCTTATCTATTTCTCTGCACAAGGCTTCCACATAATCTGCCCTCTGCCTCTCTCCTGCCGGCGCTGACAAAAAGTCGCAATAAAAACATTTGCGCACGCAAAAAGGGATATGAATATATATCCCTAATGACTTTTGTTCCCCTCTTTCCATTCCTCAAAACTCCTTATTTCAGCAATTATTTATCATCCAGCTTCAAAACGCTCATAAATGCTTTCTGGGGTATCTCTACACTGCCAATCTGGCGCATACGCTTTTTTCCCTCTTTCTGCTTCTCAAGCAGCTTCTTTTTGCGGGTAATGTCGCCGCCATAGCATTTGGCAATTACGTCCTTGCGCACTGCCTTGACAGTCTCTCTTGCAATAATCTTGCCGCCAATAGCCGCCTGAATGGGAATTTCAAATAGATGCCTTGGTATTTCCTCTTTCAGCTTTTCACACATCTTCCTGCCTCTCTCATAGGCACTGTCCTTATGGACAATAAAAGATAAGGCATCCACTTCCTCCCGGTTAATCAAAATGTCTAACTTTACAAGCTCTGACTGCTCATAGCCTTTTAATTCATAATCAAAGGAGGCATAACCGCGGGAACGGGATTTAAGCGCATCAAAAAAATCATATATAATCTCGTTTAAAGGCAGCTCGTATTTCAGCAGCGCTCTTGTGGATTCCATATATTCCATTCCCAGATACCTGCCCCGCCGTTCCTGGCAAAGCTCCATAATGGGGCCGATAAATTCCGTAACCACCATAATTTCCGCCGAAACCACCGGCTCCTCCATGTATTCTATGACCGAAGGGTCAGGCAGATTTGAGGGATTGGTTAGCTCTATCACTTCTCCGTCCGTTTTGCGCACCTTATAGACAACCCCCGGGGCAGTTGTCACCAAATCCAGATTATACTCCCTCTCTAACCGCTCCTGGATAATTTCCAGGTGCAAAAGCCCTAAAAATCCACATCTGAATCCAAATCCGAGAGCGATAGATGTTTCCGGCTCATAACGCAGGGATGCATCGTTTAGCTGCAATTTTTCAAGAGCATCCCGCAGATCCGGGTATTTGGCGCCATCTGCCGGGTAAATACCGCAGTACACCATAGAATTAACCTTTTTATAACCTGGTAAAGGCTCTGCACAGGGATTTTTCGCATCTGTAATGGTATCCCCTACCGCCGTGTCCTTTACATTTTTGATGGATGCCGTAATGTAGCCAACCATGCCGGCCGTAAGCTCATCACACGGGATAAACTGTCCGGCGCCAAAGTATCCCACCTCCACCACTTCACATTTTGCACCGGTAGCCATCATCTGAATGCTTGTCCCCTTAGCAACCCTGCCTTCCATAACACGGCAAAAAACAATCACGCCCTTATAAGAATCGTAAAGGGAATCAAAAATAAGGGCCTTCAGCGGATTGTCCGGATTGCCTCCAGGCGCCGGAATCTTTTCGATAATGGCTTCTAACACGTCATCAATGCCTATCCCATTTTTGGCTGAAATAAGCGGCGCATCCATTGCCTCAATGCCAATTACGTCCTCTATTTCATTTTTTACTCTATCCGGCTCTGCACTGGGCAGGTCAATCTTATTGATAACCGGAAAGACCTCCAGATTATGGTCAAGGGCCAGATAAACATTGGCAAGGGTCTGGGCTTCAATCCCCTGGGCAGCATCCACCACCAGGACAGCGCCATCGCAGGCGGCAAGGCTTCTGCTGACCTCATAATTAAAATCCACATGGCCCGGTGTATCAATCAGGTTAAGAATATATTCCTCCCCATCCTTTGCCTTGTAAATAGTGCGCACAGCCTGGGCTTTTATGGTGATT
The DNA here is from genome assembly GCF_009917485.1 of Parablautia muri. Classification (GTDB taxonomy): domain Bacteria; phylum Bacillota; class Clostridia; order Lachnospirales; family Lachnospiraceae; genus Suilimivivens; species Suilimivivens muri. The sequence continues at coordinate 29,317 of NZ_QZDT01000003.1, forward strand.
CCCCGCTCCCGCTCTAAGTCCATATTGTCAAGAACCTGGGCCTGCATTTCCCGGCTGGTCAAGAGCCCGGTCTTTTCTATAATCCGGTCCGCTAAGGTGGACTTGCCGTGGTCAATGTGTGCAACAATACAAAAATTTCTGATTTTACTTTGATCTATACTCATAGGTACCTCCTAAACGCTGTTCATCCTTTACCCAATATCCATATTTTTGTGAAAACATGCAGACTATGATTTTTATCCTCATATTATCATATCACATCCCGCCATTCAAGACAATGGAAAGGATGTGCGCCAAAGGATCGCAGGCATTCATAATTTCCTCCACCGTATTATTCTGCGCGCCAAGCTCAATCAGCATGCATTTAGGCTTTAAATGCATATTAAACCGATAAGCCTTAAGGTATACTTTCCTTGCAATGCCCGGATAATATTCATTGGCGGCCACCTGCGCCTGAAAGGAAAAAGCAAGGTTATCCTGTATATAAGGATTTTCCAGGTATGTAATATCGCCGCTTTTGCGACCATAGCTCAGTCCGTTAAAAAACATGAATCTTGCGGTAGGCCTCCCCTGCAGATCCATCACCAGTTTCCGGTCTCCTGCCACCGCGTCCCGATGGAGATCAATCACCACCTCAATCGTTGGGTTTTCCTCCAAAATACGAGTTATGGCAGGCAAAGACTTATTATAAGCATCGTCCCGCTCACTGTCGTATTCCTCTGTATGGTGCAGCACTTTAAATCCGTACTTTTCCTCTAAAAGATGAGCCAGTTTATCTCCTGCTCCTATAATTGTAGTGGAGGAATCTCCTGGTATGGAATCTATAAATTCCTCTCTGGAATGGGTATGATAAATCAAAATCTGCGGCCCATCCGACTCCTTATTTACGGACAAATCCTGATATAGCAGCTTATTTAAATCCACATATTCTTCCTTTAGCATCGTGGAATTATCCATCGCATAAAAGTTGGAAACAATCGACTCATAATCCCATTTTTCCGACCAGTCATAGGTATAGGCCGGGTAGGCTGCCGCCTCAAATCCCTGTACCGTGTCATACTGGGCCGGGGCGTCTTCCGTATCCGGCTCCGGTTCCTGCACCGTATCTTCTTCCTGATGAATACTGTTTTCCCTCTCCATCTCCTCTAACATACTGTTTTCAATATGAAGCGCATCCTCCCCGTAATCCAGATTATCTTCATCTATATTTTTAACATCTTCATCCGTCCCCTCCTGATAACTGATTCTCTCTGCCATAAGGGAATCCTCCTGCTCCTTTACGGGCATCCCTTCATAGAGAAGATAGCTGTAGAGAAGAAACTGCCTTGCCATAAGCTGCTCTGTTTTCAAAAGAGAACTGTTTTCCCTGCTGCTTTCCTCCAAATAAAGCGGCAGCTTAAAATAGCTCTGCTCCATCTGATGGTTAAAGAAGACGGCAATCGTTTCTTTTATACCTGCAGCTCCACCGCTTTTTTCTTCCTTGTTCCTGAAAAAACTGATAAACCCACATATACTACAGGCAAACACCAGCCCTATTATGCCCCATTTTTTGATAATTCGTCTCCAATTACTTCTGATCACGGCAAGCACCCCACTATGGAAATATATGCTTATCCATCATCATTCATTCCCATATGCTCCACCAGCCGGTTGATTGTAAAGAAAGAACCTTGAAATGAAATTTTACTTCCACTTCAAGGCCCTCAGAGGTTTCTTGAGATACATTCTATTTTTCTTAGCTTCATTCCCTGGCAGGCTTTTATTTAAAATATGCCACCCCGGATTCAAAGATCTTCATATCCTGCTGTCCGTAAATATTGACGGCTACGCCCTCGCCCCGGCGCTCCGCATGGCCCATCTTACCAAAACATCTTCCATCAAGAGAAGTAATCCCCTCGATAGCAGCATAGGAACCATTGATATTCCACTCCTCATCCATAGATACGGTTCCATCTATGTCCGCATACTGGGTAGCTACCTGCCCGTTTGCAAAAAGCTTTTCTATCCATTCTTTTGACGCTACAAACCTTCCCTCGCCATGAGAAGCAGGTATGACGTAAACAGCTCCCGGTTCAGCTCCTCTCAGCCATGGGGACTTATTGGAAACCACCTTTGTATAAACCATCTTGGAAATGTGGCGGTTTATGGTGTTAAAGGTAAGGGTTGGAGAATCCTCCTTCTGGCCTACAATCTCCCCACAGGGCAATAATCCTAACTTAATAAGCGCCTGGAAACCATTGCAAATACCCAGAGCCAATCCATCTCTTTGGCTGAGCAGATTCATCACAGCCTCTTTAAGCCGCGCGTTTTGAAATGCTGTTGCAAAGAATTTCGCGCTGCCGTCCGGCTCATCACCTGCTGAGAATCCCCCTGGGAACATAATAATCTGCGCCCCGTTTATATCCTTTTCAAACATTTCCACTGACTGGCGGATATCCTGGGCGGACCGGTTTTGAAATACCCTTGTCACCACATCAGCCCCTGCCCGTTCAAAAGCCCTGGCGCTGTCATATTCACAGTTTGTTCCCGGGAATACCGGTATGAATACCACAGGTTTTGCCACTTTATTTTTACATACATAAATCTGTTTGGCCCGGTAAATCGGGGATTCTACAGGCTCAGCGCCTTTTTCCGCTTTGGTGGGGAATACCTTTTCCAGTCTTCCCTTCCATGCATCTAAGGCTTCCTCCATTGTAACTGTCACATCCCCAAAGCTGAATACATCATCCTCTCTGACCTTTGCAACCTTTCTAAAATTAAGGCCTTCCGCTTTTCCCTCTTTTTCTTCAAACAGTATTACCGCATCCGATGGGCTCATTTCAAGAACGATATCCCCCAGACAGTTTTCAAACAAATCCATTGCCTTAAGCCCGTCCTCAAAGGAAACGCCCAGCTTATTGCCGAAGGCCATCTTGGAAACGCCTGCCAAAAGGCCTCTGGCATCAAGAGCATAGGCTGCTTTTACCCTGCCCTCCTGCATCCACTTCGTAATAAACCGGTATGTCTGCATAACATGCTCATAAACAGGTATGTCATATTCATCTTTATCAAACCAGAACTGAATCAGCTCGTCTCCCGCCTGCTTAAGCTCCGGCGTAAGGATATTCTTCCCCTTTGCCACATCCACCGCAAAGGATACCAATGTGGGCGGAACATCTATGTCGTTAAAGGTTCCCGACATGCTGTCCTTACCGCCAATGGAAGGCAGGCCATATCCAATCTGCGCATCATATGCCCCAAGGAGGGCTGCAAAAGGCTGACTCCATCTTTCCGGCTTTCCGCTCATACGCCTGAAATATTCCTGGAAGGTAAAACGGATCTTATCAAACGCTCCGCCGCTTGCCACGATTTTTGCCATGGACTCTGTCACTGCATAGACAGCGCCGTGGTAAGGGCTCCAGGAGGAAAGATAAGGGTCAAAGCCAAAGCTCATCATGGTAACCGTATCCGTCTTTCCCTTTTGGACAGGGAGCTTTGCTACCATTGTCTGGCTCTCTGTCAGTTGGTATTTCCCTCCATAAGGCATAAGCACGCTGCCTGAACCAATGGAGGAATCAAACATTTCCACAAGGCCCTTTTGGGAGCACACATTTAAATCACTTAAAACCTTAAGCCATGCCCCCTTTATATCTCCATCCTCTAGAAGCGCCTGGACCTCTGGAATTGCAACCTGCTTTAAATAATTCTTTTCACGCTCAGGAGTATCTACTAATACATTGGTTTCCTGATGAGCGCCATTGGTATTAAGGAAAGCTCTGGAGATATTGACAATCTCTTTTCCTCTCCATTTCAATACCAGTCTGGGCTCCTTTGTCACCACTGCAACCGGAATGGCCTCAAGGTTTTCCTCCGCCGCAAAAGCAAGAAAGGCCTCCACATCCTTCGGGCTTACCACCACTGCCATTCTCTCCTGGGATTCGGAAATTGCCAGCTCTGTGCCATCCAGACCGGCATATTTTTTGGGTACTTTGTCGAGGTCAACGATAAGGCCGTCCGCTAACTCTCCAATTGCAACGGACACACCGCCTGCCCCAAAGTCGTTACATTTTTTTATAATCCTGCTGACTTCTCCCCTTCGGAAAAGTCTCTGTATCTTACGTTCCGTAGGTGCATTTCCTTTTTGCACCTCTGCGCCGCACTTTTCGATGGAACGCTCTGTGTGCACCTTAGAAGATCCTGTGGCGCCGCCGCAGCCATCCCGGCCCGTCCTTCCTCCAAGCAGGATAATCACATCATCCGGAGCTGAATTTTCCCTAATGACATTTTTTCTGGGAGCGGCGCCCATCACCGCACCAATCTCCATACGCTTTGCAACATAATCCGGATGATAAATCTCTTTCACATATCCCGTTGCAAGGCCAATCTGGTTCCCATAAGAAGAATATCCCAAAGCGGCGCCTCTTACCAGCTTTTTCTGTGACAGCTTGCCCTTAAGCGTCTCAGATACAGGCACCGTAGGGTCTGCCGCGCCGGTAACGCGCATAGCCTGGTACACATAGCCCCTGCCTGACAAAGGATCTCTTATGGCGCCCCCAAGACAGGTGGCCGCCCCGCCAAAAGGCTCTATCTCCGTTGGATGATTGTGGGTTTCATTTTTGAAAAAGACCAACCATTCCTCATGAACCGGCCCATCCCCGTAATCCATCTCTACGGGAACAACCACAGAACAGGCGTTAATCTCGTCCGATTCCTCCATATCCTGCAGTTTCCCGTCCTTTTTCAATTTTCGCATGGCCATCAGTGCCAAGTCCATCAGACATACGAACTTGTCATCTCTGCCCGCAAAAATCTCGCTTCTGGTATCTAAATAACTTTGGTAAGTTGTCTCAAGAGGCGCCTTATAATAGCCATCCTGAAACTCGATATTTTTAAGCTCCGTAGAAAATGTGGTATGACGGCAATGGTCTGACCAGTAGGTATCTAAAACCCTGATTTCCGTCATGGTGGGATTTCTGTGCTCCTCCCCCTTAAAATAATTCTGAATATGCTCAAAATCCTTAACGGTCATTGCCAGCTCCAGGCTCTCATATAGACTGCGCAGCTTATCCTCCGGCATGTCCTGAAAATCCTCAAGCACTGCAATATCCGCCGGCTCCTCATACTCCGTAACCAGCGTCTTAGGCTTATCCATGCCCGTTTCCCTGGAATCTACCGGATTGATACAGTAGGCTTTTATTCGTTCCATTTCATCAGGGGAAACATTGCCTGTAATCAAATATGTAACCGCAGTCTTTATAATAGGTTCCTCGTCCTCTTTCAGGAATTTGATACACTGCATGGCCGAGTCCGCACGCTGGTCAAACTGCCCCGGAAGGAACTCAACGCCGAACGCATGTCCATCCTGCGGGATTTCAATTTCCTCTCTGTAAAGAATATCTACAGGCGGTTCTGAAAATACGCTGTTTACCGCGCGTTCAAAGGTTTCCCCGGAAATGTTCTCCACGTCATAGCGGATAAACACCCTTACATCCCGGACGCCGGATATTCCAAGATAACTGCCGATTTCTTCTTTCAGTTCCCTTGCCTTCACTGCAAAAGGCGCCTTCTTTTCTACATAGATACGTTTTACATTTCCCATGTTGAAATTCATCATCCTCCATCTGATTGATTGTATTGGTATGGTCTATACTTTTCTGACACCATATCAAATTTATTTGTGACGGTAACAGTTGCCAAAGCTATGCTGTTACGTGCAGCAACACTTTCATTATACCGGATTTATCCTATTTTGCAACGCAAACAGGAAAACCCTGCTCTATTCATAATCTTCCCCGATTAACCCCTGCATCACATACAAGATTTCCCGATCCACCGCAGCCTCCTGGATGCCTCTGGTCTGGGAGGCAATTTTCAGCCCCTCCAGCACGTACATAATATTTCTTGCCGCTCCCCTGGGGTCCCCGCAGTAAAATTCACCGCTTTCATTTCCGGCCTGGATCAGCTTTTCAATCACATACACCGCCTCCTCAAACTGTTTCTTTAAAAGGTTGTCCTTTGCAGGTATATTGCAGTTAAAAAAATACTCGTAAATAGCCATATTCAGGGACGGCTTAAGATTAAGAAGCTCCTTTTTCTGCTCCTTTAGAAACAGGGCTAAAATATCAGATGGAGAGGCGCCTTCCGGAATGCCTTCCTCAAACACATCATCCGCTTCCTCCTGTTCCAGCTTAAGTACCTCCTCAAACAGCTCACTCGTATTCTGAAAATACAGATAAAGTCCCCCACGGCTGATCTCACATGCCTCCACGATGTTCTTCATAGTAACGGTTTTAAAACCTTTTTCCATAAACACTTTTCGCGCTGTCTCTACAATATACTTTTTCTTCTGTACCGATTTTTCACTCATCTATAATCCCCATTCTTGCCAATACCCGCAGACTGTAGTACGAAAGCATTTGTCTCTCCGCTCAGGTTCGGTCCCAGAAATCCAGCAAATTTTTTATCTTCTTAAGTCCGCTTAAAAACACGCCGTTTTCAACAGCCATTGACCACAAAACTCCCTTGGTCAGGCCTCCTAACACATATTTAGCAATAACCCCGAATATATCTTCTATATTTTCAAACTCCGCCTGTTCAATTACTTTAAGCTCATCCTTCACGTTTTTAATGCCACAGCGGGAATAAACATAAACATAATTGCGGTTCATAAATCCGGTTCCCTGCATTTCCTTTATAAACGAAAGCAGCGTGCTGTCATAGACCGGAATCTGGATAGAATGCGTCAATCTTTTTTCCCCTTCATAATTATGTACCAGCTTGGTCCCTGACTTTTCTTCCAGCCACGGAATATACCGAAAAATCTTTCCCATTTTCAGGCGATATTCATCTATCTTTTCCTGTCTGTAAATATTTTTATTCTCCAATGAATTCAACCTCCCTGTTATGGCAGCCTGTCAATTTGTATTCCCACAAAATATCTATTCTTATTTATCTTAACATAAAAATCAAACACTGTCACGTTTCTCGGAGAGCTTATTGATTTTTAGGTAAAAGTAACAAAGTTTTTCTCTTTGGAAGTATACCTAAAACATCATTTAAAGAGAACTATAATCTTTTAAAATTTATTGATTCTATAAAAACACTTCCATTTTCGGAAAACTGTTCACCCTTGTTCATAATAAAAAAAATAGTTGATTTTGTATCTATTTGTCATATCTTGCTGAATATAGCTCTCTTTGCTAATATAATGTTATTATGAAGCAATATACTTATAGATTTTCACTTTTTAAAGCAATATACTAAAAAAGAAGTTGATTAACGGAAGTCAACTTTGCTAATTAGCAATTCCGGAAAAATTCCCCTTTTACACAAGCAAAAGGTCCTGAAGCAATTCAGGGCTTTTTGTATTCCAGAAAGATTGCGTCAAATACGGACTCGTTTCACTGCATGGAAAAAGCATAAAAAAGCTAAGGACTCTGTTATCAGAATTCTTAGCTTTCATCCAGGGGCAGTAGGAATCGAACCCACATCGATGGTTTTGGAGACCACTGTTCTACCTTTGAACTATGCCCCTATATTAAATACTTTAATACCACGCAAATTATTATAACTCACTATACTGCCGTCTGTCAATCATTTTTCACATGGAATTTTAATTTCACCGTAACTATTGTTACTTTTCATGGATCAGGAATGCGCATTTACTGCTCATTCCGTGAGAACGTGATTCAGGTGTGAGGGGCGATTTTAAATGGATTTTGCAAGTAACCGTCAGCAAGGCTGAACTGTTACACTTCATCTAATACATTAGGTAGTCCTTCGTCTTTTCTTCTATAATCTTGCTGTATTCCTTCACTGCCTTCGAAGGCTCATAATCTTTTTCCCCATAAAGCATCTCATGCAGCTTTTTCACATTGTCCTCTAAGGAGGTAGGAACCACGCAGGACCCTTCTGCACCTATGATACCGCCATTTCTCATATCGCTATAGGGAAATCCGTCACTTTGTGTCACTTTATAATCTCCCACCATGCTCAGTACGGGAAGAATATCCCCCACATCAAGGGAGGTTCTAACACTAGGCAGCACTGCGTTCATGGCGTTCGTGAGCGTCTTCAAAGAGGCCTTCTTGCTTTTTTCTATCATAGCTACCAGCACATCCCGCTGCCTCTGGGCACGCCTGAAATCGTCTCCGCCGCCGTAACGAATTCTGCAATATGCAGTTGCCTGCAAGCCGTTCAAAACCTGCACACCCGACTCTGTTACCGGTGTGTATTCAATATCCATTTCCTCTGCCATTGTGCTTTGGTAGTTGTTTAAATGGGTAATCTCCGTCTCAGTAATTTCCATTTCAATGCCGCCCAAGGCATCTATTGCCGCCTTCAGGCCTTCAAAACCCACCGTTATATAGTCTGTCACATACAGATCCGTATTCATATTAATCATTCCAATCGCCTGCTCCGGTCCTCCCTGGGCATAGGCTGTATTACACTTCTTATAAGTGTCATTTCCCAAATTCAAAAAAGTGTCCCTATAGATAGACACCAGGCGTATCTCGTGGGTATCCATGTTAATAGAGCAGATCATGATCGTATCGCTTCTGTTTCCTTTTCCAAGGCTGCCGTCTCTGGCATCTACACCAAAGAAAGCCAGATTAAAAATTCCGGTATATTGGTTTTTCTCCCCTTCCGTATGCTCTATCTCCGCTGCTTTCTCTTTGACTTCCTCATTTACCGCAATATTTTCTTCTTTAAGGTTGTCCTTTTCTGCTCCATTTTTACTGTCCGTAGCGTGGAGTGTAATATACAAAACGCCCACCGCAGCCACTAGTACGGCCAGCTCTATTATAAATAACGGAATATGTTTAATCCATTTCTTTTTTTCCATTTCATACCCCCGGTATACCGCAGATTTTTTGTGTGAGGACGACTTCCTGACATGCCGCTTCGCAGCACAAGCAATACACGAACCATTTCAGAAGAATCGGTTTATGGCGATTCTTCGAGACGAAACTTAGATTTTCTTAGGCGGCGTCCTCTGCCGTCTCAGAAAATCTTTTCGTCTTTTTCACACTCATTTAGACAAAGTCCGATAGTATTTTACCACAATATGGTCTATTGGGACAATAGATTTTATCGGTATTGTTAATTTTTTATTCCATTTTGTAACATTTTCGTCATAAATACGCGATAGCATCCCCCACATTTTTCACACAAACCACTTGAATTCCTGTTATCTCCTTCAAGCTTTCCTTACACACAAAAGGAACGATACAGGTGGTAAAACCAAGCTTTTTTGCTTCCTGCACTCTCGCCTGCACCATACTCACCGCCCGCACCTCACCGCTTAGCCCTACTTCTCCTATGGCAATCATCTTATCATCAATGGCTTTATTTTTAAAACTGGAAACAATCGCCATGGCAATTCCCAAATCCACAGCCGGTTCCTGAATCTTAATGCCGCCTGCAAGATTCACATAGGTATCGCAATTGCCCAGGGAAATCCCCAACCGCTTCTCCAAAACTGCAATCAGCAGATTCACCCTGTTAAAATCCGTCCCAATGGTCTGACGCCTTGGAATACCAAAATTAGAATGACAAACCAATGCCTGAATTTCTATGAGCATAGGACGTGTCCCCTCCATGGAACAGACCACAATAGATCCACTTGCCCCTTCCGGCTTCCCACTGAGCATAAATTCCGATGGATTTGAAACTTCCTTAAGGCCGGACGCTTCCATCTCAAAAACACCGATTTCATTGGTAGAGCCAAAACGATTTTTCACCCCCCGCAAAATACGGTAGGAAGCGTGCCGATCGCCCTCAAAATACAACACAGTATCAACCATATGCTCCAGTACTCTTGGCCCGGCCACGGTTCCCTCTTTGGTCACATGTCCCACAATAAAAATGGAAATATTTAACCCTTTGGCCAATTGAAGAAGCACGCCGGTAGCTTCTCTGACCTGGGAAATGCTCCCGGGCGCAGAGGAAACATCCTCCCGGTACATTGTCTGAATAGAATCAATCACCACCACATCAGGCTTTGTCCTGCGTATGATTTCCTGGATTGCTTCCAGGCTGGTCTCGCACAGAAGCTTCAAACAGCCGTTAAAATCTCCAATACGGTTGGCCCGGATTTTAATCTGCTTTAGGGACTCCTCACCGGAGACGTAAAGTACTTCCCGCTTATCCAAAGTAAAATTCCGGCACACCTGCAAAAGCAAAGTGGATTTTCCTATACCAGGATCTCCTCCCACCAAAGTAAGCGATCCCTTCACAAGGCCGCCGCCAAGCACTCTGTCAAGCTCCTGCATGTGAGTGCTGATTCTATCTTCCTCTTCCAGGGAGATTTCAGAAAGCGTTGCAGGTTTATTTTCTGCACGCTGGGTCATCTTTATACGATTTCCGGCACTCCTTGTTACCACCGTCTCCTCAACAAAGGTATTCCACTGCCTACAGCCCGGGCACTGCCCCATCCATTTACCTGACTCGTACCCGCAGCTTTGGCAAAAAAATACCGTAGTATTTTTTCCTTTCGCCACATTCCTCTCCGTTTCTGCCACATGCGCGGCTCCATCGCTTTCACATTTGCGTGTCAGCCTGTATCTAAAGGAGTTTGCCATCAGCACAAATAAGCAGGCTGCTGCAAATAATCCTTTTTCCTTTTGCAGCAGCCCCCATTATTCCAGTTCATGTAAGTGAAACAATTATTTTGCAATCCGAACGCTTACTTCTAAAGCCTCTGCAAGCTCCACACTAATATTCAGCTTGCCGCTTAAGTTGGTTTTCATCTTGCCAATGCTCTTATCATTCACAAAAACCTCATACTCCGTATCCTCGTTAAGGCCCACGGTGATCTGCGCGTCTTCATCCCCTTCTACCAAAAAACAAGTTTCCTGTGCATTTTCTACAAAATGCAGCACACTTGTCCCCGGCACTGACTCATAAGCAAACATTCCATTTTTTTCCAGTCTGGTCATAGTCTTATAAGTCTTAACTTTGTACAAATCCCCACAGTGCTCAAAATTCTCCAGTTTAGCCTTATCTTTAAGTACATGATTTCCAAAACTGATAGTTCCATCCGTCTCTGAACGCAACAATTCCTCAACAACAGCCATTTTCTTATGTCCTCCTGCAAATTATCTTCATTTCTCCTTCACATTAGTATAATATATTTTACCTTTTTTTACAATCAAAAACCACCTGCCCTTTGCGATAGCCTGCCGTCACCATATCCCCTGGTAAAACCCTGCCTTCCAGTATTTCCTCCGCCAGTTTATCCTCCACCACGCTCTGCAAAGCTCTCCTGAGCGGCCTGGCGCCCATCTTATCATCCGCATATTTAGTCACAATATGCTCCTTTAGGGCATTACTGATCGATAGCTTAATCTCCATCTGGCTTTTGCATCTTTTTATCAGATTGGTGCAAAGAAGACTGATAATCTCCTGCATTTCATCTTTTCCAAGGGGCTGGAACACCATAATTTCATCAATACGGTTGATAAATTCCGGTTTAAACAGCCTTTTTACTTCCTCCATGACTCCGGATTTCATCTTTTCATAATCCTGTTCTTTGGTGCTCTCCATGGAAAAGCCAAGGTTTTTCGGGGCAACGATTCTCTGGGCGCCGGCATTGGAGGTCATAATCAATATGGTGTTTTTAAAGCTTACCTTACGTCCTTTGGAATCTGTAATATGTCCGTCATCCAGCACCTGGAGCAATACATTAAATACATCAGGGTGGGCTTTTTCTATTTCATCAAATAAAACTACGCTGTACGGATTTTTGCGGATTTTTTCGCTGAGCTGTCCGCCTTCTTCAAATCCCACATATCCCGGCGGCGATCCGATCATTTTGGACACAGAATGCCCCTCCATATATTCCGACATGTCCACCCGGATTAAGGCGTTTTCCGATCCGAACATGGCCTCCGCTAAGGCCTTACTGAGCTCTGTTTTTCCTACACCGGTAGGACCCAAAAACAGGAAAGAGCCTATGGGTCTATTGGGATCCTGCAGTCCTACCCTTCCCCTTCTGATGGCGCGGGCTACTGCACTGACAGCAGCCTCCTGTCCTATCACACGTCCGTGAAGGATTTTTTCAAGCTTAAGCAGTCTTTCACTTTCCCTTTCCGTCAATTTGCTGACCGGCACCTTCGTCCAGGAGGAGACCACTTCCGCAATCTCGTTTTCCCCTATGGAAAAGTTTTCCTCTCCTTGTCTGCGGCGGTTTCTTTCCTTTGCGCGTTCAAATTTCTTTATCAGCTTATCCTGCTCTTTGCGGATCCGGGCTGCCTTCTCTAAATCCTGCTCTTTTAAGCACTGCTCCACTTCCTCATCCATTACCCTGATTTGTTCCAGAATTTCTTTTTGATTTTCAGGGGTATGCATATTTTTTAACCTGACTGCCGCAGCAGCCTCGTCAATTAAGTCAATCGCCTTATCCGGAAGGTTTCTGTCATTGATATAGCGCTCAGAGAGTGTTACGGCTGCCCTGATTGCCTCCTCCGTAATCGCTACTTTGTGATGTTCCTCATACTTTGGGGCAACCCCTTTTAAGATTTCCACCGCTTCCTCTATAGATGGCTCCTCCACATACACGGACTGGAAACGCCGTTCTAAGGCCGCATCCCGTTCCACATATTTATGATATTCCGCCACCGTAGTAGCACCAATCAACTGCAATTCCCCTCTGGCAAGGGAGGGTTTTAATATATTGGAAGCGTCAATTGCGCCCTCTGCACCGCCAGCGCCAATAATCGTGTGCATTTCATCCAGAAAAAGAATGACATTTCCATCCTCCTGCACCTCCCGGACGACCCGTTTAATTCGTTCTTCAAATTCGCCCCTGTATTTAGATCCTGCTACCATCCCTGAAAGGTCTAAGGTAAGCAGCCTTTTATTCTGCACGGTAAAGGGCACTTCTCCCGCCACAATGCGAAGCGCCAATCCTTCCACCACGGCAGTTTTCCCTACGCCAGGCTCGCCAATCAGGCAGGGATTATTTTTCGTCCTTCGGCTTAAAATTTCTATGACACGTTTAATTTCATTTTCCCGCCCAATCACCGGATCCAATTTTCCATCCGCTGCAAGTGCCGTTAAATCTCTACTGTACTGCTCTAATGTAGAAGTTTTATTATTTTTTCTGCTCTGCTTTTTCCCCAGATCCTCTTTATAGAGATTGGCATCCTGGCCCATGGCAATTAAAGTATCTACATACAGCTTCTGGATCGATATGCCAAGCGTGTTTAAAAGCCGTACTGCAACATTTTCTCCCTCCTTAAGAAGGGCAAGCAGTATATGTTCCGTTCCCGTTTCCTCCGCTCCAAAACGGTCTGCCTGCTTGTGGGCCTCCTCCAGTACTACGCTGGCCCTGGGAGATATTTCTTCCCTTTCCTTGATAAGAACCGGAGTCTCCGGTATAATCAAATCCTGTATCATCTCAATGAGCTTCGCCTCGTTGGCACCATTTTCCGTAAGAACTCTGGCCGCTACTCCAGCGTTTTCTTTCAGCAGGCCAATCAAAATATGTTCTGTGCCCACATACCCCGCACGCATTCTGGACGCTGTCTTTTCCGCCAGCGATAACGCCATCCTTGCTCTGTCTGTAAAACCACCTGACTGCATATATTTTCCTCTCTCTTACCGTGCACCTGCACGCAACTAAAATTCATTCTTTCTTATCCCCTTGCATATCGCAAGCCGTGCTTGCGATACTGCCACCAATCAACTGCACAAACCTGCCTTAATTGCTGGCAAATTCCTCATAAATTTCATTTATCATCTGGTGTGCTTCTTCTTTGGATATTCCCTTGCACATTCCTTTTGCAAGGGCGCCCTTTAACTCCTCTTTCATTTCTTCCAGGGCTCTTAGCCTATCAATATCCACCGCAATCACCGCGCCCCGTCTTCTGTCCACCTTCACAAAGCCCTCCTGTTTTAATACTGTATAGGCTTTGTTCACGGTATGCATGTTGATGCCTATGTCATCTGCAAGCTGCCTGACAGACGGAAGGGCATCCCCCTCTTGAAATTTCGCGGTTGCAATTCCAAGAATGATCTGATTTCGCAGCTGTAAATAAAGCGCCTCTCCGCTGTTAAAATCAATCTCTATTACCATATATCATCCTTTCTTTCCTGCAGGATACGCAGGTCTTTGCACAAAATATCCGTAATCGTTGTCTATATCAAACTCCTGCGAATACTTTTCTGTGCCATCTCGTACAAGAGGAATAGCCCCCGCTATTCCTCCTGTCTGTTAACATCAAACGCTGTTACCCTTGATAGGCCAGCTTCTTATATAAAGATGTCCTTCGTTTTTTACAAATCTTTATCATCCATGTTTAAAAACTCAAATTCAAATTCGTCATCATCCACAAGGAAATTCTGTGCCTTTCTTGCCGCAGGTTTTCTGGCAGGCTCTTTTCTCTCCGCCGCGTAAAGCTCTTTTTCGCCTTTTGTCTTACCCTGTCCTGTTTTTTCTCTGCTCTTTGGGCTGCGTTCCATAGCTGCAGGCGGAGCTGTGCTTTTTTTCTTCCTTGCCAGGGCTGGTTCTTCCTCCTCCTCGTCATCAACCACACGTCTCCTGACTTTCTTTCTCACAGGTACAGGTTCTTCCTCCTCTTCCTCCTCATCATCTTCATCTTCATAATCATCGTAAGATAAATCTCTTATTTTAAACAGCAGAATGGTTAAGATAATAAATAAAACAACAATCACGACCGCCAAAATAATAATAACGATCTTTTCATTCTTTACCTGTTCCTCCATCTTTGCTGTGTTATCATTGGTTCCATTTATCAGGTTTAAAATATCTGTAACCCTTGTCTTCGTACCAGTAGGACCATCTGTATAATTTAAGAAATAATACTCGTATTCTCCTGTACTTTCATTTAGCATATAAGCAATATCATAATCGTTGTGTTCTTCCTCCGGCGCTGACTCTGTGGGCTGCTCCCCACCGCCTTCTTCTCCTCCTTCGCCTTCACCTTCGCCGCCTTCAGGGTTTTCACCTTCACCGCCTTCTCCTTCAGGATTTTCTCCGCCACCCTCACTGGCTCCTTCTGCCGGCGCACCGCCAGAAGCAATCAAATCAGAACGTACGTATCCCTCTATGGTCTTATCATTATAATTGCAGGTAAGCTGATACCACTTTTTCCCTGAGCTGTCATTCGCTTCCCCAATTAAGGTAATTTCAGTTCCATTGGGCAATGAAGTTACAATACTATGTTGCGTGGACGCTCCGGAACGGATATTGACACTGTTGCTTTTAGAAGAATTAACAGTTGCCTGCTGCTGTTCAATCGTGGTTGGCTGGGTATCTGCCGGAGTGCTTGTGTTTGACGCAAGCTGCGTGCTTGTTGCAGTTGTGCTCACCGCAATCGTCTCGCTGGTTTCCACCAAATCGCTTCTGATATAACCGTATCCTCCATTGGCCACAGACACCTTATACCATACGGTGCCCGCGCTATCCTTAACTGCCTCTAAGATATCAATTGTTTTTCCTGCCATAGCACTTCCCACCACTTCGCTGTCTGTGCTGGCCTGTGCCCGAATGTTCGTATTATTCTTCACTTTACCCTGGGCTGCTAAACTGGAGAAGGTCATCATGCAAAAGACCGTAAGCATCACGGCCAGTCCTGCTGCTCCCTTTATCCATATCCTTTTAAAAACAGGTGTTTTAAATTTTCCCACTTTGCTTTCTCCTCTATCTTTCCCTTGTAAATCTTTTACTGCCCTTTTCTGTCTGCATATTTTCCCCATAACCGACAAGATTATTCTTTCGCTCATTGCGCATTTCTTCCTCCACCCTTCTATGGTAAGCTTCCTCACATATAGGGCAGAAGCGTCCGCTCCTGATATTTGCTCCACATATTTCGCACCTTAAATAACCTCCCCGGTTTTCAATGACTTCAAACCGGTTTTCCTTAATCATATCTCGTATGGATTTGTGTGAAACACCTGTTTCGCTTGATATCTCAGCCACATTGGCCCCCTTATGTTTCTCCAGATATTTTCTCACCTTTCCATAATCATCATGCTCCACTGCACCGCAGTTTTCACATTGATATTCGCCTACCCCTTTGTACACCATTACCCCTCTGCAATTCAAGCAAAAGCTTGGTCTTTCTACCTCTTTTAATAACAGTGGTTTTCTCATTTTTTCCGCCATTTTGTATCATTCCCCCATTTGTTTTTATGACTCGTCTATTGCCTTTCCAATATCATAACGCATATATTTATTTTCAAAGCTTACCCACTTTGCAGCAGCATAAGCATTTGCTCTGGCTTCCTTCAGATCCTTTCCTTTCGCCGTAATTCCTAAAACTCTGCCTCCACTCGTGACAATACCCATCTCACTTTCCTTTGTACCGGCATGGAAGCAAAAATAAGAATCCTGTCCGTCAAATCGTTCCAGCCCATTAATCACAAAACCTTTTTCATACGCAGCCGGATATCCTTTCGAAGCCAAAACCACACAGACCGCTGCATTGTCCTCGAATTGCAGGTCGATTTCATCCAGCTTTCCGTCTATACATGCCTCCATTACCTGAATAATATCATTTTTCATTCTCGGCAATACCACCTGGGTTTCCGGATCCCCAAATCTTGCATTATACTCTAAAACTCTCGGTCCCTTTTCCGTCAACATCAGTCCGAAAAAGATGACACCCTTGAATTCCCTCCCCTCACAGGCCAATGCGTCCACGGTAGGCTGGTATATATATTTCCTGCAAAACGCATCTATTTCTTCCGTATAAAACGGGCTGGGAGAGAAGGTTCCCATTCCTCCCGTATTAAGTCCTGTATCTCCATCCCCTGCCCGCTTATGGTCCTGTGCGGAGGTCATGGTCTTAATTGTCTTACCATCTACAAAGGACAACACCGATACTTCTCTGCCTGTCAAAAATTCCTCAATTACCAGGCGGTTTCCTGCGCTGCCAAACTGCTTATCTAACATGATAGCCTTAACGCCGTCCTTCGCTTCCTGTAAATCCTGGCAAATCAAAACGCCTTTTCCAAGGGCCAGCCCATCCGCCTTTAAAACAATCGGAAAGCTTGCACGCTCCAAATATTCGCACGCTTTTTCGGCTGAATCAAAGGTTTCATATTCCGCTGTAGGTATATGATACTTTTTCATAAGTTCTTTCGAAAAAGCTTTACTCCCCTCTATAATCGCCGCATTTTTTCTGGGGCCAAAAACACGTAAGCCTTCCTTTTCAAGCACATCTGTCAGCCCTCCAACCAAAGGGTCATCCGGAGCCACAATGACAAGATCTATCTCCTTTTCTTTCGCAAAGGCTGCTATTTTATCAAACTCCATAACGCCAATCGGAACACACTGGGCAATCTGCCCAATCCCAGCATTCCCAGGCGCACAATATAACTGCTCCACTCTTTCACTTTTACTGACACTGACAGCAATCGCATGTTCTCTGCCGCCACCGCCCACGATTAAAACTTTCAACCGATGACTCCTTTCATAAGTATTCAAATTTTTGTTCCATTGCAATTGCATCCACAGCCTTCGGCAGTATAACCCATTCCGCCTGTTCCATCACTCTGCGCTGCAGACTTTCCGGGGTATCTTCCACCAAAACCTCTACCGCCTTTTGCATGATAATTTCACCGGTATCCGTTCCTTCATCTACAAAATGCACGGTAGCGCCTGTCACCTTCACGCCCCTCTCAAGAGCGGCCTCATGGACCTTAAGTCCATAATACCCTGTTCCACAGAAGGATGGAATCAGGGATGGATGTATATTAATAATACGGTTTCGATACAGCTGAATCAACTCTTGGGGCAAAATCACAAGAAATCCCGCCAAAACAATTAAATCCGGTTTCAGTTCATCCAATTTATCAATCAGTGCCTGGTTAAAATCATCCCGTTTCTCAAAGTCTTTCGGTGAAATGCAAAAAGACGGAATTCCTGCATCCTCTGCTCTTTTCATTGCATAAGCGCAGGGATTATTACTAATAACACCTGTAATATCCGTATTTCTTATGTTGCCATTCTTTACTCCGTCTATCAGTGCCTGAAGATTTGTCCCGCCGCCTGAAACACATACTACAACCTTTAGCATATGGTTACTCCTTTTTCTCCGGCCTGCATTTTGCCTACCACATAAGCCTTCTCCCCTGCTGCCTCAATTGCTTTTACTGCCCCTTCCACATCTCCGGGATCAAGGGCAATCACCATGCCAAGTCCCATATTGTAGGTATTATACATTATCTGTTCATCAATGCTGCCCTTTTTTTGCAGCAGTCCAAAGATAGCCGGTATGGGATAGCTGTCCTTTTCTATGAAAGCCCTAACGCCTTCCGGAAGCATTCTGGGAATATTTTCATAAAATCCACCACCGGTAATATGACTGCACCCTTTGATGGTAATGCCTGCATCCTTTATGCTCTTTAAGGCCTTCACATAAATTTTAGTGGGCGTTATCAGCGCTTCCCCTAAGGTCATACCTATTACCTCATAATAAGTCTCAAGGCTTTCCTTTGTCATCTCAAAAACCTGCCGGATCAGGGAAAAACCGTTGCTGTGTACACCGGAGGATGCAATTCCAACAAGCACATCTCCAGGCTTAATATCAGCTCCTGTAATCAGCTCCTTTTCATCCGCCAGGCCCACTGCAAAGCCTGCAAGGTCATATTCCTCCTTAGGCATAAGTCCCGGATGTTCCGCCGTTTCGCCGCCAATCAAAGCCGCCCCTGCCATTTTACACCCCTTTGCAACTCCTTTTACAATAGAAGCTATTTTCTCCGGATAATTTCTGCCGCATGCAATGTAATCCAGAAAGAATAAGGGTTCACCGCCTGCGCAGGCAATGTCATTTACACACATTGCAACACAGTCAATGCCCACCGTATCATGCTTATCCATCAGAAATGCCAGTTTCAATTTAGTCCCCACGCCGTCCGTACCGGAAACCAAGGTAGGTTTTTCCATATCTTTTATGGAGGAGAGGGAGAAGGCTCCTGAGAAGCCGCCAAGGCCGCCTAATACCTCCGGCCTTGTAGTTTCCTTTACATATTCTTTCATTAACTCTACGCTGCGATAGCCTGCTTCAATATCTACTCCGGCTTTTTTATAATCCATCCTTTACCTCATTTCTGTGTCATACACACCCTTCGTAATTTTCATATCCCAACTGCTGCAGCCTCTCATCCTTTTTTTGGACGCTTTCCTTTAAATTCTGGCTGTAAGCTTTTAATTTATCGAATAATTCTTTGTCAGAGACTGCCAGTATTTTTGCTGCCAAAAGGCCCGCATTGGCGCCTCCATTGATCGCAACCGTAGCCACCGGTATTCCTGAAGGCATCTGGACGATTGAATAAAGAGAATCTCTCCCTCCCAGTGATGTAGTGTGCATGGGGATTCCTATTACGGGCATAGGAAAAATTGCCGCACACATACCAGGTAAATGTGCCGCCATACCTGCCCCAGCAATCATCACCTTAAATCCCTTCTCCTCCGCACTCTTAGCATATTCGAAAAAAACGTCCGGTTCCCTGTGTGCGGAAATAATTCTCATTTCAAAGGAAATGCCAAGCTCTGTAAGAACATCGGCCGCCTTTCGCATAACCGGCATATCTGAGTCGCTTCCCATAACAATTCCTACCTGTGCCATAACAATTACCTCCTGTATTCTGTCCACATTGTTATATAACAATAATACTATAAATACCTTTACTTGCGCAACCATATTCTGCCACAAAACACAGCCCCCTGGATAATTCAGGGTATTTTCCCTATGTTTACTTAAATATGCGCAAGAGGTATGTTGAGTTCTTCACAGCCAGCCAGTACAAATCTTCCTTCTTCAATGATTGGAATGACTTCTTCCTCTTTTGTTACTACGCTGACTTCGCCCAATTCATCGTAGGGAATGGTGATGTCAGTGTGGCAGTTAAAGTAGGCATTGCCTGCTTCTTCTTTTCTTTTTAAGGAATATTCGTTATCTCTGGCAATCATTTCTTTGCCATCCGGGTTATAAACAGCCACCTCCTCTGCATGGGAATAGCAAGTATCCCCTAAGGCGAAATGAGGGCCTGTTTTTTCTGCTATCAGAATGGGGAGCTTATCTTCTATTTTGTATTTTCTTGCTACTGCAAAGGCTGTGGTGTTCGTGCCGATTGCGAATTCTCCAAGGGGCAGGCTCTCATGATGATAGAGCACGTTGTCTTTTACATATTTGCGGTTTTGCTCCGGAGAATCAAAATTCTCGCAGGTGTAGTCTCTTACCATTCCGTCTTTTAAAGTCACTGCGATATTTTTATATTCCAGTCCGTTTAGATACACACGGCTTACATGCAGCACGCCTTCCGTTCCTGCCAGAACCGGAGAAGTGAAAACCTCTCCTACGGGAATGTTTACGTCCGCCACACAGTTTTCAAAATTGGTCTGTTTTTCCGGATTTTCCAGGTTATGCAGCATCACCTTCAGATTCGTCTTATTTCCGTTCATTCCTTTGACCAGTACGTATTTTCCTTTGTCAAGGGTGTCTATTATAGTTTGCTGCATCCGCTGGTAAAGCTTATAGTCAAGGGTGTTAATCCTGATTACCTGGTCAAAAATTTCTGCAAAATTTTCTCCGATTTCCGGTACCGGAAATGCAATTATGGTAAAACTTCTCTCCTCGCCCTTAATATACTGATTTTGAATCTCTCCTGCCGCTGACATATACTCTACCGTCAGCTTTTGCTGGGCCTGTGATAAATGCAGTGCCTGAGGCTTTTCCTTGAGCGCAGGAGGAGTTTCCCCGAAAATCTCTACCACCGCCGGGCCGCCGAACACTGCCGCCTGTTCCTTATAGGTTTCAAAACTCTCCTTCATAGCTTCTAAACGTACCTGGACCAGCTTTTTATCCAGCACAAGTCCCTGGTCATCCTTATGGTCAAAATCAAATTGTTTGTTGGGGATTGCGCCATAGTAGCCGTTCCGGTTCATGCTTTTTCCCTGTAAGATACTCGTGTAAGCACGATATATGGTAGGGGTAAGGCCCATCTTTTTAAAATTCTCCACCGCTTTTTTTATCATGGGCTCAAATCCCAGGCAGTAGCGAATGTTTACCGTTTTCTTTTTGGTCATATCCTTGTTTCCCATAAGAAAGCCAATTCGGTACCCTTCCGTATAAGTATCCGCCATTTTCTGTAAGGTTTCCTCCGGAAGCGCCTTTAGGTGCCGGAAGGTTTGAATCTCACTCTCCGTAATATACTCTCCGAAATAATAAAGATATCTTTCGTCCGTTAAATTCCCCTCAATAATGCGCAGTGCAAAGTCTGACTCCACATCTAACATATCTTTCAGCTTTTCCTTCGTTGCCTGCCTGGTGTAATCACTGACATACCAGTAAGCAATTTCCTTTAGCACCTCATGAGCCGGTAATGTTCCGCTCTCCTCCCAAGCGCAGCAAAAAGAGCCGTACAGTTCCAAAAACAGCTCCATGCCCCTGACCATATTTTCTAATCTTTGCTCGAATACATAGGGAATCAAACTGCGCATTTCCGCATACAAAAAGGAAAGAACGCTTCCATATTCCCTGCCAAATACCTCTGCGCTATATGCCGGATTTCCATAACTGCTTTCATAATTTTCCGGAAGAATATCTTCATAAAGCGCTTTATTTCTTCTTCTTAGCTCCTCTAAGGGACACTCCTTAAGCCTTCCTTCCTCCACAAAGAACCAGTTTTCGCAAATCATCTCCAAAAACTGCGCCACCTTCACAAAATATACCTGATACTCCGGCTGTAAGCGCTTTTCCTTCTTAAGCTCCTCTATTCGTTCCTTTGCAAGTAAAAATCTTTCTTTCACCATCACTCTACATACGCTCCTGCATATAAAATTAAACTTAACATGCCAAATGCCAGAGCATTTACAAAAATCCCCAGCACAGTAAACAACTTATATTTTTCCTTTTCTATGGTAGACCAGACGCCCAGCCCCATTCCCACAACCATAAAAACCACTGCTAAAAGCGCTGCCGCCGTATGTCGTTCGGAGGTTCCCCCGCCATTTAAATAAGACTGATAGACGGCAATTCCCAGTGTTGCACTGGCAAGGATGCCCAAAATAGTTGACATAATTCCTGCCTTGGTGTGCTCCTTATTTGTAAAAATAAATCCCTTCGACTTTAACATAACAAAATCTCTTTCCTATGTCAGAAAAAGGGCATTCTCTCTTAAGAAAAATGCCCCTTCTTTTAAAATAAAATCTTTGACTTGCCGGCAATCAGCTTTGAACCGCCTATAATCGCCAATGTGCCGCACACAATACCTGTTACCAAAATTACCACGCCTACGGCAATACACATTGCCCCAGCCCCGTTCATGGTCTTATATACCTTTTCTTCCATGTCGCTTCCCCTTTCCGCATTTATTTTCCAGTCGTTTATTTATCTTGCACCATACTGTTCATAGTATGCGTCAATCGCTTCTTTTAACTTATCATCAATGTAAATCTGTCCCTTGTAGGGCTTATTATGAAGATATTCTATAACCTCCTGCATATTGACAATTGCGTTGGTATCAAAACCGTACTTTTCTTTTATCTCTAAAAGAGCGCTCTTATCGCTCTGTCCTTTTTCCATACGGTTTAGGGAAACCATAAGTCCCTTAAGCTCCACCTGGGCCTGTGCTTTGATAATCGGATAAGTTTCTTCTATGGATTTACCTGAAGTCGTTACATCCTCAATGATAACCACCCTGTCTCCATCCTTTAACTTGCTGCCAAGTAAGATACCGGTATCTCCGTGATCCTTTACTTCCTTCCTGTTTGAGCAGTATCTGACTTCTTTTCCATACAACCTGCTGATCGCCATGGTGGTTGCCACGCTTAAGGGAATCCCCTTGTAGGCAGGCCCAAAAAGCACATCAAAATCAAGCCCGTAACAATCATGGATCGCCTTGGCATAATACTCTCCGAGCTTTTCAAGCTGCGCTCCTGTCACATACCCGCCTGCATTCATAAAAAAGGGAGATTTCCTTCCGCTCTTTAATGTAAATTCACCAAATTTAAGTACCTGACAGTCTATCATAAATTCGATAAACTCTTTTTTGTAGCTTTCCATGTGTATATCCTCCGTTCTACCGGCTAAAGGTATAAAGCTTTTGACTTCTTTTCCGGATCAGCTGCTTTTTGATATGCTGCAAATCTGTAAATTTATCAATCAGTTTATTATAACAACAAAAGAATTGCGTGTAAAGTGTCAATCCCTTTCAAGGCTATTTCCTGTAACAGTTCAGTTACTTTTCACAGGCCAGTCAATAAACAGCTTGGAAAAAATAAATATTCCAAAAGGAACCCTTGGAAAAACGGCACGCATTTATGCGTGTGTGCTTAGGTGAGGTTCTTTCGAACCTAGCGTCTGCTACGTTTTTACAGAGCGAAAGCGTGGTGACGCCTAAATATTTGTTTTTTCCAAGCGTCCTCTGTCCAACATGTGAAACATAACACAATTCATCCTTCGGCCGAACTGTTACTATTTCCTTCCAGTCTCTCTCTTAGCAGGGTATTTCGCTTAGTGACAGTT
Source organism: Parablautia muri (assembly GCF_009917485.1). GTDB lineage: Bacteria > Bacillota > Clostridia > Lachnospirales > Lachnospiraceae > Suilimivivens > Suilimivivens muri. The sequence goes on from NZ_QZDT01000003.1 coordinate 52,794, forward strand.
ACATTTCGCAGTCCGTAGGCCAATGCCTTTTTTGTGCCCACAATCACCAGTATCTTTTTTGCCCGGGTAATACCGGTGTAAAGGAGATTGCGTTGCAACATACAAAAGTGTGTCATCAATACCGGCATCACTACAATAGGGTACTCCGAACCCTGCGCCTTGTGAATGGTGGTCGCGTAGGCGTGAAACAGCTCGTCCAGCTCTGATGCTTCGTAAGTGATGCTTCGGTTATCAAAGTTTACGGTCAGCATTCTCTCCTGCATATCCACCGATTCCACAAAGCCGATATCCCCGTTGAAGACTTCCTTCTCATAATTATTTTTCACCTGCATCACCTTATCCCCCAGCTTAAATACAAAGCCGCTGCGGCGAAGTCCGTCCCTTTCCTGGTTTAAAGCCTCCTGCAAAACCAAATTTAAATTGATGGCCCCTGCCACGCCTCTTTGCATGGGGGTAAGTACCTGTATGGAGGAAGATGGGATTTTATAATAGCCTGGCAGTTTATTTTTTACCAATGACACAATTTCTAAAACGGCATCCTCCGGCTGCTCTCTCTCCAGAAAAAAGAAATCCGTATTTTTTCCATTGGAGATATCCGGCATTTTACCCGCATTCATTCTGTGGGCATTCATGATAATCCGGCTCTCCTTTGCCTGCCTAAAGATTCTCTTAAGACGCACCACCGGAAAGGAACCTGCATCAATGATATCCCGCAGCACATTTCCTGCGCCCACAGATGGCAGCTGGTCAATATCTCCAATGAAAACAAGGCGCATATTGGTGGGAACCGCCTTTAAAAGGGCGTTCATAAGCACAATGTCAATCATAGAACATTCATCCACAATCAATACGTCTCCCTCAAGAGGATTTTCTTCATTTTTTTGGTACCCTTCCGGGGGCTTGCACTCTAACAGGCGGTGGATGGTTTTGGCCTCCAATCCCGTAGCTTCTGTCATTCGCTTAGCTGCCCGCCCTGTGGGGGCTGCCAAAAGTATTTTTAGTCCATACATACGGAAAGCGGCTATGATGCCCTTGGTGGTGGTGGTTTTCCCTGTTCCCGGCCCGCCGGTTAACACCATCACTTTGGAAAAAGCAGCCTGCCTGATGGCATTTGCCTGGATTTCATCATATTCCATATGCACATGCTGCTCAATCCTTGATACGTCCACAGACAGATTTTCGTTTCCGCTTTCCCTTCTTGCTTTCATCAGCTGTACCCAAAGCCGATCCTCTGCTGGCTGAGCCATAAGCTTTAACAGCTTATTCGCTGTGCCAAGCTCTGCAAAATAAAAAGGCGGCAGATAAATCGCTTCCTCTGGCAGTTCCTTCCTTTCCTTCTCTGCCGGTACCGCTTTCACCTCCCGTATCAAATCTTCATCCTTTATCATCTGGTCTAATGTCATAACCACAAAGGATTCCTCCGCCTCCAAAAGCTCTGAAGCCTTGAAAATGAGCTGCTCCTTTCTGGCATAAACATGCCCTTCATCTGCCAGTTCACTTAAGGTATACATAATACCACTGCGCAACCGCACAAAGGATTCCTTTGAAAATCCCAGCTTTTCGGCAATGGTATCTGCTGTCTTAAAACCGATTCCCCAAATATCATCCGCCAGCTTATAGGGATTCTCCTTCATCCTGTTGATGCTTTCGTTTCCATACTGCCTGTATATTTTGGCAGCGAAGGCTGTGCTCACCCCATGCTCCTGCAAAAAGAGCATAATGTTTTTTACCTCCTTCTGCCGCTCCCAGCTTGCCGCAATCATTTCAATCCGCTTGTTTCCAATCCCCGGCACCTCAATTAAAAGCCCAATATTGTCCTCAATCACTGCAAAGGTATCTGTGCCGAATCTTTGTACGATTCTTTTTGCAAATTTAGGGCCCACGCCTTTAATCAGACCGCTCCCAAGGTACTTTTCCATACCATAGACAGTTGCAGGCAGGGTCTCCTCCCAGCTTATCACGTTAAACTGTCTGCCATATTTAGCATCTACTTTCCAGCTCCCCTCCATTAAGAGGACACTTCCTACATTCACCTCCAGCAGATTCCCCACAACCGTTACCAAATCTTCGTACCCCTTCACACGGGTTTTCAATACCGTATATCCGTTTTCAGGATTTTGATATGTAATTCTCTCCACAACGCAACGGATTTTCATCATAAGTTCTTCTCCCCACAGTCCCTTATGGCCTGAAAGTGTCTTTTTCCACTACTTCATAGATGTCCCTGCCTGTTTTTTCTTCGAAGTGCTTTCGCAGGCTTAAATTTTTATCCCACTTTTTTTGAGGATAAGCGCCGTATCTGCGTTTTACATCTCCCATTCTTTCTTCCATATTTAACACACCTTCCGCTCCTGCCAAAGAATCGCAAAGCTGGATAAGTCTGTCATATTCATCCATGGAAACTGCTGCAAGCGCATCCCGAATCATTTTCAGTTCTTCTTCCGTCACATCAAACCTTCCGATATATTCGTCAAGCGCATGGGTGTTAAAGGAATGGGTCAGGCAAATTTTAGCCGCCTCATCATATCCCAAAGTCATCATGTAAGAATAGCCATCCGATACATGCCCCAGATGCCGTGCTCCAAATTTTCTCCCAATGTCATGTAAAAGTCCCACGATATATGCTTTATCTGCATCTAAGTCATCACATCCTTGGGCAATTTTTTCCGCACAGTGAGCCGCCGTACGGCTGTGATTCCCCCAGGGCCCCGGGTTGCATGCTTCCGCCTCTCTTAATAATTCTTCCGCTTTTTCTCTTGTGGGCAGCATAAAATTATCTTCTCCTTTGCCAGCTTTTTTCTATGATCTGGCTGCTTCTACCACAGCCCTGATTCTTGCATAATCAATTTCAGTAGGAACCGTACAGTCCGCTCCTAAAATAAATCCCTTCTTACCGTAAGTGTGGATGATTTCTCTGGCGGCCGCCTGTAATTCTTCTATCGTCCCATCCACCAGCACGCCGCTTCTATTGGCAAGGCCTCCCATGATGGTAATCCCCGGAAATAATTGACGGCCTTCTTCCAAACTGAAGTCAGTTTCATATACGCCCCAGTTCACTACGTCCGCCAAATCATGATATCCCTCATAACGCTTCATATTCAGGCCATTTTTGCACATATGCAAAAAGTTCACTCCCCCGGCTTCCTTCGAAGCCTTCAGAATCTGCCGGTCAAAGGGTTCGATACATTCTTGAAATTCTTCATCTGTAAAATAACGCATTTCCCCTCCCAGCGCCGCGTAATAAATACCCTCAAGACCAAGCTCCTTATATTTTACAGCCAGCTGGCACATGCCATCGGCAATCCTTTTAAAAGCTTCCACCACCAGAGCTTTGTTTTCACGGATATGGGTGCAAAACAGCTGTCTTACCTTTTCATATCCATATCTGGCTTCTATCGGATGAATGGCGCTGGCACACACGCCATGAAGGGTTCCAAGTGCAAATGCATCCGCATCCGCCTGTTCCATAATCCTTTTTACCAGCTCAATCTGCCGCTGCATAAAATTATCCTTAAGAGAATAAACAGGAATTTTCTTCCAATCCGCCGGTGCTTTAATTTCTCCCACATCCGGAACCAGATTTTCGTTCATAATCTTAATGATATCAGTGTCTGTCTCCTGAAAAAATATCAGATGAGACTTTACCCCATCCTCTCCTTCAGCCCTGTCTTTTGCAAAGTGAAGGCTGAATCCGGTTGGAACATGGTCTACCTCTTTTCCCTGAATCGCTCTCCATACCCGTTCTTTTTTCGTCATAAATTTACCTCCTCCTTGGTAAACAGCATATGCTTCAATATGCTCTAATACACATCTAATTCCGCTAATATTTCAAGATTTGCCTTTTCATATTCATTCAATACGCTGTCTTTAAAGTCTTTACTTTCGCAAGTTGGACTGTACCAGATACATCCCATAAAATAATAAAATAAGTCTTCGTCCTTAAATATATAGCCGTGTCTGGCATATATTTCATTTTTGGCTAAATGGATCACCAGTGCCGGCTCATTTTCAAATTCCTCTTTTGTGTAATACCTCTGATCCGTCTCAAACAATGGTTCGGTTAAATTGGTAATGTCTCTTACTTCTCTGACATTTTCCCAATAATTCGTTATTTCCGGATAATAAGCGCTGGCCAAATAGTATTGACTGCGTCCATTGATGGCATTCATTATTTCTTCTTCCGTCCAGGAAGAATCATAAGCCGGATAAGCCTCATCCTCCTTATCTTTGTCAGGTTCTTCTTTGCTCCTAACCAGCTCATAAGCGCCATTTATGCCATAATCACTGCCGCCCTTTGCCTCTTTATAGTCCAATACTTCCACATATATGCTGTCACTTAAAAATTGAAGGTGCAGCGTACCGCTGTTTCCCCATTCATCATCGGAATACGCAAAATATAACTCTGCCTGGTCTATCTTCCCTTTGATATCACAGACCGTGGCAAATCGCCCCATTCTTTCCTGCTGTACATAAAACGTTCCTGCAAATTGATTGTCCTTTGTAACCGTGCAGGATAACTCCGCACCGCCTTCTGATAAAATCTGCTCATGGGTTTTCCCCTGGCAGGACCAGAAGCCACTGTATTCCTCAAAGCGCACAGTCTCAGCCTGATTCTCTATACCGGAATTGTCTGTATCCTGTTCTTTTTCCGTGGCTGCTTTCTCACTCTCTTGTAAAGTTTCCGTTATAGCAGTACTTTGTTTCTGATTTTCGCCGCCTGCAGTACAGCCGCAAAAACCGGCTGACACCATTGCCAGTAAAACCAATGCAATTCTTTTCTTTTCCACCCTTATCCCCCATGTCGCCAATCATATCGTGTTTATTATAACACATCTAAACCAAATTTGTTCACTTTGTTACAATCGGCATAGTTTTATAGAAACAATCAGGTTACTCTTCACGGGTCAGGAATGCGCATTTACTGCGCATTCCGTGAGAACGTGATTCAGGTGTGAGGGGCGATTTTTGCGAAGCAAAACTTGGAATATCGCCCCAAATGTTACTATGAGCGGCTCCCAGGCCGTGAATCGTAACACAATAAGCATTGTTGCTTTTCGGAAGATCAACCGGAAACAAACTTAGCACAGCTTATTTAATCATAATCCACATCATACTCAATAATATTTCCGGAAACTGCATCAATTGTATAACCATACTCTGCTCTTTCGAAATAAAATTCAATTTCATATTCCACACTGCCATCATCATTTTCCAGCTTTGCTTTTGCAAACCGGACATCTGATTCCTTCAAATTTGCATGATTTAGTGCAATCTCCTTTGCACGATCCACTCCGATATAATTATCGTCTGCGTTTGCGGAACCATCTGCTGCGTGCGTCTGACGCAGAAATGCCTCAACGCTCTTTTCAACCACCGTTCCATCGGAAGCATTGATTTTATAATCGTACTCTGCATCAGCGGTATAGAATTCAATATCGTACACCTGCATTCCGCGCTCATGATCAAGCTCTGTCTTTTTAAATGTAACATTTGCTTCAGCCAGGCCTGCATCTGTAAGTGCTGCTGCTTTCGCCTCCTCCAAAGACTTTCCCTGTGACTGTGCTCCAGTATTTCCTTCTGCGGAAGGCGATGCTCCTACAGCCCTCTGTGATTGCGCAGAAGCATCTCCATCTTCCAAAGACCTCTGCTCAGTAGTTTCTTGTGGCGGCACAGAGCGTTCCTCATCCGCGGCAGACTGCTTGCTTGTTCCCTGCTGCAGTTCCTGCCCATAGACATCGTTATTTGCTCCACCTTCCATATCTCTTGCGATAATATCTCCATCTTTAGCCTGAATCTGATATTCATACGCTACACCATTGCTGTAAAAATCAACTTCATACTGAAAACGTCCGTCCTCAAACTCAAGTCTCGTGCGCAGAGCTGACGCCTCAGTTTCACTTAATCCGGCATCCCTCAGCGCAGCCTCCTTGGCATCTTCCTTGCTAATCAGAGTGCTTTTGACTGCTGTTATACTTATGGCTCCAAGAACGGCCACCACGCAAACCACGAAAATAATTGCTTTCTTCGGCGAACTGAATATTTTTTTCATACCATTTATCCTCACTTTCTTTCTTCTAAAAATAATATACGAAAGAAAGATTAAAGAAAGATTAGAACCAAAAAATTATATGGGAAACTTTATCGTAAATCTGCTTCCTTCTCCCAGCACAGAAATTACCTCCACGGTTCCACCGTGATATTTTGCGATATCCTTCACCATAGCCAGTCCAAGGCCTGTGCCCTCGCTGAACCGGGCAGTATCCACACGGTAGAAGCGCTCAAAAATCTTTTCCTGCTGCTCATCGGAAATCCCGATTCCGTTATCCTCAACAGCCAGCAAAATGCCGCTCTCACGCTTTAGACGGACAGAAATCCTGCCGTTCTGTTTTCCATATCGATAGCCATTGCTTATAAGGTTCGTAATCATTCTTGTGAGTAGCATAGCATTTCCCACCAGAATTATATTCGGTTCAATCTCCCAGTCAAGCACAATATTCCTGCTTTGCAAAAGCGCCATATCCACACAGATGTCCTCGACCAGTGTGCTGAAATGAACTGCCTCTTTAGGATAACTATCCTTATTCTGCTCAAGGCGTGCAAAGCAAAGCATATCCTCAATCAATTTCGACATTTTTCTTCCCTGCCGCCAGATCACCTTCAAAGCATCCTCATATTCCTTTGGCGTTCTCGTATTCTCCAATGTATATTCACACTGGGCCATGATCACAGACATAGGCGTTCTGAGTTCGTGGGAAGCATCTGAGGTAAATTGCTGTTCTGTTTTGAATGCTTTATCCAAACGGCCGATCATGTTGTCCAACACATCTGCCAGCTGGTGCAGCTCATCCGTTCCACTGCCCAGATGAATACGCTTATCTAAATCCTGTCCCTGGCTAATCTGGGCGGCTGCCCGGGTGATTTGGTGTACCGGTCTTAATGTCCTTCCTGCAATCCAGTAGCCGCCTATAACAGCCACAACAAAAAGCCCGGGAAGCGCAATCATGGAAAGTCGTACAAGCCACTGAAGCTGCCGGGTTCCCTGATTCTGAGAGACCATTCCTCTCAGCCAAAGCCCGTCAATTCCATAACCGGAGAGCAGACGGTCGTATACATAGTAAGCGTTCCTGTCCCATGTTATTTTCCGGACTATGCCATCCGAAAAAGGTATTTCCACATCTGACCTGGCAGAGGGGCTTTCCCCATATAACAGCTTTCCTGTTTCCTCATAAAGAGAAGAATAAATTCCGTTGACCTGATCCAGAAAATCATCATCAATCTCCAGATATCCGTCCAGATATTCAATATACTGGTCCCCGTGAAGTTCCTTCCTTTCATTTTTTTCCTGATAGAACTCAATTTCATCCACATTCGATTCCACGATTTCCACCAGATCATCCTGTATATTTTTCTGGGTCACCGAATTGCTCACCCAAAAAATTATGCCGAACGTCACAACCACAATAAACGCCATAATGCCTGAAAACCAGGCGGTTATTTTTACCCTAATGGATAGATTCTTTTTCACACTTTTTCCTTTATCATATACCCTCTGCCCCTTACCGTATGGATGAGTTTATCCTGACAGTTCCCATCAATCTTTTTTCGGAGATAGCTGATATAAACGTCCACAACATTCGTTCCGCCCTCGTATTCAAAATTCCAGATATGATCTTCAATCTTTTCTCTTGAGAGCACAATCCCTTTGTTTAACATAAGATATTCCAAAAGATTATACTCTTTTACGGAAAGAGTAATTTCATTTTCTCCTCTTTTTACAGTATGGGAGACTGTATCCAGCATTAAATCTCCAACCTGGAGCATATTGACAGATATATCGAATCTTTTTCTTGTCATTACCCGGATGCGCGCTGCAAGTTCCTCAAAAGAAAAGGGTTTGGTCAGATAATCATCGGCTCCGCTGTCAAGTCCCCTTACCCGCTCAGCAACAGAATCCTTTGCAGTCAAAAACAGCACAGGCACAGATTTTCCTGTATTCCTCATATGGCGCAGAACCCCGTACCCGTCAAGCTCCGGCATCATGATATCCAGAATCACAACATCATAGTCGACCGTTTCCAGAAAATCTATGGCCTCGCTGCCACTGTAGCAGCTATCCACACAGTAGCCGTCCGAGGTAAGTTTCCGGGTAATAATCCGATTTAAGTCAGCTTCGTCTTCAGCTAATAAAATGCGCATAATGATTTGCTCCTTTTCCCAAAGTCAGTGTTTTTAACGCTTCATTCTATTTCCGCGGCCGGAAGTTAGTTTGTACTAACTACATTTTAAATCAATACTGACAACATCAAATATTCAGATTTGATGACTTACTCATGTTCAAAAGAGATTTGATGTGCGAGATAAATTTTGTTACCGCCAGACCAAAGGGCTGACTATGCTTCCACGCAAGCACGCTGGTCGAACCCAGTCCCGGATAAAGGGGACGGTATGTAAGCCTTGCCTGATCCCAAAACAGCATCAGCCCTTCGATCACCAAAGCATAGGCCAGTCCCCCATATACCATGATTGCTGCATTAGAACTTAGGTTACTGGTAAATGGCACATGAAGCTTCTCATAATAATCACCAAACCAGCTGGCAAGTTCCCCCTGTACCCGCATCCGGCGCGGAAGGATAAGCGGTAATTCTTCCAAGTCCTCTGCCGTAATAAATTCTTTCTCCGCTAATGGATCATCCGGCCGCATAAGGACAACCCATCTTTCTTTTTGATTCAGACGGATAAAGTCATATTTTTCCATATCCACCGGCTCAAGAAGCAGTCCGATATCAACTAATCCCTTATCCATTTGTTCTTTTACATGATCAGCAGTGGCCGTGTAAATGTCAAAGGTAACACGCGGGTATTTTTGACGGAAGGATGCAAACAAATCCGGAAGCAGCTCAACGGACGCAATTTCACCGCAACCTATCGTTATTTTTCCCTCCACCTGTTCTTCCTGCTGGACCAGTTCTCTCTCTGTCTTATCAACAAGCTGTAGTATTTCTTCTGCCCTGCGGCGAAGCAAAAGCCCTTCACTTGTCAATGTGATTTTTCTGGCCCCTCTGTGAAACAGCTTAACTCCTGTCTCCTCCTCCATCTGGGATAGCTGGCGGCTCAAGGTAGGCTGTGTAATATGAAGAATTTCTGCTGCTTTTGTAATACTTTCCTCCCTCACTACGGTCAGAAAATACCGGAGAACTCTTAGTTCCATAATTCCTCCTGCGTATTCATGTTTGATATGATATAGTATATCAAATCCATGCTTCATAAGCAACCGTTCTTACTTCTCTTTATCAGCCTCGGCTCATACCCACAATATCCATATGGGACAATGCTTCCTCTATCTCTGACATTTCGCTTTCTGTCAGTTCCACTGTCACTGCTTCAAAATTCTCTTTCACGCGGTCCCTTTTGGTTGTTCCCGGTATCGGAACCAGATACGGTTTTTTCGTAATCTCCCAGGCAAGCGCAATCTGTGCCGGTGTAGCCTGCTTTCTTTCCGCAAATTCCGTAATCAAATCCATCAGGGCACGATTATGATCAATTCCTTCTTTCTGAAACAGGTTCATATCCGCCCGCCAGTCGCCTTCACGATATTTTGTTCCGGCAGCATAGCGGTTGCTGAGATAACCTTTCGCAAGAGGGCAGGCTGACACATAGGTAATTCCAAGTTCTTCACAGAGCGGGAAGTATGTTCCCTCATCCTGCCTTGCCACAAAGGAATACATGTTTTCAATTGCGGAAATTTTACATACGCTGTGCGCCCTTCGAATATATTCTTCTGGTGCAAAAGAAACGCCCCATGCCCGGATTTTTCCGGCCTTTATCAGCTCTGCCATTGTTTGTGCCACTTCCTCCGGCTCTGTCTTTGGGTCAATGCGATGCTGGTAGTATAAGTCAATATAATCCGTCCCAAGCCTTTTTAAAGATGCGTCCACCTGCTGCCGTATGGAATCACGACTGCTGTTCAAAGCATCCTCATTTCCTGTGAAGAAAGATTCATCCACAATGCCAAATTTTGTAGCAATCACTACCTCCTTACGGAAAGGAGCAACCGCCTTTCCAAGATACCGTTCATTTGCTTCCCCGTAAATTGGCGCCGTATCGAAAAAGGTATATCCTACCTCATGGGCATACCGCATGAGAGATATCATATCCTTTTCTGCCTCCACCACACCATACGAGTGTGTCTGTCCCATGCATCCATATCCGATTGCTGTTATCGTCATATCTGTCTGTCCAAGCTTTCTTGTTTTTTCCATATGTAACCACCTTTCTCATCATAAAATTCTACGTGTATGATAGCTTTCACACACGTCTTTCTATACTCATGTATAGTATGTTTCTTTTTTCCATCTTCCTCAACACCATTTTCACGCACAGTGGTGTTTACGCCACACTTTTTGCAAAAATGTGGCGTAACTTAAGCTGATGCATCCGGTTTTCTTGTATGAGCATACTCACTTGGTTTGCTCTTTGTGGGAATCAATGTACCAGCATTTCCTCAATAAAAATTCCATATCCTTTGGTAGGGTCCTGAACCAGAACATGTGTAACTGCCCCGACTAATTTGTCATCCTGAATAATCGGGCTTCCACTCATTCCCTGCACAATTCCGCCTGTTACCGTAAGCAAATCAGGATCTGTAATTTTGAGAACAATTCCACGATTGATATTGTCATTCTCCAGATTAATATCTGTTATCTCCACATCATAAACTCTGGTGCCATTTCCAAGAGAGCAGATAATTTGCGCCGGTCCTTTTTTTATCTCCTGCTTCAATCCCAAGGGAAGATAATCATAGGTATCATCATCTGCAATCTCCGGAATACAGACGCCAAAAATTCCCCGAGCAGTATTGTCTGTAATATCACCCATAACGTTACTATCGTCATATTCGATATAACCCGTCAATTCTCCCGGAGATCCGCTGGCCCCTCTGGTAATACCAATGATTTCCGTATGGTAAAGTGTTCCGGCTTTTAGCGTCATCAAAGTGCTGGTATCCACATCATTGATACCATGCCCTAAAGCTCCAAAGCATCCGTTTTCATCAATATAGGTCATGGTGCCAACACCTTGTGCATTGTCCCTGACCCAGATTCCCATCTTATATTCACCATTTTGATTTAATTCAGGGCGAGCTTTTACATCAAGCAACATGTCCCCCCGCTGCACCTTAAATACCAGCTCCTGTCCTTCACTGTACTTAATTTTTTCAATCAGCTCTTTCTTGCTTTCGACCTCATCATCATTAATCTCTAATATATAGTCTCCCACCTGAAAAACATGCTTTCCCGGATTAACGCTTTGGCCTCCTTCTCCTTCAAATTCTCCAATCCCTACCACCAAAACGCCCTGGGTTTTCACGTAGATGCCTATGGGGATTCCGGAAGGCTTTAGCTGAATGTCCTGAATGACTTCAACATCAACCTCTTTTAATGGTATAATGCCAAACAGTTTAAGTTGAAGCTTATATTGGTCAATCTGATTTGCCTTTAAGGTAACAGGACGTCCCAAATCAATATGAAGGCTGCCGCCCTCCCGGACTTTATTCGTGCTGGCAGTTCCGCTTACCTCCACCGCTTCTTTATAGAGCTCGCCGCTGGCAGGTACCTTAAAATTCAGTTCCTGATCCATCCCAACTTTAAGCATAATCGTAGAGGGAACGCTAAGCCACATAAAATAATATATGGACAGCATCACGGACAACACACCAACGATTAACATGACATATAAAATTTTTTTGTAAATCCAAATCCTGCTGTTCTCTGCTTCTTTTAAACTTCCAGCTAAATGTGTATTCAAGTCTTCACATCCTTTATCTCAAAATAAAGCGCTGTAACAGTTCAGATAAGCCAAACTGTTACAGAGTACCTGCTTCTTTATAAACAGGCCTTTGAAAAATGTCAGCCCCCTTCGCGGGCTGCCGAATTGTAACAAATGCCGCCGCGCTCTGCGAGCCGGCTTATTGTAATAAAAAAAGACATACAGCCTTGTATGCCTTTTTTAGTATGTGAAAAACTCAAAATTTTACTTTATATTTTTAATTTTTTTACTTCCAAATGTTACTATCTGAAAAATTCGCTTTCAAACTTTCCAACATGCCGCTTGCGGCACAAGCATTGTGTGGAGAATGAGCGCCAGGTATTCTTTTCACACTTCCTTCACTTTCCGCGCCGTCTCCTGCATTTCACGGGCATTGCTTAAAACCGCTTCCGTCAGCTTTCCGCTCCCTAAAAGTCTCGCCAGCTCACCCAGACTTTCATCTGCCGTAATTTCCCGTATGCTTGTAACAGTTCGGTCTTTTATAATATTTTTTTCAATCATAAAATGAGTGTCTGCCATAGCGGCAATCTGCGCCAAATGTGTAATGCAGATAATCTGATGGTTCCTTGAAAGTCTTCCCAATTTTTCCGAAACTTTCCAGGCCGTTTTCCCGCTGATTCCCGTATCAATTTCATCAAAAACCAAGGTATCCGTTTCATCCTTATCCGCAAATACCGTTTTAAAGGCAAGCATAATGCGGGAGAGCTCGCCTCCGCTGGCAATCTGCCATAAGGGACGCAACGCCTCTCCGGGGTTCGTTGATATCAAAAATTCTACCCTGTCATAACCATCTGCCGAAAAGTCCTCGTTCTGCTCCTCTACCGATATGGTAAATTCCACATCCAGGAAATTTAAATCAATCATAGCGGCTTTTAGCTTTTTGGTAAGTGGACCGGCTGCTTTTTTTCTTAATTTTGAAATCTCCTCACATAAAGCAAGAATCTCCAGCTTTTGCTTATCTATTTTTTCCCGAAGCACACTCATATATGCCTCGTAATTGTTTAACTTATCAAGCGCCTGCTGCTTTGCCTCCTGCACCTTCAAAATGGATGCGATTGTATCTCCATATTTATCCTTCAAATGGTTCAGCGTATTAAGCCGCTCCTCCAATTGCACAAACTCTTCCTCGTCAAATTCAAGGCTGTCCTCATACTGCGCCATGGCGCGGTTAAAGTCATTGAGCAAATCATCAATATCCGTAAGCTGTCCAATCAAAGGAACAATATCTTCATCAAAATCATTTAAGGTTTTGATTTCTCTGAGCGCATGACCCACTACAAGTCCTGCACTTCCTTCATTTTCATACCCGGTAAGACCGTGAACTGCATAGACCGTTTCCTTCATTCTTTTTGCATTTACCAGCTTGCGGTATCTTTTCTCTACCTGTTCGTCCTCCTCCGGATTTAATGCGGCATCTTCAATTTCTTCAATCTCAAAAGTAAGAAGCTTTGCTTCTCTTATCCGCACCGCTTCGTCAGAATTTTGGTTTTCCAGTTCTTCCTCATATTTCCTATATTCCGCCAGTTTGTCTTTCAAATCGGCTTTCATTTTAACCACTTTTTCGCCAATGTAATCGTCCAGCAGTTTTTTATACGCAGCAGGTTTTAGCAATGACTGATGCTCATGCTGGCCATACATATCCAAAAGGCACCCTGCCAGATTTTTTAATTGTCCTGCACTGATACTTTCCCCATTAGCCCGGCAGATACTGCGTCCTGCCGTAATTTTTCTCTGTAAAATCAATGTACCATCATTTTCAAGAGGTAAGTCCATTTCCCTCACTCTCTCCCTCTGCTGGTCATTTAAAGAAAAAATCAACTCCACCAGCGCATACTCGGCGCCAGTGCGGATATAATCTTTTCCTGCTTTAGCCCCTAATGCCAGGTTAATAGAGCCTATCAAAACAGACTTACCTGCACCGGTTTCACCGGTCAAGATATTCATCCCTTCCGTAAAGGTTATCTCCTGTTCGTCAATCAGCGCCAGATTTTTCACATGTAAACTTTCAAGCATACATTTCCTCCTTACGCCCCTTCTCTCAAGCGCATGGCCGGTTACCCGTTACAGTTCAGTCAGAAACCCTGCATCGTGCTGCAAAGTCCATAAGAACCTGTCAACGTTTACTCCTCAAGCACATTACGGATTTTATCCATAACTGCCTGTGTATCTTCAGCAGTCCGGACTGCCATCATAATGGTGTCGTCCCCTGCAATGGAACCTACAATCTCCTTAAGCTTCATGGCATCTATCGCAGCAGCCACTGCCATAGCCATACCGGATACGGTTTTCACCACAAGTATATTCTGGGCCATATCCATGGATAAAAACCCATCCTTCAAAACCCGTATGTATTTATCGCTTAGATAATGGTCACTGTGAACCAATATGGTATATTTCTGCCTGCCATCCCCCATGGGAACCTTGGAAAGCTTAAGCTCTCTGATATCTCTTGACACGGTAGCCTGGGTCACAGTATATCCTGCCTCCTTCAGCCGGTCCGCCAACTCCTCCTGGGTTTCGATTTCAAACTGCTCCACCAGCTCTTTTATCTTCTGATGTCTGTTTTTCTTCATAACCGCCTCTCCATATATTTTTATCTTTACAATCACTGAAAGCCAGACGAGAATGCCTGTTTTCTCCACGCTAACCTCCATGATTCCGCTTTGTGGAATCTCAAATCGGTGCGGAGAATGCCTGTATTTTAGGCATTCTCCTGTGTGAGATTTAGTACTTCTCCACGAAACAGCCCCTGCTGTGAGTGGCTGGAAGTACTTCTCACACTAATCACCCATTTTTCTGTGTAATACTTCTAAAAAGCTCACCTGGCTTAATTTTACTATACCAGTCGTCTTGTTGGATTCCTGAATTTCTATTCTATCCCCTGTGCGCAGCGTAACCTTGTGGCATCCGTCAAATATAGCTTCCACCTCCTGCGCTTCTCCACTGTTGGCGCTTTCTATCTCCACCACCACCGTATCCTCTGGCGACAAAACCATACTACGGCTTTGCATGGAATGGGAGCAGATTGGCGAGAGCAAAATCAATCTTGCCTTAGGCTCCACAATCGGCCCGCCTGCTGATAGGCTATAACCCGTTGAACCGGTAGGCGTTGATACAATCATACCGTCCGCATGATACCTATGTAAAAACTGTCCGTTCACATAAACATTGTAATGAATAATCTGCAGAGATCCCTTTCTGGTAATGACGATATCGTTAAGCGCTCTTGCCTTATCCTTTATCCCCTGCTCTCCATAGCTTTTCCCGAAAAGCATCATCCGCTTTTCAATTTCATACTGATTTTGAATTAACTTTTCTAAGGCATCCTCCACATCTGTCCTGTTCACCTCTGCTAAAAAGCCCAATGTTCCAAAATTAATTCCCAAAAAAGGAATATCTCTGCCGGCGAGATCTACAGCCGCCTGCAGCAAGGTCCCATCTCCTCCAAGTACAATCATGCAGTCCACATCTTCGCTTACCTGCTCCTTGTAGGTGTATCCCTCATGCCCCGGCTTGGCCGTACCGATATCAATCATACAGGTCTTTCCATGGCTTACAAGATAATCCCTGATAGAATAGGCCGTCTTATGGCCCGCATCCTTTGTGGGATTGGTTATCACATAAAAATGCTCCATACCAGTCTCCATCATCTATATTGATAGCTTTCAGCACAAATCTGCATGCGCCTTCAAAACAGTTTCCTTGATATCTAATTTCATATCCGCAGCGTTTGCGCTTATGGTTTCTTTCTGATTTTCAATCTTTTTTTGTAAATAAATAAGATACTCTATGTTTCCCTCCGGTCCCTTAATAGGTGAATAATCCAGATTCAAAATAGTAAAACCGATAGATTCCGCGAAATCCACAATCTTTTCTATCACTTCTTCATGGATTTCCGGCTCCCGGACTACTCCTTTTTTCCCAACCTTATCACGTCCTGCCTCAAACTGCGGCTTAATCAGGCAGACTATCTGCCCCATATCTTTTAAAAGCGCTTTAGCCGGAGGCAGTATTTTCGTCAAGGAAATAAAAGAAACATCTATAGAAGCAAAATCCGGCTGCTCCGGAATATCATCAGGTGTCATATACCTGAAATTTGTCTTTTCCATGCAGATGACTCTCTCATCGTTTCTGAGCTTCCAATCAAGCTGTCCATGGCCCACATCCACGGAATAAACCCTCATGGCTCCATTTTGGAGCATACAATCAGTAAACCCCCCTGTGGAAGCGCCGATATCCATGCAAACCTTTCCATCTAAGGCAATTCCAAACTTCATTGCCGCCTTTTCCAGCTTAAGTCCGCCTCTGCTGACATACTTTAAAGCACTTCCCCTCACTTCTATATGTACCTTGTCCGGATCAAAGAAAGCGCCTGCCTTATCCTCCCTTTGTCCGTCCACAAATACATTTCCTGACATAATAATCGCCTTCGCCTTTTCCCTTGACAGGGCATGTCCTTCCCTTACAAGCAATACATCAAGCCGCTCCTTCATCTGGCATTTTCCATTTCTTTTCTAATTCTATCCACAATTGAATCAGCATCCATGCCAATTTCCTGCATCAACTGTTCCACGCTGCCATGTTCCACATATCTGTCAGGCACTGCAATCTGCAAAACCTTCCCATCTGACTTAAAACCATCTACCGCGTCCCTGACCTTTTCGCCGTAACCGCCGCTTGCAACATTTTCTTCCATCGTAACAATCAGCTTATGATTTCGGACCGCCCACTCTACCGCCTCTAAATCAATAGGCTTAGCAAATCTGGCGTTTATAATACTGCATTTATATCCGGCTTCATTAAGCAGTTGTTTTACCTGCTCCGCCACCTTGACCATACTTCCTAAGGCCATCAGGCAAACCTCTCCCTCTGCATAAAGAAGCTCCGATTTTCCCATTTCAATGGGCGCACGGTATTCCTTAAGCCCGGCATAAGCTTCTCCTCTGGGATAGCGGATTGCAATAGGCGCTCCAAAGGAAATAGCAAATTTCATCATATCTGAAAGCTCCCATTTATTTTTAGGCGCCATAATACACATATCGGGAATACTGGATAAGTAAGATAAATCAAATACACCCTGATGGGTTTCCCCATCGCTGCCCACTAATCCTGCACGGTCAATGGCGAACACCACAGGCAGCTTTTGCATACATACATCGTGCAAAATCTGGTCATAAGCCCGCTGTAAAAAAGAAGAATAAATTGCCACCACCGGCTTTAATCCTCCCGCCGCTAATCCTGCTGCAAAAGTCACTGCATGTTCTTCCGCAATTCCCACATCAAACAAACGCTCCGGATACATATTCCGAAACCGCTTTAAACCGGTTCCGTCTAACATAGCTGCCGTGATGGCAACCACCTTTTCATCCCTTGCCCCTAACTTGGTCATAACTGTAGAAAAAATATCCGTATAGTTTGCCGTAGTTCTCGGCTTTGCAGGTAATCCTGTCTCAATATCAAAGGGTTCTGCTCCATGGAACCTTGCCGGATGGCGCTCTGCGGGGGCAAAGCCCTTTCCCTTTTGGGTAATCACATGAACCATCACCGCATTTCTTGTCCTTTTCGCCTCCTGGAGTACCCGCAGCATAGCCGGAATATTATGACCGTCCACAGGCCCCAAATACGTAATTCCCATATCCTCAAAAAGCATTCCCGGAACCACCAGCTGCTTAAAGCTGCTCTTTGCCTTGCGAATGCCTTTTACTACCTTTTCCCCTCTGGGCATTTCCTTCAGGGTATTGTATATTCCTTCCTTTATATTCAAATAAGCGTCCGCTGTCCTGACATTGTTTAAATATTTGGACATGCCGCCTACATTTTCCGAAATTGACATATTATTGTCGTTGAGCACAATAATAAAGTTGGTTTCCAGTTTCGCTGCATTGTTTAAGGCTTCATAGGCCATTCCCCCTGTAAGGGAACCGTCCCCAATGACAGAAACCACTGTATTCGTGCCTCCCTGTATATCCCGCGCTTTCACAAGCCCTAAACCTGCCGAGATAGATGTAGAACTGTGTCCCGTATCAAAGCAGTCACACTCACTTTCTTTTCTCTTAGGGAAACCGCTCATTCCCCCGAATTTCCGCAGATTATCAAAGCCGTCCTTTCTCCCTGTAAGGAGCTTATGCGTATAGGACTGATGCCCCACGTCCCAAATCAACTTATCCTCCGGGAGATTTAAGGAAAGATGAAGGGCCATCGTCAGCTCCACAGCTCCTAAATTAGACCCCAAGTGCCCGCCGGTATGGGATAATTTTTCAATCAGGAAATCACGTATTTCCTGTGCAAGTTCCTGATAATCGGATGGATTGATATCCTGAATGTCATTAACACCTTTAATTTGATTAAGCAGCATTTTTTTACCTTCTTTTCTTATGTTCTGTTATGGCAGACTTATTATTTTTCTCTGGTAATAAGCTCCGTTACAAGTTGTTCAAGAAATGGATTTCTATAAAGTTTATTCCCGGAAATTTCGTTTTGATTTTCAAAAGAACGGAGAATGTCAAGCGCTTCCTCCGATAAACGGCTTACCTCTTTCTTGGCCTCCTCTAATCCATAAAGGGATACATAGGTCAGCTTGTGATTCTTTTCATCACTGCCAATAGGCTTACCCAGTACATCTTCGCTGCCAGTTACATCTAATATATCATCCTGCACCTGAAAGGCAATTCCTATATTGTAAGCTGCTTTTTCCACAGCCTTAACTGCCTCTGTCTCAGCGCCTGCCAAAATAGCTCCTATCATCATGGCTGCCTGAATCAGGGCAGCTGTCTTGTTTTCATGGATAAAGAAAAGAAGCTCCTTGCTGACCCTGCCATCTGACTCCGCCTCTATATCCGCTGCCTGTCCCCCAATCATACCGTAAATACCAGCTTTTTTCCCAAGAACCTTAAGCGCCAAAGCCACGCGCTTTATGGTCTTTGTATCATCGGCAAAATCAAAGGCCGATGCTGCGCTTTCAAAGGCCAAATTTAAAAGCCCATCCCCTGCCAGCACTGCCATGCCGTCTCCATAAACATTCCAGGTAGTTTTACGTCCTCTGCGGTATTTGTCATTGTCCATAGCCGGGAGATCATCATGCACTAAAGAATAATTGTGTATCATTTCCAGCGCCGCCATAAAAGGCTCCACCACTGCTCCCTCTCCTCCAAATAAAAGAAAGCTTTCCTTCATCAGAATCGGGCGCAGCCTCTTTCCCCCGGCCATTACGCTATAATTCATTGCTTCCAGCACCTTCTTTTGAAAGCCCTTTTCCTCTGGCAAATATCTTTTCAACACATCCTCTGCATGCCTTGTTTTCTCATCCAGCTGTTGCTTAAAATTCATAAGTTTTTCCATCCTCATTTAGCACCAGTACCTTTTTTTCCACCTGGTCTATAGCTTGATTACATTTTTTCAAAAGCTCCATGCCGCTTTTGTAAATTTGAAAGGATTCTTCTAATGAGATATCCTCCTGCTCCAAGGTTAAGACAGCTTCCTCCAGCTTCTCAAACGCTTCTTCAAGCTTTAATTCTTTTTCGTCCTGCTCCGGCATATTTTCCTCATTTCTGCAAAGTAAAACTTGTTTACCTTTACTTTATTGTACATAACGAACTTGTGGATACAACAAAGACACAAACTTTTTAGAAGGAACAGTCTATGCTTTTTGAGAAATATACTCTTTGGGATATTTCTCAATTACTTCCGCTTCCATCCTGCCATTTTTCACATAAATCTGCAGCTTATCACCGATTCCAACCTCGTTTATATCTGTCAGGGTTCTTCCCTCCTTGTCCGAAACATAAGAATATCCCTGATTCAGCTTATCAAGAGGGGAAAGCCCCTTTAATTTTTCTATATAAATTGCCAGTCTGTGTCTTTTATACATGAGCTGATTTTTCATGGCATTCGTCATTCTATCTTCCAGATTCACAGCGTAAGTTTTTTTCTCTCTGATTTTCCCTGCCGGGCTGTTCATTTTCAGCCTGGCCTCCACAGCCTTAAGCCTTGTACGCTCAAGTCTTAGACGTCCCTGCATCTGACGGTTTAACGTAATCTTTGCGCTCTCCAGCTGTGATTGTAATAAAAAAACATCATATACGGCCAGCTCTGCCGCCGCCGAAGGGGTCGGGGCACGTAAATCAGCCACATAGTCTATGATTGTAGTATCTGTCTCATGTCCTACCGCTGAAATAACAGGAATGCTGCAGTCAAAAACTGCCTGCGCTACCACTTCCTCATTAAAAGCCCATAAATCCTCAATTGAACCGCCGCCCCGTCCTACAATCATTACATCCACCTGCCTTGCCTCCAAGGCATGTATTCCTTCTACGATGCTTGCCGCTGCCGACTCACCCTGCACAATAGCCGGATATAAAATAATCTGTACATATGGATTTCTTCTGGATGCGATATTGATAATGTCCCTGACTGCGGCTCCTGTGGGCGCTGTCACTACACCTACTGTCCTGACATATTCCGGTATGGGTTTTTTATACTCAGGCGCAAACATCCCGCGTTCAAGCAGTTCCTGTTTTAAACGTTCAAAGCGTTCGAAAAGGGCTCCCGCGCCATCTCTTGTTATGCTTTTGGCATACATCTGATACTTGCCATCCCGTTCATATACATCAATAGCGCCCTTTACCACTACCTGCATTCCTTCAGCCATCCGGAAAGTAAGGCCTAAGCGGTTTCCGGCAAACATCACACAGGAAATCGTTCCTTTTTCGTCCTTTAAAGTAAAATAAATATGTCCGGAGGAATGATATTTACAGTTACTGACCTCGCCCTTTACGGACAGTTCCTGTAATAAAAAATCCTGCGCGAACATATTTTTAATGTATGAATTTATCTGTCCTACTGTATAAACATTCTGCATTTTTAGCCTCATGCCACGGCTTTACCAGCCGCTCATGGCAATACTTTATGCAAATTTTGCCAGTACGCCATTTACAAAGGAAGGAGAGGAATCCTGTCCAAATTTCTTAGCCAGCTCCACCGCTTCGTTAATTGCCACGCCGGTAGGGATACTTTCATCATAGATAACCTCATAAACAGCCAGTCTTAAAATCGTCAGATCTACCTTTCCCATACGGCCTGTATCCCAGCCCTGTACCTTTTCGTTTAAGGCCTGATCAATTTCCTCCAGCTTCTCTATAATCCTATTAAATTTCTCACTGATCTGGGCATTGTCTTCCTCTGAGCCGGCATTTTCTTCTGATTCAAAAAAGAAAGTTTCCTGCTCTGCCATTTCATCCTTCGGATTAAACTCTACACGGAACAGCAGCTTGAAAAGCCGCTCCCTCATTTCTCTTCTGCTCATTAGCATCTACCTGTACTTATCCATTTTTCTGCATATTGACACCGGCAATACGGATATTCACATCCGAAACCTCCAGACCAGTCATATTTTCTATGGTTGATTTTACTTTTCCCTGTACCCGCTGGGAAGTAGATGGAATGTTATAGCCGTACTCCATAATCAGTGACAGCTCTGCTTTCACTTTCTTGCCGGTAACTTCTACCTTAACACCTTTTGAAAGGCTCTTTACACCCACTCTGCTCATAAGCTCGTTGCTGATATTGCCTGCCATAGCTGCAACGCCCTCTACCTCTGTTGCCGCAAGGCCTGCAATCATTGCCACCACATCATCTGCAATTTTCACTGTACCTAAATCTTCATCTCCCTGTAATACATAGGTGTTCTGTTCAAAAGTTTTTTCCATAATTGCGTTCCTTTCTTCCCTTTGACGAAAGTCTGTTACTGTTAATATATCAAAAATTCTGCTTTTTGCATAGCCCAAATTAACTTCTCTGCTACAGCCAAAAGCTAAGGCTTAGCTGTTCTTCATTTTCCGCATAAGAAACTGTTCCCTCCTGGGTATCCAAATATTTAAAGATTCCCTGTTCCTCAATCAAATAGCCAATCATTTCCATATACACCTGCATATCCGAACATTTTAATGTCACATAAGTGCTGCCCTGCCCATAGGCCGCCTGAAACATTTCTCTTATTCTTTCCTGATCGGGACTTGTGAAATAGCGTCCTTCCCTGACATAATAATTATCCTGCATAGAGTCACAGACAGGCACCTCCACAATAGGCTCAATGATATGGGTCTTCTCAAGCTGCTGTGTGGTAACACACAGATAATCATAATTAATGGGCGGAATGCTGCCAAGAGCCTTATCGCTGCTTCCTTCTACAATCTGGTAAGATGCGTCTCCCCATGTAGTATCTACATAATAATAATTTCCATCCATCTTAACCAAATTCCAGGCATGTCCTTCTCCGCCGGAAACTCTTCCCATAATCAAAGTAGCCTCGATCCCGGCCTTTCTCAAAAGGTACTGGGTTGCTTTTGCATAGCCCTGGCACACACTTCTTCTGTGAATGAAAACAGAGCAGATATTCTGATTATCAGGAGCTGAAGCATCATATTCCGTCTGCGCGATAATATATTCATAAATATATTTCACAATTCCGTATTCATCCAGCCCATCGCCCATCCCGGACAAGCACTCCTTAACATATTGGTCTATCTGCGCTTCTCTGGCGATGATCTCCTCCTTTGGAAGATTGTAAGTGCCGGAAAAGGTAATCTTTTTCACCACTTCCCCCAATGTATATCGTGTAAAGGTATAACCCTCCACATAAAAAATCTCAGGATGATCATTTAACACACATTGAAAGACCTTTTCGATCCTGTCTGTCTCCACACAGGATAATCCTACTCCGTCCCCAAACTCCTGCAATATTTTAAGTATCTCCGCATAAACAATCTGTTCTTCCTCATTCAGCCTGTCATAATGAAAAAGCCCTGTCTGCTGTTTTCTGATGAAATCTGTTTCCTGAGGGGAGATCCCTATAAGCCCCTCTACTTCCCCTGCCTGTGCTTCCTGCTTTTCTTCCTGGGCAGCATCCTCCCTTTCCGGTAAGCCTTCCTGCCCATAGGTGTCTTCTCCTTTCACCTCCGGCCTGGTAAAATTACCGCAGCCATAAAGCAGCAGGATACACAAAGCAACCGCCCATATGATTTTCTTTCTTTTCATTTAATCACGTCCAAATTCCGAAAGCTTTAATCCTTCATTCCGTTCTAATGTCATACCCACGCTCCATGCATTTACAAACAATAAGAGTGGATTTCCTTTTAAGTCTTTTATCTTTTTCATGTCGGAAGTCCCGACTAACTTGTTTAAATCAATCTCTTTGTTTTCAATCCACCTGATATGCTCATAGGGCAGATTCTCTAATCTAATTTCCACATTATATTCATTTTCCAGACGGTATTTCAGCACATCAAATTGCAGCACACCCACTACCCCTACTATAATCTCCTCCATACCGGTATTAAATTCCTGAAAAATCTGAATAGCACCCTCCTGGGCAATCTGGGTGATTCCCTTTACAAACTGCTTCCGCTTCATTGTGTCAATCTGTCTCACCCTTGCAAAATGCTCCGGTGCAAAAGTAGGTATTCCCTCATAGCAAAACTGCTCCTTAGGCATACACAACGTATCTCCGATAGAAAAAATGCCTGGATCAAAAACGCCAATAATATCCCCTGCGTAGGCCTCATCCAAAATTTTTCTTTCGCTGGCCATAATCTGCTGTGGCTGGGAAAGGCGCATAACCTTTCCGCCCTGCACATGCTTTACCTCCATGCTTGCTTCATACTTTCCCGAACAAATCCGCATAAACGCAATCCTGTCTCTGTGCGCCCTGTTCATATTGGCCTGTATCTTAAATACAAAAGCGGAAAAATCATGTTCATCCGGAACAATTAAGCCTGTATCCGCCTTTCTTGGCAAAGGGGTTGTGGTCATTTTAAGGAAATGCTGCAAAAAGAACTCCACACCGAAGTTGGTAAGCGCCGACCCAAAAAATACAGGCGTCAGGTCGCCGGAGCGCACTAAATCCAAATCAAATTCCGCACTGGCGCCATCTAAAAGCTCAATTTCGTCCTTAAGCGTATCGGCTGCTTCCTGCCCGATTACCCCTATAAGCTTGTCCTGTTCGCTTGCAGGGATTTCCGTAATCTCGCCCTCTTTCGTCCCCTTCTCCGTGTCTGAATACGTAAGAACGCACTGCCTATCCCTGTCATAGACTCCTTTAAACCTTTTCCCGCAGCCAATAGGCCAGTTGATGGGACATGTGGCAATCCCAAGTTCTTTTTCTATTTCATCTAACAATTCAAATGTATCGTTGGCCTCCCTGTCCATCTTATTAATAAATGTAAAAATAGGAATCTTTCTCATTACACAGACTTTAAACAGCTTTCGGGTCTGCGCTTCCACTCCTTTCGAGGCATCTATCACCATCACTGCAGAATCTGCCGCCATCAAAGTACGGTACGTATCCTCCGAGAAGTCCTGATGCCCTGGCGTGTCCAAAATATTAATACAAAAACCATCATATTCAAATTGTAAAACCGAAGATGTAACTGAAATACCCCTCTCCTTTTCAATTTCCATCCAATCGGAAACCGCATGCCTTGCTGTTGCCTTACCTTTCACACTTCCTGCCAGATTAATTGCCCCTCCATATAAAAGGAACTTTTCTGTCAGGGTCGTCTTTCCTGCATCCGGGTGGGAAATAATTGCAAAGGTTCTTCTTCTGTTTATTTCCTGCTCATAGTTACTCACTTTTTTTCCTCCAGATTATCAAACGCCATCACGCTTTATACGTTAGCTTATTGATGAAAAATGTATCATTGCTATGCTTATAAGCTATGCCCATAGAAGCATATCATAATCTGCTAAATTAATAAAGCACTATCCTCCAAAATTTTCATCCATACATCAGTATCTCCTTATTGGTCATGTGGAAACAGAAGCCTTTCGGCGTTCAGCAAAGCATGCGTCCCTGTCTCCCTAAAGCCCGCCCTATTATCCATAGCGCCTGTTCCCACACCGGCCCAAACAACGATAATTTTCATGAGGTATCTCTTTCTTTTCACGCTTACTTTCTTTTCACGCTTACTTTTACAATAGGATACCACATTTTTTAAAATATAGCATCTATATTATTCCTATGACTATCTTAAGAAATCATTTGCGGTGACTTAAAATCCCACAGCCCAAGACATCGTTTCCGGCGTACGAAGGGCAATCGTACTATCAACCCGCATTTAAAGTACTAATCACAATAGATTCCGGCGCCACGCCTGTTTTTCGGATGATAATGTCTTCAATCTGCGCACGCTGCGCCTCCGTAAGCTCCTGTGCATTCACCACCACGTCAACGGTATCCTCTGTTATGCTCACTACCACATCATCAAATCCTTTACTCTCCAAAAGGATTTCTGCAGCGGTTTCCTTTTCAGCCACATCCGTAAGCGCAATCATGTCATCTACTGCCGCCTGTTTTTGTTCCTCGCTGATATTTACGTTATTGATGATTTCAAGCAGAGTCTCTTTGTTTTTCGCTCTGGTCTGTTCCTTCATAAGTCTTGCCCCTGAAAGGGTATCTAAGCTGCTGGCGGAGGTAAAAACCGCTTCTCCCGGCGTTTCATCCCCGGATAATTCACTTCCTATATTCTGTGCCATATCCCCTGTCATATTCTCTGCCATAATTTCGTCCATCGTTTCATCCAGATAATTGTCCGCCGAAATCACTACCTCCGAGTCCATGCTTTGGATATCTGAATTATTGGCCTGTTCTATATCCTCATCAGATATTTCAAATAATGCCGCCACATCCTCATCTGTCCCTGTAACCACCTGGTCACTGGCCACAACCGTATCTGAACCTGCTGTCATAATTTCTTCTTCCGTAATCCTGCTGCCGGCAAAATTCAGATACCCTGCAACCGCAATCATGATTGCCAGCGCCGTAATCATAATTTGATTCTTCTTCACCATATTTTTCAAATCCACTTCTCCTTCTTACTTATGATATCATTTTAACTATTTTAATTTTATGTGCTCCTATGCCAAATAATGCCTGAATTGCTTCTGTTATATTTTTTACAATTTGGGCATCTCCTCCGCCTTCCGCGGATACCACTACCCCCGCCACTTTAGGGGCCAGAACTTTCTTTACATAAGGTGTGTCCTCACTCCCCTGCCCTTTTAAATAGATTGTCTGTTCATCATTGCTTATATCCGTAGTATTCCTGCTTCCGCCTGCCGAATCCACCTCCGTGGTGCCATTTCTCGTAGTATTGATATCCTTTTCCACAACAGCTTCCCCTGAACTTTCAAGGGTAACCATCACCTGTACCTTCCCTACACCCTCCATACTGCCCAAAAGCTTCTCCAAAGACAGCTCCAGAAAAGAAGCATAAGCTAATAATGCATCTTCACTGCCTGCCCCGCTTTGTGTAAAAGCCAAATCAGGTATGCTCTCCGGCTGTAAATTTAATATAGCACTTTCACTGTCCGATTGACCGGACTCTGCCATCCTTTTTGCGGTTGTTTTTTCCGTAGGCCAGACAACGACCAAAAGAAGGATACCGCTAAGCAGCATAATCAAAAAATTATCCTTTGTAAATTTTAATTTTAGTTTTTTGGTCCATTCCTTTTCCTCCATGCAAGCCTCCCTTCCTGCGCGTGTTTTTCAATCATTTCTGCCAACCGCACGCCCAAGACCTGCTATTCCAAAAGAATCTCAAGCCTTTGTGCATCTACTCCAAGCTGATCTGCATACATCTTTTTCAGGCTTTCATCTACCGTTTTTTCTTTTTCATTTTCTCCAACCTTTACCGGTTCCACATAAATTGCGCCTGCCCCGGATTTTTCTTCCGATACCGTAATAATAATCTCCGCCCCATTTCCTGTTTCCTTCCCTTGTCTAAGACTTTCTGCAAATTTGACGCTGACAATCTCATAATCACTTTCACAAGCTGCCAGCCGCTTCTTCATCTCTTCTTCCATACTTTTATAAATTTCTGTTTCACTGTCTTTTATTTTCCCTTCATTTTCTCCATAAATATCGTTTAATCCGGCCATTTGCTGCTCCAAAAGTGATATTCTGTTTTTTATTTCCAATTTTACATCTTCTTCTGCAAATAGCTGGATCAAAGGTTCCATAAAACGCATAATCATAATAATTCCAATCAATATCCGCACATATTTATCATAAGAATTACCCGGCACAAAAAACAAAACCGCCTGGGCTATAATCATAAAAATACATATTTCTTTCACAGCACCAACCATCATAACCCTCAATTTTCAGAATATATCCTATGAAATCGTATAAGACGCCACCGCTACTACAATCATAAACAAAATCATGGAAGTGCATACACAGCGTAAAAAAAGAAAACACCCGCCTCCTACCCTGTCCGCACACAGAGAAATTCTTTTATCGCTGACAATCCCTGTGATCGCCGCTCCCAGCTTTACCGTTGCCGTAACAATCAATATTTTTAAAAGAGGAGTCAGACATGCTCCAAAAAGCACAATGAAAAGCAATACCCCCATGCTGTTTTTAATCAAAACCGCCGAACCCAGCACCAGCTCCGCCACTCCTTCCGTCACTCCCCCTATGCCCGGAATGGCGGACACCGCTTTACGCATGGCAGAAATTCTAAGCCCCGATGCTACAGGCACAATAACAGCCTGTACCAGACTTAAGCCTGTGATTGCCCCCATAGCCACCTTAAGGGCAAGTCCGATTCCCTTTTCAATAAAGTCAAGCAAAAGCGTTAGTTTTTCTTCTGTCCAAAATCCATTTAAAAGAGCCAGCATTACATAACTGAAAATAAAAGGTACCATAACGCTGCTTAAAAAGCTTTCCACCAGATAGGCCACTATCAGCATGAATTGATAATAGTACACACCGGAAGCTGCTCCCTGGGCGGCGCCCACAGCTACACAGTAAGTCGGTACAAACAATTTCACGAATAACACAATATTTTCCACTGCCTGCGTGGCAGTCTCCGACACAAATAAAATCACCTTTGTCAGAATCACCATAAGGAACAAATACAGAAAATAAAATCCTGACTGTGCAAGCTGCCCACCTGCAAACAAGTCGGAAAATTCTGCAAAAAGCGCCGAAACTACACCCAAAACCAAAATATAAATGAAAATCTGTCGAAGCCCTGACAATTCCCCAAACAGGCCATCCTTCACCTGTTCTGCAAACATTTTAAATGCCTGCGGCGCATTCCCTTCCATAATCATCACAAGCATCTGCCCTGAATCAATTTCCATACCAGGGAAAAGGCTGTCCATCCCCTCATTGACCTGACTCAAATCATTAGATTTCAGCCACCTGTCTATATAGTCAAACTCTGCCCCACTTTCTTTCTTTTCACTTGCACAGGCTCTCATTTCAGGCAAAGACAATGCTATCATAATCATTCCCCAAAAAAATAAAAATCTCCGGCACTTTTTCATTCTAACCCCCAATTGCATTGATATTTCCAATCACCGCTGTCAGCACTGGTATCCCCATAAGCAGAACTGACAGCTTTCCAAATATTTCTATCTGCCCCGCTACCGCTCCATATCCTGCATCCTTACATATGGAAGCACAAAATTCACAGACATAAGTAATGCCCACCGCCTTAAGCAAAAATCCCAGATACTCGCCACTGCTATTTAAATATTTCTCCAGCTCTTTTACGCCGGTCATGAGTGCTTTCAGACCATTTAACGAAAAGGTAAACACTACAAGGCAAATCACTACTCCCAGATATAATCCATATTCCGGCCGGTTTGACTTAAATTGCAGCGCAAGCATCACACCTGCCACTCCCAATATCCCAATTTTTACAATTTCCATCCCAATCCCTCTTTCTTTCCGGCAAAGCACAAATTTGTGGATGACACAAACTTTTACTTTTCGCTCTGACCTCCATACTGTCACCATTTTTACAAATCAAATAAATCCTGTATCATTACAAACAAATCATATATGTAAGGTAAAATCCATGTCAGTACCAAAATCAGCCCTGCCAGACTAATCAAAAAGGCATGTTCTTCCCTCCCACTGTGCTTCAAAATCTGACCCAAAATGGTTATCAAAATCCCCACCGCCGCTATTTTAAAAATCAGGTTTATCTCCATATTCCCTCCATGCGATTGATTATAAAAGCAGAATAGATATCAGTACTCCGGCTCCTACTCCAAAGCTCATAATCATTTTATTTTTACCCTTCCGTTCTTTTTCCAGTTCCTCGATATGTAAGTTGATTTCCCGAAGCAACCCGTCCAAAGCCTGTGCCTGTGCATCTTCTTCCATCAATCCAAGACAGGAAGGAAAATCGAGCAAAAACCTCTTTTCTTTTTGGGTCAACGGCTGGTTTTCCAAAACCTCCCCTATGTATCTTTGCCAGGCCAAAGGGAAATTTTTTCCTTCTTCATAAACTTCTGTGAAAATTACTTCAAAAGCTCTTTTAAACGGCCCCTCATTATTTTCCGAAAGTTTCCACAATGCTTCCGGAACCGCTGCCTTTTGATAGGCGATATAATATTTCATATTTTCATAGAGAATACGCATCTGTTTCAGCAAAAAAAGACGTCTGGTACCGTCTGCGCATATACCGGCTGTAAATCCAACGCATCCGGTTATCACCAGTATGCACCCTATCAGATTTAGCATTTTCCTTTTCCCCTCTTTGCAGGGATTTCATTACCCTCTCCGTCAAAAATCCCTCTGACCGTACAAATACCGATCTTTTTTTCCAGGAATATGTATCTGTCAAAGATTTTTTCAGGACGGTACTCCCATCTCTCATTCCCACTGTTCTTTTCCATATCCATAAACTTATATACATCTTCCATAGAATTTCCATGTATGGTTGCCAATACACTGCTGCCGCACTTTAGTATCTGGAACAAAGCCTTCCTGTCTTCATAGCTTCCAATCTCATCTACCGCCACCACAGCAGGCGCCATGGAGCGCATTAAAAGCATCATTCCCTGTATCTTAGGACATCCGTCCAGCACATCCGTGCGCATACCTACGTTGTTCTGCGGAATGCCCATAAAGCTTCCGGCGATTTCCGAACGCTCGTCCACTACTCCCACCTGTCTTCCTTGGGCGTAAGCGTTCCCCTCCGATGTCTGCCGCACAATATCCCGAAGCAGCGTGGTTTTCCCACACCCAGGGGGCGCTATAATCAGGGTATTCAAAAAGCAGCCATCCTGATAAAGATGCTCCATTACCCCATCCGCCGCCCCAATCACTTCATGGGAAATCCGGACGTTCATAAACCGGATATGGGCTATATTCCGCACCGTTCCATCTCCGTTTAAGACCACCTGTCCTGCCAGACCAATCCTGTGTCCTCCAGGAACAGTTAAAAATCCCTGTCTTATCTCATTTTCAAAAGCATAGATGGAATGGCGGCATACATTTTGAAGGATTTCATTCATTTCCCGCTCTGTCATACACCATGCATCCTGACAAAAATGATCTACCGTTCCTTTATTTGACAGAAATTTTTCCGCACCCGCTATTACAACCCGCACCGGCTGCCCGATTGCAAGGCGTATTTCCTGTAGTTTGTCCACCTGTAAAAGTGCCTGCTCCCATCTAAGCTTCAGGGAATCCGGAAATATACGTATAATTTCTTCTCTTTTTGTCATCATAATCCCCCATTTTGGCCAGCCGCCCACCCTATGAGCGCAGGCTTATCCGCCAACTAAAAAACGGTTGCTTTTCAATCTATTTGCCTCTTATCCCAATATATGAAAAATTGGCCAAGTTATGCCTGTAAATTATGCGGTTGCTCAGAACGCCCTGGGAACTATCCCCACACGCACAAAAGGCTATGCCTAAGCATAGCCTTCTGATCCTTTATAACAAATTCTATTTATTTCTGTGCCACATCTTTCATGGAGAAGCTCATTCTTCCCATTCTGTCCTTGCCAAGGCACACAACCGTCACCTTATCCCCAAGAGTGAGCACATCCTCTACGCGGTTGATTCTCTCTTTGGCAATCTTGGAAATGTGGACCATCCCCTCCTTGCCGGGCGCAAACTCAACGAAAGCGCCAAATTCTTTAATGCTTACCACAATCCCCTGGAAAATCTGCCCTTCCTGGTAATCCGTAACAATGGTCTTGATGTATTCCAAAGCCTTATCCATCATAGCGGCGTCCGTACCGCATACGGACACGTTTCCATCGTCTGTAATATCGATCTTGACCCCTGTGCGGGCAATGATCTCATTGATGGTCTTACCTCGCTGGCCTACCACATCCCCAATCTTTTCAGGGTCGATCTGAAGGGAAATGATCTTAGGCGCGTAAGGGCCAACCTCCGCTCTGGGCGCATCAATCGCTTTCTTCATGCAGTTATCCATGATAAACAATCTAGCCTCCCGGCATCTAGCAATGGCGCCTTCCACGATAGGTCTTGTAAGACCATGAATCTTAATATCCATCTGAATAGCCGTAATACCTTCTGTGGTACCTGTCACCTTAAAGTCCATGTCCCCAAAGAAGTCTTCCAGTCCCTGGATATCCGTAAGCAGTACGAAATCATCGTCACTCTCCCCGGTAACCAGACCGCAGGAAATACCTGCAACCATCTTCTTAATGGGCACGCCTGCAGCCATCAGGGACATACAGGATGCACAGGTAGAAGCCATGGATGTGGAACCATTGGACTCAAAAGTCTCGGAAACCGTACGGATTGCATAAGGGAATTCTTCTTCTGAGGGAAGTACGGGTATAAGCGCTCTTTCCGCCAAAGCGCCATGACCGATTTCCCTTCTGCCGGGCCCTCTTGAGGGCTTCGTCTCACCTACGGAGTAGGAGGGGAAATTGTAGTGGTGCATATAACGCTTGCTCACTTCATTTTCATCCAATCCGTCAATCCTCTGCTGTTCGGACAAAGGAGCCAGTGTACACACATTGCAAATCTGGGTTTGCCCACGGGTAAACATTGCGGAGCCATGTACTCTGGGAATAATGTCAACCTCCGCTGCCAAAGGACGAATCTGGGTAATCTCACGGCCGTCCGGGCGCTTATGGTCTTTTAAAATCATCTTGCGGACTGTCTTTTTCTCATACTGGTAAATTGCCTCACCCAGCACAGACAGCCATTCCTCATTTTCCGCAAAGGCTTCCTCTAACTTTTCCGTGATATTTTTAATATTCTCCTCACGGACCTGTTTTTCGTCTGTGAAAACTGCCTCCTCCATTTCAGCAGGCGGTACGATCTCCCTAATTGCCGCAAAAAGCTCCTCCGGAACGGCACAGCTTGTATAAGTGTGTTTTTCCTTGCCAACCTCAGCCACGATCTGGTTGATGAAAGCAATGATTGTCTGGTTGATCTCATGGGCTTTATAAATAGCCTCAATCATTTTTTCTTCAGGAATCTCATTGGCGCCTGCTTCAATCATGATCACCTTTTCCGATGTGGATGCCACAGTCAAATCTAAATCGCCATTTTTCCACTGCTCCTGGGACGGGTTGATGATAAATTCCCCATCTATCATTCCCATCTGGGTCATAGCGCAGGGTCCATCGAAGGGAATATCTGAAATGCTGGTTGCAATAGCCGCTCCCAGCATAGCCACCAGCTCCGGGCGGCAGGCCGGGTCAACGCTCATAACCATATTGTTTAAGGTTACATCATTCCGGTAATCCTTTGGAAACAAAGGACGCATAGGCCTGTCAATGACACGGCTTGTAAGTATGGCATTCTCGGATGCCTTACCCTCTCTCTTATTAAATCCTCCGGGGATTTTTCCTACTGCATACAGCTTTTCCTCATACTCTACACTCAGCGGGAAAAAATCAATTCCTTCCCTTGGCTTGTCTGATGCGGTTGCGGTAGACAACACGGTGGTATCGCCATAATGCATAAACGCGCATCCGTTTGCCTGCTTGCCCACTCTGTTCACATCAACGCTGAGTGTACGGCCTGCAAGCTCCATTGAAAACGTCTTGTACATAATCTCTCTCCTTTTCTTTGCTCACCAGCCGGATGCCCGCCAAATACCATCGCTATTGGCAAACCGGCACATTGAATAAAAAGGCGGAGACCGAATCAATCGGTATGCTCCGCCTTAAAACTGCCATTTTTACTTTCTAAGTCCCAGTTTCTCAATCAAAGCACGGTATCTTTCGATGTCTTTCTCTTTCAGATAATTAAGAAGACCACGTCTCTGACCAACCATCTTAAACATACCTCTTCTGGAATGATTATCTTTCGGATGCACCTTCAGATGCTCTGTAAGCTCCTGGATTCTTGCTGATAATACCGCAATCTGTACCTCAGGTGAACCTGTGTCACCCTCACATCTTGCATGCTGCTGCATAATTGCTGTTTTCTTTTCTTTAGAAATCATGAAATCTCCTCCTTCATTTTCATACACCTGCTGCTAAGAACCGGTCGGAGAATCCTAAGTTCTGGGCAACGGTAAACTTCATACCGATTAATCATAGCACGGCTTTGGACAAATGTAAAGAAATAAATTCATAGATTGATTTCTCTCACGGAATGCGCAGTAAATGCACATTCCTGACCCATAAAAAGTAACCTTGGCACATTGCCTGCGAGAATAAACATGTGCTTGGCTCTTGAATCCTGCTGCCGGATATGCTATATTATAGGCAGAAAAGGGAAAGCCATAGAAGCGGCTCTACCCACACAACAAGTTTATATTTCTGCTAAAAAGTAGTCAGCCGTCACTATTGGTAGTAGTGGCGGCTATTTCTTTTTCCCCTGTAAACCTGATAAATCAAATTCACAAGGGCGACAATGAGTATTCCAATCTGAATGAAATCCTGATATGTAACATACATTGTATCGCCCTCCTTTCTTTCGTCTGGAGGGCTGCTTAAACCCTCCGAAAAAACAAGAGGGGGAAGCCGCCTTTGGCTCTATGGTTTCCCATGAATGGAGTATAGCGCACATTTCCGTGTCAAGCAATTACAATAAGCTTACGCTTTCTTACTTTCTTTAATCTTGGCAAACACTGCCTGCAGCAGAATGAAGAAGCATAGCAAAATGGCCGTAATAATGTTTGCCCAGGAGCTTACCAGCTTGCCGTTGGTCTTTACCAGGGTTGAAATCGTACCGTTAATAAGCACACCCACCAGCGATCCAAAGACATTGCCCACGCCGCCGGTCAAAAGCGTTCCGCCAATAACTGAAGATGAAATTGCGTCCATTTCAAGCCCCGCCGCCTGGGTGGTGGTGCCGCACATCGTATTTAAGCAGTAGCAAATCCCACCAATGGAGGTCAGGAAACTGCACAATGTATAAGTAAGAAGTTTTGTTTTCTTTACATTTAAGCCCATCAGCGTTGCGGAAACCTGATTGCCGCCCACCGCATAAATACTTCTCCCAAATTTGGTATACTTTAACATGAGAAAGACAAGGAGTACCACCAGCAGCGCCACAATAACCGTAGGGCGAATAAAGGGAACCTGGTAGATTCCTTTTTTATTTTCATAGCCGCCGAAAGGAATGGTGAGCTTTGCATTGGAAATTGCCGTAAAAATCTTATCCGAAACAATACTTACCTGATCTTTGCAAATCACGGCCGTCATGCCCCTGGCAAAAAACATTCCTGCCATCGTCACGATAAAAGGCTGGATTTCCAGATATGCCACGCAGAATCCCTGCACAAGCCCAAATGCAATACCTATTATAAGAACCATAACCATCAGCGCCGGACTTTTCATTCCCCAGTTTTCCATGCCTACCGCCAGAATCATACAGTCCATGGCTATCAGGGAGCCTACGGAAATATCAATACCGCCTGTCAGCATGACACAGGTCATTCCCGCTGCTACCACAATCAGCCCTGCATTATTAATTAACACATTTAAAAATGTCTGGAAATGCGTAAAGCCTCTGTCCGAATAAATGATGCAGCCGCCCAAATACATTGTGACAAACAGCACTACCGTGATGGCCAGTAATATATTATTTCCGCCTATTTTCCGTTTTTTCATGCCTTCACCACCTCCTTTGCTGCTGCCCTCTTAGCGGACATCTTTTTGAAATATGCCCTCACCGCCTCTGACTGGATGACCACAATCAGGATAACCACAATGGCCTTAAACACCGGTGCCTGTGCAGAGGAAACGCCCAGGGCATACAGCGTTGTCGTGATAGCCTGAATTGTATATGCACCAATGATAGATCCGGCAAGATTAAACTTGCCACCGCCAAGGCTGTTGCCGCCTAACGCCACTGCAAGAATTGCATCCAGTTCCATATTCAGTCCAATATTATTTGTATCTGCGGAATAAATCCTGCATGTCGCCACCAGGCCGGCAATGCCCGCACACAGGCCGCAGATCACATAGCATAACAGAATGATCTTTGCCGAATTAAAGCCGGATATCCTGGAAGCCCTTTTGTTAATACCTACACTCTGGATATAAGTTCCTAATGCTGTCATCCGCAAAACTAGACCGGCTATTACCACACAAACTGCCGCAATGATGATCGGTGTTGGGATAATACCGCAGTATCCGCCGAAAAACTGGAAGGACGGCACACGTACATAAACGATATTGCTGTTGCATAAAAGCAGCCCGATTGCTCTGCCTGCCGACCAAAGAATCAGGGTTGCAACCATGGGCTGGATATTCATATAGGCCACCAAAAATCCATTAAATAAACCACAGACGCATGCAGTTGCAATGCCTGCCAGCATTCCAACCCAGAGAGGCACATTATACTCGCTCACATTTGTCACACCATAACCTGCAAGCAGCATACAGCAAAGGCCTCCCGACAGGCTCATCACGGAACCTACTGAAATATCCGTACCGGCGGAGGCTGAAACAACAAGTGTCATACCGATTGCCAGAATCGCCACTTCACTGCCCCGGTTAAGCACATCAATCAGGCGTCCATATAAAATGCCATTATTGATGCTAATCGTAAAAAAGCTCAACGGTGCATTCCCGGCGGCAATATCATAAACCACATTAATCAACATAACCAATATCATGCTGAAGATTGGCAGGAAAAGTTTCATTTTTGTAATTTTCTTTATTTTTTCCATTATTTAGCACCCACTGCAATTGCCTTCATAACGCCCTCCTGGGTTAGTTCTTCTCCTTCGATTTCACCCACCTTTGCACCATCCCTAAGAACAGCCATGCGGTTACAGGTTCTAAGCATCTCCTCAATCTCAGAAGAAATAAACATAACGCTCTTTCCCTCCTCCGCCAGCTGTATGACAAGCTTCTGAATTTCTGTTTTCGTTCCGATATCAATACCACGGGTAGGCTCATCTAAAATAAGGAAATCCGGGTCTGTGGCAAGCCAGCGCGCTAAAATAGCCTTCTGTTGGTTTCCCCCGGAAAGCTGTTTGATCAGCGTCTCCCTGCTGGCCGTCTTAATTTGCAGAAGCTCAATAAATTTATCTGCAATCTCAACCTGTTTTGCCATTGGAATTTTTTTGAAGATCCCCTGTTTTGCCTGCATGGCAAGAATAATATTTTCCCGCACGGACAAATCTCCGATGATTCCCTCCGCTTTTCTGTCATCCGGCAAAAGGCCCATG
This sequence comes from Parablautia muri, assembly GCF_009917485.1. Taxonomy (GTDB): domain Bacteria; phylum Bacillota; class Clostridia; order Lachnospirales; family Lachnospiraceae; genus Suilimivivens; species Suilimivivens muri. The sequence goes on from NZ_QZDT01000003.1 coordinate 89,042, forward strand.
CCAAGGTTCATGGCATCAATTGGATTCTTAATCGTCACTTCCTGTTCCTTTACTTTTAAAGTACCGGTCTGTGCCCTGTCTGCGCCATAAATAGCCCGTGCCAGTTCGCTTCTGCCGCTTCCTAAAAGCCCGGTCAGACCGATTACCTCTCCTTTATGTATCTCCAAATCAAAAGGTTTAATCGTTCCTGCATGGCTTAGTCCTTTCGCATCAATTACAAGGGGCTCTTTTGATTTATCACCGCTGCCCTCAGGTTTAATGCTCGCCAAATCGTCAAAATCTTTTCCCATCATTGCAGCAACCAATTGTACACGGGGCAGCTCCTCAATGCTATATTCCCCTACTAAAGTACCGTTTCGAAGAACAGTGATTCCATCGCAGACTTCATATACCTGCTCCAGGAAATGCGTTACAAATACGATTCCAACGCCCTTAGCGCGAAGCTTTCTCATCATACCGAAAAGCTTTTCTACTTCATTATCATCTAAGGATGAGGTAGGCTCATCCAAAACCAGAACTTTACAATCCATATCCACAGCCCGGGCAATGGCTATCATCTGCTGCAAAGCCAGGGAATATTCTTCCAGATTCTGCGTTACGTCAATCTCTAAATCCAGATCCTGCATCAACTTCGCTGCCATTTCATTCATTTTTTTTCTGTTTACCGTTCTAATCTTTGTCATAGGCTCTCTGCCAATAAAAAGATTCTCCGCAACAGAAAGATTCGGGCAAAGATTTACCTCCTGATAAACCGTGGAGATGCCCTTTTTCTGAGCATCCATGGTATCCTTATTTACAATCGAACCGGCTATACCCTCTAAATAAATTTCTCCCGCTTCAAATTTATTTACCCCGGTAAGGCACTTGATCAATGTGGACTTTCCGGCTCCATTTTCCCCCATAAGCGCACGGATTTCCCCTTTTTTCAAATTGAAATCCACATTTTCCAGCGCTTTTACCCCGGGAAATGTCATACAGATTCCTTTCATGCTTAAAACAATATCATTTTCCATGCAGATGCCTCCTTATAAGAATTTCCTTCCCAGATAATCGTTTCAGATGCCATTTACTATTTTCCCCGCAGCCTGTTTTTCCGCCATAATATGTAAAGAGGAGAGCCCCAGTTTCCCGGGATACCCTCCCTTTTTATGATTTCTTCCTTTGATTTATGGTTCATCCCATTTGGGAATATGCTTCTTGAACCTGCTTTTTTTATTTCTCTGTCTGTTGATTCCCGTCATTTCAAAACCATTTCTTAATATGCACGGCCGTCCAAAACTTCCTGAGACATTGTAATCGCGTACTGGCTCTCAATACCGGGCGCTACGAAAGCTTCATCCTTAACCAGGGTCCAAGCGTCCACTGCTTCACCTGCTTCTAATTTCTTGACTACTTCTTCAGCAAATCCTGCCTGCAAAGGATTACACTCTACGTTACAAGTAATCTTGCCGTCTAATGTGTACTGAAGTCCGTCATGGGTAGCATCAAAAGAGATAATCTGTACATCGCCGTCAACACCGTATGTAATACCTGCCGCATCCATTGCATCCATTGCACCGTATGCTTCATTATCGTTCTGGCATACCACTACGTTAAATCCACCATTGCCATAAGTCTTGATGAAAGACTCCATAACCTCCTGGCCTCCTGCCTGGGTGAAATCACCTGACTGGGAATCAAGTTTTGTCCAGTTATCATGCTGTGCAAGAATATTGTCAAAACCTTCCGTACGGCCAAGTGTTGCAGATGCGCCCACAGAGCCTTCAATTACAAGAATATTTGCTTCTTTGTCGCCAAGATATTCTGCAAGCCAATTGCCCGCTGCCTCACCTTCCGCAACCATATCGCAGCCAAGCGCCGTTGTGTACAAGGAAGGATCCGCATCCACTGCACGGTCTACAATCAGAACCGGAATGCCTGCATCCTGTGCTTCCTGAAGAACCGTATCCCAGCCTGCTGACTGAATTGGCGCAATGCAGATATAATCAAGTTCCTGCTCTATAAAGCCGCGGACCGTCTCGATCTGAACCGCATGGTCATTGTCACAGTCTACGAAAGATAATTCATAACCGTTCTCCGCGCTGAATGTATCCTGATAATTCTTTGTGTTGGCTGCGCGCCAGTCAGATTCATGTCCAACCTGTGCAAAACCAACTTTGATAAGTTCGCCGTCTGCTGCCGGGGCCGTATCCTGGGACGAAGTCTCATCTTCGGACGAAGCCTCATCCTGCGCCGGAGCCTCATCTTCTGTTTCTGCCTCATCCTGTACCTGGGCCGTTTCTTCCGCAGGCGCTGCAGATTTACCACAGGCAGTCAAAGCGGAAACTGTCATTGCTGTAATGAGTAGTAGTGCAAGTTTCTTCTTCATTTTTTTTCCTCCATAAATTAAATTTTGTTCGAAACAGGTTTCCCTGTCTCTATAGCTTTACTCTAACTGATTTATTTTTTATCAGCAATTCTTTTTTGTGCATTTATTCCAATTTCGTATTTCTATACAATACAAATTTTTGTACATTGTGCTATATTGCAATACAAATTTTATACAACAGGTTGGATTTTTTTGGATTCTGTAAGATTTTTTAAGATTTTCAGATGACCAAGAGCCTTTTTCCACAAATTTCAGTGAAAAAATATGTGTCATTTTGCCCAATTTTTAAAACAAATAGAAAAAAATTTGGATTTTTTACTTTTTTGCCTGCTTCCGGTAAAAGATTTTCACCTTTTATGAAAATCTTTTATCAGATAATATTGATTTAAATGAAAGGAAATTTTTTATGTCCGCAAAATATGTATGGCTTGCAGAATTGCTGAAAAATCTCATAGAAGAACACGCCGGAAGTATTTTCAAACTTCCTACTGAAGCTGCGCTCTGTAAAAAATATGGCGTCAGCCGTCAGACCGTCAGGAAAGCGCTTTCTGTTTTAGAAGAAGAACACCTGATAGAAAAACGGCAGGGCAGCGGTTCCTACACCACCGGACTTTCAAATAAGGCTGAGGAAAATACGGCTGCAATTTTAATCTGTTCCGATACGGAATACATTTACCCGTCACTTCTTGCAGATATACGAAATGCCTTGCAGAAACAAGGCTTTTCTTCCACTGTTTATATGACGGAAAATCAGGTATCCAAAGAAAGAAAAATTTTAGAATATTTACTTGCCCATCCGGTCCGCGGTATCTTAAGCGAAGGGTGCAAAACGGCCTTTCCCACCCCGAATCAGGATTTGTACCAGCGTTTGGCGCAAAAGGGTGTTTCCCTTTTATTTTTCCGCGGAAGCTATACAAACCTCCCGGATTTTCCTTTTATTAAGGCTGACAACTACGAAGGCGGTTATTTTCTTGGAAAGTATCTCGTCTCTTTAGGGCACAAAAAAATAGCCGGTATTTTTAAATCCGATGATATGCAAGGGCCCGAACGGTGCCATGGCTTTTTGTCCGCCCTGAGGGATGAATCCGTTACTTTTCAGGAAGAAACTATCTGTTACTTTGATACCGTAAAGCTTTCCGCCCTTCAAAAAAAGCACGATACGGGCTTTTTGTCCGATTTTATCACCCACCAGTTAGGCGAATCCACCGCCATCATCTGTCACAACGATGAAATCGCCTACTGGCTTATAAAAGAATTAATCTATAGAAATCTACGCGTCCCCGAAGATGTCAGCGTAGTCTGTTTTGGCAGCTCCTATCTCAGCGATCTGTCCCCTGTGCCGATTACGTCTATCTCTCATCATAAGCACCAGCTGGGAACGGCCGCCGCCGAAGCTCTTGGGAATCTTATGAAAGGCGCTTTCATATCCTCCCGGAAGATACCCTGGAAACTGAATATCAAAAAAAGCGCTTCCAGCTGTCCATGAGCATCACTTACCGCTCCTGTATTCCCTTGGTGTACACCCCACTGTCTTTTTAAACACAAAGCTGAAATAATGCGGATCTTTATATCCTACCTGGGCTGCAATCTCTCCGGAATATTTTTCTGTCTGCCTCAGCAGTTTCTTTGCTTTTTCCATCCGCTTCTTTGTCACATATTCAATAAATGTTATCTGCATTTCCTGGCTGAACACGCTGCTGAAATAATTTCCGCTTACACCAATTGCCCCTGCCACAGTATTTAAGGAAAGCCTCTCATCGCTGAAATTTTCTTCAATATATTCCAATCCTCTTTTCAGTACCCTCTTACCCTGGTTTACACTTTCCTTATCCCGCAGCGCAAGCGCCTGTCCTAACAGCTTTCTCATATACGCATAGATATCACCGCCATTTACAGATGCATCCCTCACCATATGATACTCATCCTCCGGCAAGATAGCCTGCTTATCTATTCCCCCATCTTCCATATAGTGGATAACGCTGAACCGTATATTTAAGAGTAAATAATCCCGGAACATCCTTGAGCCCAATGCGTCTTTCACGCTGGCAAGATAGCCCTTTATGAAGTCCTCCAGTTCCTCCTGTTTTCCTTCCCGCAAAAAGCTGCCGATGATTTCCGGATTCATCTTGGCGCTGTCCACCGCCTCAAAACTTTTCGTATCGTTCCCCAGCAGATAATCTTCCGTATCTTTTTCTGTCAGAATATGTTGTTTGGGGTGGAAAAAACGATGGGCTAAAATGTGGTTTGCTTTGGTATAGCACTCTGCCAGCATAGAAAGCCGTTCAACAGGATCTCCTACCGCCGCATGCCACTCCGTCATATTTTCTTCTCTGCAGATTTTCTCAATATGATCCACACACCGTTTTGTCAGCTCCTCCATCCGTTCTGCTTCCCCTTTGATTAAAATACCTAGCAGATTGATATTCCAATAGAAAGTCAAATACTCGGGAAAACGCATAAAATAGCGCAAAAGCGCCTCCCTCACCCTCCCATGCATTTCCGCTTCTTCCGCCCCAAGCTCCGGACTCTGCCGCTTTACCAATAAATTCAACAAGATTAGATTATAGCACGGGCCATCCAGATTCAAGGAAATTTTTGCCGCTTCTTCGTAAATCTGCTGCGCGGAAAGCACCCCTCCGAACACCCTTTCCAGAAAATTCCTGCGGGCATAATCCTCATATTCCTTCATTTCATTTTGAAATGTCTCCAGGTAATTTTTCTGTTCCCTCTCGTTTTCAATTTTTTCCCGAAGTTCCAAAAGCACCTTCCGCAGAGCGCCTCTTGTAATCGGCTTTAGCAGATACTGTTCCACCCCTACCCGAATCGCCCTTTGTACATATTCAAACTCATCATAGCCGCTGATGATAATAATTTTGATTTCCGGTATTTCCTGCACCACAATCTGGCTCAGGGCCAATCCATCCATAAACGGCATCCGGATATCCGTAATCAGTACATCCGGGCGGATTTTTCTAATCATTGGCAGCGCCATTTCCCCATCATTTGCCTCCCCTGTAAATTCGTAGCCATATTCCCGCCAGGGGATATTATTTTTCAATCCTTCTCTGACAATACTTTCGTCTTCTACTAAAAATACTTTTAACATTCCTATCCCTCCTGCATAAAATAGGCAAAACCTATTGCCATGTATCAAAAGCTCTGCCTGCGATACTGCCTTAACAGGTCCCTTCCAAAGCCGGCACGCCCTGACTGTAAACGGCCAGGCGCCAGAAGTTAATATGTTCTGTCGTCCATAAATTTCTCAACATTTTCTTTTGTAAATACATTTTCTTCTACCACATAACTTTTCTCTACCGGTTCTCCCCTCTCCAGTCTTTGAATAATTTTATCAATATAGGCGCCCTGCACCGGATTGCACTCAATATCCACATTGATCCAGCCCTTTTTTACCAGTTCCAGCGCATCATAAATTGCATCGAAAGAAATAACCGTTACCGCTCCATATTCTCCAAAGCTGATGCCGGCTTCCTGCATGGCTTCAATAGCCCCCATTGTCATATCATCATTCTGCGATACCAGTATATCGATATCCTCATGTCGGCGGAGCATGTCCCACATAACCTCTTTTCCTCTCGTTGCGGTGAAATCGCCCGTTCTCTGCTCCAATATATGCCAATTATCATGATATTCTGCGATTTCGCAAAAACCTTTGGTTCTGCCAAGCTCCGCTGTTGAGCCAAGGGTCCCCTGCAGCACTACAATATTGATTTCCTCCGATGCTCTCCCCATTTTCCGCAGATACCTCTCTAACCATCTTCCGGCCTTCTTGCCTTCTTCTTTTGTATCTGTCCCAATCCATGTGGTGTAAAGTGATTCATCTCTCACATCTACCATGCGGTCTATAATAATCACCGGAATCTCCGCATCCTTCGCTTCTCGCAGCACCGTCTCCCAGCCGCTTTCTATCACCGGTGCAAAAACAATATAATCAACCCGCTGGGAAATAAAACCGCGGATTGCCTTAATCTGATTTTCCTGCATTTGTCTTGCATTATTCAAAATAAGAAAATACCCGGCATCCTTTGTCAAAGCATCCTGGATAGAAAGGGTGTGTGCCGACCTCCAGCCAGATTCACTGCCTAACTGGGAAACCCCCACCACAATCAAATCTTCCTGCTCCATTGGCGCCTGTTCTATTTCAACTCCTCTAAAAAGGCCACCGCCTACAAAAAAAAGCGGCACAATGCACAACAGTACAATCAGTATACTCACATGTCCAAAAACCAGTTTCTTTAACTTTCCTATTATTTTCTTCATACGAATCCCCATTCCTGCCAGCAGCCTACAAATCTGTGCCTATTCCTCTTTTTCCTTCAACGATTCTTCAACCGTATTTTCAAAAAATTCCACTGCCGGAATGACAATACTCACCTTTGTGCCTTTTCCTCTTTCTGATTCTATCATCATTCCATATTCCATACCAAAATTCATGCGGATCCGCTCATTGACATTTGCAAGCCCAAAGCCTTTTTCCGTCTCCTTACAGGGTTTTTTGGATTTCCGCCTGCAGTCTTTCCAGCTCTTGCTTTTCCATGCCAACGCCATTATCCTCCACACAGAGTAAAATTTTGTTTGCTTTTAATTCCCCCGTAATCCAGATTTTCCCATTGCTCTTTTATATTTGATGCCATGATACAGGGAATTTTCCACAAGGGGCTGTAACGTCAGCTTTAATATTTTGTACTTATATATCTCCGGTTCCATCACAATCTCATAATCCAGGATATCCTGATAGCGTACCTGTTGGATCTCCAAATAGCCCCGAATATGCTGTTCTTCTTCACGGATTGTAATATACTCTTTCCCTTTGCTTAACACCAGCCTGAAAAATTCCGACAACGCCACCACCATATCCACCGCTTTATCGGGATTATCCCCTTCTATCAGCCAGACAATCGTATCCAAGGTGTTATACAAAAAATGCGGATTGATCTGCTCCTGCAAAAGCCGCAGCTCCGCATGCCGCATTTTCCGCTCGTCCTCTTTAATCTGATGCACCAAAACCTCCAGATTTTCCGACATATCATTGACACTGTCCGAGAGAACTTCCAGCTCATCTTCCGTCTGCATCCGCACCCTGTCCGAAAAGTTTCCCTCCGCAATCTGGCTTGTTATCCGGCACAACTCCTGAATTGGCTCTGTGATACTGTTTAAAATGGCCATAGTAATTAAAATCACCGTAATAATGATACATGCTCCCAACAAAATACTGATAAAAATAACATGTTCAACCTCCGTATTTAACTGTACCTTCAACTGTTCTATACTTCTGGTCTGGTAATAAATATAATGCTGGATATCATCCTGTATCAATTCTGTCAAAATATATATGTCATTGTCCAACATTTCCGTATTCTTCTCATACTGCCCATCCATTTCCTGGTTTTCCCTGATATCGTCCACCCTGTCCTCCAGCGTATCAAGGTTGCGCAACAAACTCAAAAGCCAGATTCTGCTCTCCCTGTCCATGGTCATCCCCAGCAGGTTATTTCCCTCCATCCTCAGATCCGCAAGAAGCGTATACGGGTTCTTTAATGTCCCATCCTCCTCAACCGTATCAAAGGTAACATTACTGACCACAAGCTTATAGAGACTCTCATCCATCTCCTCCTTAAAGTTCATATTGTAATTGTTGGCAAGCGTCATGCTGCTGACAATCTGGTCATAGGCGCGGCTATAGTTTATAAGCGATATAATCAGATAAATTGCCACATAAAGAATCGGCACCATCGCCACCACTACAAGTACAATCAGTTTATTTCTCAGGGGATACTTTATTTTTTCTGCTGTCATATCATTTTTCCTCATACCTTTTCCTTAGACTACCTTATCACAAAAATCCGCTTTTTTCATCAACAGGGGCAAATTTATACTTTTTCACCGTCCCCCTTCCTGAACCGACCTTATGGTTCAAAAGGAAAAAGCGGCCAAAAAGAAGCATAGATTGTCAGGAAAACGTATCTTTCAGATGTTATAGTAAAACCAAGCCGGACAGATGCCGCGCTTTTTCAAACATATTCTAAGGTGCCAGGTAATGGATTACAAATATGGCGCAAAGAAATTTTGAGAATTTACAAGTTATAACCAGAAGAAAAAAGGTTGGAGGTGCAGATTTATGGAAAATGATATTTTGGAGCATTACAAAGAAACGGGAATTTATACTTATGCAGGCGCCTATGGCGATTACTTCCGCTCCCTGCCGGACGAAATTCCCGTGCTGGGCAGACTCATCTGCGGGCAGGTGATACACCGGGTAACACTTAAGGAGGGGAATACAAATGCAAACGAAAAGCTTTTGTATGGCGATATGAATCGTTACCCATGGCACCGCATGCGATGTGAGGACGATGTCTTTTTGACAGCGCCGGCCCTTACGGCGGAGCTGTTTAGGCTGGATGGGAGAGGATTTGTAAAGGATCGGAAGGTAGAAAATAAGCTGGTGGTAACATGCCGTTATGTGTCGGTGCTTACGAGTGCGGTTTTAAAGGCTAAAGGAATACCTGCAAGATGCCGTGCCGGGTTTGCGCCATATTTTATGGAAGGCGTCAGCATGGACCATTGGATTAATCAGTATTACAGCAAGGAGGAGGGGCGCTGGATCACTTTTGACGCAGATGGCTTCTATGAGGAGGGCGGCATGCCTCTTTCACAATACAATATGCCCCAGGATAGCTTTGACTGGGTGGCAAAAGCCTATCTGGCGGTGCGTAAAGGAAAAACAGACGGGAAACAGTACCTGTATGCAGACAGACTGGGAACCTGTGGACTTCCTGCGCTTATCCGCTACCTGGTTTATGATTTCCATGCGCTCATGAATCATGAACTGACCTACAGCTTTCTTCCGGCTTATCTGGATGGAAGACTTGCGTGCCTGACAGAAGAAGAACTACTGGAGCTGGATGTGCTGGCAGGTTGGCTTTTAGAACCGGATAAACATTTTGAATCCCTGCGTAAGCTTTGGCATCAGGAAAGGAAATTCAGAGTCTTAAACAGTCCGCTTGTGGGAGCCTATGACCACGGGGCCGAATTTTCAGATATGCCCCGGGTTGAAGGAGTTTCCAAAAATTTTTAAGCTATTAGTTTCCTGTTCCTGCGTATCGCCCAACGCCCTTTGTCCAGATAAAAGCGGCAATCACCAGCATCAGAAGGGCCACCAACGGGCTAAAATACTGCCAGATTTGAAGGCCGCCTTCCGCTTTATGCAGTAAAACTACGCTGGGATAATAGTTAATAAAGGCCACCGGCAGAAAACAGGTTACGAATATTTGAAAATATCTTCCAAAAATGTTTACCGGGTACTGCTGCATCAATACGGTGAACCGTTCGGCAATGGAAACGGCAGCTCCGGATCGGGTAGTCCAGAAACAAAGGCTGGCGCCCACCCAATTGATAGCGACCTGTATCAGTGCCCCGGAAAGTACGCAAATTACAAAATAGATCCACTGGCCGGCATTCCATTGCAGCTTTATTTGTGTGCCGGCAAGGATAAATCCAAGAAATCCTACCAGAAAATCACCAACACCTGTGTAACTGATATCTTTTCCAATAAACTGCAAAAAGGGGCTTACAGGCCGAACCAGATAGGCGTCAAAAGTACCGTTTACAATCATTTCTTCTAAATCTGACAAATGCCAGAAAAATACGCCATATATGCCGCGGCTTAACATCCAGAAGCTGTACAGGAACATTAAATCCCAAATATTCCAATTACCCAGCGTATTAAAATTGTATACTAAAATGCCAATCAAGGAAAGGTTCACGGCGTTTAGTATTAATACACTCACAATGCCCACAAAAAAGTCGGCTTTATACTGCACCTTGCCTAAAATAGCTACACGCAGAAATTGTCCATATAATCGGATATACCCCATATAAATCCCCCATTTCTGCCAGCAATCCGCCAATTTGGACGCAGGCACAAATCTATAGAAAAAATACTTGCAAATTTGATGACGGAAAAATCGAAGATTTTTCCGTCTAGCCTCCTTGTATCATCACTCTGGTAAAAACATGCTTCATCAGCAGCCGGGAGGAAATCCAGAGCAGGATAATCCAGAAAAACTGCACCCCCAGAGCCTTAAGCATATCCACACCTGCATCATTCCCAATGTAAATAGACATGGGAATTGCGTAAATACAGCGGAAAGGAAGGATGTCGCTGATGATTCCCAAAACGCCCGGGAAAATCCACAATGGCACCATTTGGCCGGAAAAGAAACGGAGCACGGCATTATAGCCCCAATTGATATTTTTAATGTTCATGGTGACCATACTCAGCAGGCCCAAAATAAAGTTTAAGAAGAAGCTGACAACCACAGAGCAGGCCAAGCTACACAGAAACCCTAAAAAGCATGGTAATGCAGGCAGTTTAAGAGAAAACAGGAAACAGGCGGCAATCAAAGAGGGCAATACCAGAAACAGGAACCGCACTGCAAGGCTGCCCATGTTTTTGGCAAACATATAAAACTGGAAATCAACAGGCTTCATGATATCCATTTCAATCGTTCCCTTGCGCACCTGTTCCATAATGTAATTCTGCGGTCCATTCCTGGGATGCAGGATTGCTTCTAAAGCAACCCCCAGCACCGCATAAGATATCATCTGCCCAAGGGATACGCCCACAGCGCCGGGATTTGCAGCATATAAAGCCCGCCATACATAGCCCACACTGTACATCATAAGAAAAGTATAGATGAAATTGAGCCAGAAAGACACACGGTAAATTGTTATGTTATAAAACTCATTGCGGAGAAAAGCAATGCCTGTCCGCAAATCTATTCCACTAGCTGCTCTCATAGAGGTTCCTCACAATACTTTCAATATCAGGCTCAATAATTGCGATATCCTGAATAGGAAACCGGTCATCTATTGCATGGACCAGATGAAGCGGGGTTGCTTTGGATCGGTGAAAGGAAAACCATTTGCGGTTCCCTTCGCTTCTGGTTAACTCTGCATTTTCAATTTCAAAATCCGGCACCGGCTTCTCAAATTCTATCATCAGGGAACGGACTGCACCAAATCGCGCTATCATACTTTCCAGGTCACCATCATACATCAAATGCCCGGAATCAATTACCACTACGCGGGAGCAAAGCTTTTCTATGTCCCCCATATCGTGTGTGGTCAGTAAAATGGTAGTGCCCTTTTCACTGTTGATTTCAGAGATAAAGTCGTGGAGATATTTTTTGGAAACAACATCTACACCGATCGTGGGTTCATCCAGAAAAAGGATTTTAGGAGAATGCAGCAGTGCGGCGCAGATATCTGACTTCACACGCTGGCCCAGGCTCATCTGCCGTACCGGTTTGTTGATAACCTCCTCCAGCCCCAGCATAGGAATATATCTGTCAAGATTTTTCTGGTATACAGCAGTGTCGATTTTGTAAATTTCCCGCAGCAGGCGATAGCTTTCAATCAACGGTACATCCCACCAAAGCTGTGTTTTTTGGCCAAATACTACACCGATTTGTTTCGCATTTTCCATACGCTGTTCAAAAGGTCTGATACCATCTACTGTGATACTTCCGGAAGTAGGCTGCAAAATACCGGAAAGCATTTTGATTGTGGTGGACTTCCCGGCGCCGTTTTTTCCAATGAAGCCAACGATTTCCCCATCGCCTACGGAGAAGCTGATGTCGTCAACGGCATGTTTCACGGTGTATTCACCGGAAAACAGATTTCGTATAGCAGCAAATTGGCCCTTTTTCTGTACAGGTATTTTAAATTCTTTTGTTAAGCGCTTTACTTCTATCAAAACCAGCCCTCCTAAAAACTGAAAATTCTTCTAAAGTAACAGATTTCATGCTTTATCCGCCTACCTTAGAAGAATTTCATATTTATTAACCATGCTCTTTTCTCAACGTGCGAATTTGTGCGCTCAAGCACAAATTTGCGGTTGAAAGAATGCAATTCTTTCAACCTTATACCCCTGCATACCGCAAGCTCTGCTTATGGTACTGCGTTCATTCTGAATATTACAATCTTAAACTATTGAAGAATCCGCACCATCTTTTGAGGTGTCCGATAGTTATAAGAAGAAATTTTGATACCTGTCTTAGGACTGCTGGCGTGAATAACCTGTCCGCCTCCAATGTAAAGAGCCACATGATTAATTGTACCTCCTTTTGCATAGAAGACCAAATCTCCCGGCTGCAGCTCCGAAGCCTTTATGCTTGTCCCCATATTAGCCTGCGCCCTTGAGGAATGCGGCAGTGAAACTCCATACTTAGCAAAGACGCTGAGCACGAAACCGGAACAATCCGCACCCTTTGTAAGGCTGGTGCCACCCCAAACATAAGGATTTCCCAAAAACTGCTTGGCATACTGACATATATCTACACGAACGTCCGAAACACCTTGTCCATACATAAGCTCTGTCATGGTAATCGCTGTTTCCAAATCTGATTTTACTTCCACATAATCGCCGGAAACAAATACTTCCTCATCATCCAGATAAACCTTAATCCAGCCATCGTCCTGTATTTCCACAATGTCAAGGGATTCTCCTGAAGCCACCTGGGTAACCACCTCTGCCTCTAAGCTGGGAAGCTCTCTGATGTTAAGACCGTCCGCAGTTGCCACTGCGATAGCGGAGGCCAGCTCTCCCCCTCTCTTTTTCGCTTCATAGCCGGTGATCAGATATTCTTCCTTTACATATCCTTCCACCTTGCCGGAAGTGATATAAGCCCAGCCGTCCTCACTGCTTACAATCTCACAGGCCGCATTTTTAGGGAGCTTGCCGACCATCTTCCCTGACTCATCAGGCTCCTGCCTTATATTTAAATTGTTTTCTTCCACATTACATATTCCAAGGTGGGTGTATCCCCATAAGGCCCCTTCCGCCTCCTTGGCAATCTCCACATACTCTATTTTTGACAGCTCAGAAGTAAAAAGCTCTCCTATTCCTGCTGTCAATAATTCTTCCGTATCCTGTGCATTCCTTCGGCTCAGCTCCGATGCCTGTACCCCAAGGGGCTCTCCTAAGAGAAGCAAAGATGCAAGTATACAAACTCCGCATTTTATCTGTCTTTTCAAAACAAAACCTCCAAGGTTATTACAAATTTGTTACAATTCTTACACAATCATTATAGCAACTTCCCCTGGGGCTGTCAATTTATTATTTTATTTATTTGCTCAGAGCTGGCGAATGGCCAGCACTGGTAAAATAATCAGCGCCTTGCTGAATGTCTCGCTCCATCTGTCTTTTCAAAGCTTCCACACTTTCAAATTTCTGCTCCGGTCTTTTAAATTGTAATAATTCTGTCACAATTTCTTTGCCATACAGATCCCCCTGGAAACCATACAGATAAGTTTCCACACTGACATCCGAATCCGCCTTGACCGTAGGCTTTTGCCCGATATTTGTTATCCCCTGGTAAATACGCTCCCCGTAGGTCACCTGTGAAAAATAAACCCCTTTGGGCGGCAGCAGCTTTTCCTTCACAGGATAAAGATTTACCGTAGGCATCCCAAGCCGCCTTCCCAGCCTGTTTCCCGGCTCCACTTCCCCTTCAAAGCTATAAGGCCTTCCCAAAAGCTCGTTTACCATAGGCATATCACCCTTTTCCACCATTTCCCGCACCAGGCTGGAGCTAATTTCCTGTTCTTTATAATAAACCTTATCAATTATCTTAACCTGATAAGCAAGCTCCCCTGCCAGCTTACAGAGCAATTCCTTATTTCCAAGCCCTTTGTAGCCAAAAGACAAATCCTCGCCCGCCGCAATATAACCGGCCTTCATCTGCCCTGTGAGAATTTTTCTTACGAATTCCTCTGCCGGGGTTGCAGCCGTTTCCTTGTTTAATGGGAATTCGATTAGAATATCAATCCCCAGATCCTCAAACATCTTCCGTTTTTCCCGGCGTGTGGTCAGTTCGGCCTCCGGTGCCATTCCAAAAAAAGCAGCCGCTGAGGGGTGAAAAGTAAAAACCACCGCTTTTAATCCCAGTTCTTTCTGTTTTAAAATATGAGAAAGCAGCTCCACATGTCCTTTGTGAATGCCATCAAATTTTCCTATTGTAACAGCGCTTCTGCACATTAACTGAAAATCAACTGTATCCTGAATTATTTCCATATTTATTATTTATCCTTTCAAAGGCAGCAGGAAAATAGTCAAAACATCGCCTGAAAATCTTCCAAACGCATATAACGGTCTGCAAATATCTTATGTCAAAAACATTTTAACAGCGCTAAATAATCCACGCTTATCATCATAACGGTAAATCCCAAAAAAGACGTTCCGGTGACTATACACCCTGAATTTTTTTCCCTCCGGCCAGCCTGCATCTTCTCCTTCTTTTTCTAAAAGGTCAAATAAAATATCCTCCCTCATAAGCTGATTCCCATTCTGCAGCTTGCCAAAAGCCTCCTCCTTCACAGCAAAAGCGGGCAGCTCCTCAAACATTCGCTCTACCGGAATAATCGCGCCAGAGAGCTCTCCCTCTTTCGCCATCTGCTCCAACGCATCAAGCGTATATGCCTTATCTATTTCAAATTTCCCTACTCTCGTTCTTTGAAGGCTTACCATCACCCCGCCACACCCTAAACGCCTGCCCATATCATGGCACAGCGTTCTGATATAGGTCCCTTTAGAGCATACCACCTTTATCCTGTATTCAGGATGCTCTCTTTGCAAAATTTCCAGTTTGTAAATCCTAATCGGCCTGGCGGCGCGCTCCACCTCCTGCCCCTGTCTTGCCAGCTCATAAAGCTTTTTCCCATTCACCTTTAAAGCGGAATACATAGGCGGCACCTGCATGGAATCCCCCAAAAAGGACAAAATAACCTTTTCTGCCTCCTCCTGGGATACCTTTACTTCATTTTCTTTCAGAACCTTCCCGGAAATATCCTGGGTATCTGTCACCAGGCCCAGCCTAAGAAGCGCAACATATTCCTTGCTGCTATCCGTTAACATATCGCACAGCTTTGTGCCATTTCCAAGACATACAGGAAGAACCCCTACCGCATCCGGGTCAAGGGTTCCTGTATGGCCAATCTTTTTCTGTTTACAAATACCACGAAGCCGGGCCACCACATCATGAGAAGTATACCCCGCCTCCTTATATACATTGATTATCCCATGGTACATCTGTACAATTCCTCACCCTGTCCATAACCTGCGTTTTCCTAAATACCCAATGCTGCTTCTGATAAGCAGCCGGTAAACAGCTCACTTTTTGCCTTTCAGCTGTATTGCAATCTGGGACGACAAATTGTTGACAATATCGTAAAAGGTTCCCTGCATGGTCACCCCCGCTGCCCTCACATGTCCGCCACCGCCAAAGAAAGCCGCCACCTTTGCCACATCCACCTTTCCATTTGAACGCAAACTTACCTTGTACTCCAAGGTATTGGTCTGGTACATAAAAATAGCGCACTCCACCCCTTTGGTGTTTCTCAACTGGCTTACAATTCCATCCAAATCCTGGGGTTCGGCCCGGTAAAATTTCATGGTTTTACGGTCAATCACACTGACCACGCATTTACCGTCCATAAACATAATGCTCTCAAGCAATGCCCTGCCGAGAATCTGGGTCTGTACATAAGTCTTTTCATAAAAGGTCTCATCAATCAGCCTGGGGAAATCAAACCCATAGGAAATCAAATCCGCTGCCGCCGCTAAAGTGGCCGGAGAAGTATTGGAATATTGGAACACACCCGTATCATGTATGATTCCTATGTAAAGCGCCTTGGCAATCTCCTCGTCCAGCATAGCTTTATCTGCAATCCCATTATAAACAAGTTCACTGGTGGAACTCGCCTCCGGCACAATATAGTTCACATCCCCACAGCCCTTGTTGCTGATATGATGGTCTATGTTAATCTTTTTCTTTGCCCCGTCAAAATATTTTTCCGCTTCTCCTAATCGCTCCTTTGCCGTATCTAGTGCAAAGAACACGTCAAAGCTTTCAACATCCGCGGCAAAATCCGTATGTATTTCTTCCACATCTTTGATGCAGGAGAAGATATCCGCCGGCTTTTCCAGCATAACCACTACCCTGGCGCCGGGGCATACCTTTTTTAAATACAGGTAAAGCCCCATCACCGCCCCGACACAATCGCCATCCGGCCTTATATGGCCGCTGATTCCAATCGTGCCGGCTCCCTTTACTTCTTCATATAGATTCATAGTTCTCTCCCGTTCTGTCCACCGTTAACCTCATCAATCAATTTAGACATTCTAACCCCGTATGCAATGGACTGGTCAACAATAAAACGTATTTCAGGTGTATTCCGCAAATTAATCCTGTTTGCTAACTCCCTTCGGATATACCCTTCCGCACTTTTTAGTCCTTCCACGGTATCATTCTGGACTTTTTCACTGTCATCGCCGTATACGCTGATCCATGCTTTACAGGTCTTTAAATCCGGCGCCACCTCCACGGAAACCACAGAGGTAAGAGGGCTGATTCTTGGGTCCTTTAAATCCCTGATAATCTCAGCCAAAACTCTTTGCACCTCTCCGTTAATTCGGATGTTTTTTACACTGTTTTTTCTCACCTGGGAACCTCCACCATAATATATGCCTCTACAATGTCAAGCTCCTGCATCTGGTCAAAGCCCTCGAATACAAGTCCGCACTCGAATCCTGACCTGACCTCCTTCACATCATCTTTGAAGCGTTTTAAGGAGGCTAAGGCGCCTTCGTAAATCTGCTCTCCCTCTCTGCTGATTCGTATCTTGCAATCTCTCTGGAATGTACCGTCCAGCACATAAGATCCGGCAATATTTCCGACTGCGGAGGCCTTGAAAATCTGCCTTACTTCCGCATGTCCGATGACTTTTTCCTCAAAAATAGGGTCAAGCATACCCTTCATGGCCGCTTCAATATCTTCAATTGCCTGATAAATTACCTTGTAGAGCCTTATGTCAACGCCTTCTCTCTCTGCAATGGTTTTCGCCATGGCATCGGGACGCACGTTGAAACCGATAATAATTGCCGATGATGCAGAAGCTAAAGATACGTCAGATTCATTGATAGCGCCTACGCCGCCGTGAATGCATTTCACCACCACTTCCTCATTGGAAAGCTTCATAAGGCTCTGCTTAACGGCCTCCACACTGCCCTGCACATCCGCTTTGACGATAATGTTCAGTTCCTTCAAATTACCTGCCTGAATCTGGCTGAAAAGATCGTCAAGGGACATCTTTGCCTTGGTTTCTTCAAGCATTTTTTCTTTATTTTGAGCAAGGTAGGTCTCCGCATAGGATTTGGCTGTCTTGTCATTTTCATGGGCGATAAACACTTCTCCTGCGCTGGGCACATCGGAAAGGCCCAGGATTTCAACAGGAGTTGAGGGAAGGGCTTCTTTCACCCTTCTTCCCTTATCGTCTATCATTGCCCTTACCTTGCCATGGCTGGCGCCTGCGGAAATAAAGTCTCCCACGTGAAGGGTACCCTTTTGCACCAGCACCGTAGCAACAGGCCCGCGCCCTTTATCAAGCTCCGCTTCTATTACAAGACCTCTTGCACGCCTGTCAGGATTGGCCCTTAGCTCCATGATCTCTGCTGTAAGCAAAATGGTTTCAAGGAGCGTATCGATTCCTTCGCCGGATTTCGCTGAAACAGGAACAAACTCTGTGCTTCCGCCCCAATCCACAGGAATCAGCTCATATTCTGTCATTTCCTGCTTTACTCTGTCAATGTTAGCGCCAGGCTTATCAATCTTATTCACTGCAACAATAATCTCTGTTCCTGCTGCTTTTGCATGGTTGATTGCCTCAACCGTCTGGGGCATAACGCCGTCATCGGCCGCTACCACTAAAATCGCAATATCCGTAGAGTTTGCACCGCGCATACGCATAGCCGTGAAAGCTTCATGTCCCGGCGTATCCAAGAAGGTGATGGACAGCCCATTCACATTTACAGTATACGCACCTATGTGCTGTGTAATACCTCCCGCCTCTTTATCCGTCACATTTGTCTTACGGATTGCATCAAGCAGGGAAGTCTTTCCATGGTCAACATGGCCCATAACACAGATAACCGGCGGTCTGCTTACCAACTTTTCGGTTTCCTCGTCCTCCTCTTTTAAGAGCTCCTCAATTACGTCTACTTTCTTTTCCTTTTCGCAGATAATATCGTATTCAATGGCAATATTTTCCGCATCCTCAAAAGAAATGTCCGAGTTGACTGTCACGATTTTCCCCTGAAGGAAAAGCTTTTTGATAATAGCGGAGGGCTGCATTTTCATCTTGTCAGCTAACTCCTTGAGGGTGAGGGATTCCGGAATAACAATTACCTTGATCTGCTCCTCAGCCTTTTCTTCCACCTTCTTTTCAGGCTTAATAAACCGGCCGGCTTTGTTCTTATTCTTTACAACCGCTTCATCCTCTTCATAGATAAAGTCCTTCTTAGACCGTCTATCCTTCTCCTGGCTGATTCTACGCTTTTCTTCATCTCTGCGTTTTTCTTCCTTAACGGGGGCCTCCGGAACGAAACTCTTACCTGGCTTTTCAGGCCGCTTAAATCTACCTTCCTGCCCCTGGCCTCCTCTTTCACTGCGGTTATTATTGTTACCAAACCTTGTGCCATTTCTATCAGCCCCATTACCGCGGAAATCATTCCTGCTGCCCTGATTCCTGTCACGATTAGCTCCATCAAACCGGCGGGAATCATTTCTGTTATTCCGTTCTCCCTGGCTGTTTCCGGAATTTCCCTGGTTTCTTTCATTTCTTTGACGCCTTTCATCCCTTCCGCCTGACGCTTTCGCATTGTTATTATCCCTTCCGGCATGTACAGGCCGCTCCCCTGACCGGTCTCCCGTCCTTTTTGCCGGTCTGCCGGCCGCATGATTAGCCGGCGATGCTCCATCTGTTCTTCTGTTCCCAGAGGGATTAGATGAAACAGACATAGGCCCATTTGCGGGCGTGCCTGTATCTGATGCCGCATTTGCAGATACATTACTCTGTATTTTTGCAGTGGTATCAGACCCATTTACACCCATTCCGGCCGCAGCTTTGGATACGGTCTCCTCTGCGGCCTTTGCTGCTTCTGCCTCCCTTGCCGCTGCTTCCATAGCTGCCCTCTCAGCTTCCGCCGCCTTTTGTGCCTTAGCCGCTGCATTTTTGGCCGCGATTCTTTCATTCTCCATCTTCCGTACATTCTGCTTAAAGTCAGCATTTATACTCTCAGGTACGGAGGGCGCTGTCAGCGGTTTGATAATCCTATGAGGCGCTTCCTGCTGGGGCCTTCCCTGTCCGGTACGGTTTCCGTTTCCTGATTTATTTCCCTGCTGAGGGCGTCTCTCACCCTGGGCAGGGCGTTTTTCTCCCTGCGAGGGACGTCTCTCGCCCTGACCCTGACGCTGTTGTCCCATAATATTACTATTGTGAGGATTGCTCACAAAAATGATTTTCTTCTTTTTCTTAGCCGGCTCTGCCGTTTTAGGCTCTCTTGCCCTGGTCTGGTCTGCTGCTTTAGACTGTTCTCCCGCTTTGGCTTGATCTGCGCCATTTTGACCGGCTTTTCCATCCTTGTTCTCCCGGTCCTTTGATTTTTCAGACGCTTCGCTTGATTTCGATTCAGCAGCAGCTTTTTCGCCATTTGCAGCCTCATTTGCTTCCACTATCGTCTTTTTCGTACCTGCGCTTTGATTTTCTTCCACTGGCTTCTTTTCCTCTTTCTTCCTCTCTGTTTCTTTTGCAGGCTTTGCTTCCGATGGCGCACCTGCCTTTGCAGCCGCTTCTGTCCCTGCCGTATCTTTTTCTTTTCCAAAGGTTTTTCTGACCATATCGGCCACTTCCGCCTCCAAAGAACTCTGCGCTGCTTTCACTTCAATTCCTTTATTCTGTAAAAAAGCAATCACTTCCTTGCTTTGCTTTCCCAGCTCCTTTGCTATCTCATGCACTTTAATTTTGGCCATTCTAATCCTCCATGGTACCAACGCCCCTGCCTTTAGAGTGTCAGCACAAATTTGTTGACTGAAAAATTTCTGGTTTTTCAATCTGTCTTTGTCTTAATTTTTATGAATCTTCCAAACGTTTTATTATCGCTTCCGCTAATCCTTTGTCCATAACTGCCACAGATGAGCGCACATCCTTGCCAATTGCCATTCCAAGCTCTGCCTTGGTTCCGTATAGATAAAAGGGTATGTTATAAAATCTGCATTTATCTGTAAACAGTTTTTTTGTATTGTCAGAGGCATCACTGCTGACAATTACCAACTCTGCTTTCCCTGCCTTGACTGCCTTTTCCGTAGAGAACTCACCGCTCACTAAATTTCTGCCCTTTACAGCCAGCCCTAGCAGGGATAAGATCCTGTCATTTCTCAAGCGTATCAAACTCCTTTTCCAGATTGTCGTAAACTTCGTTTGGAATTTTCATTTTAAAAGACCGTTCCAATCCTTTATTCTTACGTGCCTTCACAAGGCATTCCTTTTCCTTACAAAGATAAGCGCCTCTTCCATTCTTTTTCCCGGTTGCATCTAACAGGATTTCTTCTTCAGGGGTTTTCAGTACACGCATCATTTCTTTTTTGCCTTTCATTTCCCCACACCCTACGCACTGCCTTAAGGGAATTTTTTTTGCCATCCAAATTCCCCCTTACTGCGTCAGTTCGGAAGCTTCTTCCGGTTCATAGGCTTCTGATTCCTGGGAAGTTTCATATTCATCATAGGACTCAGCCTCATCTTCTTGATAGGTTTCCTCATACACCCCGCCGTCATCCGCCGCATACGCCTGGGTTCCTGTCTCCGGTTCATCTCCATCCACGTACTCGGATACATCGCCTTCTAAGTCTTCTGTGTACTCTGTCTCCTCGCCATATTCCTCGTACTCGCCATATTCATCCTCGTCAAATTCATCCATATAATCTTCATACCGAAATCCGGGAGCATCCTTGGCCTGGGTCTCACTCTTGATATCAATCTTATAACCGGTAAGCCTTGCCGCTAATCTTGCGTTCTGTCCTTCTTTACCGATTGCAAGGGAAAGCTGGTAATCTGGTACCACCACCTTGGCCGTCTTTTCATCCGGGTCTGCAAACACTGCAACAATCTTGGCAGGAGAAAGTGCATTTTGAATCAGGTTTCCAGGATTGTCATCCCAATTAATGATATCAATCTTTTCCCCCCGCAGCTCCTCCACAATTGAGTTGACCCTGGCTCCGTTCAAGCCGACACATGCTCCCACCGCATCCACATTTGGATTATTGGACCTTACCGCCATCTTGGTACGGCTCCCCGCCTCTCTGGCAATACTCATAATCTCCACGGTTCCGTCCTTAATCTCTGTTACCTCCGCTTCAAAAAGACGTTTTACCAATTCCGGGTGAGTACGGCTGACCAAGATTCTAGGGCCTCTTGGGGTGCTCTTTACCTCCAGAATATATACTTTGATTCTCTCCGTAGGTCTGAACACCTCGCCCTTCACCTGCTCGCTTTCATTTAAAATTCCATCTGCTTTTCCAAGGTTAATGCTGATATTCTTACCGATATAGCGCTGCACAATACCGGTTACAATGTCCTTTTCCTTCTCAAAATACTGATTGTAAATAACGCTTCTTTCTTCCTCACGAATCTTCTGTAAAATCACATTCTTCGCATTTTGTGTGGCGATACGTCCAAATTCCTTTGACTTTATCTCCACATGAAGAATATCCCCTAAAGCTGCATTGCTTTTTATCTCCTGGGCATCCGGCAGGGAAATCTGTAAGCATTCATCCTCCACTTCCTCCACCACTTCCTTTTCCGCATAGCACAGAAAATCACAGGTGTCTCTGTCAATTTCCACTCTTACATTGTCAGACTTGCCAAAGTGATTCTTGCAGGCCGTAATCAGAGAGTTTTCAATCGCTTCAAAGAGAGTCTCTTTGCTGATTTCTTTCTCCTTCTCCAAAATATCTAACGCTTCCATTAATTCTTTGTTCATTTCCCTTATCCCTTTCTGCCCCTTATTATCTTTTAGGCCAACTAAACTGTTATGATTTATGCAGTTATTGCATAAGCCCGTGTAAACAAAAATAACTCCCTAAACCTTACTTCCATGCCAGAGTTAAAAATCCAGCGCAAGCTTCACTGTGGCAATATCCTTTCTGTTAAATACTCTGACTTCCAGGGCAGCATCTTCTAAGACAGCATCTTTCGCATCATTGCTTCCCTGTGCAGCCTCCTGTACGGAATTGTCCTTTCCCTTACCTTTCGTTCTTACCTTATGATGACTATTATTACGAATTTCCAGCGTAAGCGTATCCTCGTCAAATGCTTTCAAAATACCTGTAAAGTCCTTTGTGCCATCTACAGGCTTGTAACACTTTATGTCCACCTCACATAAAAGACTTTTCTGAAGGTGTTTATCCTTTTTCAGCTGCCGCCCAAGTCCCGGAGAACTCACCTCTAAAATGTAGGCATCCTCAATAAAATCTGTTCTGTCAAGCTCATCCGACAAGGCTCTGCTGACTGCCTCACAGTCATTTATGGTCACTCCCTCGTCCTTGTCAATGTAACACCTTAAGTACCAGTCGCTTCCCTCCTTCACATACTCCACATCATAAATTTCTACATAATTGGCATCCGCTATGGGCGTTAACAGCTCCTCGGTCCTTACTTCATACCTTTCTCTTTTTGTCATTCATACACCCCTTACCTGCTTCTATTATTTAGTCCTTAAAAAAGAGTGGACCGCCAAGTCCACTCTAGATTAGTAAGCATCTTAATATCTTTTGTATTGTAGCACTCCAGTACCCAAAATGCAATACTATTTGCTTATTTTTCAGCATTTTCTTCCTTTTGCAGGAGATAAAGCAAACCTGCCGCTGCGAAAATGAATCCGGCTCCGCC
The DNA here is from genome assembly GCF_009917485.1 of Parablautia muri. Taxonomy (GTDB): domain Bacteria; phylum Bacillota; class Clostridia; order Lachnospirales; family Lachnospiraceae; genus Suilimivivens; species Suilimivivens muri. The sequence continues at coordinate 112,209 of NZ_QZDT01000003.1, forward strand.
TATCAGCCCCACCGGCATTGGCCCTAAAAATACATTGTAGGGATTTTCTAAGGATGTGCACATAATACCTGCCGAGGCAAGGCCATTCATTGTTCCATGTCCTATCACCGCCGGAATACAGCTTTTTGTTTTGATGGTCAAGTAAGATAGAATAATTCCAAGCACCGTGCAGAAAATACACATTGCAAAAATACCTAAATAAGGAAATCCCCAATAGCCCACTCCATAATTATGCCCCATTATAATAACAGGCGTATGCCACAGTCCCCAAATGATTCCTTCAAGCAGCAGCGCAGGGATTACCTTAAAACGCTTTAACAGTTTCGGCAACAGATAGCCGCGCCATCCCCACTCCTCCCCAAAGCAATTTAAAAAATTTACAAAAGGGGCAAGAAGGATACCTGTGAAAATCTGTATAGAAACCACCATTTTAATCTGCTCGCCGGCCAGCTCTGTACCGGCCGCTTTGGTCTGCGCTTCAAGCATTGCCCTTGCATAGCCCAGACCCGGGTCAAACTGCTTTGGAAAAATGACAAAATACAAAACAGCGCCAAACAAAATAAGAAAAGCAAATCCAAACCATGCCAGCCCATAATATTTCAGGTTTCCCTTTAAATTGAAGGACAGCATCAAATGTTTTATTTGAAATCCTTCCTTCGTGAGAAGGCGGGTAAAGAGCACGCCAAGGGCCGGGATGAACATAACGCCTGTCACCAATAATTGCGCCATGTAAGCCTTCTTAATGTCCACATCGCCTGCCAGAGGCATAATGACAAAGATTTCAATTGCAAAAGTAAGGATAAAGGTAAAGGCAAGATATAGGACAATCCGTCTATCATGCAATCGCTTTTCCTCCATTGAACCGTTCTTCCTATCATTACTTTCTATTATACTGTCTTGCTTCATAAATATACCCATAAATCTCTCCTTTACGTCACATATGTTGACAAAAACACTTTGTCAGGATATTTTAAATTCCATTTTGATATGTCAGCGGCCATGAAAATTTCTGCTTATCCAGTACGCTTATCTCCCTGCCCAGCTGCACCTCAATCACTTTCAGCTCCGTATCCGCAATAATAGTATGCCTGCATCCTGCTGTCATAGAAATCACATCTCCCGGCGCTATGGCTTTTTCCTCCCCATCTACAATCGTTCTTCCTCTGCCGGAAATAACGGTCCACACCTCGTCCCGCAATTGATGGCTATGATAATTCATCTTATGTCCCGGATTTAGAGTCACCTTAATGGTCAGACTTTCATCCTCCACATCCAAAACCCTAAAGCTCCCCCAGGATTTTTCCGCAAACATAATCTGCTGGCTGATTTGATCCACAAAAGGCTTAATGTAGCTGGACTGTTCTTTGTCAGAAACTAAAATTCCCTCCGGACTTGCAGAAACAACAACATTCTTTAAGCCCATACACAGTACCGGAACGTCCAGTTCATTGACCACATGGACATTCTCACATTTTTCATTTAATATAGCATCTCCCACACAGGCATCTTCCATCGCTTCTGTAAGGGTATTCCAGGTACCCAAATCCTTCCACTGTCCCTGAAAGCGCATTACCTTAATATTTTTTTCTTTTTCTCCTACCGCATAGTCAAAACTGATTTTATCTAAAGTGTCATATTTTGCAAACAAATCCTCATAATTTTCAAAATCAATCAGCTCATGGGCCTTTTCCAACATATATTCCAGCCGAAAAGCAAATACGCCTCCATTCCACAGCGCCCCCTGCCGAATATATTGTCCGGCCCTTTCAGCATCCGGCTTTTCCTTAAAGGTAGCTACCCTGCTTATCTTTTCCTTGTCTACCGGAATCACATATCCATATTTTTCACTTGGGTACGTAGGCTCCATCCCCAGCAGCGCCAAATGGACGCTGTCCGTTAGGGCAATTTCCCCTAACTGTCTTATGGCTTCAAAATAATCTTTTTCCACATAAGGATCCACAGGACACACAATCACAGCCTCCTGCCCTGAAACCCCCTTTACGTCATGAAGGTAAGCTGCTGCCAGAGCAATTGCAGGAAAGGTATCTCTTCTACAAGGCTCTACACAAACGCCCACCTCATCTCCAAGCTGATTATGAATAGAGGATGCCTGTGTCTTAGAGGTAGCTATGGTAACCGTAGCATCCTTGTCTACCGTACGTATCTGTCGGTAAATACGCTGTACCATAGACTCGTACTCTCCATCCTCCCGCTTAAAAATCTTAATAAACTGCTTAGAACGAATATCATTGGAAAGCGGCCACAAACGCTTTCCTGATCCTCCTGACAATAAAATAATATGCATTTTTCCGTAGCCTTTCTCTTAAATTTCTCACTTTTTCCATCATTTACTATCTATTTTGCGCCCTTCCCCTGGAACACCGCCAAAGCTGTCTTAAAGAGAATCTTCACATCCAGCATAAAGGACCAATTGTCAATATACTCCACATCCAATTTCACAATTTCCTCAAAATCTGTAATGTCACTTCTGCCGCTGACCTGCCACATACCTGTAAGTCCCGGCCGGAAACTAAGACGCTTTTTGTGATAAGGGCTGTACTGTGCAAACTCGTCTAACGTAGGCGGTCTGGTTCCCACCAGACTCATATCTCCCTTTAATATATTAAGAAACTGTGGAAATTCATCTAAACTGGTCCTTCTCATAAACCGGCCAATTTTTGTAATTCTGGGATCGTTTTCTATTTTAAACATAAGACCGCTCATCTCATTTTGACTCATCAATTCTTTTTTGCGTTCCTCTGCGTCCGCATACATGGAACGGAATTTATACATATTAAAAATACGCCCATTACGCCCCACCCTCTTTTGTGCAAAGAAAACAGGCCCTGGAGATTCCAGTTTAATGAGCGGCCCTGCCACCACCGTAAGCAGCAAAAGAACGATACAGCCTGCCATGGCTCCGCATAAATCTAGCAATCTCTTTAAAATAATCTGTCCCACAGGCGCTACCCTGTTGGCATAGGTAACCGTATAAAAACGGCCAAATTGGGAAAGCACCTTTTGTCTGGCGCCGCTTAGCTCCGGCACCGGAATCTGATAGTGAATGGTAATGCCCATCTCTGACATAAGCTCCATTTTAGGAAGGATGCTTTTCTTTTTTCCCGCTCCCACTGCCACAATGATTTCATCCAGGGAAGCCCCTTTGCAGTATTCCACCAGATGTTCTTCATCTGTTACCACCTCAACATCCTCAAGTTTCTCCAGTCTATCCTCCATTCCCACCAAAACAATTCCGGTAATCTCATACCGGAAATCCTTCATGCCTTTCATGTCCTGTATCAGGGCCGCCGCATATTCTTCATCCGCCACCATCAAAAGCTTTCTGGTCTGTCCAAAATGCACATAGAGAAAAGGCAGTATCTTTTTCCAAAGCTGGTGCAGCAAAAACATCAGCCCACAGTCAAGTAACAGGAAATACATAAAAGCAAGACGGGAATAGGCATCTATCAGATTCAAAAAATACAAAATAGTTGCCGCGCCTGCAAACATAAGAATATTGTTTTGTATAATATGGACCACCTCATGCAAAGGCCCTCTCAAAAAGATATCTCTGTTTGTGTTGCGGAACAGATTCATTGCAAGAAAAACCGTCAGACTGGCTCCGAGAAGCATCCCAAAGTCCATGCGGGCATTATCACTGACAAATAACCTGCCATTCCTAATATAATTGGCCAGAATCAAGCTGACCGTAATACAGATACAGTCCAGCATGAGTATGATTAGACTTTGCAGTCTTGATTTTCTCTGATACATCTAGACACCCCCATACTTCCCATCACCGGCAAATGGCGTAACAGGCGCAAACTTATTCCGCCCTTTTTCTCTTATATAAACTGCTAATGGCTGCGCCGCTGGCGGCTTCTTCCTTATATTTTGCCAAATGCAGACTGGCTCCAAACATTTCTTCAAAAATATACTGTAACACCGTATTTTTCCGCACTCCGTTTCCGGAGGCAATCAGCTCATCCGCCTTGATACCCGTATGTTTTTGAATCACCTCAAACATATCGTACAGTTCTCCGGCAATCCCTCTTAAAACTCCATAGATAAGGCTCTGTGGTGTAAAATTATCTTTGCTTATGTTCCCAATGCTCCCCCTAAGCGCAGGGTCTGTGCGGGTGCCATTAAAGGTGGTTGTTACCACCATGCCATCCTGCATCTTGATGCCTTTTCCCGCCAGCTTTTCCATTATATCATATTGGGCGGTATCTTCAAAACCTGCCGCCACCATGTAGCTTCTAAAGAAATTTTCCAATATGGCGTAGGCCCTTCCGCCACAAAGGGATGAACCTGCCAAAAGGAACTTATCCTCCGTCAGCGGTCTTGCTTCGATACCATCCGTCTCAAAAAACCGGTCGGACATTACAGAAACCTGGGCGCCAGTCCCTACATTGAGCAAAACTGTGTTTTTCTGAAAGCCTACTGCCCCAAGAAAGCTTGCCTGATTGTCCCCAATTGCAATCGTCACCGGCCTCCCCTGATAGGTGCCAATCACTGAAAAAGCATCTGACACCTTCGGCAGCACATCCGTATGCATGCCCAGTCTGTTAAGCTTATCCTTTTGAAATTCCTTTTTCCTTCCATCAAAAAAGCCAAGGCTGGACGCCATACTGATATGTAAAAGCGGTTCCTTCCTGCCTGTCATTACCATTCCCAGGTAATCGGAAATGGTACAAAACGATACGCCCTTTTCAGGGAGCAGTCCCTTTTTACATTGATACAAATAGGTTACAAGTCCATATCCGGTAAAGACCTGTGCGCCGCTTTGCTGCCTGATCCATTCTACCAATGACAAGCCGTCAAACTGTGTAAGATTTCCACGCTGATCCTGCCATGTATAAAGGGGGCTGCAGCATTTCCCCTGGCTATCCACATACAAGATACCATGCATCTGCCCCGTAAGTCCAATGGCTGCCGCATCCGGATGTAATTGCAGCAGCTCATCCAATACATTTTTTGCTTTTTCTATTATTATATCTACATCCTGAATCCGTTCCCATTCATGCTCTGTGTGAATAAAGCTTCCATTTTCAATCGTGCGGGCATCAAGTACTTTTTCCTGTACATCATCCAAAACCACTGCACTGATTGTAGTCGTACCAATATCAATCCCTATTGCTTTCATCTTAATCCTCCACACTTTCCGCCATGATGCTTTGCGGCACGTACAATAAATCATTCAAATGAATCGCCACAAGGCATCCCTATCAATTGGTCAACAGTATAAAAATTGAAAAGGTGTAGAGTCCTATCATTTCATGAGACTTTACACCTTGTTTGTACGGTTACTATATTCAGTCATCACTTTATTTAGCCAATATCAGTAAGAATAACATTTATCTGTGAAAAATTTATTTTCACAGTATTATCCCTCAACAATCAAATACCTGCCATCTCCAATATCAAACACCTCATTGGCTTCAAGGATTTCATCCCCTCTTGCTCCGTCCACATCAACCCCCGCTTCTTCAAAGTAATCCCATACCTCATCAATAGAATTCACCACCACTGCCAGACATTCCTCAAGAAATGCTTCAGCCTCTTCCAAATTAGAAGCTACATCCTCCTCTGGAAACAACTGACCCTGATTGTCTAAAAAGCACTGTAATACAGCATCATCAAATTCATGCATACCCGTTCCTCCTATGACAATATTTATTGGTATTATTATCGTTTGAACTGTTATCATTATTATGCTGTACTACCTCTATATAAGTCAATACTTACTGAAAAATTTTTGCTTTGATGATCTGGTAAACCCCCTTTTCACGCCACCCAGGACAAATCGCGCCTGCCGCTCTCTTTACATGCTCCGGCGCCGTCTCCACTGCATAGCTCTCACCTGCTGCCTGCATCAAACCTAAATCATTGTCATTGTCTCCGAAAGCCATGGTCTCCTGCCTGTCGATCCTCAGATGCTCCTCCAGGATTTTAAGCCCATTTCCTTTATCCACCGACTTGTCCATGAAGTCCACCCATTCTTCCCCAGCCATACATGCCTTAATATTTTGCTCCCAGGCAGGGATAAAACAGCTCTCCCCCAGACTCCGAATGCTGCCTTTTTTATAAACTGCAATTTTTATAATCTCATCCTCCTGCGAGAGGACATCATTCACCTGCCTAAAAGTATTGTGATACCCATAAGTGATCAGGTCAATGAACGCCTGATTCTTACTTTCAACCAGGCTCCCATTAGGCGTAGAAATGATTGTCTCACATTCCCCATAATAAGGGCGCAGCATTTTCATAATTCCTTCGACATACTCCCGCTTCATGGGTGTTACAGAAATATTTTTATGCTGATAACGAATATGCGCACCGTTTTCTGCAATGTAGGCAATATCATCCGCCACATTCCGGAACACATTTTTAAGACTTTGATACTGCCTGCCGCTGGCGGCGCAGAACAAAATTCCTTTTTCTTTTAATCTCCGAATCATCTCCTCCATCTCCGGATACAAATTCGGAGTAGAGTCCTGAATCAGTGTTCCGTCCACATCAGATGCTATCAATCGAATCATTTTTTACCCCCTGTATACGATACCAAGCCTTTTACCATATATCTCAAACTATTCTTGCGATGCTGCATTCATATCCCCTCTGTGTTCATGTACCAGCGATATTTTTTTCATCTCCTGATACAGCCTTGCAATGGGCAGCCCCACCACATTATAAAAATCTCCATTTATCTCTTTCACATAAGCGGCACATTTTCCCTGTATGCCATAGGCGCCGGCCTTATCCATCGGCTCTCCGCTCTCCACATAAGCGCAGATTTCCTCCTCACTCATAGGATACATGGTCACGTCCGTCCTCTCATAAAAAGAGGTCTTTCCCATCTCCTCACCCTCTGTCTGCTGGGCGTGTTCCTTCCATATTAAAGTAACGCCCGTATAGACCTGATGGGTCCGCCCCTGCAAAAGAGAAAGCATCTCCTGGGCTTCCTTCTCATCCTTAGGCTTTCCCAGTATTTTGTTCTCCACAGCCACCACCGTATCGGCGCCCGCCACCACAGCCCCGTTTCTTTTTTCCGGGGAAAGCCTGTGAAAAATGTCCCGGGCTTTTCTTGCGGAAAGCTCCATCACCATCTCATAAGGCACTGTGCTTTCCATCTTTTCTTCCACACCGCTTGGCATTACCTCAAATTCCATTCCAATCTGGTCAAGCAGCTCCCGCCGCCTTGGGGAGGCGGAGGCTAAAATCAACTTATAACCCAATTTATTCATGATGCATTTCCGGGATAAAAACCCTGCTATTTACCAAAAGCTCCTGCTTTTTGGCAGCCTGGACCGCCATATTACAGAACTCTAGCTGAGAATTAAAATATCCCTTTCCTCTCTTATCTACTTTTTCATATGCGCCGCTTGGGGTAAGGATATGGGCCTTTACCGTATCCCGAAGCTGCATCTGAAGAATTGTCATCAGCTTCTTTTGTAATTCCGGGCGGTCTATGGGGAACATAATCTCCACACGGCGCTCTAAGTTTCTGGGCATCCAGTCGGCGCTGGCGCAGTAATATTCCGGCTTGCCGCCGTTTTCAAAGTAAAAAATACGGCTGTGCTCTAAGAAATTTCCCACGATGGAGCGGACGGTAATATTCTCTCCGATTCCGGGCAGCCCTGTTTTTAAGCAGCAGATTCCTCTGATGATCAACTCAATTTTTACCCCTGCCGCTCCGGCCTCATATAAAGCCTCTATCACATCCTTATCGCATAAACTGTTGATTTTGGCGATAATATGGCCTTCTTTTCCTGCCAGCGCATTTTCCTTTTCCCTGCCTATCAAAAATAAAAACCTGTCCTTAAGCCACAAGGGAGCCAGGGACAACTTATTCCAGCTAAGGGGTTCCGAATAGCCTGAGAGCATGTTAAACACTGCCGTTGCATCCTCTCCTATGTAGGACGCACACGTAAAGAGCCCTACGTCTGTGTATAGTTTCGCCGTTGCATCATTGTAATTGCCGGTTCCCAGGTGTACGTACCGCCTGATACCGTCTTCTTCCCTTCGCACCACCAACGTAATCTTACTGTGGGTTTTTAGGCCCACCAATCCATAAATCACGTGGCATCCTGCCTTTTCCAGCTTCTTCGCCCACACAATATTATTTTCCTCGTCAAACCGTGCCTTTAGCTCTACCAGCACAGAAACCTGTTTACCGTTCTCCGCCGCCTGGGCAAGGGCCGCGATAATAGGAGAATTGCCGCTGACACGGTAAAGAGTCTGCTTGATGGCAAGCACATCCGGATCCCCTGCCGCCTGTCTGATAAACTCCACCACCGGACCAAAGGACTCATAGGGATGGAACAGCAGCAAATCCTCTTTCCTGATTTGTTCAAAAATATTGCAATCCGCAGGAAGCTCCGGTACCGGCTGGGGACCTGCATAAGCCTTTTCCTTTAAATGGTCAAAGCCGGGCAGACCATACATTTTCATAAGGAAGGTCAAATCCAAAGGTCCATCAATTCTGTAAATATCCTCCTGTCTTACATGAAGGTCCTCTACCAATATCTTTAAGAGCTTCTTATCGATCCCTTCCTCCACCTCTAAGCGGATCGCCTGGCCCCACTGACGCTTTTTCAGCTGTTTTTCAATTTCTTTTAATAAATCCTCCGCCTCGTCCTCCTCTATGGACAGGTCCGCATTCCGCATAATGCGGAAGGGATGGGCGCATACAATGTCATAATTAAGAAACAGCTTATGAATATTCCTCTCTATCACTTCCTCCAAAAGAATAACCGCCTTTTCCTGCGTATTCCCGGAAGGGTTCTTTGTATGAATCTCCACGATTCTTGAAAGGACGCTGGGCACCTGCACCGTGGCAAACTCAAGCTCTCCCTTCCCATCTTTCTTTCTCACCAGAGCGCCAATATTCAGTGTTTTATTCCGAATCAGCGGAAAAGGCCGGGAAGAATCCACCGCCATGGGCGTTAACACAGGATAGACATTCTCCTCATAATATTCATCCACATAGGCTGCTTCTTTTTCCGTCAAATCCTCATGATGGGCAACCACCCTAAGCCCGTTTGTCTTAAGCTGGGGAATAATGGATCGGTTATAAACCAAATATTGCTTATCCACCAGATCATGGGTGGCTTCATTTAAAGCTAAGAGCTGCTCAGTAGGCGTCATACCGGCAATATCAGGCTTCGTATATCCTGCATTCACCATATCCTTTAAGGACGCCACTCTGACCATAAAAAATTCATCCAAATTAGAAGCCGTAATGCTCAAAAACTTAAGTCTTTCAAACAACGGATTGTTTTTATCCCTGGCCTCACTGAGCACTCTCTTATTAAATAACAGCCAGCTCAATTCCCTGTTGCTATAATTTTCCGGGTTCTCGTACCCCGCCTTGCTCATGATTCCCTACCTCCCCTTACTTAAATTTTTTATCTAAGAATCAATGAAAAATTTTTGTTATGAAAACATCTCCCTTACGGTATCCGTTTTTTCCTGATAACAGGTCTGACATGATACACCTCCTGGAAAAAATCAGCCCTGGCCCCAAACAACCCTTTTTCCAACGTAATATCCGCCTCTGTGTCTACCGTGATAAACAGCTCATCTTCTTTCAAAGCAATCTTCACATTCCTGAATTTTTGCTTATGAGTCCTGTCCAGCCCATTTGCCATACGCAAAATTGCCGTCAGCTTCGCAATTTTTAAATAGGAATCCTCATCTAATGTGCTAAGACTCCCGCTTTCCTCATCATAATCAAATTCTAGATGATTATATTTCACCACATTTGCGACAATCTCTCTCTCCATATGGGACAAGCCGATAATTTCCGTTGCCATAATAATGCTGTAGGAGCATTCCCCTAAATTGACCATACTGATATACTTCCCACAGTCATGCAAAATAGTGGAAATCTGTAAAAGAAGCCTTTCCCTTCTGCCAAGGCCGTGCACCTTTTTCATACTGTCAAAAATAGTAAGCGCGATTTTCTCAAGCGTCTCGCTTCTTTTCTTACTGCCCCGGTAACGCTTGCTTATGTTTTGGGCGCAGGCAACAATATCCTTCTCGAAGTCGTGTGTGGATGTGATGATTTTATTTTTTTCCGCATACTCGTAGGCAATGCCATCGCAGAGCGTCACCCCCGGCACCCAGAGCTGCTCCGCCCCCATATCGTCCATGATACTTTTCACAAGCTTAAGGGCAATGAACAAATGGGGCATATTTTCTTCCGGCGTATCAAGGGCCTTTGCCAGTTCCGTCAGGGTTTTGGTGTGGCAGATTTCCAAAAAGTATTCCATTTTTTTCTTATCCACAAAGCCGTTTGCCACACCATCGTTCATCTTATGTTTTACCAGCGTAGAAATATAGTCATCCACGATAATGATGCTTTTGATCTGCCGGTCTTTCAAATACAGCTTTTTGTACACATTCATCTGGGGGGCCAGCATTTCCTCCACCAGCCTGTCGTAATGGCGAATGCTTACCCCCAGCTGATTTAAATGTTCCTGTATCCGCAAGACGCCAAGCTTCATATTTTGTGTGGAAACCAGCGTATCATTGTCAAAAAGAGAAATCTGAATACTTCCTCCTCCGATATCCAAAATAGCGGTTCCGCTTTCGATGATTTTTAAAAAGCCTTCTCCCTGAAAGGCAATGGATTTATAGTCAAGAAAACGCTGCTCGGAATTACTGAGCACATTTATCTGTATTCCCGTTCTTAGCGCAATCTGGTTTAAAAGAATCGACCTGTTTTCAGATTCCCGGATGGCGCTGGTGCCATAGGCCACATAATCCTCCACCTGATAAGACTTCATGATATCGGCGAATTCCCGCAGCACACGGCACAGCTCACCTACCCTTTCATGGGACAGCTTTCCTTTCGTATAAGTTTCCGTTCCCATATCAATGCCGTGGCGTACATGATCAATCTCCCGCATTCCCCTTACTTTGGAAACCTCGAATATTTTCATGGCCAGCTCATAGGAACCTATGTCTATGGCGGCAAAAGTTTTTACTGACATGCATACCCCTTCCTTCCAAGTAAATAATCAATAAACTGCTGGGCGCATCTGCCGGAAAGCCCTCCGTGGGCAAGCTCCCACTTATTCGCCTCAAGCAAAAGCTCCTCCCTCGGCATGGTAAGATGATGACGCTTCGCAAGTACCTCCACTATATTTTGAAATTCCTTTTTGTCCGGCGCTGCAAAATAGATGGTAACGCCAAAGCGGGCGGATAGTGAAAGCTTCTCCTGCACAGTATCTTTGCCATGCAAGTCATCCCTTCCTTCTCCCTTATCTGAAAACTTCTCCCGTATCAGATGACGCCTGTTGGAGGTGGCGTAAATCAGCACATTAGGCGGCTTCTTCTCCAAACCACCTTCTATCACAGCCTTCAAATATTTATACTCTATTTCAAAATCCTCGAAGCTCAAATCATCCATATATATGATAAATTTATAGTTCCTGTTTTTAATCTGGGTGATCACTGCGTTCAAATCTTGAAACTGGTGCTTGTACAATTCTATGATGCGAAGCCCCTTTTCATAATACGCGTTGACGATTCCTTTTATGCTGGATGATTTACCCGTCCCCGCATCCCCAAAAAGCAGGCAGTTATTGGCTTTTCTTCCCTCCACAAAGGCCTCCGTATTTTCAACCAGCTTTTGTTTGGGGATTTCATAGCCTACCAAATTCTCCAGGTATACGTGGGCGATTTTTTGTATGGGCACGATCTCTACGCCCCTTTCCCTATGCGCTACTCTGAAGGCCTTATGCAGGCCGAATTTTCCCACGCCATATTCTTTATAAAATTCGGTAAGCGTATCCTTCATTTCTTCTGGCGTTTGATTTTTGGTAAACTGGACCGCCAAATCACAAATTCTGTCCCTGATGCGGCTGTTGTATACCCTGCCTGCATCATCGCCGGATCTATATTCCGTAATCAGTTCAAAGACTTCCACCGACAAAGTTCTTACCATATCTGAAAAATCATAGTCAAAAAGCTCTTTAAAGATAGCTATATCGTGAAGCACAGCCTGGTTGATGGTGCCTGTTGCCTTCCCTGTTACCTCACAGGCCATGCTATAGCTGTTTTCATTATTTACAAGAAGGTTAGCCAGATAGCAGTGCCATAAATTGCCGTAAAACCCATGATTTCCCGCCATTTCCAGCATGCGGTGGATACAGCTGTACAAAAGTGCCGCCTTATTCTCCCTGGTCTTGGCTTCCTTATCCGTGGGTTCTTCCTTATAATGCTCCATAAGCCACGCCATATCCTGCAGAAGGCGGCCTTCGTCCTTTGGAAACTCCTTATATACAATCAATTCCTGTTCTCGCATGATTTATGTCTTACCTCATTTCGAAGCTTTTATGTTTGCAAGCCTTTCACCAACACTCATCTCGAATCCTGAAATTGGTGATGCTGTGCATATCTCAACTTGGCATCTTACTAATAATTTCCCAGAATCCGCATATTCCGCGCTTCTTCCCGCAAGCCCCGCAGGGCATTTTTCACTGAGCTGTCCGACAGATTCCCGTCAAAGTCAATGAAAAACCGATATTCCCAATTTCTACCCTCTATGGGTCTGCTCTCGATCCTGTTCATATTCAGATTGTTATAGATAAAATGGGAAAGCATGTGATACAAAGAGCCGCTTTCGTGAGGCACCTCAAAGCATATGCTTACCTTCTTTGCATCCTTCAAAAAAACCTTCTGATTGGTCACAATAATAAAACGGGTGGAGTTGGTACTGGACTGGTTCACCCCTTTAGCCAGCACTTCAAGCCCATACAGCTTCGCTGCATGTTCACTTGCAATGGCCGCCTTATGCTTATCCTCACTGCCAGCCACCTTCTTAGCCGCAAATGCATTGTTCTGCATGCTGATTTGCTGCCAATTGTGTTCATTTAAGAACCGGGCCGACTGCATCAGGGACTGGGGATGGGAATACACTATCTCAATATCCTCTATCTTCGTGCCGGGCAAAGCCATCAGGCAATGCTCAATCTTAATAATCTGTTCCCCCACAATATAGTTTTCAAATTCTGCCAGCAAATCATAAATTTCACTGACAATCCCAGCCGTGGAGTTTTCAATCGGCAGCACTGCAAAGTCAGCACTGCCCTCGTCAATGGCAATCATTGCATCCCGAAAAGTGTCCACATGAAAGCTGTTCACCTGCTCCCCAAAATATTGAATCATGGCCGCCTGGGAATAGGCGCCGTCTGCTCCCTGAAAAACCACCCTTGCCTTTTCCTCATAGAGTCTGTCTACTCCTATAAAAGGAAGTTTCCCAATACTGCCATGCTCCGTCAAAAGGCCATACTGGAGCTTACGGCTCATGGACATAATCTGCTCAAACAGCTCCTCTATCCCATGGCTGTTGAACTCATTGTGGGTTAAGGCCTTCACCTTCCGGAGCTTTTCTTCCTCCCTGGCCTTATCAAAGACCTTTTTGCCGGTTTCTATTTTATATTCTGCAACCTGCCCGGATATATCCATACGCTTTTCATAAAGCGACACAATCTGCTCGTCAATCTCATCAATCTGCTTGCGTAAATTCAATAAATCCATCTCACTCCTCCATGCTTTTGTCCCAAAGCTTCCTGGCACCCTCAAAAAGTTTACAGTTATTCATTTACAAGCGGCGGTTTTTGGTAAAGCTTTCGATTATGCATATTATAGCACCTCTTTCACCCTTTTTCCATAAAATTGTGATTCCTTCCCTCCTATACCCGTGCTCCCATCAGGTTCCCGGAGGAATATCTCCGCAATCCCCTATAAAAGACTGTCACCGCCGCCACCGAAAGCGCACCGGCATATCCAATCACCACAAGCAGTCCCTTTAAATCAAAATCTGTCATAACGTGCACCGGCTGATAAACCATCATCCCGGTCGGTATCATAAAGTAAAGCAGCGTCTTCACAGCTCCCTTAAAAATCCCATCGGGGTAAGTTGCAAAGCTGATAACCACATTCACCATCTGGTCTCCAAAAAGCTCCATCCGCACAAGCCAAAATGACAAGCTCCCCAGCAAAAGGGCAAAAGCCGTTATCATCACCGCACCTGTCACAGTAAATAAAAGAAACAACAGCATCCTTTTTACCTGAAAGCCGGAAAGACTGGCAACAATCAATCCATAGGCCAAATCACCGATGGCCGAAGTATTGGTGGATGAGGTCATCACTCCCAGCAGTACATTTTTCGGCAGAACCAGGTAGGCATCCAGCTTGCCGTTTATGATCAGCTCCGGCAGGGAAAATACCCTGGCAAACAGTATGTGAGAAAGTCCATAACTGCTGGCGCAAAGCCCCCACAGCAGCATAATCTCTTTTAAGGTATATCCCCCAATCTCATCCTTAAGCTGAAACAAAATAACCCATTGCACGAGAAAAGACGCATTGTTCAGTATCATAAAGCAAATATTGGTAAGGAAAGTAACCTTATTTATCATCTCCCGCATAATATTATACTGAATGGAAAGCAGACACACCCGCAGCTGATTCCGCATAGACATAGTCCGCGAAGTATGCCGTCCTTTTCCTTTAACCGCCGTTAACATATAGCTTTTTAACCCCCTTTCCATAGAGAAAGAACATCAAAGAAGTTCCCACACCCAGATACAAAAGCTGTGCTGATAGAATTTCCGGATACTGCTCCATATGGAAATCCACTACCAGCTTTGCAGGGCCATAGCACACCGTGTAAATCGGTGTCAGTTTCATAAAAGGCCTCATGGCTGCCGGAAATATTTCTATGGGGAACACTGTTCCCACAATCAAAATCAGCTTATCATACATCCACTGGAAAGGATGTACGTCCTCAATCCAAAAGGACACCAGACTGATACATAGCTTAAAAATCCCATTAATAGTAATCCCAAGCACAATGCTTATCGCGGATGGAAGCAAAGCAAGAAGTCCGAAGCCTTCTATCTCTCCCACCATTGTAAGCCCAATTGCAGCTGCAAAGAGCGCATACATAGGAATCCGTATACACCACTCTCCCGTATGCCTGGCCAGAATATAAAGCGTATAATGATAGGGCTTATTCATCAGATACGCAATATTCCCGCCTCGTATATCTGCCGTAACCTGCCCTACTACTGCCTCAGAGCGACTGCCAAACCAGATCATTTCCGTAATCATCACATACCAGATCATCTGCTCCTTCGTATACCCGGCAATCCGCATTCCAGGCTCTGCATACAAATAGTCCCAAAGATTGATAAACACAAAGATAAAAATAAAATAACTGACAAATCCCAATGCAATATTCCCAATATATTGCAGGTTTTCCATCAATACAGACCGGTAGATTACCACATACTTTCTCATAAAGACGCTCCTCCCTTTCCTCAAATTATAACCGATTGGCTCTACCCAGCTATTTTCCGCCAACTGATTGTCTTTCAAACTCCTTTGAATCCCAAGTTTATTTAAAATCATCTGCTGCGATAAATTTCCATAATAATATCCTCTAAGGATGCATCCGAAAATTTCAAATGTGCCATGGAATCGTCTAACACAATCTGCCCGGAATTTACAATAATAACACGTTTGCATAGCTTTTCTATGTCCCCGGTGTCATGACTGGTCAAAAAAATCGTAGTATGAAATTCACGATTCATCTGCTGAATCAGAGAACGAATATTTTCTTTCACCACAGGGTCCAGTCCTATGGTAGGCTCATCCAAAAACAGCACCTTAGGCTTATGAATCAAAGAAGCGGCAATCTCACACCGAATACGCTGCCCCAAAGAAAGATTTCTAACTGGCGTGTTGATAAAATCCGAAAGTACAAAGGTATCCGAGAGTTCCTCGATACGCTTTTCAATTTCCCCATCCGCTATGTCATAAATAGCCCCAAAGAACCGAAAATTATCATAAGGCGTCAGGTGCGTCCAGAGCTGTTCCTTTTGCCCAAACACAGTTCCAATCTCATAAGCCAGCTGCTTTCGTCTTTTCGTAGGATCAATTCCCAACACCTTCACATTGCCACCGTCCGGATAAAGAATACCCGTCAGCATTTTAATCGTTGTACTCTTTCCTGCTCCGTTCGGCCCGATAAAGGCTAACATCTCACCCTCCTCCACCGTAAAGGAAACTCCATCCACCGCCTTTATCTCCTTCATCTTCGGTTTAAAAATTGCCTTGATACTGCCTCTCATTCCTTTTTCCTTTCGTTTCACTCGAAAGATTTTTGACAGATTTTCCACTTCAATCACCTTCATTGCTTCTCCCTCCTCATCAACATATACGCAAACACAGCCACCTTTCGCAGCCAGATTTATGAAACAAAAAAACCGCATTGCCATATACACTGTTGTGTATACACCATGCGGTTTCCCTATTACCCTGATTACCGCATAGCCAAATAAGACTTTTCATCCCATGGCCATGCACTTTCCGATTTTACCAGTTGCTATCAGCTTGTTGCCGCTTTGCTGCTCTTTACCAGTTTCGGGTTGTTGGCCATAGTCTGAAAAACCTGAGACGCCGCCATAATCAGACTAAACAATACACTATTTCTGTAACACATATTTGCTCCTTATTCTGTACTTAAGAAATCAATTATTCTATTTACTTTGAACTTCATTTTCACTTTAAATTTCCAAACAATTTATCACAATGCATTATTGTTGTCAAGTTTTTTGTTTAAAATTTAAAAATAATCGTAACAGTTCGGCCGAATGCTGAACTGTTACAAATAATCAAAAAACCCCTAGAGGTTTCCCCTGTTTCATCTCCTGATGAAGGACAAAATATTTTATATTAAACATTTAGATTAGTATTGCACAAAAAATTTTGTCTGATTATAATAGAAACAGAATTGAAAGCGCCTTGATTTGTACAGCCAAATCAGGACGCAAGAATGGGGGAATTTCTATGAAAAAAAATACGAAAATATTAATTGGCGCCTTTGCGCTATTGCTCGTAATCTTCACAGCATTTTTTATATCAGAACTGCTCCATCGGGTTCCGCCCAATGATATTTCTGTCACCGGCAATACCGCAGGAAACTTAAACAATAACGGCCTTTATGCCGAATCAAACGGCAAGGTTTACTTTTCAAATTCATATGATAACGGGTGTCTTTATTCTATGAACTCAGATGAAACGGATTTGCAGAAACTAACCACCTCGCCGGCAAATTCTATCAATGTAGGCGGAAAGCATCTTTATTTTTATATGGATAGCTCAAGTGGAGGGAAAGGGTTAGGTTACGTTATCCGCACCTACGGTGTCTACCGTTCCCGGTTAAATGGCAAAGGTGTTACATGCTTAGACCGCACCGCTTCTGTCACGATGCAGCTGGTAGGGGATTATATTTATTACCAACACTATAATAACAAAGATTTTACCCAGCTCTATAAGGTGAAAACCGATAAATCCGAAAATGTAATGGTGTCCGAAAGTATTATCAATCCAGCCGCCTGCTACAATGGTGTTATTTATTTTAACGGCACGGAAAGAGACCACTTTCTCTATGCTCTTGACACAAGAACCGATACCATATCTACTGTATTTGAAGGAGATCTCTGGTATCCTGCTTACCAGTATGGATATATTTATTATATGGATGTATCTTCCAATTACCGTTTGTGCCGTTATTCTCTTTCTGATAACTCTGTAGAGATTCTCACCGATGACCGGGTGGATACCTTCAATGTAGGGGAAAGCTACATTTACTACCAGAAAAACTCCGCCACTGAACCTGCTCTAATGCGCATGGGACTTGATGGAAGTAATCCTGAAGTGGTTGCAATGGGTAACTACGAAAAAATCAACCTCACATCAAATTATGCATATTTCAATGCCTTTGATGAGCCTACTCCCGTTTACCGCACACCTGTGAACGGTTCCATCAATGTAACACCTTTTACCGCCGCTGAAGATGCGGCAGCGAAGAATGCCAAATAATCTTCCAGGTCATACTATGCCTTTGTAAATGACAGTTGCAGAATCAAAAAACAGATGTAATTGATAAAACTGTTTTTCATCAATTACATCTGTTTTCTTACAATCAAATATTCATCTCCTGGCCGATAATATGGGCAGTCCGTGTAGGAATTTGACAGAAACCTCGCCATCTCATCTTCATCCAAATCCACCTCACAGGTGTAGCACTCATAATCTTCATCATAAACATAATTACCACACTGTTCACAGCTTCCCACAGATCGTTTTGTTTTCTTTTTCATCATTATGCCCCCTTCATATCACAGGCAGTGCTTGCGATACTGCTGCCAATACCCTCAATACTTCGTTACGCTAAATTTTATAATTATCCCTTTTCTTCCCATGCGAATCTTTTCCAATGTTATTTCTTTCCTCGTTTTCCGACACCTTCTCCACAAATTGAATCAGGCTTCCCATACCGGAAAGGCTGCCAAAGGCAACGATAACGGTCTCTTTATCTGCAAGAAGGCAGGCAAGTTCCACTGCTTCCTCCATACTATCTACCGCTGTCACACTCTCGTGGTAATCCCTCATGATACACGCCAGCTCATAAGAAGAAAGACCGTTCTCTCCTCTGGTGGGAATCGTCAAAATCTGCTCCGCCAAAGAGTAGATTTTAAGAGGACAATTCTCCACATCCTGCAGCATTCCCATGATATAAATTACTTTTTTACCGGTAAAATAAAATTGAATTGTCTCTGCAAGCTTTTGGACTCCCTCTGCATCCTTAGCTCCATCTACAATAAAATAAGGCTTCTTTGCCAAAATCTGAAACCGACCTGGTAAGGATACCTCCGCAAAACCTTTGTAAACGGCCTTTTCCGATATAGAAAATCCCATTTCCTTTAGCTGCTTTATCACCTGAAGTGCAAGTACACCATTTTCAATCTGATAAGCTCCTAAAAGTGGAATCGTCAGATTTTTGTATTCCTGATAGGAAAAAATCTGCCTCTCCAGATTTCTTCTTACCCCTGACACTTTAAAAGTATCTGACTTGATAAAAGGTGACTCGGTAAAAGGTATTTTGAAGTCTTTCATCCTTTCCCTCTGTTCTAAGCTGGTGGAGGTTAAAACGTTCATCCATATATTAGGCGTCAAACCAGCCATAGCCTCCCATTCATCAAAGTCTATTTCCCAAACCACAATCTGGCAGCCCTGTTCCTTAAAATGTTGAAAGGCCATTGCCATTTCAAGTTCATGGAATGTGGGATAGGATTTTCCTTCCCACGCCAGCTCCTGACCAAGTGCTCTTAACCGTGTTATCTGCCCACAAAACTCCTTTTTACTAATTGGACGCCCATTCATTCGTATCTTATCCCGTTGGTCAAACACTGCAGGGGAACGATATCCTCCTATGCGATATCCGGCCGCCTTTAACACTTCGGAAACAAAGGCAAGCACGGAACTTTTTCCATTCTCTCCCATAATATAGATAAAGGAAAGCTCCCTTTGGGGATGCCCAAGCTTCTCACAAAGGCTTTCTATATTTGAATGTGAAAGTTCCTTCTTATTTCTTTCCTCCCTTTTCACTTCCTCTATATAATCCATAGCTTCCTGATATGTCATGCGTTTTTCTTCTTCCACTGAGTCCCCCATACTTCCAGCCACCAAAAAATTGGGGCATTGTCGTTACTTACTGCATAAATTTTACCTTTTTATCCCATACTGATACCATGATGAAAACTTTTTTGAAAAAATTTTTAAAATGCGGCCTGCTTGGCTGGTGCCTCGAAATCATATTTACCGCCTTTAGCTCTCTGAAAAAGAGAGACATGCGCCTGCTGGGAAAAACCTCTCTTTGGATGTTTCCCATCTATGGCAGCGTATGCCTGCTTGGTCCTTTATTCAAAAGTTTAAAAAGTCTACCCTCGTATGTCAGGGGGAGCATTTATGCTCTGTGTATTTTCATGGGAGAATATCTGACCGGAAATTTTTTGAAGACCCACAGACTTTGCCCCTGGAATTATGAGCGCTCCCGCTGGCATATTGGCAAGGTTGTGAGACTAGATTACTTTCCGGTCTGGTTCCTGGCAGGACTTTTATTTGAAAGGCTTTTGTCAGACAAAGCCTCCTAAGCCATTCGTTGGCAGATTAATCTGTCCTGCTTAATCTGCGTCCTCCATATCGTCCGCCTCGGTGCCAATATTCAATGTATTTAACGTGCGGCGCCTCATTCTGGCCTGCTCCGATGCCTCAAGAATAAAATTTTTAATCTCTTTGGCATTTCTGATATGGGATAAAATCAATTTAGGGTGCGTTGTATCACCTGTATAGCAAACCACCGTTCCAATTCCCACCAGCCGCTCTCCAAGGGTAGCAACCAGTTCCACATCCTGTACCTTGTACATATAACAGTCATTTTCCGACCTTTTCAAAAAACCACTCACTATGGTGAGCATATCTTCCTTAATATAGTATTTTGTGAAGGTAAAAGGGAGCCCTAAAAACAACCATCTTTTTCTCTCTGTATATTCTGCCATATCCAACCTCCATTTAAAAACTTTGCTTTCTAATTTGTAGTATACTAAATTCATGCTTCTATTGCAAATCATAAGCAAAATCTGGTAATTTATAACAATCGCTATTAAATTAAAATAGGGATAATTTATATAGAATAAATTTAAGAACATATGAAATATTGGTACTATGTCAAGAAAAAGTACAAGTTAAACGTAGGCTTTTTGCAAAATCAATGGAATTCTATCCCACAGTTTTCTGTAATCATGTCTTCCAGATCATCCAATCCGGTTAACATTTCTTCACGGAACTCCTGGTTCCGTTCCATGACGTCTTCCAGCAGATCATATAAATCTTCTTTCTCCTGGAGCAGTGTCTCCACGTTTTGGGGCTTCATCCTGCGCTACCTCCTCTCATTTTATCCATCACTCCCCCTGGCTCTGCTTTTCACAACAGTACTTAACCAGTTTCCTGCATTTTCCTTTCCAGATATTGTTTTTCATATTCGCTGGGGGAGTGGTATCCACAATGGCCGTGGATCCTCACTGTATTGTAGAACGCCTCTATATATTCAAATACAAGCCTGTATGCATGGTTATAATCTATGATACAAAACCGGTTTATCCATTCCCTCTTTATCAGGGAGTGAAAGCTTTCTATGCAGGTGTTGTCCCATGGGCAGGCTTTCGCCGAATAACTGCGTTCCATCCCTGCGGTCGCTTCTTCATAGTCCCGGCACGTATACTGCACTCCGCAGTCGCTGTGGATGACCAGCGGCTGTGTTACATGCCTCTGTTTTCCACAGACTCCAATATCCACTTCGTCTCCAGCGTCTCCCCCAGTGTCCAGGCATTGTTCTTCCTTGAATACAGGTCCATGATGCTGGCCAGGTATACAAAGCCTCTGCAGGTCCATATGTAGGTGATATCCGTACACCATGCTGCATCCGGCCTTTGGGGCTGGAAATCCCGGTTCAATATGTTTTTTAACCTGCTGCTGAAATCAGGGTCCCTTGTTGTACGGGTCCTGTGTTTCCTGTAACATGCCCGGATCCCGATCTCCTTCATGTACTTCCCCACGGTCCTCCCGCTTACGTTGTCGCCTTTCTGCCGCATCTTTTCTGCTATTTTAGGTGCTCTATAGATTTGGTGTGATTCCTCATAGATTCTATACAGCCGAACGGCGATGCCCTCTGCGATGGTTTTTCCTATAAAGCTGCCACTCTGCCGCTACCTATGAAATCCCCGGTGGCCATATACCCTGCACCCATCCAGCGCTTCCTCCAAAGAGCGGAGTTCTTCGTCTGTCAGTTCCACTTTGGACGCATCCAGATTCTCAACAATACGCTCCTTATTTTTTGAACCCGGTATTGGGACTACATTTGGATATTTGTGCAGCATCCACGCCAGGGAAATCTGTGCGTTGGTCGCATTTTTCATCTCCGCATATTTTTTCAAAAGGTCAATGATCGGCTGGTTCCCCGCTATGTTTGCTTTGGAAAGCTGCGGGACCCAGTTCCTGACATCATCGTTTTTCTCAAATTGTGTATCCACCGTAATCTTCCCGGAAAGAAGCCCGCTGGCAATCGGTGAAAACGGGACAAAGCCGATGTTGTTCTCCAGACAGTAAGGGATTACACCCTGTTCCGCGTCCCGCTCCACCATGGAATAAATATTCTGGATTGCAGAAAGAGGCGTCACCCTGTTCGCCTTTTCAATAACAGGTACATCTACCTGGGACAATCCCCAGCCACGGATCAGTCCATCCTCCATAAGCCTTCCCATAGCTTCCGCAATCTTTTCCACGGACACGCCGCCCATTCTGTGGAGATAATATATGTCCACCCAGTCCGTCCCAAGCCGCTTTAGCGAGCCTTCCAAATGTCTGCGGACTGCATGGTAAACAGAGCCCCTTCCGATCGCTTCAAATCCATTTAAGAACAGCTTCGTGGCAATCACCACCTGTTCCCTTACCCCATGTAGCGCTTTTCCCACAATGCGCTCATTATGCCCAATACCGGAAAGGTTCGGGCTGTAGATTTCTGCGGTATCAAAAAACGTACATTTGTTCCGGCAGGCATTCCGGATTGCTTCCACGCTGTATTCCTCCGGCGGTATCTGCCCATAGCCGTGTGAAAACGCCATGCATCCCATGCCGACCTCAGATACTTCAATATTCCTTAATAATCTTGTCTTCATTGCCGCCTCCTATCAATAACCTGCAAACCTCTGATCCCTGTTAAGATCCGTTATCCTCTGCATTTCTTCCTCCGACAGTTCAAAATCAAAAATATCAAAGTTTTCCTGGATATGCGCCTCTTTGCTTGAGCCGGGGATTGCGATATTGCCCGCCTGCAGATGCCAGCGCAGGATCACCTGTGCAGAAGTCTTGCCTTGGGCTTCAGCTATGCTGCTGTTCGTTTCATCATGAAAAAGTGTCTACGTATTTCTCCTTCCGCCCAATGGGAACCAGGATTCCATGACCGTCCCGTACTGGGCAATATGTTCCTTCATCCCCATACTCTGATGGTATGGATGCGTTTCGTTCTGGATCAGGGCAGGGAGAATCGTTGTCGCGTGCACCAGGCGGTCAAAATCCTCCGGCTCATAGTAATTGGACAGCCCGATGGTTCTCAGTTTCCCATCCGCAACGGCCTGCTCCATTGCCTGGTATGCCTCCACATCATTTTCCGGCTGTGAGTGGTGGAGGATCATAAGATCGATATAATCAAGTCCAAGCCTGTCAAGGGATGCATCAACTGCCGCTGCCCCGTCATCGTAATCATCTGTCCACATCTTGGTCGTCACAAAAATTTCTTCCCTGGTTACAAAACCTTCATCAACCGCCCTCTGTATCCCACGCCCAACGCCGGCTTCATTCCTATAAATCCGGGCCGTGTCAATCAGGCGGTATCCGTCACGGAGCGCCCAGTAGACAGAGTTTTCCGCTTCTTCCTGTGAAAAGAACCGCCTCCGATGCATCAAACATGGCAAGCAGAAGCTGCGGCACTGCCAGAAAGACCAGGGTTCCGAAAAACGCAATGACAAGGTTTACCAGGATACTCTTTTTCAGGGTTTCCATAATCCGTTCCCTGTTCCCCGCCCCGAAATTATAGGCGATGATGGATATACCCGCCGTACTCATCCCACCGGCCGGCATAATGACAAAACTCTGGAGCCGGATATAGATCACATAAATTCCAGGGGCCACTGCGGACAGTGACAGAAGAATGTTATTCATGCCAAATGCAAGGACGGATATCAGGCACTGTGACAGTGCCACGGGAACCCCGACTTTTATGATCTCCGCAATCATGCTTCCATCCGGCAGGAATCCTTTTCTCTCGAAACGGACTTCTTTGTTGAAATGTAAATTCATCCAAAAACCCACCGCCGCCGCTACAGCCTGCGCGATCACAGTCGCATATACCGCTCCTGCGATTCCCATGGCAGGAAGCCCAAACCAGCCAAAGATCATGACAGGGTCAAGCACAATATTTACCACTGCTCCTGTCAGCATGGAAACCATGGTGAGATTTGCCTTTCCGGTCGCCGATAAAAGCCTCTCCATCATGACCTGATGCAGGGCGGCAAAGGCCAGCACACTGATGATCTCGCAGTAGGAAATACTCATCTCCAGCACTTCTTCAATATCCGTCTGCATACGGTAAAACGGCTCCATGGCAAACAGTCCTATCAATACAAAGACAATGGATACAAGCCATATCAGCAGCATACCGTTTCCCGCCGCACGGTTTACCCCCTGTTTATCCCCTTCTCCAAGTTTTTTTGACAATACGGAATTAACGCCCACGCCAAGTCCGCTCCCTATGCCCACAGCCAGATACTGGACGGGCATACAAAGGGAGATTGCCGTCAATGCAGAATCGCCTAGCCTTGCCACATACATACTGTCCACAAGTCCGTACAAAACCTGGACGAGCATGGAAATGATCAGCGGCAGGGACATCTTCCTTAAAAGTTTTCCTATGGGAAGCGTCCCCATCTCATTTTCCGCTGCGGTTTCATCTCCGGCATTTCTGCTTAATTCCGCGGTTACTGTTTTTTCTGCCATATATAGACCTCCTTGACTTTTTTATTTATCTGTGATATTCTTATATTTTGCAACTCAAGTTGCTTATCTCTGTACAGTTTATTATATCCGTATCGAGAAGTAAAAACAATGGACGTTTTTTCTGATAAAGTGAGTTATGCCACACTTACAGCAAAAAGGTTGCACAAATCCCAAGGAGGTAATAAAAATGCTGATCAATGGCACAGAAGATTTGAGGGTACAGAAAACAATAGACGCCATACAGAAAACGTTTGAAGATATGATCTGTGAAATGGATTATGAAAAGATTACGGTCAAAGAACTCTGCGAAAGGGCGCGGATCAATAAAAAAACTTTTTACCGATATTACTCCGTCCTTGATGACCTGCTGGCAGAGTTGCAGGGAGTCATGATAGAAGAATATCTGGAACGGGTCAAAAACTACCGGATTCCAGAGGACCTGGATAAGATCAACCGTGAATTTTTTCTCTATTCCGCAGAAAAAGGGTCTGTCTACGAAAAGATCACCTGCAGCGGGAATTACAGATACATCCGAGGCAGGATGATCAGTAATGTAATGGATTCCACCTGGAAAAGCTCCACATGGCTTGGGCTGCTGGAGTCTTCCAGGCAAAAAATCCTGCTGCATTTTATCCAGACCTCTACTGTAGAAATGTACAGCAAATGGGTTGCGGATGGGAAAAAGATCCCTCTGGAAGAAATGATAAAAATATCAAACCAGCTTCTATGTACCGGTGTAAACGGCTTCGTAGAATGCAATGCCCCAATCTGATAAAACATTTTGATTTTGCCTCTAGGGGAGTCAAGCTTGTTTCAATCAAGCTCTACTCCAAGCAATTTCCCTTACCAGGCCACCCGGCCTGCCCGCGGAAATAACAGACCGCCGCATATGGTGGTGAGCCATAGCAGCGGTTAGCTTTTGTATAATTCCTCATCCTAAAGATTTCAGGTTTCTGCGGTATTCCGCCATTTCCTCCTCACCTACCGTATCCATGACGTGCTGCAGCTCACTGACCACGGAATCCCTCTCCTTGGGCAGCTAGGCAGTGACCGGATAAAAATTTGAACTGGAATTGGCAAACAAGTGTGTCCGTATCCGTAAATTCTGAATAAACACCTGCAGTTCCTGCAGGCGCTCTTTCTCCCCGGCGGGAATAAACCTGCCCTCCTGCTCCATACGGTACAGTTCCGTGTCCGGGAACAGCGTAAGAGAATCTACAGATAAAATAAGGATTTAACTGGCTGAACAGCTTTGCACCGTTTACCGCATTCCAGTATCCCCTGCCTCTCCCCGCAAGCCCGGTCATGTAGACAAAATAATATTCAATCCCCGCTCTCCGTCCCGATGCTCAGGCTGTTTATCCCCATTGCCCGGAGTTTCTTAAATCAAGTACTGTCTTTTTTAGTCGGTAGTACACTTTTCGTACTTCTGATAGCTTTCCCTGTAGCCAGAGGAGTAGTTCCTTCTGCATTTGCATCGAAAGGCTGACCGCCTGCACAAAGATCGCTCCTGATGCAGTGAAACGTTATTGTTCTCAGTTCAATTCTATCCTGTATTCATATGGATAATAATTTTGCAATTCCTCAATAGTTACTTCTTTCCCTGCATATGCTCTGAACCAGTTTTCATAGTTTGGATTATTCCAAATGGCGCCATCCTCAAAAACAACTTCTTTTAAACAAATCAGCGCGTAAGTCACTTGATTAGGCTCTCCATTTCCGACTTTCGGGAAATCTTTCATAATTTCACCATCATATAATGACCAGCCGCCATGGTATTCTTCTGTCTGATTGGATAGAAGATTCTCCCTTGACCGGACAATATTTTCAAAGCTATTTTCCGCACTGCTATCCAGAAAATTCCAAACAAGCTTTAAGGGGAAACCTTCTTCGTTATAAGCCAGCATACAGTATTGTGTTTCTGTGATAGTTTTATCCGTATTATTTGTAAGTATGTCATGGATATAAGGGCTCCCATCTTCATAGTAGAGAATATCTGCACTTTCATGAGTAATTGACATAGGGCTCTTTTTATCTGAAACAATATCTTTTGTATTTGTCAGCAGGATGTCTGTTTCCAAAGTGCCTGTTTGCAGGACATTAACAGCAAGCATACCATCAAGGCTGCTGTCCGTTGAGGCAATTGCAGAGGTTGCGAACAAACTAACTGTGACTATAACCGTAAGGCAAGCAAAAATAAGCCTGGCGGGGGTTGTTTGCTTTGTATTCATAAGCACGGTAATTCTTTCTTCGATAGCATTTTTACTAAAATTGCTGCAAAAGGGTAACAGTCCACTTCTCTTTGCCTCCATATGGATAAGCATGCGCGAGTAGGCAGATTTTGACTTTTCGCCAAATTGTCTTACAACGCTTTCATCACATGCCAACTCAATATCACGGTTGAAAAGAATATACATTATCCAAACAAAAGGATTGAACCAATGTAAACAAAAAACAAGTACTGCCGCCAGTTTTTTAACGGTGTCAAAATGACAGATATGTACATATTCATGTGAGAAAATATATTGTAAATGGTTGACATTCTCCCAATCTGTTTTTTTCGGCATTAAAATAACCGGATGAAAAATACCATATGTCAGCGGTGTGGAAATTCTGTCTGATTGCTTGATTGAAATTTGACGTTTCAATGGCCGCTCCTTTAACCATTGCTCTACATAAGTATTTTTGACAGGTAACGCTGTCCGAAATTCCATCCGGCAGCGCAGATACGATACCGTGAAAAATACAGCGAAAAATAGCATTCCAATGCACCAGATGACAGACCAGGCAGAAACGGATAGGCTATTTACATCTGCCGATTCTATGCTCTGCTCTATCCAAAAATGTTCCTGCGATAGGGTATGCGATATAGTGGAAGTCATGTTATCCATTTCAGCTTTAAGCAATGGGGGCCTGTTTATGCTGCGGCCAAGAAACGTATACACACTGAACACAGACGGAATGGTAATCGGAATCATAAGTCTCAAAATTACCATTTCCCATAATACCAGAAAGGTTTTTTTCGGTAGATAATTCATAGCCATCGCCCGAATTATCATGACTGCAGCCACAAAAACAGCTCCGTAAACGCTCACTTCCGGTAAACCCATATTAACCCCCCATTCTTGCCAATGCCCTCAAATTTGGGCAAAAGCACAAATTTGTTGTGTGAAAAATTCATTTTTCACACTAATCCCATGCATATCGCAAGCCTGCTTGCGATACTGCTTAAATAGAAGATTGATAAAATCAGCCGCCAGGATGATTTTTCAATCTAACCTCCAATCGCGATCTTTATGATATAAGACAGCAGTAGTATCTAATATTCATACTACTATTGTCTTATGCGAATGTCAATAGTCAATCCTTCATTCCCACTCACTGTATTCACGGGCTGGATTTCCGTGTTCACCCCTGTAACATTGTTGACTTTGGCAAGCGGTTCTTTTATGATGATATTGTATCCAAACAGAATTCAAACATTATTTGCAAATATGGAAAGGAATCATTTTATGGAACAGCATAATCCGGTGCACGCTCCCATTCCCGGCTTGGGACTGCGAAGTCTAAAAACTGCTTTAGCGGCAACACTTACGGCCCTTCTTTATGCTCTCATCCCAGGCAGGAACCCTACCTTTGCCTGCATTGGCGCAATCTTTGGCATGGGCGCAGACATGACAGACTCCCGGCGCAGCGGTGGAAACCGATTTTTTGGAACAATCATTGGCGGTTTCATAGGCCTTGGGCTTTTCTGGCTGGAACATTTATTTTGGCCGGAAGGCTGTTATTGGATAAGGCTTCCGCTGGTTTTTCTGGGAATTATTATATTGGTTGCCCTGTGCGTGCTTTTTCATTGGCCAGGCGGCGTACAGCCGGGCGGTGTGGTACTGTGTATCATTCTTTTTAACACCCCTGCCAATTATATTAATTATGCCTTTTACCGCATGCTCGACACAGGTGTGGGCGTACTCATTGCCCTTCTGGTCAATTATGTGTTTTCCAGAAAAAGAATCGAGGACTGGTTTCATCTAAAAAGCAGTAAACCGGAAATAAAAAGGGACTCCGAAGACTAAAATATTTCATCATAAATCTGTAATTTTCTCTTTCCAAAATAAACAAACAGCCAATACCGCAGTCAGTATATCCGAAACCGCCTGCGCCAGCAAAACGCCATAATACCCGATTATCCTGGATGCCAAGATAATCACAATCGCAAAAATCACGCCCTGCCTGCTGACCGATAGAAGAAACGCTCCTACGGCTTTTCCAGCCGATTGGAAGGTACAGGTGGTTACCAAAACCACCGCCACAAACACCATCCCAATCTGCTGCATACGCAGCATGGGAACTCCAAGTGCAATGATAGAGGCATCCGGCATAAACAGCCCAATCATAGCCGGAGCCGCAAGGGAAAGAATCACCGCAATCACAGCTGCCATACTGCACTCAAACCCATAACAAAAGCGCAGGATTTCTTTTAGCCTGACTTTATTTTTTGCACCGTAATTATAGCCAATCAGCGGCTGGGCTCCAAAGGCAAAGCCCACCAGAATCAGAACCGCAATCAAATTCACCTTCATTACAATCCCCATAGCCGCCACCCTATCGTTTCCATAAGGAAGCAAATACCGGTTCATCAAGGTCATACCTATGCTCTGCATCAGATTTGTAATACATGCAGGAATACCGATTGCAAAAATCTGTCCAACTTCCGCAAATGTTATATGGAATCCTACAGGGTTAACAGACAACCGCTGACTTTTTGCCAGCAGAAACCACACAAAAAAGAGATCCGTGCAAACATTTCCCAGCACTGTTGCAATGGCGGCGCCTGCCGCCCCTAATCCCAGCGCCGAGATAAAAATTGGGTCAAGAATTATATTCACAACTGAACCCAATATAGTTCCTGTCATGGAAGCCGTGGCAAATCCTTCTGTTCGAAGCAGGTTAGACGGTGTTAATGCCACGATAATAAATGGTGCGCCAAGCACAATATACGTATAATACTCTGAAGCGTAAACCATGGTCTCCCCATTGGCTCCCAATAAATGCAAAATCGGCTGCCTGAATAATAACATTACTGCCGCTACCACAATTCCGCATAAAATTGCTGCATAAAAGCAAAACACACTAAGGCGCTTACCATCATCGTCCAGTTTTTGTCCGAACAAACGGGAAATAACGGAGCTTCCGCCCAATCCGAAAATATCACCCAGCGCAATCATCAGGGTGAAAACCGGTGCGCCAATGGAAACTCCGGCTACCAGATTGGTATTTCCGGTCTGGGCAATAAAGTATGTATCAACCATATTATATACCAGTGAAATTACCATACTAAACACCACCGGAAGGGCAAACTTAAAATAAGCCTTATGAACCGGCGCTTTTTCAAATAAGTCGTTCTGCATTCTAATCCTCCATTCCTGCCCGCATCTTGCAAATTGTACACATATAAAGCATGCTATTTACAACAATATACATAAGCACAAATATCAACTTCATTTTTTCATTTTAACAAATCCTCTTGCATTTTATTGTGTCACATGTCACAATAAGACAATAAATTTTAAAAACGAGAAAAAAGCAAGCGACACGCTTTGTGAACTATCCTGATATTAATCAAAAACGAAAGAAACAGCCCCCCTAATGAGGTGAACTGTAAATATGAAACAAATCTACAATAACAAGCTTTTAAATCTTTACTTAGAGCGACATAAAATAGAATCCTTGTTTGATACCAAAGCACTTTCCTTCCGCCTTTGCCAGTATGAGCGTGGAGAGATTCTAAATAATATTCATAGCCCTTCCCTTTTTCTCCAGTTTGTCGTAGAAGGGGCAGTCTATATTTATTTCATCAGAGATGACGGCAGTCGCTCCCCTGTCTGCCTGACCACCGAATTTACTTTACTTGGTGATATGGAATTTTGTGGTGAGACATCCCTTTCCTTCCTAATAGAAGCACATAGAAAAGTGATATGTGTTGAACTCCCGTTATATGAATACCGCAATACCCTTTTAAATGATAATAGGTTCCTTAGGTTTTTGCTGCAGTCCATTTCACACAAAATGGCTCTGATGTCTAAGGCAGAAGTACCTTTTACGAATCTTGAGGAAAAACTACTTCACTATTTGAGATGTGGTTGTCCAAGTCATCAGTTTCAGGGCGTTGAAACTATGGCTATCCATCTGCACTGTAGTAGACGACAGTTACAGAGAATACTCAAATCACTAACAGCGCAGGAAATTTTAGAAAAGCAAGGCAAAGGAATATATAGTCTTAAAAACATATGAGCTATCACAATTTATTCTATATCGCTGCCGCCGGGAAAAACCATACATCCCGACTATAAGGCAGCATTTCGTCCGCCATGCACAAGATTACACCTGACTGCACCTCCATTTTTAATTTATTTAGGACAGAAAAATTTTTATCAGCATGATTCGGCAATTTTGCTTTTTTTATCTCTACAGGATAAACCCTGTTTCCTTCAACAAACAACAAATCAATCTCTTTTCCGTCAATATCCCGATAATAATATAAATCCGGTCTTTTTCCGTTATGATAATAGCTTTTTATAATCTCGCTGACCACATAAGTCTCAAAAAAAGCACCATCCATAGCATCGCTTTCTAGGGTTTGCGCATTAGGCCACCTACATAGATATGCTGCAAGACCGGTATCTAAAAAATATACCTTAGGTGTCTTGACCAGCCTATTTGTTATATTCGTATAATATGGGTACAAAATAAAGATAATCCCTGAGCGTTCTAAAATAGACACCCACTCTTTTGCCGTAGGTGCCGATATACCGATGCATTGGCAATCTCACTATACTTTAGTTCCATGGAGGTTCTTGCGGCCATAAATACCAAAAAATCATAAAATTCGCCAAGCTTTCCCACTAATGCCAGCTCTTTGATGTCGCGTTCTAAATAGGTAATTGACAATGTCAATCCACAGCTTTAAACTTTGATTTCAATCTTTCTGCGAAACTTTCACATAATATCCTGAATTTTCAGCCTTTCAAAATCCACAATCAGCACAAAGCTTTTCCGACAAAAATGCCCTTTTTTAAGGCATTCTTCTATGTGTGAAGACGTTTGTTTATAAATATTAGTCGTTCTTAGGCGGCGTATTTTGGGCATTTTCCATACACTCTACCGCCGCTTTCTTCAAAAATCGGGCCCGCTCTCCGGCATCGGGAATTTCATTTCGGGCTATTTCCCGAAGCTGCGAAAGATACTCTAAAATTTCCTCTATTTTATCAGGCATCTCCTGCTCTATTTGCCTGCGCAGCATTGCTGCTGCCTGTGGACTTGCCCCTTCTGTGGAAACTCCCACCGTAAGTTTTCCCTTCTTTACCATGGCAGGGAACAGGAAATCACACTCTTTTTTATCATCCACCACATTAATGAATATATTTTTTGCCCTGCAAAGCTCGGCCACATGGGCATTCAGACACTGATCATCTGTTGCGGCAATGACGAACATTTTCCCCTCCACATCCTCATCCTGAAAGGCACGCTCTATACAGGAGAGAACCGGATTTTCAACCAGCTCCCTCAAAATGGTTGGCGCTATCACTGTAAGAGAAGCTTCAAATGGCAGAAGTTTTTCCACCTTGTGAGCGGCAATTTCCCCTCCTCCCACTATCAGGCCTTTTTTTCCTTTTATATCCATAAAAAATGGGAAATATCCCATTGTACTGCTCCTTTCCGGGTTATCGAAAACAGACTCCATGCCAGTGGCTTCATCTCCGCTAACCAACATACTTAAGGCCGGCGAAAAACCTTATGCCTGTTTATCCTCCTGAATCAGCAAAAGCATGCCCTTTCGCACTGCAACTCTGCTTTCTTTTCCCACAAATTCATTGCTCACGCCTACAGGATATTCTTTTCGTAAAACCGCATCCTCAAGCGCGTATTTAAATCCCTCCTCGTAAACGCCGCTGGCAGTATCCCCAAGGCAGAACACCGACAAAAATCCGCTCTCCTGTGCCCCAAAATGAATTTCTCCATCACAAAGCACCCGATACCAGGAATGCGCTCCGATCAAAATACCGCTGGCACCCTTTCCTGCAAGGTCCGCCAAAAGCTGAATATTGGCTATGGTATGGGAAATCCTTCCACCTGTTCCTCCATAAATGACAAATTCACGATACCCCTTTTTCCATCCTTCCGTTACCGCCCAGCCTGTGTCCGTCTCGTCTTTTTCCGGCTTTAGTGTAATCACTTTAGGATGTGCGGGCGCCTTTCCCAGAGAATCAAAATCTCCCACCACCAAATCCATCTTAATACCTTTTCTCTGACAGTGGGCATACCCGCCGTCACAGGCAATCACCATATCCTCACCAGTAGGGCAGGGCAATCCACGGCCAAACTCACCGGCCCCTACAATATAACAAATTCCCATCTCTATTCCTCCACATCACCGGCAAGCATAACTTTGAAGTTTTCTATTTCCCGGCAAGTGCTCCTGCAAATCATCTCCCGCATGGCTTTCCGCTCCGGCTTTGCCCCATTGTTCAGGTTAAACTGGTACATAGCGTAGCAGATAATTTTGGACAATACTGTCATCTCCAAGTAAGCTTTATCTTCCTTGGTCAGTTCTCCTTCAAAAGCAATTTCCTCCTCTATCACCCTGCCCAGCATGTCCATAACCAAAAGCTCATCCTCTCCCTTGGATTTCACCATCTCCTTAAGCTTGCTGCTTATAGCGGAATTATCCATCATAATGTGAATTGCCCTGAAAAAGCAGCTGGTATGCGATAGTCTCTCCTCCATACTGAGTAAAATGGCGTTCATTTTTCCATATAAATCCTTCTCCTGCTTTAAATGATCGTATAAGCTCTGGCATGAATCTTTCAGTTCGTAAAAAATAGCTCCCGCAATCATTTCTTCTTTATTGGAAAAATACTCATAGACAGTGCCTTTTCCAATTCCGGCTTTTCCGGTTATCTCCGAAACCGTCAGATTATTTAAATCAATGCCTTCCCTAAAAAGCTGCACGATCGCCTGGTAGGTAGCCTTAACTTTTGGCGCCAGTTGTGTATTTTCCATCATCATAATCCCCCATTTTTTCCAGCCTCAATTTCCTTTTTGTGAAACAATTGATTGATATGAAACAGCCCCTCTTTCTTTTCTTCAATTTCCAATGGCTTTTTAGCGGAAAAGTCTCCAGGCTTCTTTTTCTCCCTTGAAAAAATGTCATAAATGCAGGGGATTACCACCAGCGTAAGCACTGTACCATAGACCAATCCCCCGATGGTAACAACAGCCATGGGCCTTCCCATCTCGGATCCCATATCCTTACCGGCCACCATCGTACAAAGCGCAAGAATCGTTGTAAGCGCTGTCATAAGCACCGGACGCAGTCTGGTTCTTCCGGCTGTCAGAATTGCTTCTCTCTTTTCCATGCCTTCCCCGCGCAGCTGGTTGATATAATCAACCAACACAATACCATTATTTACAATAATACCGGAAAGCATGACAAATCCAATCAGTGCAATTACGCTCAGCTCGCTGTCGCTGATTACCAGTCCAAGAAAACCGCCTGTAAAAGCAAGGGGTATGGTAAACATAATGATAAAAGGAGATAACAGCGACTGAAATTGGGCAACCATAATCAAATACATGAAAATAAGCGCCAGAATCAGCATTAAATATAATTGCTCCATTGCATCCGTGATGGTTTCGTTCTCACCGGTCATCTCCAAGTAATATCCGGCCGGCAGCTTATAATCTTCCAATGCTTCTTCCACATCCGCAGATACAAGCCCCACATTATAACCGTCTGCAATTTCAGCCGAAACCGATATGTATCTGCTCTGGTCAATCCGGTTAACTGCTTTGGGTGAAATTGTATTTTCAAAGGAAGCAACCTCCGATAAAGGGAATCTTTCTTTGGTATCGTCCTTGGTATTTCTCTCAATCTCCAAATCTTTAATCAGCGCTCTGGTAAGCTCTAAGTCCTTGGCATCCTTTACATAAACGCCATATTCACTTTCTTCCGTCTCAAGGGTTGTGGTACTGGCGCTTTCCGCAAGTTTAGCCGCCACCTGTCTAAATACTTCTGCAACCGTCATGCCGTGCTCTATTGCCTTATTCCTGTCAATAACAACCCGCATCTCCTCCATGGAATCTTCCAGGCCATCCGAAACATTAGCCGTTCCCTCCACACCGCTTACAATAGACGCCACATCCCTTGCCAGCTCCTGCAGCTTATCAATATCCCGTCCACGGATCTGTACGGAAACACCGCTTCCGCCCATAGCGCTCATATCCATAGACGAAGTGTCAATCACCATTTCCGCTTTATTTTTCTCACAAATTTCCGCGGTTTCCTTCATAATTTCATCTGCAATCACTTCATTGGTCTTTTTCTTATCCATGTTCAATGTGACATATATGACGGTTTCGTTCGCCACAACATCGCCTCCTCCTGTCAACATGGAAAGAGATGATGTAGATGCCATTGCCCCCACATCCGACACATCCTCATGTGCAATCAGTTTTTCCACAATTTCATCTGTCACCTGCGCCGTTTCGCTTAAAAGCGCATCCTCCGGCATAGTCAGCGAAATCGTAAACTGTGTGCTGTCCATATCGGGCATGAAAGCCGTCCCCTTGGCATAAGAAGCCATAGCACTGGCAACCAGTAATACAATCACCAGCAAAACCACCACCGGCTTAGCCTTAAGAGACAATCCAAGCAGCTTTTCATATACATCCACCAGCTTTGTAAAAAATTTGCCATCCGTATTTTCCCTGGTCTTAACCAGCACTTTAGATGCCATCGCCGGCACCACCGTAAGGGCAATCACAAGACTTGCCAACAGAGAGTACGCAATGGTTAGTCCCATATCCACAAACAACTGTCTGGTGATGCCTTCCGTAAATACAATCGGTAAAAACACGCAAACCGTAGTCAAGGTGGAGGCCATAATAGCTCCGGCCACCTCCCCGGCCCCTTCTGTGGCTGCTTCCTTTGCCGAATAGCCTTCCCGGCGCAGGCGGTAAATATTTTCAATTACCACAATTGAGTTATCCACCAGCATGCCAATTCCCAGGGCAAGGCCGGATAAGGAGATAACATTTAACGTTACGCCGCTGAAATACATGCACACAATTGCCGTAATCAAACTGATGGGTATAGAGCAGGCAATCACCATCGTAGGCCTTAAATCCTTCAGGAACAGAATCAGGATTAAAATTGCAAGACCGGCCCCAAAAAGGATATTGTTCATGATGGAATCCATAACAAGGTCTATGTATATACCCTGGTCCATAAGGGTAATCAGCATCAAATCCTCATTTTCATCCATAAGCTCCTTGAATTTATCTAAAATCTTATCTGACACATCACCCGTGGAATATCCGGTCTGTTTCTGGATTGTGACCATGATACCCGGCGCCCCATTTACATTGGCGTAAATATCCGCGGAATTATCGGTCATAAATACATCCGCCACATCCCCTAAAGTGATAATATCCACGCCATCCATTTCCAGATTCATAAGGGGCATCTTCTTAAGCTCATTTATTTCTTCCGGTTTATCCCCTACACGAATCAGGTAAGAAATGCCTTCCTCCGTTACATATCCGGCAGGCATAGAGAAGTTCTGAGCCTGTAATAGCGCTTCTACCGTCTCTACCGTCAAAATGCCTTTCATGTTTGCCTTGTCATAGGCATTTATTCTGTTTTCTTCTAATTCTTCCTCCCCATCCAAAATCTGCTGCAGAGCATCCGCCAATTGCTCCGCCGTATCCTTTAGCTGTTCTTCGCCGTCTGCAATCTGCTCCCACCCGCTGTCAATCTGCTCCTGTCCGGATTCTAACTGCTTCTCACCGCTTTCAAGCTGCTTTTCACTGGCCTCTAGCTGGGATTCTGCGGTGGTTATC
The DNA here is from genome assembly GCF_009917485.1 of Parablautia muri. GTDB lineage: Bacteria > Bacillota > Clostridia > Lachnospirales > Lachnospiraceae > Suilimivivens > Suilimivivens muri. The sequence continues at coordinate 148,581 of NZ_QZDT01000003.1, forward strand.
TGCAGCTCTCCTAAGCTAATGGCGGTCTGGGCATTGGCAAACTCCGATGCTGCCTGCAGATTTCCTTTGTACAGCTGGTTTAATCCATCGTCAATTTGGGAAATCGTATCTTCCAATTCAGATATTTTCCCGGCCATCTCCACAATTGTCTGTTCGTAGGTGGCAATCGTCTGTTTGATAAATTCCTGTGCGGCAATTTGCTGCTGATAACCGTTATACACCTCCTGCATGGCTTCAAAGCTGCTTTTTTTGTTGTCAATTAACCCCTGCACCGCACCTATCGTCAAGTCCGGCTCATCATAGGGGAAATCCGGCGCCAGATATGCCTCAATTCTTGATTTCAGACTGCTATCCGATATCGTATCATATAAGTCGTCAGCGCCATATCCGTCAAGGGCACTGCTAAGAGCGTTCCCCTCATCGATCCCAGCCTGAATCTCATCCGCCGATATCATTCCGTCCGGGGGCATCACCCCATTATCCTCAAGCCCTTTTTTCGCCTCCTCCAGCATCATCTTTGCCTGTTCTAACTCCAGGGTCAGATGTATTTTAGCTGCCTCCGCATCCGCCTTTGCCGTAAGGAGCTTGGTTTCCGTCTCTGCAAGCTCTCTGGCTGCCTCCTCTTTCTTATTTGCAAGCTCTGTCTTTCCTTCCTCCAATTTAATCTTGTTTTCGGAAATCTCCGCCCTGCCATCCGCAATCTTTTGCTTTCCGTCCTCAATTTCCTTGCGACTGTCTTCAAGCTCCTGCTGGCTGTCCGCCAGCTTTTGTCTGGACTCCTCCATCTCGCTTCTTGCATCCGCAAGCTCAGCCTGTCCCTCATAAATATCCTGCTTATTCTCGTTGAGTTCCTCTTTTACTTCATCTATTTCCTCATCAATCGCCCCGAAGACCTGCTCATTAATTTTGTCAATCTTCTCCTGGCGAATCACCACGCTTACACTTTCTTCCATAAGGCCTGTGGCGCTGACGGAAGCCACGCCCTCAATGCTTTCTAGCTCCGGCATAATGGTGTCCTGTGTCATACCGGTAACCTGAGCGGCATCCATACCGGCCCCGCCTACGGCTGCAATCATAACGGGAAGCATATCAGGATTCAACTTCATAATAATCGGATTTCCTACGGAATCGTCCCAATAACTCTTAATCTGGTCCAGATTTTCACGTATTTCCAGGGAAGCCGCATTCATATCGGTTGACTGTGCAAACTCCAGAATAACCGTGGAATAATTTTCACTGGAAACAGAACTGATACTCTCTATATTGCTGACCGTTGCCATAGAAGCCTCCACCGGCTTTGTGACAACCGTCTCAACCGTTTCCGGGCTGGCTCCCACATATGTAGTCATTACAATCACATAAGGCAGGCTGATACTTGGCAGTAAATCCGTGGTCATTCTGGTAAAGGATACCACTCCAAGCACGATTGCAAGCACCACAGCCACCAGCACGGTATATGGCTTTTTTACACTAAATTTTGAAAGCATAGACTTTACTCCTTTTCCCTTTTCGGTCCCATGATGTCAATGGACAAATTGAATACAAAGTTCTCCGTCCGACCGGTCGGTCGGTCGGTTCCACCGAAAAAAGTATATTGGCAAAACCGGTCTTTGTCAATATACACTAAAAATTTAATAAATTTTAATATTTTATATTTTTTTTAGACTTACATTATTTTAGTGTAAAAATACATATGCTAAAATATTTTAGATAATAGATATAGGAAAGAAGGACAATATGAGTGCATTTGTAGAGTTTAAAAATGTTGGAAAAATATACCACATGGGCGAGGTAGATATTGAAGCGCTCAGGGATGTGAATTTTGTAATTGATAAGGGTGAATTTTGTGTTGTAGTGGGCGCTTCCGGTGCAGGGAAAACAACCATTTTGAATATATTAGGCGGTATGGACGGCCTCACATCTGGAAAAGTTTTGTTAGACGGGGAAGAAATTTCCGCATACAATCCCAAAAAGCTGACAGCCTACAGGAGGTTCGATATCGGGTTTGTGTTTCAGTTTTATAATCTTGTGCAGAATCTGACCGCCCTTGAAAATGTGGAGCTTGCGGCACAAATCTGTAAAGAACCGCTGGACGCAATGACCGTCCTTGAAATGGTGGGTCTGAAGGAACGGGCAGAGAACTTTCCGGCGCAGCTATCCGGCGGCGAACAGCAGCGGGTGGCCATTGCAAGAGCCCTTGCCAAAAACCCAAAGCTTCTGCTTTGTGATGAGCCTACGGGAGCTTTGGACTATCATACCGGAAAGGCAGTTTTGAAGTTATTGCAGGATGCCTGTAGAAAACAGGGCATGACAGTTGTGGTCATCACCCACAATCAGGCGCTGACTGCTATGGCGGACAGAGTCATCACCGTCAAAAGTGGGACTGTCTGGAACATGGAGATGAACCAGCACATTGTACCGGTGGAGGAAATCGAATGGTAACTCAGATGATGATACAGGAGTCATGTCAATGAGAAATGGAATGTTCAAAACAACAATCAGGGAAATTAAGGGAAGTCTTGGGCGCTATATGGCAATTGTAGCCATTATCACGCTGGGCGTAGGGCTGTTTACAGGATTGAAAGCAACCACACCGGCAATGATCGTGACGGAAAATGACTATCTGGCAGAACAGGATTTTTTTGATTTCAGATTATTATCCACCGTAGGTTTTGATCCTGAAAGTGTGGCGAAATTCTCGGAATTAACCGAAATCGCTACGGCGGAAGGCGCCATTTCGGTTGACGCACTTTGCGCTATGGAGGAAGGAAATGAATCTGTCTACAAATTCCACACAGTTCCGGAGGTTATTAACCGTGTGGTGGTCACTGCCGGAAGAATGCCAGAGCGTGCAGATGAATGTGTACTGGATGCCGCTTTGTTTGATGAAAGTGCAATTGGCACCCAAATTACTGTAACAGACAGTAATGATGAGGATACTCTGGAGCTGTTCAAAAACCGCACCTTTACAGCAGTAGGAATTGTAAGGTCTCCTTATTATATCAATTTCGAGCGGGGAACTACTTCCATTGGAGATGGTAAGGTCACTGCTTTTCTCTATGTGCCAAAGGATGCCTTTGACTGTGATTATCTGACGGAAATCTATGCCACCACCAAATTAAAATATAAAGTCTATACGGATGAATACGATGCTTATATTGACAGTCTACAGGGGAAAATGGAGGAGGAAGCCCACCAGCTTGCAGCAAAGCGGTACCACCGTCTTATTACAGATGCCCATGAAAAGATAGAGGAGGCCCAGACTGAACTAGACAGTAAGAAGGCGGAGGCAGAGGCAGAATTGAATGACGCCTGGCAAAAAATTTTAGAGGGCCGGCAGGAGCTTGTCGATGGGGAAAAGGAAATTCTGGATACAGAAAAAAAGATTGCCGATGGAATAAAGGAAATCGCTGACCATGAGCAGGAAATTCTGGACGGTCAGCAGGAGCTTGCCGATGGCGAAAAGGAAATCCAAGAAAAGGAGTTAGAGCTTGCGGATGCGGAAGAAGAAGTCCGTTATCATGAGTGGGAAATTTTTGACGGTGAATTAGAGCTTGCCCGTGGATGGGATGAATTAAATCAGGGCAAGGAAGAACTTAGGGTCCAGGAAGAACAGCTCTTAGCTCAGGAGGCGGATCTGCTGGCCAAGGAAGATGAACTGGTACGGACCAAAGAAAGCTTACAGGAGCAGTTAGCGGCGTTACCTGCCCAAAAAGCGGAATTAGAGACCCAGGTGGCGGTATTGGAGGCCCAGGCCGCCCAGCTGCAGGCAGCATTAGAAGCAATGGGGCAAACGGATGCCGGACAAACAGCACAATCTGATGCGGAAAGCGCCAATACAACTCCTTTTGAAGAACTAAATCATGAAAATCCTGACCGCCAACAGCTTGAGGGGCAACTGGCAGAATTGAATGCAGCTCTTGCATATATAAAAGGCATGCAGGCCCAGCTTGCAGCCGGCGAGCCTCAGCTTGTCTCAGGCCTGGCGCAGATAAATGCAGGTTTGGAACAGATCCGCTCCGGCAAAGGCCAGATTCAGGATGGAAAAGAACAGATTGCGCAGGCCTGGCGGGAAATCGAATACAATGAGCAGGTTCTTATGGATGCGGAGACAGAGCTGGCAGAGGGTAAAGCGCAGGTTATGGATGCAAGAGCCCAGTTGGAAGATGGGAAGGTAAAGCTGGAAGATGCAAAGACGGAGCTGGCGGATGGCAGAAAAGAATTAGAGGATGGCAAGGCAAAGCTGGCCAAAGCCAGAAAAGATCTGGCGGATGCACAGGTGGAGCTGAAAGATAGAAGAATAGAATTAGAGGACGGGAAATCGGAACTGGAAGATGGGAAGGCAGCATATGAAGATGCCAAAGCTGAATTTGAGGAGGAAGTTGCAGATGCCCAGCAGAAAATCGATGATGCACGGGCAGAGCTGACAGATATTGAGGCGCCAAAGGAATATGTACTGACCAGAGATACAAATATCGGCTATGCCTGTTATGAGAGCGATTCTAACATTGTAGCGGCCATTGCCAATGTATTCCCTGCCTTCTTTTTCCTTGTTGCCGCGCTGATTTGTATGACCACTATGAACCGGATGGTTGAGGAGCAAAGAACCCAGATTGGCGTATTAAAAGCGCTTGGATACGGCAATGGAGCTATCATGGGGAAATATCTCTTTTATGCCGGTTCGGCGGCAGTGCTTGGGGCTGTCATTGGCTGCGCCGGCGGCACATGGCTGTTCCCTAAGGTAATTTGGACCGGTTACGGTATTATGTACAGCATGGGAGAGATTCAGTATCTTTTTGATGTCCCGATGGCACTGCTCTCCTTGGCTGCGGCCCTGCTGTGTTCCATGGGTGCGGCATACTTTTCCTGCCGTTATGAGCTCTACAGTGTTCCTGCAAATCTAATCCGCCCTAAGGCGCCTAAAAGCGGCAAAAGAATTTTTTTGGAAAAGCTTCCTTTTATCTGGGGAAGGTTAAAGTTCCTGCACAAAGTTTCCATCCGGAATATTGTCAGATATAAAAAGCGTTTTTTTATGATGATTCTGGGCATCAGCGGCTGTACGGCCCTGCTTCTTACCGGCTTTGGCGTAAAGGATTCCGTTACCAATGTTGCCGACATGCAATATGACGAGATACAAATTTATGATATCGGAATTACTTTCTCAGAGCACATACAGGAAAACGATATGGATGCGCTGGCAAATCAGATGCAGGCTCTGCTCTCGCAGACAGCTTATCGCTATGAGGAAAGTGTGGATCTGGATTTCGCCGGCAAAACAAAATCAATTTACCTGGAAATCCCGGAAAATACGGATGAAATCAGCACATTTTTAAATCTCCATACACCGGACGGGGTAATGATTCCTTATCCTGCCAAAGGAGAAGCTGTCCTGACAGAAAAAATGGCGGAAAATATGGGCATTCAAATTGGAGACCAGGTGGTCCTGCGTGACAATGATAGGAACAGTTTTACTGTGACCATATCGGCATTGTGTGAAAATTTTGTATACAATTATATCTATATCAATCAAGAAACTTATGTAGAACAGCTTGGTACAATGCCGGAATATAAGAGCGCATATGTTATGGTAAAGGAAGGCGTGGATGTCCATGAGGCGGCCGCCGCTCTTTCCGATTTGGACAATGTGCTTGCTGTTTCCGTTACGGCTGATATGCGCCAGCGCATTGCATCCATGATGGAAAGTATGGACTACATTGTCTTATTGATTATTGCCTGTGCCGGAAGCCTTGCCTTTATTGTACTTTATAATCTGACGAATATTAATATTACGGAACGGATCCGCGAGATTGCCACCATCAAGGTACTTGGCTTTTATGCAAAGGAGACCGCCGATTATGTTTTCAGGGAAAATCTGGTTCTGACAGGAATGGGCGCAGTAGTCGGATTGGGGCTTGGAAAATGGCTGCATTGGTTTGTCATGTATAATATTAACATAGATATGATTTCATTTAAGACCACCATCGCTCCTGCAAGCTATGTATGGAGTTTGCTCCTTACCTTTGTTTTTGCTATGTTGGTTAACGGATTTATGTTTTTCAAGCTGGAAAAAATCAATATGGCGGAATCCCTGAAATCGATAGAATAGTTCCTCTGCTTTTCTTCACAAGACAGCTTCTTGAAATAAAAAATGCCTCATAAAAAGAGGCATTTCTTATTTTAAAATTGCTTTTTTCAGCTTTGCTTTAATCCTTTGGAGGGCATTATCCGTAGACTTACCATCCCGCCCCAAAACCTTTGCAATTTGGCTGTATCGCATGCCAGTCAAATATAAATCCAGTACTTGCTTCTCAAAGCCGCTCAATTCTTTCTCTATGATTTTTTCTAAAATTTCAACATTTTCCTTGTCAATGAGAAGCTCCTCAGGGCTTTTTTCCAGCTGGGAACTGATGCTATTTAACAATTCCCATTCCTCGCTGCCGGCCTTGTTATCTCCTTCAAAGCCGCCCGCATAAAGCGAAATATAAGTGTTAAGCGGCGCATGTTTCTGTCTGCCCGCCGTCTGCACAGCGGTATACATCTGCCTGGACACACAAAGATCGGCAAAGGTATAAAAGCTGGCATCACGTCCTGTATCATAATCCCTGATGGCCTTAAACAAGCCGATCATTCCCTCCTGTATCAGGTCTTCCCTGTCAGCGCCCAAAATATACATAGACTTTGCCTTGTTGCGCACCAGATTTTTATACTTATCCATAATATAATCCGTAATAGCCGCTTCCCCATCCCGCAGTCTTAAAATCAGCTCGTCATCGCTATACTTTTCATAATCTCTTTCCATAAAGCATACCGCCTTATACCTAATAAATTTCCTGCACTGTATCTGAATCTTCTATCCATTTTTATGCGGTTGCGGATCATCTTCATAATCCCCTGAGTCTTCATCTGTATTTTCATCTATGCCTTCATCCGTATTTTCATTTTCATCTATACTCTCATCCGTATTTTCATTTTCATCTATACTCTCATCCGTGTTTTCATCTCCATCTATACCTTCATCTGTGTTTTCATTTTCGTCTACGCTTTCATCTGTGTTTTCATTTCCATCTATACCTTCATCTGTGTTTTCATTTTCATCTATGCTTTCATCTGTGTTTTCATTTTCGCCTGTGCTTTCATCTGTGTTTTCATTTTCGTCTATGCTTTCATCTGCATCCTCCTCCATAGCTGTCTCATCTTCATACAGTTTGATAAGCTCCGCCGCAAAATGCTCCGCCAACAGGGAATAGCCTGCCGGGTTGCAGTGTACGCCATCCGGCATATAATTATAAATAACAGCTGCATCATGGGTATCCAGTATATTGGAATTATATAGATCAATTACAGGAATTTCGTGCTCCTGTGCCAATTTTTTAATAGCATTTACAATCACCACCTGGGGAAGCAGATAATCCCTTTCCTTCCGCAGCACATCATGCAGTACGTTGGGAAGCGGTGTTGAAAACACAATGGTTGCCTCCGGGTAATCTTCCTTAAGCCCACGCATCAGCTCATCTAAATCGCCGATAAAGGTGTTTTCCGCTCTTTCCTCCATGGTCCCAAATTCTTCCTGACTCAGGCAAAAACCATCGTTGGTCCCGCCCATCACAATGATCAAATCCGTGTCCTTGGGAATCTCCCTGTACCTGTCCACAAAAGCCTTATCCCAATATCTTCCAATGGAAGAACCTCCAATGCCCAAATTGGTTATGCTCTCCGCATCCAGTATTTCCTTAAGCTTCGTAGGATAAGCATACTGCTGATAATCTTCCATACTGTCAAGATTGGACGCCTCGGTAATACTGTCCCCCAGACACGCAATCGAAATATCGGAAAAATCTATCTCATTGTTTTCGATAATTTCCTCATCAATATTTTTCTGCATCTGCGTTTCAATATAGGAGCCGCGGATTTTTCGCTTTTCAAGCAATGAATTTCCTGATACGGTAGACCAGCCCAGCCTGGCTATTCTATTTGCAGACACCCCGGCCTCATTGCCGGATACTTCTCCTGCCATATTGGCGGATACATCCTGCAGAGCATTATCCGATACGTCCTGCAAGGCATTTTCCGATACATCCCCAATTTCATTGTCCGACACACTTCCATGTCCATTTTCAAGGCCGCCTTCCATGCCGCTGCCCCATACATCCGCTGCGGCATCTCCGGTCTCATTTTCCGTCTCATTCCCAGGCAGATTTTCCTGCATTTCATTGAAAGAAGCTGCCTCTTGCACTTCCCCGTCAAAAAGGCCGGCTTCATACAAATCCACATCCAGCACTTCGTCAAAATAAGCCCTGTTTTCCTCAATAAATGCTTCAATCGCTGCCGGATCCTCCGATAACTGGCTGATTGTCATCTGCATATCGGCTGCATCCGCATAGGACTGCCTGTACCGCTCTATCCGCTCTTTTTCCCATTTTCTGCTATTATAAAACTGTGTTCCCTTGTCAATTCCCACAGCAGTTATCATAATAACCACCATGGTAATTACCATGAGTAAAAATTTATTAACCTTTTCCATCATAATCCTAACTATCTAATCTTTGTCTGAGAATTTCGTAGGCCATCACCCCTGCTGCCACAGAGGCGTTCAGGGAATCAATATCTCCCTTCATGGGGATAGCCGCCACCATATCGCACTTTTCCTTTACCAGCCTTCCTACGCCTTCCCCCTCGCTGCCAATCACCAGTCCAATGGGGCCCTTTAAATTTAAATCGTACATTCTGGTACCGTCCATGTCCGCGCATACAAACCAAAGTCCTTTTTCCTTTAATTCCTCAATGGTTTTAGCAAGGTTTGTAACTCTGGCAACCGGCGTATAGTTTAAAGCGCCTGCAGAGGTTCTCGCCACCACGGCGGTCAGTCCCACCGCACGGTTTTTGGGTATGACAACGCCATGTGCGCCCGCTAAATTAGCGGTTCTTATGATTGCCCCCAGATTATGCGGGTCCTCAATATTATCTAAAAGAATCAAAAAGGGGGGCTCGTCCTTTTCCTGTGCCCGCCGCAGAATATCCTCAAGCTCCGCATAGCCATATGCTGCGGCACTGGCAATCACGCCCTGATGCTTTCCCGTCTCTGACATCTGGTCAAGGCGCTCCTTCGCCACATATTTTATCGGCACGTCCTGCTTTTTTGCTTCCCGCCTTATGGTCATAATCGGGCCATCCTGACAGCCGTCCAATAGATAAACCCTGTCAATAGGCCGCCCTGCGCGAAATGCTTCTATGACCGCATTTCTTCCTTCTATGGTAAATGTTTCCATGAAGCCGTTATCTTCTTGCTTTCTTTCTTCCACTTATTTTTCCTCCACCCACGCCCGCAATTTTCTCCGGCAGATACAAAGTCTGTGTGATTGCACGTGCCGAATCATTACAGTTCATTCTCATGACGGACCACCCGGCGCCGGCTTAATCTTATGTAAACCTATTTGAATTAATTCAAGTACTCTGTCCATCTGATCTGTCAAGTAAAGATAGCCCACCAGTGCCTCTAAGCCGGTAGCCTTTTTGTACTCTGTCATGGTAGCATTTTTTGCCATAGTATAAGGCTTTGCATTTTTTCCTCTTTTATACACGGCAAATTCCTCCGGCGTAAATTCTTCCATAAGAACTTCTGCCATGACCGCCTGGGCAGGCGCCTTCACATACTGAATGGTCCGATTGTGCAGTCTGTTGGCCGAAGTGTTTCCCTTCTGTACCACCGCTGTCCTAAAAACCAAATCATAAACCGCATCTCCAATATATGCAAGCGTAAGAGGTGAATATGTCCTGATATCCACCTCTTTTAGCCCAAAGCTCTTTTTGATCAACGTTAATAAACTTACGCTTTCTTCCATTTAACCCCTTCTCGGGTATCCTCCAAAATAATACCCTTGCTTAAAAGCTCATTCCTGATTTCATCCGCTCTTTGGAAATTTTTGGCCTTTCTTGCCGCCTGACGTTCTTCTATCATAGCCTCTATGTCCTGCGCCAGCATTTCCTGCTTTTTCTCCACAATCAGACCGCAAATATCGGAGAGCATCACGATTTCATCTTTAAGCGCCTTAAGAAATTCCTTGCTGCACTCTGCATTTGCATGGGTATTTGCAAACTTGACCAGCTCAAAGATTGCAGCAATCGCATCCGCTGTGTTAAAATCGTCATCCATCGCCTGATCAAATTTGTCGATGTAGCCCTTTGCCTCCCCGGCAAGTTTCCTTTCTTCTTCACTCATTGTATCAGATACCGCATTTTCAAGCAAATAGTTTAAATTGCTGACACTAGTCACAATTCTGTCATACCCGTTTTGCGCCGCCTCCATCAGCTCGGCGCTGAAATTTAAGGGGCTTCTGTAATGAGCCGAGAGCATGAAAAACCGAAGCACCTGCAAATCGTACTTTTCGCTGATATCCCGCACCGTGAAGAAATTCCCCAGGGATTTGGACATCTTTTTGTTGTCGATATTTAAAAAGCCGTTGTGCATCCAGTATTTTGAAAAGGGCTTTCCATTGGCAGCCTCTGACTGGGCGATTTCATTTTCATGATGAGGGAAAATCAGGTCCTCGCCGCCTGCATGAATATCAATCTCATCTCCCAGGTATTTTTTGCTCATCACAGAGCACTCGATATGCCATCCGGGACGGCCTTTGCACCAGGGAGACTCCCAATAAGGCTCTCCTTCCTTTTTGGGTTTCCAGAGCACAAAGTCAAGGGGATCTTCTTTCTGGTCTTCCCCTGTCACTAAAAGAGAACGGTTTCCGCCCTGCAAATCGTCTAAATTCTTGTGGGACAGTTTGCCGTACCCTTTAAAGCTTCTGGTCCGGAAATAAACCGTTCCGTCTTCCGCCGCATAAGCATACCCTTTTTCCATCAATTTGTTTATCATATCCAGCATACCGTCAATTTCCTCGGTTGCCTTGGGATGAGTGGTTGCCGGCTTTACATTCATGGCCTGCATATCCTTCTTGCACTCCGCGATGTAGCGCTCCGAAATAACGGAGGCGTCCACCCCTTCTTCAATCGCTTTTTTGATGATCTTATCATCTACATCGGTAAAGTTTGACACAAAGTTTACCTCATATCCTCTGTGCTCCATATACCTTCTTGCCGTGTCAAACACAATCATGGGACGGGCGTTTCCGATATGGATCAAATTGTATACGGTGGGACCGCACACATACATCTTTACTTTGCCTTCCTCTAAAGGTACAAATTCTTCTTTTCGCTTGGTTAGTGTGTTATAAATTTTCATTCTCATCCTCCAATGTCTGATTTTTCCTGCTTCTTTAGTACTCTGAGCTCTCTTTCCAAATCAATGATCCGATTGGTGAGCTCCGCATTTGCATGGTGCAAACTGCTTAAATCCTCCTTGACCGGATCCGGCAGGTTCACCTGGTCAAGCTCCTCCTGAGGGAGGGCGTGATTGTCCCGCTTCACCACCCTGCCCGGTACGCCTACCACCGTTGAATTAGGCGGTACCTCCTCAAGCACAACGCTTCCTGCTCCTATTTTGGAATTGTCCCCTATGGTAAAGGAGCCTAAAACCTTGGCGCCGGCGCTGATCATCACATTATTTCCAACGGTAGGGTGACGCTTTCCCTGTTCTTTGCCGGTTCCTCCTAAGGTTACGCCCTGATACAGGGTTACATTGTCGCCTATCATTGTGGTCTCTCCAATAATAACACCATTTCCGTGGTCAATAAAGAACCCTTTTCCAATTTCCGCGCCGGGATGGATTTCAATTCCGGTTTTCCGAACGCCCCGCTGGGAGACCCATCTTGCCAAAAAATAATGCTTTTTCAGATACAGTTTATGGGCAATACGGTAATGAAGCATCACCTTAAAGCTGGGGTAGAGAAATACCTCCATGGCGGAATGAATTGCCGGGTCCCGCTGCCTGATCACTGCAATTTCTTCCTTTATTCTTTTTATAAATCCCACTTAAATTACTCCTTTATTCCGGTTTCAGGGCATTTATCGAGACTGAATCCGCTCCGCAGGCCGGCTTATCGCACAGCATCCGGGACACGCTGCGAACTAATCTTATGTCAACAAACGCTGTCGTGCTTTACGGGCCGGCTTACCGCAACAAACGCTATCACGCTCCGCGAGCTGGCTTATCGAAGCAAACGCTGTCACGCTCCGCGAGCTGGCTTATCGCAACAAATGCTGTCACGCTCCGCGAGACAACTTATTGTAAAAAAAAGATAACTTCTCTCTGCTAGAGACGAAGTTATCCGCGGTTCCACTCTATTTAGAGATACTTTTCGTATCTCCACTCATTGCACGTAACGTGTGAATACGTGTCTTGCTACTAAGGGTTCTCAAAGCCCTCTCCTTCACAAGGCCTGCTCCCGGATGCACTTCCATTACCCTTATGCAGGAATGCTTTCAGCTGATAACATTCCCTCTCTGTGCATATCGCTATGATAATGTACTCTTTCCGTTCCTGGCATTTTCCCTTTATAATCCTGCTCTGATTCGCCGGAAATTCTTTTTACTATATCAGCATATTCAAAAGTTTTGATTTTGTCAACCTGATAATTGAGCAAACATGTATTTTAGTTACTTGTTTACTCCTCTATTAATCCAATCATCCAATTTATCCAGCCGCTGATTGTTGAAGAACGCCGCACATATGTACTCATACTCTCTACTTTGTAAAGATCGGATTTCTGCATAATCCCAACTATCGTTGGCGTATCCGGTATTAAGCCTGTTTTCATACAGAGATTGAAAGTTTCTTTGAATGCCTGATGTCTTAAAATAATTTCACAAAGGGCCAGCTGTCTTTGTTTATAATTTAAATTCATGATGCGTTTACCGCATGCACTTAAGGAATACACCGGCTTACGCCCATCTCTATAATGCTTTTCCAATAATCCCAAGTACCTTGCGGCATCTGTATAATAATTTGTTTGTCTGATATCGAAAGCATATTCTTCTGTGACTTGTTCACGGCTCAATTCCTGTGCATTTAATAGTTCACAAAGATTAATAACCCGTTCAAATCGATTGGCCTGGGGGAAAGAAATATTAGGTTCCGGAACCGTTTGGGTACGAAAAGCAACTTCTTGCAAGTCTGAAAGTGTTATCAGCGTATCTTCAATGGAATAATTTTTGTGCTTTATAAGCACAAGCGAATGATAAAAATCAGGATTTTGAAATTCATACTCATACAAGCTGAAGATTCCGTTTGAATAAACAAGAAAAACAGGTCTCACTTTCTTTGTTACACGATTGCTCCACACCCGATACGGATAGTACAATTGCCGCACAAGAAAATCCTCCGCCAAATCCCGCTTCGCTTCAAGCAGCGAAAGACTATGCAGCCCCTCAAAGGCAGCGTCTATTTCAATTTGAGAATGATGCACCGAAACTGCCATTGGAGTTTTCGTGAGCGTATTTTCAATATTAAAATCAAACTGTCCTGACCCCATACGGCCTGACACCGTAGGATAAAGTACGTCTTCCTCTAAGAAATCTGCAAGCATACCCGAAGCCAGCGCACAGTTTATGGCGATTGCCTCACTTGGAATATTGTTTGCATCAAGACTCTGAAGATTTGCCGGTAGGGAAACTTGTATAATAGATTTGTTTAACACTTCAAAAGGCTGGTATGCTTTAAAATGAGAAATCACATAATCTCCACGGGAGACTGGCAAAATGGCAAGACTATTCTTAGCAAAAATCTGCGGCAAATTGATATTGTGATCAAACTTCGCCATTAATCGGGGCTCACGATATTCTTTTATTTGAGATGCCGAAACGAAAAATTTCCCATCTGATTCGATACGGGACAAAATATCATACTTTTCAAATAAAATTTCCCATGCCCTGTCATTTTGGCTCTTTATTTGTTCACTCATAATTTCTTACCACCACTTCATCAACTTGTCCTCTCTTTGCCCCATTAGAATTAATCGCGCGCTTTGCTTTTACAATCGTAATATTGTAAGCCTCATACTGTTTTTTAATAAAATCTGTTGCAGAATTAGAAAGCATAAATTTGATCCCTCGCCGGTTTAGCTCATCACAGCATTTCCGTAAACGGATTTGCTCTGAATGGTCGAAACCACCTTTGGCATAACCGGTAAAATTAGCTGTGTCAGAAACAGGATCGTATGGAGGATCCAAATAAACAAATGTTCCTTTTTTCACATCAGCAAGTACTTCCGCATAATCAACACTGCTAAAAGTTAATTGTGCCTTTTGGAAATAAGCGCTAACAGCCTTTAGTGTGGGTGCATTCACAATATTAGGGTTTTTGTAGTGTCCAAAAGGGGTATTAAACTCTCCGGCATTATTGACTCTAAAAAGGCCATTATAACATGTCTTATTCAAATAAATCACACGTGCTGCCCTCTGCACTTTGGTAAGCTTCTCATACTTCTTTTTATCCCTATCCCAATCACGAACACTATAAAAATGTTCTTCCTCGTTTGGATGTTCACCTAAAATCGTAATAAGCTCATCCACCTCATCTCTGATAACCTCGTACATCTGGATAAGTTCTGAATTGATATCATTCACATATGCGATGTTGGGCTGCAATTGAAACAAAACGGCGCCTCCACCTAAGAATGGTTCGCAATAAGAAGGAATATGTTTTGGAAACAAAGGCATTAAATCATCTAAGAGTTGCCGTTTACCACCAACCCATTTTACAACAGGCGCAGCGGCAGCAAGGCAGTTTTTTCGCATATTTTCCCTCCCATGTAAATTTCACGAATCCATTCTATCACGGCTCGCAAACGACTTCAATCAAAAAGCCATTTACCCAAAACAAATTCTTAAAAATATTTATCATATTTTCCATCAGGAAAAGAGTTTTCCAGTCCTAAGACTCTTGGCCATAAGCCCGTATCATCTATTATAAATCCCATAATCATTCCCATATGACTGTGTAAATGCCGCATTTGGGCTAAAATCAAAGTGAATTTGCAGTACTCGCATTCCGGAGGATATTCTAAGAGCTGGGCATCTATCAAGCCGGAAAGATACATCTGTATTTTCTTTTCAATACAGGTGAAATACTGCTCTATCTCTTTTCTTGAGAGAACTTTTTGGGAAACAACATCTAAGTTATTCAAATCTTTTTCATGGATAACGGGTTCATGAAAGTTCTTATCCCGCGGATTCATATACCATAAATCCAGAGAATGCAGCATATGATAGATATGTTTCCAGCAGGGCATCTTACAATATTCCTTGTTCCACAATTCATCAGGAACACAGTCAACCACATTTTTTACTTCCCATAAAGCCCTTTTGGTTTGTTCTTCAATGATTTGGGTCAAAGTGTTTTGGTCCATTTTGACTTCTTTCGCATTTTGTGCAGGGCATCCCTTACATCCTTCGCATCCTCTTGTCGTCACATCCTCACATCCCAGATTCACAGGACTTGTCAAAAGGCAGATTGCCTGCGAGGATATTCCCTCCCCCGTCCCGGTAAAACCAAGTCCTTCCTCGGTGGTGGCCTTAATACTGACCTGGTCTATGGTAATGCCAAGGGCTTTTGCAATATTTTCCCTCATAGCATCAATATGGGGACGCATTTTAGGCGCCTGGGCAATAATCGTTGCGTCAATATTTTCTATCAAAAATAAATTTTCTTCCAAAAGCCTTCCCACATGCGCGAGTAGTTTAATAGAAGAAATTCCTTTGTACGCAGGATCGGTATCCGGAAAATGCTTGCCAATATCCCCCAGGGCCGCCGCCCCTAAAAGTGCATCCATAACCGCATGCAAAAGCACATCCGCATCCGAATGGCCCAGAAGCCCTTTTTCATAAGGGATCTCCACTCCTCCAAGGATCAAAGCCCTTCCTTCCACCAGTCTGTGTACGTCATAACCCATTCCTATTCTCATTTTGATACCTCCTGCATACCGCAAACGCGGCTTTCGGTACTGCCATCAATAAACAAATCCGCCGGGTATTGGCTCTCGCGGCATTCTCCAAATGTCTGCTTTGCAGCCGCTTGGCGCATTGCTCGCGGAAATAAATACAATTGAGATATGCTTAGCTACATTGTATTATATGCGATAACACCCTTAATAAATATATTAATCCCCCATTCTTGCCAATGCCCTCAAATTTGGGCGAAATCATAAATTTGTTGTGTGAAAAATTTATTTTTCACACGAATTCTATTCCCCTTTGCCTTATCTCCCGAACGCATCGGTGCCTTCTTATCTTTCACTCTCATTACAACAGATGTACGCTTTGAAGCTGGAATGCAATTTTCTTCTATCATTTTTCTTTTTGTATCTTCGCTCAATCCTTGGGTTATCTTCTGTACCATCCCCGGATCGTTTGATATACATCCGAGAGTTTTCAAACCACCTTGATTATTCTACCATAAAACCGCCCATATTTGGAGACAAATTTAGAAAAAAACGCAGCAAGGGCAGATGTCCGGTCATTTTACCGATGTTTCCTGCCTTCCATTGCCTCTATTGACCGTCTGCACAATGAGCAGATATGGATAATATGGAGTAAATCATTGGATGCCAGGATAAGACCTGGTTTGTTTTCAGGCCGAGGCCATGGCCATCAGCTCCTGAATATACCTTACATCCTCCTGCCTGATATATCCTACTTTATTATAAGACAAAGCAAAATCCCCCTGGGTCACCGCATACCCTCTGTAAATATATTCTCCAAAGCCACAGTATACCGCAGCCGTATCCGTTAATACTTCATTTTCCCACGTATCCTTAAGATGGATTCCTTCATAATATAAATGAAGGTGGATTGCCTCATGGGCCAATATGGCAATTACCGTGTCCAACGTATACCGCGCCCTTAAATCCAGGCGGATGGTGGTAAAAGCAAGGTCCGTGGAAATCTGCCCTGCCCAGTCTGTCATAAGCTCGTCTATCACCACCAGTTTAATAAAATCCCCGTTGATGCCCAGATGCCCGCAGATACTGCACAAAAGCGCCTTCAAGTTTTCCTCATCCCTTATATTTTCCTTAAGAGCCCTAAGAATATCATCGGGTACAGTATACGCCTCGTACTCACGCTTTTCTCTCTTTTTTAAAAGTACTACACACTTCTGCAAAAGCTCCTTTGACACCTTACCAAAGGCACCGGAGGGAATCGGTGATTTATGCAAAATAAAACGCCTGATTATAAAATATGCCAATCCTATATAAGGTAATATGTTTAAAATATCATAAATTGATATATGATATAAAAAATATTGCAATCTATCCATTTTTTATACACTTTCCCGTTTTCGTCTTCCCGCAGCACAAACCATCGCCCTTTTGCTTTTTATCCTTCTGCATTTCCCACCAGTAAACCTGCATGCGGTACGCAGGCGCTTTTGCGTTGTAAGATTTTCACCACTGAAAGAACTTTCCTCCCTGCTTTTACAGCCCCGTTCACAGCAAGCTAAAATTCCGACCAAAAAATTGATACAAACAGCACAAAGGCCATTACAGCCGGAAGATACCGGATTATTCCGTAGATTTTCGATTGAAACGGTCTATGTTCCTTGATAAACTCCTTCAATTCAGCCAGGGTACCCTTGCGAAAGCCTGCCTTGTGGAGAATCACAATTCTTCTTTCTGTGAAAAAAAGAAGATACAAGCTGCGTGTCTGTCCTGTCCGTTTCAGCTCTTTGTAGGGAAGTTTTTGACTGAATTTTCCCTTTACTTCCACGTATTCATCATAAAAATTGATACTTCTTTTTGCGCTGGGAGCAAACAGCATCCGCTCTTTAAAACGTTTATCTCCCACCAGCTGTGGGAAGGATTTGATTAGAAGTATCATAGCGCCAGTCAGAGATGTGGACAGGCCAAAAAGCCATATTTCACGTCCCTTTGCGGAATCCCTGTTGCTTTTCGCAGATTAGCCAATAAACAGCTTGGAATATTTGTTTTTTCTAAGCGCCCTATGGCCAATGTGTGAAAAGAAGTGAATCCCTTTCTAAACGCAATAAGAAATCCACTCCTGTGTTGCAAATACTTCGCAAACATTCTAATATATTTTCCTTATCTGTGCAATCCCATACTTTTCCTGAAAAGCCTCCAGTTCCCGCACGCCCTTTATCAGGATTTCCTCCCTAAATTCACCGGTATGAATATTTTGAAAGCCTGCCACCTGCTCTCCGTTACAAATACTGCATTTTAGCACAGGTTTCCAGTTTTCTTTATCATACTCCACCACTGCTGTCTTTTTCTTTTTTCCAAACATTTCTCTCCCATACCTTCTCTTTGTCAGAACCTATTCCACCCATAATCCGACACAAGTCCGTCTGGAGCCTCCGTCACATTGACTTCCCGCAAAATCATTCCTTCGTTACAGTTGTTTTGTTCCAAAGACTCAATAATCCATTCCTCCGAAGAATACCCTTTCAATTCAAAAATATATACTCTTGCCCCATCCGAATATGCATCCGCAGGAATATCACAATACCCAATGCAACTGCCTGCATCTTCACTTTCATATGCACAATAAGGGACAAAGACTTTGTCCCCATAGAATAAATATGCGTATCCTTCTTCCTCATTTATCCCCTGCTCATATACAATAGGATGCTCGGGCAGCCGCGCCTTTAAGCCACATCCCCCAAGCAGACATAACGCTCCTATCATAAGCGCAAAAAAACTCCTTTTTCGCATATATCGCCTCTCCTATTCAGCCTGAAACATCCTCAGGCAGCGTTTGGATTCGCTTGGAATCCTATGTGTATTCGGAACTGTAACCCCAACACACTCAAGAACTCCTTTTATAATTTTTTCAACACTTTGCTGCAAATGATATGCGGCACTGTTAAAAAACATCTCATCGTTATGCTGCGTTTGATAGATTGTCCTGGCAACCTGATAATCCATATATGCACTTTTAAACAGTCTCACATCACACATTTTCTATTTCCTTTTTCGCACCTTACAGTTCCTGCAACCTGAATCCTTACTCTCATACAGCCGTAAACCTGTTCTGTCAATTTCCTCATACAGCCGGCTTTTGTGGTTAAGGTTTGTGATAATATCTACCTCACAATCAATCACCGGCTCCTTTTCCAGAGGTAAATTTTTATTGAATTTTTCAATATACAAATCAATATCACTGTTGCTGTTACAACTAAATTCCAAAGAGTTCCCATATAATACTATCTTTTTTAAATTACTGTCACCGGATAACTCTTCCAAAATTTTTTGTACTCTTTTCTGCATGATTGGATGCACACGGTTTGCGTGGTTAAACTAAACATCTTCTTTTACTTCAAAATCCCACATATTTTCAAAGTCATCCATCCAAACGTCCCCTTTTATTCCTGAAAAATCAACTGTGCAAAATCGTAAATACACATTCTCCAAACATTCCAGTCATGGGCGCCCGGATATTCTTTTCGGATATGGGGAATCTGTTTTTGCTTAAGCATTTCATCATCCGCCGCAAAATGCTCCCAATAGGGATCCTCTGTACCCATGGCGCGGAAACAGATGGGATACTGTCTTACAAATTCTTCTTTATTCTCTAAAAGCGCCAGATGAGAATTTCTGCTGGGTTCCCCATGGCTCATATCCATCTCGCCGCCTGATATAATATCCCTCATAAAACCGCTGAATATCCCTAAAGCACAGAAACAATCCGGATGTGTGAGTCCTATCATACTGGTCTGCATAGAACCCATAGACAATCCCGCCATAGCCCGCATCTCCTTCGTCTTTCCCACGCGGAATTTCTGTTCCACAAAAGGCATCACGTCCTGGAACAGCTCCTTTTCCAGCAAACGGAAATTTACCATCCGTTTTCCATTTTCCACGGTCTGCACCATGCCATTGCACATAACCACCACAAAGGGGACGGCCCTTCCTTCCGCTATCAGATTATCCAAAATAAAATGCATCTTTCCTGAGTTGGTCCAACCTATCTCATTTTCTCCATGCCCATGCTGTAAGTAAAGCACAGGGAATACCCGCTCCGTTTCCTTCTCGTAAATATAAGGCGTATAAACAATGCAGCTCTCCCATTCCCCTGTAACTTCTGAAAAGAAAAACTCCCTTCTCACACTGCCATGAGGCACATCCTTAATCTGGTAAAAGCTCTCCTCCGGTTTAGGCAGCGCCACATAGTTATAGGGTCTGCTATAACCATAAGTGATGGGCAGCATAGGCGTCAAAAATTCTGTTCCGTCCACAAGAAGCTGTACATACTGGATGCCTTTTCGGGAAGGGTAATCCATTTCCCATACCCCATCCTGATTCTTGGCACAGGGATACTCTTTTTCATCTATAAGAACCGCCACCCTTTTCGCATCCGGTGCGCTAAATTGAAGGCAGTAGGAGCCATCCTCCTTTAAGGCCACCGCCTCTACCTGCCCCTCAAAAGGCAGTACCCGGTCAAAGGCCAATATCTGCTCATTAACGTTGCTTTTTCCATCCTTCATTCCCATAAATTCTTTTCTCTCTTTCCGCGTTCGAATATTCTTAGATTTCATTCCGTTTCCCCTGCTTCTGCCGCCGGATCCGCCATAGTGCTATCTGGTGTTTCCATCTCCGCTCCTGGCTCCGCGCCCTGCGGCTCTACCGTTTCCTCCGCCGGCGGTGCCTGCTCCGTTCCGGGCAGCTGATAACAAATGACCGGCGTATCTTTCTCCACACAATGATAAATTTGCTCTGCAATGGAATAGGGCAGATTGATACAGCCATGGGAACCATTGGTCTGATAAATATTACCGCCAAATTCACTTCTCCATGTAGCATCATGCATCCCTACGTTATTATTAAAGGGCATCCAATAGGAAACCGGCGTCCTGTAATTTTCTCCCTTTAATGTGGCGTTCCTCTCCTTATAAGTGATTCCATAGATTCCTGTGGGCGTTCCGTTTCCTTTAGAAGGATTACCCGATACGAAATCGGACTCAAGGACACACACTCCATTTTGATATAAAAACAAATGCTGGGCCGTCAGATTAATTTCCACATAGGAATCCCCATAGTCCGGCGTTTCATAGGAAGCCGCCTTCTGTCTATAGACCGGAACCCGCTCTCCGCTTTCTCCGCGCTCCAGCATCCCGATCAGTTCTTCCGTCTCCTGTTCGGTATTCATCCACCAGCCATAATCTCCCAAGTCAATCGTCACTTCCTCTCCATAGCTGGTCAGGAATTTTCGCGGACGGAAAATGGTGTCATACTTTTTCCGCAAAGATGCCACATATCCCTCCGCCAAAGTCCGGTCAAAGGTCACCTTATCTCCATCTACCCCAATCCAGCTTACTATGGTATCTCCGTCCAAAACTTCCTTTTCCATTCCAAAAGTATAGGTAATCACAACATTCACATAGTTCTGAAGCTTTGCATAAGTTTCCTGAAGCTTTGCATCTTCCAGCGTGATC
This sequence comes from Parablautia muri, assembly GCF_009917485.1. Taxonomy (GTDB): domain Bacteria; phylum Bacillota; class Clostridia; order Lachnospirales; family Lachnospiraceae; genus Suilimivivens; species Suilimivivens muri. The sequence goes on from NZ_QZDT01000003.1 coordinate 169,915, forward strand.
TCCGGTTCTTCATAGCAGCCGGCCTGATCGAAATCCACCTGTTCTTCCATCCCATCTACCGCTGCTTTTAGCACCTCTACGGTCTTATCACGGTTCAAACGATTTCCCTGGCTTTCGGCTACCAGTTCAAATCCGCTCCCCTCCACATAATCCGCTATGTACGCATCCGCCGACTCTTTGATGAACTCCTTTTGAAACCCTCGCAGTGCACCGATTCTTTCTAATAATGCCGCCTCATCGTAAAAAGGAAAGGCCTCTGTTTCATAGGAGGCGTCCTGCTTCAAAAACCACAGGTAGGTATTTTGCGCCTGCAAAATGACCTGCAATGGTTCTGTGGATCCATAAGAAATTCCAATCTCACTTCCCCGTATTTCCTCCTCTAAGGTTGTACCGTCCGCCTGACGCTCTATCACCCGGAGCGCATAATTTTGAATCTGTTCCTCCAGTTCCGGAATCGTCATGCCCGATACATCCACATGGTCAATCACTGTGCCGTTTAAAAACCGGTTCCGGTAATAACTCACCCCTGCCAAATAGATTACAAACAAGCACAGAACAGGCACAATGATCCCTGCTGACAAAATCAAAATATATTTTTTCCCTCTGCCCCGTTTCTTTCCTTTCGCCCCTTCTTTTCGCTTTCCGTCTGCTTTGATCTTTCCACTCTGCTTTTTCATTGGTACACCCCTACATGCCGCAAATACGGCTAATGTATTTATTTTAATAGTAACGCTCCAGCCTGGTCCGACTATTATATTTAGTATACCATAAAATGAACAAACTGTGTATTCCTATATGTGTTTATATCAGAATGCAAATAACGGCTCTGCCTTCAGCCAAACTGTTACTGAATCCGGCCACTCAAATTTTTCTGTTACTGCTGCCTGGCTTGTGCTTGACCGTAATATTGACTTTCAGATTAAATTATATTATAATTTTAGCAAATATAAGTTTAAAAACAAATACACTTATTTAAGTATGATACTTGTATAAAATCTTATACTTACATAAAAAAGTATATTAAAAAATAAAAGTTTTTCAACATACTACTGACAAAAAGGGGGATTCCTATGGGAGAACGCTGCATTTCTACCGAATGTCTGAACGATACCGGTTTCAGCTATACTTTATCTTTAATTAATGGGAAATATAAAATGACCATTCTTTATACTTTGATGGAATTTAAAGTCGTCCGCTTTAATGAAATGAAAAAATATATTGGAAATATTTCTTATAAGACCTTGAGTTCCACCTTGAAGGAATTGGAGGCTGACCAGCTTGTCCATCGGAAAGAATACCCGCAGATTCCTCCCAAGGTGGAATATTCTCTTACAGAGCGTGGAAAATCGCTGATTCCCATTTTAGATGAGATGTGCGAATGGGGATTGAAAAACCGAATTTGAAAAATCAGGTATATTTGGGAGCTGCCAAATCAGCTTCCATCCCAAGCATTGTCCTGCAGATGCCTTTTCCTGTTTCTGTCCTGAAAATTTTTCTAATCGTTTGTATCTTGTGTTACACCGTTGCTTTTGTTTCTTTCTCAGCTTCTATCACTTTACCTGCTTTTTTCTCTTTCTCCGCCATCTCTCGAAGCTCCTTTACCACCATCACAACAATCACCTGCGTCAAGATAAAGGTAAGTCCATCCGCTATCGGCTGAGCCAGTTGAAGTCCTCTCACCCCAAAAAGCTTTGGCAAGAGCAAAATCGCCGGGATAAAAAACAGTCCCTGCTTGCTGATGGCAGTCAGTGTTGCCCGAAAGCTGTAACCAATAGATTGGGTCAACATATTTCCAATTATCACATGTGCCTGAAAGGGAAGCAGGCAGCATTGCATTTTCAGTGCCAGTGCTCCGATGCGGATTACCTCTGCGTCCTCCTTTCTGAACAAACGCATAATCGGCGTGGAAACAGCAAACATGACCACGCCCATAACCAGCAAAAATACAAGGGCTACACGCCGGCAAAAAAAGTATGATTCCAGAACCCTGTCGTACCGCTTTGCTCCGAAATTAAATCCACATACCGGCTGGAAGCCCTGGCCAAAGCCAATCAAAGCCGAATTGATAAACATCATGATTCTTGTAACAATGGACATCGCCGCCACTGCCGCATCTCCAAACCCGGAAGATGCCACATTCAGAAGCACAGAGGCCACGCTGGCCAAACCCTGCCGCCCTAAAGTGGGTAGACCAGCAGAGAGAATTTCTTTGTATACCCAGCCCTGAAAAGTAAAATAGCCCGGCAACGGCTTTAATACATTTTTTGAGCGGACTACCAAAACCAACAAAATCATAAAGCTCACGAACTGGCTAAAAATTGTGGCAATAGCCGCCCCGGAAATTCCCATTTCAAATCCAAAAATCAAAACAGGGTCCAAAATAACATTGAGCACGCCTCCCGTTGTAATACCTATCATGGAAAGAGTCGCATTTCCCTGTGAACGGAGATGATTGTTAAATACAAAGGAAACCGTCATATAGGGCGCTGCAATCAATATGTACCTGCCATAGTCCTTAGCGTAAGGAGCAATGGTTTCCGTTGCCCCTAAAACCCGAACCAGTCTGTCAATATTAGAAATGCCCAAAACAGCCAGGGCAAGCCCAAAAGCAAAAGCCGTGTACACCGCCGTTGAGCAAGCTCTTTGGGCCTTTTCCTGCTCTCTGGCGCCAAGCATTCTAGACATATAATTTCCACTTCCCATACCAAGTGTAAAACCAATGGCCTGGATCATAGCCATCAGAGAAAAGTTCACACCTACCGCACCGGAAGCGCTTGTGCTTAGCTGGCTCACAAAAAAAGTGTCCGCCATATTATATATAGAAGATATCAGCATACTGATAATCGTTGGTACTGCCAGTCTTGGTATCAGGCGGCTGACAGGCGTCTCTACCATCATCTTGTACTTTTCTTCATAACTCATTGCTTTCATCCTAATCCTCCATTCTTGCCGGTAACACTCAAAATGTATACATGCCAATCTGCTCCTTTATCATTTTTTCATTATAATACAAAATTCCTAAAAATAACAATGCAAAATACGCCCTAAATATCCTTCTTTCATCATGGGATTAAGAAAATATTTAGAGCATATATTATCCGTCACAAGCTGTGAAATCTATCATTCTGGCACAATTTCTATCATCCTGCTAACTTAAGTTTGATTTATTCCTTATGAAAAATCAAATCTTTTACTTTCTCTGCTGCTGCCTCATCCAGTACCACCTTTCCTCCTGGCAGAAGCTTTAATACCGTTCCGGGAATTTCATCTGTAGGCCTGCTCTTATACATTCGTTCCACAATGTCCTTTTTGGCGGTTCCACAAACCTGCAGGATTACCTGCTTTGCTTCAAACATATGATGCACGCCTAACGTAATTCCTCTGGTCAGCTTCACGGGGCCGGAAAAATATTTCTGTCCCACATGCATAGTCGTCTCAGAGAGCTCCACTACCTTTGCGTAGTCTTCGAAATTTCCTCCTGGCTCATTCAGCCCCAGATGTCCGTTCATCCCAAGCCCTAACAGCATAAGATCTATTCCGCCATGCTTAAAAATAATTTCATCCATTCTCGCACATTCCTTCTCAAAATCCTCCGCGTGGATATCAAACAAATGCATTTTTTCCGGCCGGATACCAAGCGGATTGTACAGATGCTTTCTTAAAAAATTCGTGCAATTTTCACTCTCGTCTTCTAAATCCAGCCATTCATCCAATGCCACAAAGTCTGCCTGCGAAAAATCAATTTCCCCTTTATCCTGCATCTCCTTTAAAATTTCGCAGGTCCTAATCACCGTACTTCCTGCCGGGAAACAGAGCAGTGCATCCGGCTTCTGTAAAAGACATTCCTTCACCAGCTCTGCGCACCGAGCGGACATTCCCTCATTATCCGGCAGAATCTCTGTGTCGGGAAACCTGACCGGAAGCGATGCACCTAATTTTATGGCTGTCTCCTCCATACAATTGCACAAAGTTCCTTCTTCCTTGCTGTGGGCGATACATGCCACACAATTATTTCTATATTTGCAGGGTACATTAGGACAATTACAAATACCTTTCATCATCAACCTCCATACCGCAACTGGCGGCCTATTTTATGTCTTAGAAATTTTTCATCTTTAAAAGATGGCTTAGTCTTTCTCCTGGAATACGCTCGAAAAACACTCTAACCTTTTACCGCTCCCATTGCCAGACTCTTTTGAATATTTTTACTCAAAAAAACATAGAGTACCAGCGTTGGGATGGTTGCAATCGTAAGGCCCGCTCCGATTAATCCCCATTTTGTGGAATATTTTCCCACCATATCATTGACGCCCACCGTGATCGTCTTATATTTCTCACCGCTTACAAAGGCAATGGCCAGCATCATTTCATTCCATGATGACAAAAATGTCAAAATCGCCACAGTAGATAAAATCGGTTTCATCAGCGGCATGATAATCTGCCAGAATACCCGGTAAATATTAGCGCCATCAATAAAGGCCGCCTCCTCCAATTCCTTAGGCAAAGCCTCCAATGAACCCACCATCAGCAAGATAGCCGTAGGCATGGCGAACGCCACATAAGGAATAATAAGCGCCCAATATGTATCAAGCAAAGGCTTCATATTCACAAATAAAGGCAAAAGCACTGCATGAATCGACAGCATCATGCCAGTTAAAAAAATGAAATACACCGCATTGCTTAATTTCCATTTAAGCCGCACAATTGCGTAAGTAGCCATTGCGGACAAGATAAGTGTAAATACGATTGTAAACCCTGTAACCACTACACTGTTAAATAAATACCTGCCCAGATGCGCTTTGTCAAATATCTTTACATAATTATCCCACTCCCAATTTTCCGGCAGTCCAATGATGTTACCGCCAAAGATTTCCTTGTTGCTTTTTAAGGAAAAGGTGAACATCCAGTAAAGCGGAAACAGCTGAATTGCTGTGACAATCAGTAAAAGGACGGTGGTAATCAGTCCGGTTTTTTTCAATTTTGTTTTTTCTCTTTTCATCCGGTTCCTCCTCCTAATCCTTTTGTATATGGTTAAATATCTTCTGCACAATGAAGGTAAACAGCAAGCACTCTAAAATAATGAAAATTGCAATCGCGCTGGCATAACCATATTCATTGCTGATAAATATTTTCTTGTACATCAAAAGGGACGGAACCTCCGATGCATGCACCGGTCCTCCATTCGTCAAAATGTAAATCAGGTCAAATGATTTAAGCGATCCTATAATCGCAAAAATAACACAGGCCTTGATCATGGGAACAATCATAGGTATAATAACTCTCCATGCTGTCTGGAATCTGGTTGCTCCATCTACCTGAGCCGCCTCGATAATCTCCGGTGATATAGACTTTGCAGCAGAGTAAAACAAAAGCATATGATAGCCTATGTACTGCCACACCATAGGCACAAAGCAGGCCACAAGAGCCGTTCCTTCACTTCCCAGCCACTCTCTTTTAAGAGATGCAAGTCCCAATGCCTCCAGTCCTATGTTTAAAAGGCCATAGGAGGGATGGTAAATTTTCATCCACAGATGGGCAATAATTGTCCCGGATATAATAACCGGCACAAAAAACGCATTGCGATAAAAATTCTCTCCCCTTACTCCGCCTGCCAATACCAGCGCAAGCACCATAGAAATAGGAAGCTGAATAAACACAGAAGCCGCCGCCAGCAAAATAGAATTCCACACCGCCTTAAAAAACAGCGGGTCGCCAAACATCTTCACATAGTTGCTAACCCCAATCAATTTCGCGTCCCCTATCCCGTCCCAGTCAAGAAGGCTATAGCCTGCGGATTGGAAAACAGGCAAAAGCGCAATCAAACAAAACCATATAAGAGCTGGCAGTACAAAAAAACAGATTGCTTTTTTATCCTTTAACGCACGTTCCATACTGATCCTCCACGCTTCCAATAACACTCAAATTGTATGCATGCAAAGCATGCTATGTGTACAAAGTACTCTACACGTAAGCACAAATTTAACTAAATCTATTTAGAAAATTTTATTCGTTATTTTAACGACTATTTTAGAGACAGGAGGCTGCGGCAAAATTCCTTCTCATCTATTTTTTGCAGCAGCCTCTATCTCATCCCCTGGTGTTATTCAGCTTCGCTTCCTTTTACTTCCTCTTGGGCTGCCTGCATACCTGCTGCAAATTCTTCCGGTGAAGTGGTTCCTGCAATCAGTCCCTGGAGCAGTTCATAATGCGCTTCAATAGCCGCTCCCTCAAGGAATGTATCCCAGGCAAGCACATAACCGTCTGCATTTTTAATCAGTTCCTCCACCTGACGAAGTGTAGGGCTAACCTCCGACTCATCTACGTCTACCTTCCACGCCGGCAGACTGTCACCGATCTTATATGCTTCCTCAGACATATACTTTGTAATTCCAACTGCAAATTCATAGGCAACGTCCGGATTAGCTGTATTTGCATTGATCATCATCATATCGATCGCGCCGCCTGAAAAACTGTTGATACCACCTTTTCCGCCTTCCACTGCCGGCATGGGAACTGCCTTAATAAGACCCTGAATCTCGTTTTCTTCGCTGTCACATCCTGAAGAAACCCAGCTTCCGCCAAAGTACATAGGGATAAGTCCCATATAAAATTCTTCCTGTGACTCCTCGGAACCAAGTCCCAATGTTCCGTCCGGGAAAGCACCTGCCTCATTGAGCTCACACAAAAGCTCTGCAGATTTTACGATTCCTTCTGTGTCTAATGTTTCTTCTCCCTGAAGGGCACGGTTCATGTAATCAGCACCCTCTGTGCGCACAGCAAGTGCATTTTGAATCATTCCAATGTGCCATCCTTCCTTTGCGCCAAGCACCATAGGGGTTACGCCTGCCGCCCGGAAAGTCTTTACCGCTTCCAGCAGTTCATCAAAAGTCTCCGGAATCTTAACATTATATTCTTCAAATAATTCTTCGTTGCAGAACAGTGCGCCTGCCCACTGCTTTAACGGTAATCCATAGGTTTTTCCGTCATAGGTTCCATAGGTCAAGGTTCCGTCAAGGAGCTCGTCCTTTGTGCCATATTTCTCCATCAAATCATCCAGCGGTAAAACCACGCCTGCATCTACGTAAGCCTTTGCGTATCCGCCGCCCCAGCACATAAACACGTCTCCCTGTGCGCCGGTAGCTGCCGCTACTTTCAGTTTATTATTCTGATATTCCACTTCCTGTGTTGCCACAGATTCAATATGTACGTTAGGATGCTCATCTTCAAACAATTCTACATAACTTTCAACGATAGCGCCCATCTCTGCATCCGGCCAGATATGCCAGAAGGTCAAATTGATTTCTTCTCCTGAATCTGCCACGCTCTCCCCAGGAGACTTTTCATCCTCATTCTGCTGCGTATCTTCCGCTTCCTGCTCATTTTCTGTTTCCTGTTCAGTCGCATTGCCTGAGCCTGCACTGCTTCCACCGCCTGATGACCCACATCCAACCATGGACAAAACCATTGCTCCTGTCAGTATAAGACCTAACAACTTTTTCAACTTCATACTTTTTCTCCTTCTCTTTTTTATATTTTTATCATTGTATTTTTATCCTGCCGCTTCACGCAGCAGAAACCACATGAATAGGTGAAACACATAAGTTCATTTAATGCTTTCCGATATTGCAAGTCAGTCTTCTTATTGGAAATTTATTACTTGTTTCTTCCATATTTTTGTAAATTTCCTCCGGTATTTCTCCATACACAATTTGAAGTCCCATGACGACTGCCCCCATTACCGGCTCAAATACGGCTTCTATCACATTGGCGCCGGGAATTACACGTAAGATTTCCTCTTTCACCTTCGCCTGAAATTCCTGAAATTTGCATTTAAAAATGCTTCCCGATAAAACAATGTCCATCTTTTCTCCACAAATACCCATTTTCCTTGCACGGGCCGTCAAGTAGCCTGCAATCACTTTCCCATAATTCTTCCAGATACCGGCTGCTACTTCATCTCCGCCGCAGGCTTCTTCCTCTATTATCATAGGCAGTTTTAAATAATCATCGCTTGTGATTTTTCCCTTCACCCGCATAAAAAGCAGTTCGTCCACTGTTTCCGCCTGAAAATGTGTAAGCAGCCTCTGGGTCAGTGCTGTTTCCGGAAGCAGTCCCATATGGGAATCAAACACCGCCTGCACTGCCATTTTTCCAAGACTCCATCCTCCTTGGTATTCATCCGGGATATAAAATCCATACGCAAAACATGCGTCACCACTTTGCACAGCACAGTTAAGACCTGAGCCAGCGCACAAAATTCCGCAACGCTTTTCTCTTGTGGCCGCCCGCATAGCAATTATGCTGTCATTTACCACCTTTATCTGAGCCTTTGGAAAATACTTCTGTATACCGCTCTCCAGCAAAGCAACCTCATAGTCCCAATCAATTCCTGTCAGTCCACCTACTACTGTGGTCACATCCTCAAGGGAAAGCTGACAGCTGCCAAGTGCATCTTCGAAAGCCTCCAATATTGCCTTTAAAGCGTATTCCAGACTACTGCTGGAATGACAGGCTCCGTAGCTTTTTCCCATTCCAAGGATTCTTCCCTCTAAGTCCGCTACAACGGCGTGGGTTTTACTCCCTCCCTGATCAATTCCCAAAACGTATTCCATATGCGCTCCTCTTGTCATCTTAATCCTTCCTGTTTCCAATAGTGTTAATAACTTCATGAGCTGTCACAGATTCGACCTCACCTGCTGTCGTGAAATCACCCATTTTCCTGTCACACAATCAATTGTATATACAACTATTTATTTCCAGTCTATAGCAGCTCTCTGAACTGCATTTTCCATGTTTCTATCTTATATTGTCTGACTCTTTCGAACCATGCCTCTCTTATCTGCGCTGGAAATTGTTCCAACATCCATGTACAATTCATGCAGGAAAGCCGCCCAGATCATTCCGGACGGCCTGTTTTTCCTGTTCCCCTATGAAATTGTCCCCATTCCCCGCACACTTCGCCAAACAGACGTTTTGCGTATAGTTGGCCTGCTCCCCTTACAGCCAGTCCCTCCCTGTATACCCGGATAATGCCCGCAGGGCGTGCGCAACAGTTACTGCATCCGTCCCATTCATGTGCGCTGACAGCCTCTCCCTGTTCCAAAACAGGTCTGACAGCCTGCCCAGCGGGCATCCTGTGTCAATGTCCGGTATACAGATATACTGGCCGTTCATATATTTGCCTATTACCGCATTTATGCAGCTGTCCCTGCCATAAATTAGAAGCTCTGCCATGCAGGTGCTGTGTCTTTTTACCACAACCTCCCCCAGCCATCTCTCTTCCCCTTTTTCCGCCGGGATGGTGCATACAAACTCCATGCGCCCCTCCGGCCAGGCCGTCACCCCGCACCTCCCAGCATCTCGTGGTCTGCCACAAAACGCACCATACGCTCATCCGCCAGGCGTTTCTGCTGCTGGCATGCATACATCAGTGTTTTTTCACAGATCCGGTTTATCATCCTTGGGATGCCGGCTGATATCTTATAAACCTCATCCTCCGCTCCGCTGGTAAATATCTCCTTCCCAGCGCCGGAATACGCAAGATGCGCAGCAATATATTTCCCTGTTTCCGCCCTGTCAAGCCTGCCCAGCACAATGTTCATGTCTATCCTCTGGCGTATGGCAGCATATGCCTGCAGGCGCA
>NZ_QZDT01000041.1 GCF_009917485.1 Parablautia muri
AGCAGGCAAAAATATATGAGGCTCTCGGAGTGAAGGTACCAACCTCGTCATGTTAACTCCGAGAATCCAGGAGTCAAGCCAACTCACCGATAGCGAGTCTTGGGTATCTGGTGGCAACTCTATGGTACTAAGCGTAGACAGCAAGGTGATAGGGTCATAAGGCATTTCAGCCCCGAAATCCTAGTCAATCAATGTGGAGACATATTACTAACGATGAAATCCAACATCGCGGCATTCGTATTTGGCAAGAATATCGTGGACATTGCGGGGCAGAGGTCAGCCATGTCATATAATGGCACTATAATTTGGGAGGATAGCAAGGGGAAAAAGAAAAAAGCCGGAAACTATCTTGTAGCGCCTGACATTTTCTGATATATTATGAAAAATAGTACGCAAAGTTATTTATAAAATTTTCTGAACAACATTGGCAGTGAGGTATAGTTCCGTTAATATTAACATATAAATAAATCAGTGATATCACTGATTGGGCTGGTCGAAAGACCCTGGTCCACCGAACGGCGGGGAATTTCCCCGCTATTTTTTTAGGGAAGTCTAAGAGGAATGAAGGAAATAATCTATGGCTGATAAGATTTTAAGTGTTTTTATAGATGAATCGGATGATTTTGGGCCATATGATTTTCGTGCGCCATTTTATCTGATTGCAATGGTTCTGCATAATCAGGATATTGATATTAGCAAGAATATTGATGATTTGGAGAGACATTTGATAAACATTGGATACAAACAACATGCCATCCATACGGGGCCGCTGATCCGCAGGGAATCCGTCTATACCAATGATCTTATGGAAGAACGCAAAAGGCTTTTTAATGCGTTATTTAATTTTACCCTTAAATTGGATTTCCATTATATTTGCGCCAAAATAAGGAAAGATGAATGTCCAGATGTAATTACGTTAACAGCGAGAATATCAAAAGCGATTGCAGGAATACTTAAGGGTCATCAAAACTTTTGGGAGCAGTTTAACCGCTTTATAATTTATTACGACAATGGGCAGATTGAACTTACCAAAATTCTGACTTCTGTTTTTAATACACTTTATGCCCATGTAGAATTCCGAAAAGTAAAGCCAGTAGATTATAAATTGTTTCAGGCGGATATCGCAATTTGTCGAACCGCAATTTGGGTGGGGTAAATTCCTCATAGGTGGGGTAAAAGGGGTAAATATTTTTACTCCGGGGTAAAAAGTCATCAGAATCTAACAGCGGCACAGGCGGCTATTTCCAATTGATGCCATAGGAATTTGGGTACTCGCAGGCAAAAGTATACTTTCACGCAAAAGTCCGGGGTTTCCGTGATAGTATAAAACGGAAAGGTAAAAAGGAGTAGGATAGTGTCGGTTTTAGCTGAAAGGCGTATTGACTTGACGGAAAATGCTGTTGAAAAACGGGGGATATGATACAAACACGGAAACTGCATGGAGTTTTCGTGTTTGTATATGAGTTTCCGTGATAATACAGATATTCATATTAAATTACAGGAATCATATCTGATATTTTCTATCATATTTTTCCATGAAACAGATAAGGATTAAAAAATATTCCTGAAACAGAAGTTGAAGATAAAGGCGGACAGTGGCATAATAAAAACCATACTCCCAAAGAAAGGGGAATTTGTATGGATAAGATTCTGGTGGTTGAAGATAACATGGAACTGTCTGATACCCTCTGCCGCAACCTGCAGGCGGAGGGCTTCACGCCATATGCTGCATTAAGTCTCGCGCAGGCCCGGAAATATTTGGACAGCGGGATTGATTTATGTCTGCTGGATATAAACCTGCCGGATGGTGACGGGTTTGCTTTCTGCCGCAGCTTAAGTGAAAATACAGCTATTCCCGTCATTTTGCTGACGGTGCGGGATGGGGCGCAGGACATGGTGCGGGGGCTGTCCATTGGGGCGGATGACTATGTGGTGAAGCCTTTCCGCATGGATGTCCTTGTGTCAAGGATACGGGCTCTGCTGCGCAGGGTGAGGAACCGCAGGCCGGAGGACGGAAGCCTTTACTGCGGGGATGTCTGCATCAACAAAAAGACATCCAAAGTCTATAAAAAAGACTGCCCGGTAGAGTTGACACCGAATGAATACCAGCTCCTTCTTCTGCTTCTGGAGCATAAGAACCAGACCATTACCCGTGAGCAGATTTTGGAAAAGCTGTGGGATGTGGATGGCAATTATGTCAATGACAATACGCTTACCACGCTGGTAAAGCGCTTGCGGCAGAAGGTGGAGGATCATCCGCAGATGCCAAAAATCCTCCTGACAGTCCGTGGATTTGGGTATAAGGCGGTGGACTATGAGGGATAAAAAGAAGGGGAACAGGATTTTAATATGCGGGATTGTGCTTTCCATCTGCCTGTTCGTTCTGGCAGGCGGTGTTATCCTACACCTGTCAGAAACATTTATCAGAAACGGTATTGCGGATATGGCCGGGGCTGTGGGGATTGCCGCTCCGGAACAGCTCGATGGTGTCATGCACCTATACAAGTCTGGCGATGGCCTGAGGGATGTGGGGGAAGAAATCTTAAGGCAGTACGGTTATGGGAGGGATGTATATTCTTTTGTTCCGGCATGGTATGGGGCAGCGGCATATGCCATCCCTTTCTGTATCATACTGGTCATGCTGTTTTCTTTTGGGCTTTACTGGAGGCACAGGATGAAGGAGGCAGAGAAACGGACAGTGGCGCTTTCCGGCTATCTGGACAGGATCATGGAAGGGCAGTACGACACCCTGATGAAAGATGATACCGGTTCCGCGCTGGGGGACAGCATCTATAAAGCGGTGGTGCTTCTCCGGGAGGAACGGGAGCAGGCACAGAAGGCAAAGAAGAACCTTGCGGACAACATGGCTGACCTGTCCCACCAGTTAAAGACCCCGGCGGCATCCATAGGGCTTACCCTTTCGCTGCTGAAAAAGAAAGCGTGGGATGAAGAAACAGAACAGGACATCATACGGATGGAAGGACAGGTCGGCCGCCTCCAGCACCTGGTCGGCTCCATGCTCACCCTGTCAAGACTGGATGCGGGCGTGCTGAAGCTGGAAGAAAAAGAGTTTGACCTGGAGGAAATGCTGGTGGATGCAGTCCAGCCCTTTGTTCGGCAGATGGAAGAAAAGGGGATATGCTTTGGGATACAGGGCGCTGACGGAATTTCGCTTTCCGGGGATTTCGGATGGTGCAGCGAGGCGTTCGGCAATATCATCAAAAACTGCGTGGAGCATACGCCGGAGCAGGGGAATATCCGTATTGCCTGCCGGGACAATCCTATCTATACGGAAATCGTTATTCAGGACAGCGGCAGGGGATTTGATGAAGCAGACCTTCCCCACTTGTTTGAGCGGTTTTACCGGGGCGCAGGATCTTCCAAAGATAGTGCAGGAATCGGGCTTTCCCTGGCAAAATCCATTATTGAGAAAGAAAACGGGACGGTCACGGCAGAAAATACACAGACAGGGGGCGCAGGATTCTATATAAAATTTTACCATTGTCACCGAATTAGCACATAAGGGTGGTAGTATGTAAGGAAGTTCCAAGCCCTGTGGGGCAGGGTTTGTTACATACTTAAAAACAAGAGAGGTGCTGTTTATGGATATTTTAAGGACCGAGGGGCTGACCAGGAAGTATGGGACGGGGCAGACAATGGTGACGGCTTTGGACCATGTAGACCTGCAGGTGGAAAGGGGGCAGTTCGTTGCCATTATCGGGGCATCAGGCTCCGGCAAGTCAACGCTGCTCCATCTTTTAGGCGGTGTTGACCGTCCCACAAGTGGGAAGATATTTGTGGAAGATGTGGACATAGCAACTCTTGGAGAAGAACGGCTGGCGCAGTACCGCAGGCGCAAGGTGGGGCTTATCTACCAGTTTTACAACCTTATCCCCACGCTCAGTGTGAAGAAGAACATCTGTCTGCCCATGCTCCTGGATAACAAGGAGCCGGGTAAGGAACGGTTTGATGACATTGTAAGGACATTAGGGCTGGGTGACAGGCTGGAACACCTGCCGGGGCAGCTTTCCGGGGGACAGCAGCAGAGGGCGGCGATCGGGCGGGCATTGATCTACCAGCCCGCGATCCTGCTGGCGGACGAGCCGACAGGGAACCTTGACCGGAAGAATACGGAGGAGATTATCTCCCTGTTGAAACTGTCCAACCGCCAGTATAAACAGACCATCCTGCTGGTCACCCATGATGAGAATGTGGCGCTGGAAGCAGACCGTATCATCAAGATAGAGGATGGGAAGATCATCTCGGATAAGGCGGTGCGGCCATGAACATCATACGGGAATACAGCTTAGACCAGGTGCGTAAAAACCGCCGCACATCCATTTCCATTATTGTTGCGGTTCTGATCGCTTCCACGTTTTTATGTACATTGCTTGTTTTTGCGCAGAGTTTCTGGAACCAGATGGTACAGCAGGAGATTTATACCTCCGGGGATTGGGATGCGGAGCTTATGGATGTCCCGGCAGACAGGCTTGGCATGGTGAGGGACAATGCAGGCGTAAAAACCATGTTTGTGAAAGGGGACAACCAGACTGCGTTCCTGCCGGAAGGAACCGCGCTTCCGTATTTTTTGATACAGAACTGCGACAGCAATTATTGGGACGCCATGTATGAAAAGAATATGATTCTGAGAGGGCGCATCCCACAGGCTCCCGGCGAGGTCGTGGTCAGCAAGGATTTCTTTTCGCAGAATCAGACATATGGCATTGGCGACACGCTTGCCGTGGAAATAGACAGCAATGTGCGGACGCACATGGAAGGAAGCCAGCAGAAGGACGCGGCCAGCCTGACCATTGTGGGGGAACTGGATGTGTCCGTTTCCTCCGGCTATGAAGGATACCTTGCCTATGGCTTTATGGAGCCGGATGAGCTTTCGCCGGACAGTGAGGTGGTAGTCTACCTCCAGATGGAGCGGAGGGGGAAAGTATATACAGCAGTCCCGCAGATTGCACAGGCGATAGGGCTTCCGAAGGATGAATACGGGAACTACCCGTGCCGCTACCATTCCACGCTGCTTGCATGGCACGGGGTATATGCGCCGGGGAGTTTTTTCCAGAGTGATGTGCCGAAGCTGTTCTTGGGACTCCTGCTTGCGGCAGGCGCATCGATGGCGGTATTTGCCTATATCATAAGGGGCGCTTTCGGGATTTCGGCGAAACAGAAGATCCATCAGCTTGGCATACTGAAATCTGTGGGGGCGGGGCCGAAACAGATAGGAAGGACGGTCATTTATGAGGCGTGTATCCTTTCGGTTATTCCCATCCTGCTTTCAATGGTTCTGGGATACCTGTTTTCCTTCGGTGTTCTGTCAGCCTATTCCGGTATGACCAGTGAAGTGTTCGGGAGCAGGATGGAGGTTTCCTTTTCCCCGGCAGCGGCGCTCATGGCGGCAGTGTTTTCCTTTGTTATGGTCCTGCTTGCCGCACACGGGCCGGCGAAACAGATGTCAAAGATTCTGCCCATAGAGGCAGTGCGCGGGGAGCAGTACAGCATTTCCGTAAAGAAAGCAAAGAGCCATCCCGTATTGGCAAAGCACTTCGGATTCCTTGGGGAGATAGCGGTGAACTCGGTAAATGCGGGCAGAAAACTGTACCATACCTGCATGGTGACGCTTTCCCTGTGTATGCTCCTTGCCTTTGGGTTCCTGGCAGCGTTCACGGTTTCCGATATCAGCAATGCGCAGGCGGAAAACAGGAATCATTTTGATGTAAATATCACGTTGAGGACAGGGGAGCGGATAGATGGTGCGCTCCTTGCAGAACTGAAAGCCATGCAGGGGGTACAGGGAATATCTGTTTATGCAAGGGCAAACTGCGCTGTCTGGCTTTCCGGGAGTGACCAGTCGGCAGAATTCCTGCAGGCAGGAGGTTTTGATGGCGCAGACGGCTACATCGTGGAGCGTGACGGGCGTTACCGTATACCGTGTGTGCTGGTGGGGATGGAGCAGGATGCCTATGAAAACGTTCTGCGGGAAGCGGGCATGGAGGCTTTGCCGGAATCTTCCGCCATCATTGTAAACAGTGTGGCAAAGAACCCCGGTGCAAGGGATTATGAGGCAATGCAGGAAACGGTCCCTTACCTGAATCTCCGGCAGGGACAGAGGGTGGAGCTGACAGAGAAGTATTCGGATGATACTCAGGGTGACTATGAATTTACGGTGGATGTTGCGGCAGTGATTCCGTCAATGCCGGAGATCGGGCTTGCTCCTTCGTTTTATACGCTTCCTGTTATCGTGCCAATGGAGGAATATTATGCAATTATCGGGAATTTCAGTGATGAGATGGAGGTTTATAATTACAGGAACTATGTAAATTATGTTGCGCCGGATGGAATGGATGAAGAAATCCAGGGCGAGGCGGAAAGGATATGCAGCGCTTATCTGGGCAGCAGTGATTTTATGACTTCAAGCAAGACGGAGCGCATGAGGAACCGAGGGAGGATGACAGGGGCGACAATGTTTGTCGTGTGCAGCCTTGCGGCGCTGTTCGGGATTGTGGGCATTTCCTCGGTGCTTTCGGCAATCCTGAACAGCTTAGGCCAGAGGAGGAAGGAATTTGCCATGCTCCGCTCGGTAGGTGTGGATGAAAAGGGAATCCGGCGGCTACTTGGGATGGAAGGGTTTCTGCTGTCAGTCCGGCCGATGCTGATCGGGCTTCCGATGCTTATCATTATATGTGCGGCACAGTGCTATATGATGGGAGTGTCTATAGTGGAGTTCCTGTGCGCTTTCCCGGTGTGGGTGCTGTTGATGTACATTGTCATGGTGCTTCTTGTGATCAATGGGATTTATATGCTGGCTTCTAAGAAAATCAGGGATGATGTCATTGTAGAAGCAATCAAGGACGATACAGTATAGGAATCATTGCAGTGATAGAAAACAGTCCGGGAGGCATATCGGCAAAGCACGGAAAATCTGAAATCCTATATGCAGCGCCAGTGGAGCCTTGTGGGAGGAATGGCTGGCACGTTCAGGGAGATGGGGTAATAAGGTTGGAATTGTAAAGAGACAGAGAAGTGCATTGATGGCAGAACAAAGCAGGGAAGGAAAAAGAAAAAATGAAATTATTTATCATCGAGGATGAAGTTCCTATTCGGCAAGAGTTAACACAGTTTCTTGAAAAATATGGCTTTCAATGTGAGAGCAGTGACGATTTTCATGGCATAGCACAGCTTGCGCTTGCTTCCGGGGCAGACCTGATTCTGCTGGACATCAATCTGCCCTATCAGGACGGCTTTCAGGTATGCCGGGAAATCCGGCAAAGCTCAAGCGTTCCGATTATTGTGCTTACCAGTAGGAACACCGACTTTGACGAACTGATGAGCCTGAACATCGGTGCGGATGATTTTGTATCCAAGCCATATAATGCACAAGTGTTGCTGGCACGAATACAAAAACTTCTTTCAAGAGCCAGTGAAGCACAGGACAGTGTGGTGCTTACCCATAAGGGGCTGACCTTGAATTTACTAAAGGCAGAAATCAGTTATAACGGCCAGAATAAGAAACTTACCAAAAACGAAATGGGGATTTTGCGGCTGCTGATGGTAAACAAAGGGAACATCATTCCAAGGGATGCCATTATTGACGATCTTTGGCAGAGCGAAGAATTCATTGATGAAAATACCCTTAATGTAAATATCGTCCGCTTACGGAAAGCGCTGGCGGAAATCGGGCTTCCCGATTATCTGGAGACAAAGCGTGGATTGGGGTACCTTGTATGAAAGTGAAAGATTATGCGGCAGACCATATTTTTTCTTTTATTTGTCTGATAGTGTCAGGGCTGCTTGTTTTTGGGTTACTCTGGCTGATTGAAATACCAATCGTTTTTATCTTCTTTGTGGAGGGCATTTTGTTTATGGCGTTTTTATGCGCTTTTCTGTATGATTACTTACGTAGGCGCAAGTTTTATAATCAGTTATGGGAAATCTTGGAGCGGCTAGAGGAAAAAACTTTGATTGGGGAAATCCTTGTACAGCCTGGTTTTTTAGATGGGCAGATATTGGATGAGATACTGCGGCGCTGTAACAAGTACCAAAATGACCGGGTGGCAGATGCCAAGCAGGACAGCCAGGAGTACCGTGAATACCTTGATTCATGGGTACATGAGATCAAGACGCCGATCGCTGCAGCCCGCCTGATCGTGGAGAACAATAAAAACCCGGCCACCCTGCGGATTGACGATGAACTGCGCAGGATAGACGGTTTTGTGGAACAGGTATTATATTATGCCCGCTCTGCGGCAGTGGAAAAGGACTTCAAGGTGGAAAGAACGACTTTGCAGGCACTTGTAAATTCTGCCCTGAAGACTTACTCAAAGCCGCTGATACAGGCGGGAGGCAGACCTGTTTTTAACGGGCTGGACGTTCCTGTCTGTGCAGATACGAAAAGCTGCGCTTTTGTCATTGGCCAGATCATATCAAATTCGATTAAATACCATGCTGAGAATTTACAAGTCTCATTTTCGGCATACACAGAACAGAATGCTGTCCGGCTACTCATTTCGGACAATGGGATTGGCATTTCATCTTCAGACCTACCCCGTGTTTTTGATAAAGGCTTTACCGGGGATAACGGCCGAAAGTATTCCAAATCTACGGGAATCGGTCTGTACCTTTGTAAAAAGCTCTGCAATAAAATGAACATGGAAATTACCATTCAAAGTGATCTGGGACAGGGGACGACAGTCATTTTGTTTTTCCCACAGGAAAGCTACTTGCAGGAGGCGGGATTATGACCCGCCTTTTTGCTTAACATAAAGATGTCTGGCGAAGCCTGGCATCTGTTGTTTCCTTACATTTTGGTAATGAAAATGTAATCTAAAATAATGGCAGGTTTCAAGGCGGTATGGTAGATTAGGGTTGCAATAGGGATTACCCTTTTGGAAAGGAGACAAACATACGATGAACGATGCAATCTTACAAGTAGATGATATCCAAAAGTATTATGGCAACAAGGGCAGCCTGACAAAAGCCGTAGACCATATTTCCTTTCAGGTCTGCAAAAGCGAGTTTTTGGGCATTATGGGGGCTTCCGGTTCCGGAAAGACAACGCTTCTCAACTGTATCTCGACAATCGATACGGTGACAAGCGGGCATATTTTTGTAGACGGGAAAGACATCACCGCCCTGCACGGTTCACAGCTTGCAGATTTTCGTGGAAAGAAGCTGGGATTCATTTTTCAGGACTTTAACCTTCTGGACACGCTGAACGCTTATGAAAATATCTCCCTCTCGTTATCTATCTCAGGGGTAAAGCCGGCAGAGATTCAAAGGAAAGTGCTGCAGATTTCAGAGGCTCTTGGAATTTGCGGAGTACTGGACAAGTACCCCTACCAGATGTCGGGAGGACAGCAGCAGCGTGTGGCGGCGGCAAGGGCAATGGTGACAGACCCTGCAATGGTCATGGCCGATGAACCGACCGGCGCGTTGGATTCCAATTCCTCCCGGATGCTGCTGACCATGCTGACAGAACTGAATGAACGCCTTGATGCTACGATCCTCATGGTAACGCATGACGCATTTTCTGCAAGCTACTGCCACCGCATCCTTTTTATCAAGGATGGGAAAATATTTAACGAGCTGAATCGTGGCGCTGACAGCCGGAAAGACTTTTTTGCAAAGATTCTGGAGGTGGTTTCCGTTTTGGGAGGTGAGCAGAATGACCTCTTGTAAACTGATTATAAAAAATGTGAGGAAGAATATCCGGGATTACCTGATTTACTTTTTGACCCTTATGATCTCGGTAAGTGTCTTTTACGCATTTAATTCCATTTCAGACCAGCCGGCTTTTTCAGAAATGGGTATGACAAAGACGCTTTTGTATGACCAGCTTGGCATCCTGCTTTCTACACTGACAGTGCTGATTGCCATTGTCCTTGCGTTCCTGATCATTTATGCGAACCAATTTTTACTGAAGCGGAGGAAAAAAGAACTGGGCCTCTATATGGTTCTTGGCATGAAAAAGGGCCGCATTTCCCGGATATTTGCAGGGGAAACGTTTTGCGTTGGGGTGATTGCGCTTGTGACAGGCCTATGCCTTGGCGTTGCGTTATCGCAGGGAATATCATTAGTCGCTTTAAAACTGTTTGCTATTGAACTGTCAAAGTTCCAGCTTGTTTTTTCAATGGGAGCTTTTCAGAAGACTGCCCTGTGTTTTGCGGTTATTTTCCTGCTTGTCATGACCTTTAATGTATGGTCTGTCTCCAGCGTACAATTGATTGACCTTTTGACAGCCGGCAGGAAAAATGAAACATCACAAAATCGGAGCTGCCTTTTGCCCGTGCTGCTGTTTTTGGTTTCCCTAGCTTGCATCCTGTCTTCCGGGGTGATGTTCTACAGAAACGGTATTTTACCCTCACGGGAGAACCGGTCTTTTCAGGTGGCGGGCATCCTGCTTGTGGCAGGGACATTCATCTTCTTTTATTCCCTGTCCACTGTGTTTGTCCAGATACTACGGGCAAATAGTAACGTTTATTTGAGGGGGCTGAACACATTCCTCGCCCGTCAGATTGGCAGTAAAATCCGCACGAATTATTTTATCATGACGATTGTCTGCGGATTGCTCACAGTGACGGTCTGCGCTGTATCGGTTGGCGTAAGCACCGCACTTGCCATGAATGAACTGTCCGGGTCTGCCACACCCTATGACTTGAATGTGCTGTCAAATGTCAGCATGGACGGCGACAGCAGCATTTTGGAATATCTCGCATCCAAAGATGCCGACTTATCCGGCTATGCGGAGAATATGGAGCAGATCAGCATTTATGAAGCAGATTTTACTTATGGCAGTTTGTTTGAAGGTCAGAATGTGGAACTGTGGCCCATTGACGAAGGAATTTCAGATAGCGGTGTTTCTGTACTTGCTGTTTCGGATTTTAACCGTGCCCTGGCAATGCAGGGAAAAGAACCTGTGGTATTGACAGAAAATCAATATCTGCTGAACTGTAATTACAAGGGAACTTTTCAGTATGTGGAAAAAGCATTGGAAAGCCATGCGGATTTAGTGCTGGCAGGAATTCCTTTGCAAAGGGCATCGGATACGGTTTTAGAGGAAACCTACTTTATGACCTCTGTGGGGAACAATGACCGGGGGTCGCTGATTGTCCCGGATGCGGTTGTTCACAGTCTTACGAAAGATGTAAATGTACTTTTGGTGCAATACCGGCCAGATGCTGATTCGGATGCGGTTTTGCAGAAAATGATCCCGATTGGGCTGGATGATACCCACGGTTACCGTTATGCGGAAAAGAACATGATGTATGATATGTTCTATGGATTAAATGCGTTGATTTCATTCCTCTGTTGCTATATCGGCCTGATATTTTTGCTGATCTGCGCCGCGTTGCTGGCTTTGAAACAGCTTACGGAAACAACTGATAACATTTACCGTTACGGTCTGCTCCAAAAGCTGGGGGCAAAGAAGGAACAGATTAACCGCGCCCTGCTGTCTCAGACAGCAATCTTCTTTGCGGCTCCGCTTGCAGTGGCGGGTATTTTTTCTGCCGTCCTGATGGGAAAAGCAATGGAAATCGTAGAGGAATTTATGAACATCCATATTTCAACAAACTTAGGTTTCACAGTTGTACTGTTTCTTGTGGTATATGGGAGCTACTTTCTTGCCACTTATCTGTCCTGCAAACGGATGGTAGTAGAACATCAGAATAAACGAATGGAGGAATAAAGAATATGCCGGAAAATATTAAATGGGATGCTGTATTTCAAAGTATCGTTGATACATGGCTGCCGCTGTTTGGTGTCATTTTCGCAGTTATTGTTATTGCTGTGGTAGTCCATATCATCAAGAAAAAACATAAAAAATGAAAAATGCCGGAATTAGTAGAAAGAAAATAGTACCAATAAAAAGAAATATCATCCTGTCCATGCTGCTATGTGTCAATATTCTTGTGGCCTGGACGGTATGTGTCAATACGGCATTGATGGTTAGTACAATTTCAATTTCAAGCAGCCATATCCCTGCCGCATTTTCCGGCTTTCGGATAGCGCAGATATCAGACCTGCATAATGTTGAATTTGGAAAAAACAATGCAGAACTGTTAAAACTGCTATCCGAAAGTAAGCCGGATATCATCGTGATAACTGGCGAACTCATAGATGCCAATCACACGGATGTAGGGATAGCGTTAGGCTTTGCGCAGGAATCCGACAGGATTGTCCCGACCTATTATGTGACGGGAAAACATGAAGCAGCAAGCCCGCAATATGATGCTTTGCAAGCTGGGCTTAAAGATGCGGGGGTTATCGTGCTGGAGGATGAAGCCATTTCTTTAGAGCGGAATGGGGAAACCATAACACTGCTTGGATTGGCAGATCCCGATTTTACGGTCAAGGGGGATATGTTTGGTGAAGTCCCCGCTATGGTCAGTACGAAATTGAAGAATCTGATTGGCGATGAAAGCGGATACACTATTTTGTTCTCACATAGGCCGGAGCTGTTTGAAACCTATGTGGATGGCGGTATTGATTTGGTTTTTAGCGGCCATGTACATGAGGCCAGTTCCAGCTGCCGTTTATCGGCGGGCTGGTTGCCCCCAATCAAGGGCTGTTTCCCAAATCTGATGTTGGACTGTATACAGACGGCGGCACAAGCATGGTGGTCAGCCGTGGCATTGGAAACAGCATCATACCATTCCGTTTCAATAACCGCCCGCCCAAGAACATGGCCTTGCAGTCGGAAAATTCCAACAGGTAGGCGAGCATCCCAAAACGGGAGCCCAGCATGGTCTGCTCACTGACGTATCGGTCAATCAGCAGCCGTATTTCTTTTGATAAATCCATCCTGTCCAGTTCGCCGGAGTATATGTCCGACCTTCGGAGAATCGCCTGATATTCCCCGTCACTGCTTACGATGCCATTCATGATGCCGTTCATGCGGATGTCCATGAGCTGGTATAATGCAGAATCTTTTTCCAATCCAATCCCTCCTGCTACAATGTATTTATGGTTAATACCCCTTACAGCCAGTAAGGAATTATCCATCTTGTTGCTTAAGCTGTTAGAATGAGTGATGCAGATGGTCTGGCAGATCCCTCCTGGAACTTTACGTCCGTACGGAAGTCAGCCAACCAGCCCTCATTCGCAGCATTCGTTTTACGCAGGTTGAATCCAAAGACGTTCATGTGATACCCAGTAGATTGAACAGGCAATGAGTAAATCTGGTATTGACCATTGCTACTACATGGTAAAGGAGTATCTGTTATGAACGCTGTTGGTATTGATGTTTCCAAAGGTAAGAGTACCGTCACAATCCGAAGACCAGGTGATATTGTCTTGATGCCTCCCCGCGACATTCCGCATACACAGTCTTCAATCAATGAACTAATTGAGATTATCAGAAGCCTTGACGGGGAAACAAAAGTCTGCATGGAGCACACTGGAAGGTACTATGAACCGGTTGCCACATGGCTTTCCGATGCCGGTATTTTTGTCAGTGCTGTAAACCCGGTTCTGATCAAAGACTTCGGGGATGATTCCCTGCGCGCGCCAAAAACTGATAAGGCTGATTCCAAAAAGATTGCGCGTTATACCCTTGACCGATGGGCAAAACTGAAGCAATATGGAAACATGGATAAAACACGTAACCAGCTAAAGAACATGAATCGGCAGTTCGGCTTTTATATGTCTCAGAAGACTGCCATGAAGAACAACCTCATTGCCCTGCTCGACCAGACTTATCCGGGTGCGAACGGCTTCTTTGACAGTCCTGCACGCAGCGATGGCAGCCAGAAATGGGTAGATTTCGTCTATACCTACTGGCATGTGGACTGTGTACGCTCCAAGTCACCGGATGCTTTTACACAACACTATCAGAATTGGTGTAAACGCAAAGGCTATAACTTCAGTGCTGATAAAGCAGAGAAGAACTATCAGCTCTCATCTGACCTGAACGCCGTATTCCCGAAGGACGACAGCACGAAGCTGCTGATACGGCAGGCTGTGGCAATGCTGAATACTGCTTCTGAAATAGTGGAATCTCTCCGTCTGAAAATGGACGAAACTGCTGCAACACTGCCTGAATACCCTGTTGTCATGGCAATGAACGGTGTCGGATCGACCCTTGGTCCACAACTCATGGCTGAGATAGGGGATGTTACACGTTTCACACACCGCGGAGCTTTGACTGCCTTCGCTGGTGTTGACCCTGGAAAGAACGATTCCGGGCAGCGCATCCAGAAAAGCGTCCTACAACCAAGAAGGGGTCGCCAAGCCTGCGCAAGACTATCTTCCAGATCATGGATGGGCTTATCAGGCGTTCCCTGTTGACGATGCCGTTTATGCTTTCATGGATAAAAAGCGAACGCAAGGTAAGCCTTACTATGTCTACATGACTGCAGGTGCAAACAAGTTCCTCCGCATTTATTACGGGCGGGTTAAAGAATATCTTTCCACGCTTTCAGAAACCGAAGAATCATAAACAAATGTCTTCTTTTTTTATCAGGCCGGCGCTTTGCGGTGGCCTTTTTGTAATACTCATTTTTCAACCTGTTTAAAATTTTCAAAGTTCTCTAATTTCTGCTTGACTTTTTATTTGCAGACTTCCGTGGTGTCGTATCCTACCTCTGTTTTGGCGGGATAGCAAGTGGAAAAAGAAAAAAGCCGGAAAACCATCTTGTGGTTCTTTCTGAACTTTGGGTATTCGCATATTCTCAGATTTTGCTACAAGCCACCAAATTGGCTTAGTAAATCAAAATGAGAATAACGGAGTTACCCAAACATCAGAAAGAACCCATCTTGTAGCGTCCGACATTTTCTGATAAAATATTCATACGGGTACTGCCATAACGGTAGGCGGCTAGTTCTTCTGCGGAGGGACTGTGACCCTCCGATTACATAGAAACCTGCTTGCAGGAATCTGGGAAAGGAGGGCTGAGTGGATGTTGACGATTGAAGGATTGATTTCAGTGCTTGGCTTATGCCTGACCTGCTTCGGTCTCGGATACGCCATCGGAAGCAAGGATAATAATAAACTACAAAAATAGCCGCCCCACGTCCGCAAAACTAAGGCGACTATTTTTGTTGACTTAAATTCGGACTAGCCGTCTATCGGCAGTACCTTTATGTAAATATATCTTAGCAGATTTATGCGGAATTGTCAAATTCGGTGGAACGTTCCGCTGAAATTATTCTATACCGGATTCCGCATAAAGGCAAGAAATTTTAGCGGAAAAAGTGCAATTTGTCAAATAGAAGTCTAGGTCAAATTATACGCAAGTAATTAAGAGAGGTAAGAAATGACAACATTAGAAGAGTTGGTATATTATTGTAATGAACCAGAGCCTGTAGGTGCATTAATGCTTACAGGAGAGTGGGGATGTGGAAAGACATATTTGTTGGAGCATGATCTAAAAAAACAATTAGAGCAGACACATGTTATATTAAGAATTTCACTGTTTGGTCTTTCCGTAACTGAGGCTATAGAAGAAAGTGTTAGCAATGCATGGATGAATGCTTATTTGGAAGATAAGGGTTGGAATGAAAAAAGTGAAACATTAGGTAAGTTTAAGGATAAATTGGCTAGACTGCCATGGCCTGAAAATGTTAAAAATGTAGTATCTTTTAACCCAGCGACTCTTATGGACGTGGAAAATTATATGAATGGGAAAAGAGTTGTTCTTGTTTTTGACGATTTAGAGCGAAGCAAATTAGATACAATAGATGTGTTGGGATGTATAAATGATTACTGTGAGAATAGAAAATTTCATACAATTGTGGTAGCTAATGAGGACAAGATACAAGATTCAGAAGAAAAATCAATCGATGAAGGAAAGGCAATGGTGCAAGAATCAGATACAAATCAGCCAATTAATGTGGTTTTGAATTGTTTCTGTCAGAATGGTGTTGCTGGAAATATTTCATATGAAGAAATCAAGGAAAAGATAATAGAGAGAACCATTAAATATAAACCAGACTACGAAGCAATTGTTTATACGATTGTGGATGCTCAAAATCAATTGTCTGAGGGATACTGTAATTTCTTGAAAAGTTATAGGAATGAGATACTGCGTCTTTTTGAGTTATCCTCTACAGAGCCAGATGATGGAATAGAAAGCTTGTTTTTAGAATCTGAAGAAAATATTACTCGTCCGCACAATATTCGAAGCTTAAAATGCGCATTACAAGATTTTTATCGGATTTACAATATTTTAGTTAAAGAAGATTTTTCTGATATAGATAAATGGCTATGTTCTTTTATGGCTTATATGTTTGCTTATAAAGCTGGAAAAGCTAAGGCAGATAAATACGGTAATCTATTGACAGATGAAACTGTACGAAAGTTATATCCGATTTTTAATGGTAAATATATGTTTAAAACTGCAAAGGATTGGATTTTGAAGGGGGATTGGGATGAAAATCTGCTTAATATAGAGATTGCTGAAATTAAATCACAAAAGGAGGCTGCTGCTCCTAAAGATATACTTCGTACATATTGCCTTTTGGATATTGATGAAGATATTATACTACAAGGTTTTCCGACAATATTGGATATGGCTTATACAGGACAATTATCATTGGATGAGTACATTAATTTTATATATAATTCGTATTGGGCCAGAGAATATGGGGTTGAGCTGTTTAAAAATATTGATTGGGAGAAGGTTCAATGTGGGATTCAAAGGCATATAGAATGGATGATGATGGAAGGGGATGTAGAAGCTACATATGGAAGAACATATATTGACTCAGAGAATAAAGGAAAGTTTACATCAGATGAATGGAAATGCTATGCGCTAATTGAGGAATTTAGAGATAAAAAGGTATTAGTTTACAGTTCTAATCGCAAATTGTATTTGGATGCTATTCAAGAGAGACCTGCTACGGTATTTTTTGAGTGCGAACGAAAAATGATGAATGTATTTGATGTTGAAATGGCCATAGCCACAGCGAAAGCTTTTTCACTTTGTAATAATGCAGAAAAAAATAGATTTAGCATTGATTTTATAAATATGTGGCAGAATTATGCGAAGTGGCCTGATATAAAAATTATAGATACAGTACGAGGATTAAAAAAGCTTTTAGAGTTGTTAAAAACAGAAAAGGAATCATTACAGCGGCAGAATAAGACGATTGCCACAGGACATACTGATAAATTTATAAAGATTGTAGAAGAACTTATTGAAAAATCGGCAGAAACATAATGCCATTTGTACAATCACACATTGCTTAAGAGAAAGACTTGATAGAACGATGACAAATGGAGAGGAAGCCGAGCAGCATCGGGTAAAATAGCATGGCACGGCAAAACCGCAATTTGCCGATTTGTCGAATCGCAAAATAGGGTGAGGCAAATTCCGCACAGGTGGGGTAAAGGGGGTATTTATTTTTACCCCGGGGTAAAAGTCATCAAAATCTCACAGCGGCACAGGCGGCTATTTCCAAATGATGCCATAGGAATTTGGGTACTAACAGGCAAAAGTATTGAAGAATGGCTTAAAATCAAGGGTTTTAAGGCTTGGTGGGGTTCATCACGGTGGGTGGTGGGCCCCGCTTTTTCGTGTTTTTGGATGCCGCTGATAGGATGGCGATTGGGGAAAAAATCGTACTATCAGGCAAAAGTCGGGAGTTTCCGTGATAGTATCCGAGTTTTGCGTGATAGTATAAGAGTTTCCGTGTTTGTATGGAGTTTCGCTTGTTTGTAGAAAAATGCTGTAGAAACGTATTAAATATCGATTAACTATCTTTTGTTACATAGCGAATTATGGTAAGATAAAAATATAGGCAAAAGGATTGAATTTGTGAGGGTGAATATATGAGTAGTGAAATAAAAGATAGATTCAGTAATGAAATCAAAGTTATTAAGGGATATGTAGAATATATTGAAAATAATTTTTACAATAGAAGTTGTGAAGTAATTAGGATGCAGGGTTATGAAAAATTTAGAATATTAGAAGAGTATGTCTTTTTTTCGGAAGATTATGATGAAAAGAGAAATAATAGGGAAATTTTAAGGCAGATAAATGGTATTATTGAAGTAAGAATTGTAGAACTGGGTGAGATTCTAGAAAAAAAGGAAAAGTTACAGTTACCAGAAATAAGCAAGATTATAGTAGATAATGATTTGCAGGATAGTTTATGTTCTTATATAGAATCATTGGTATATGACTGTATAAAGAATCCGGATAATTTGCCATATTCAAAATTAATTGATGAACTTTCGCCAGATAAATTGAAAGAAGAAGTTGATATGGTGGATGAGACAACGGGCGAGAAATGTTATGATATGTTATCTGTTGAAGATTATAAAAATATTTTGAATTACATGAAATGTAAATTATATAATGATGAAATAGAAGATTTTGAATCAGAATTATATGAATATAAAGAATTGCAAACTCTATATAAAATATTTGATGACTATGCTCCGATTAATATATATCGGCAATCTTTTATTTTGTTATTAACGGCATTTGATGCAGTATTTTTTGATTTGGCGAGAGAAATTTTTACAAAAAATTTTTTTAGTATAATTCCTTTAATAAATTATGAAAAGAAATTTGCATTATCGGATATAGCAAAGTTTGCGAAATTTGAGGAATTCTCTTCCCAAGTTATAGAAACGATTATTGCTGGGAAATATGTTGCCGATTTAATGGAAATTTTATATAAGTATAAAAAAGATGTATTTTTCATAAGTCATGTAGATAGATTTTCAGAAGCTCTTGAAATTATTCAGAGAAGGAATTTACATGTTCATAAAAAGGGGATTGTGGATGAAAAGTATTTTACAAAAGGAAATGGTAGTGAATTTGGGGTACAAAAGGGAGAATATGCTGTTATTGATGATGAGTATTTTAATAGAGCAATAGAGCTTTTGGAACAGATTATTTTAAACTTTCCCGAAGATTAAATTCAGTTTCTATTAAGTATTGAAAGTTTAATAGAAAGATATAGAAAGGAATAGAGAATGGAGAATTTTGTTAATCCTTTTCCAAAATTGTGTGAAGATTATGCTCAGAGATTTGATGCCGCAAGTGATAACCGTGATATACAAGCCATTAAAAAACTTTTGATTGAAACTGAAAATTTTTTAAAGAATCATTCAGATGTTAAATATGCACCTTTATACTATTGTGTGGGAACTTCTTATGGAAATTTAAGAACATATGGATATTCAGTTAAAAGTGATAATACAGAACTATCTACAGAGGAAAAAGATCTTTCATTAGAACGCGAATTATTTTGTTTTCGGCGTTGTTTTGAACTTTTAGAAGATTCGGAATTAATAAAGGAAGAATATGAACCATATGTTTTGGGTTTAAAATTGCAGTTGTATACAAATTATGCTAATGCACTGGAGGCATGTGGGAGAAAAGCAGCGGCTATGAAGTTTTACCGTAAAGTTTTGGAAATGAATTCTAAATTTGGGATGGCAGAAGGAAATATAGGACGTGCTTTACAGCATTATTCAGCACTTGTACACGATTCTGGTCATGTGGCGTATTTGCATCATTTTGCTTATAATTATTTAAAAGATTCTTTAAGCAAGCCAGATGTTCATGAATCTGCCAAGAGATACTTTAAATGGTGTATGAATACTTATACACATGAAATTATAGAAACATTTTTGGAAAAAAAGTTAGAGATAGCAGAATATTCTTTAGGGGAAAAGACAGAAGAAACATATCGTAGATGGTGCTTACGGCATCACTTGTTTTTAAATCCATTAAATGATCTTCCGCAAGAATTATCGTGTTTTGCAACAGATTCATTGCATTTGCCGGATATGATAACACCAATAGAACAAATAGAGCCGCCAATGTATTTTGCGATGTTCAATCAACTAAAACAGGAATATGTATATGCAAGGTACTTATGTTATGAAGCTTTTTGTGAACGTGAGGAACCGCATTTTGCTGACAAAGAGACGCATTTAATAAATTTATATGATTATCCACAATATTCAATTCGGATTGAGGGTTTAAAAACTGCATTTCGGCAGTTATATTCCATTTTTGATAAAGCAGCTTTTTTTGTAAATGATTATTGGGATATTGGAATACACGAAAGAGATATTAATTATCGGACAATATGGTTATCTGGCTATGGGGTGGGAAAGAAACATTATGAATATAAAAATAAACTTATGCCAGATGAAAATATTGCGTTAAAATCAATGTTTTGGATACATAATGAGTTTAATAAGAGATTTGGTGATGCCGATAATCCCTATGCTAAAAATATACAAGTTTTACGGAACGCATTAGAACATAAATTTGTAAAAGTACATAATGGAATTTTATATGATGGTAAACAAGGAGAAACGGAAATAGGAATTGATTCATTTTATCATATAACAGAGGATAAACTTTTGCAGTATACTTTGGAATTATTAGAAATTGTAAGGGAATGGTTGATTGACCTTACGATGGCAGTTCACATTGAAGAAATGAAGCGTAGAGATGGTGAAACAGAAGAAAAAAGTTATCCAGTGTTTTTGATGGAGTTTGATGATGAATGGAAAGTATAATTAATTGTATTGAATGGGAGCGATAACTTTGGCACCCAATGGTGTCTTAGTTTTCGGTGGATAAAATTGCGGAAAGCCCACAAAGCCCGTAAATACGGCATTCTTGGCAGTACATAGGTCTGAAAGTTACATTATTTTCTTGTGTTTTTAGGGGCAATTTTACATTCGGGAGTGGGTGAATTTGTGTTCTAGGGTTTTTTTGCTAAAAAGTATAAACGATTTGGCGAAAGTCGGATACAATTTGGCGAAAGTGAAACCTTTTGGCAAAACCTCATACGATTTGGCAAAAGTGAAACAATTTGGCAAAACCCCATACAATCTGGCAAAACCCTATACAATTTGGCAAAAAGCGACAGTTTCGCCAAATTGTATAGGGTTTTGCCGAAAAGTATAGGGGTTTCGCCAAATAGTGTATGGAGAATTGATAAAAAGATAATGGGAAAATGATAAGGAGCTGTAAAGGCTCTTTTTTTGGTTGTTTTATGCTTTTCATTCCCGGAAAATAGTCGTTTCGTGCCATCGGATGAAAAATAGGAAATTTTTGTGATATAATTTTGTGGATGTAATTGCTTTAGCAGGAATAGTATTCTGCCGAAGTAATTAAGCAAAGACGGTAAAGGCAACCGTAGAATTAAATCAAATAGTAGTTCAATAGAATTGTGATATGATTGAATTCAACAGATCAAGACTTTGAAGAAAGGAAAAAGTGCTAAAATATGAGAAAAGAGAAAAAGCGTATATTTATCAACTGCTTATTGTACGGAGTGTTTGTTTTTTATGTCGCACTTCTTATTTTGATATTATTTAGAACGCGACATTTAGAGCGGTCTATAAATTTAATTCCACTGCGTGGGATTATTAGTTTTTTATCGGGCAATGACTTAGTATCAAACAGAGACAGTGCTAATGTTTTACACGCCTTTGCTATAAGCAATTTGGTTGGGAATATTGTTATTTTTGTACCTTTAGGCGTTTACATTACTTCATTTACTAAAAATAAAGGGGTATGGAAAAACACCTTGCTAATTATGCTTGTGAGTATATTGGTGGAGATAATTCAAGTTATTTTTAGGTTTGGAATTGGAGATATTGATGATATTATCTTAAACAGCATAGGTGGATTGGTTGGCGTTCTTATATACAGATTGATGTTACTGATGTGTAAAGATGATTTAAAGGTACGCCGTATTATAGCAATCTTTGCTCCAATTACTGGAATAGTGAGTTTTGTAATTTTATTTCTGTATAACAGCAGATATTAGAAAATGCCTTTTGTAGAAGCAAATAGAAAGGGAATAAAGAGGGCTGTGGTATTGGAAACAGTGTAATATCGTTGGTCTTAATTTTCTGGGGATGCTTTAGTGAAACTGAATGCTATGCTCTTATACTCTATGAGCGAAGGGAGATCTGCCGGGATGGCGCAATCATGGAGTGATTTGATAATCCGTTAATGACTTGTGGGGGATTTCGATAAAGCACGGAAAATTTAAAATACTTATATGCAGTGCCAGTGGAGTCTTGTGGGAGGAACGGCTGGCTCGTTTAAGGAAATGGAATGAAAGACAAAGCAGGAAAGGAGTGGTACTCTTTTCCTGCAATTTACTATTCTGTGTCGGCGTATTCATAAGTTCGTATTATTCACACGCTCAATCTCATTTCTGTAAAACTCAATTTTCTCATCCAATTTAATCTTATGAGCCTGTAACTGTGCTATCTGCTCATCAAGTGCCTGCCGGTGTTGTACCAGCATTTCCATCCTTTCAGAAAGGGTGGGATTACCTGCTGCCCGGAGTTTGGCATAGTGCCTGATTTCCTTGATAGGCATCCCCGTGTCTTTCAGGCGTTTGATAAATTCAATCCATGTGAAGTCTTTATCAGAATAACAGCGGCGGTTGCTGGAATTGCGTTCCGGGGCAATCAGCCCTTCGTGTTCATAATAGCGTAGGGTATGGATGCCCAGCCCCGTCAGTTTTGAAAAATCTCCGATGGAGTATTCCAAAAAAATCACCTCAATCCTCTTGACATAGAGTTTACTCTACATTGTATGGTTGGATTATACCAAATCGAAGGAGGATTTTCAAATGGTTCAGGAAACAGGAAAATATACGGTCATCACCGGGGCAAGTTCAGGCATTGGGTATGAAGCGGCAAAGGCATTTGCGGAGCGGGGAAAAAATCTGGTCATAACAGCAAGGCGCAGGGATAACTTGGAGATGCTGAAAAAGGAGATATTGGAGGAACACTCGGACGTGGACGTTGTTATCCGAAGTACGGATTTATCCGTCCCGGAAAATGCGTACCAGTTTTATGAGGGGCTGAAAGATTATGGGATAGAGACGTGGGTGAATAATGCGGGTTTTGGAAATTATGACAGCGTGGCAGATCAGGACTTGGGAAAAATCGGGGTAATGCTGCATCTGAATATTGAGGCGCTGACAATATTATCCTCTCTGTTTGTCCGTGACTATAAGGAGGTAGATGGGACACAGCTTATCAATGTATCATCATGCGGAGGCTATACCATTGTGCCTGCGGCTGTGACATACTGTGCGGCGAAGTTTTATGTCAGCACTTTCACGGAGGGGCTGGCGTGGGAACTGAAAGAGGCTGGTGCAAAAATGAAAGCAAAAGTGCTGGCGCCTGCGGCGACAAAGACGGAGTTCGGAATGGTGGCAAATAATGTCAGCGAATATGACTATGATAAATCTTTCGGAACATATCATACAGGCAGACAGATGGCCGGGTTCCTGCTTGAACTGTATGACAGCGAAAATGTGGTGGGAATGGTAGACAGGGAAAGTTTCAGTTTCCGGCTGGCCGAGCCATTGTTCCCATATGCGGGAAACTCATCACATAATCAGCAGCGTATGTGAGAGATACCGTGGTGTTTTGATTTTGGCTTCTGTGTAGATGGCATTTTCAGAGAATACTTTTATTGCTTCTGATATTCCTGATATGTCTTTCCCCATTCACACAGCCCGCCTAAGACTGGTTTCAGGGTATTGCCTATTTCGCTTAATGAATATTCAACCCTCGGAGGGACTTCCGGGAAAACAGTTCTAAGGATGATTCCCTGTTCCTCCAGTTCCCTGAGCTGTTCCGTCAGTGTCTTGGTGGTGATGCTGCCCAGGAACCGCTGCAGCTCATTGAAACGGATTGTGCCTTTGGAGAGATGCCACAATATTTTCAATTTCCATTTCCCGCTTAAGATATTCAGCCCAAGTTCAACCGGGCATTGTTCATCCACTGCCTGCACCTTTGCCATTATGTATTACCCCTTTCCACGCACGGTTTCAAAAAAGAAACCTTATTTCAAAAAAGTGCGTACTTGATTTTAGCTTTCCTTAATGGTAACGTCAATATACCAAAATTGTCAAGGAGGTTCTGAAAATGGTGATAGACAGCCACGAACATATCATGTTTCCCATAAAAACGCAGTTGGATAAAATGGATGCGGCGGGAGTGGATAAGACGGTATTATTCTGCACGGCACCGCACCCAGAGAAAGCGGGCACATTAAGCGAGCTGGAAGCGGAAATGGCAGCCCTGAATAAGATTTTAGCGGGTTCCAACACTAAAGAGGATAACATCAGCCGCCTGAAAAAGAATATTGCAGAAGTGGCAGAGGCAGTAAGGGCATATCCTGACCGCTTTTTAGGCTTTGGCGCTGTGCCTTTGGGAATGGAACTGGAAGAAACGGAAAAATGGATTGACACACAGATCACTTCCAATTCTCTGTATGGAATCGGAGAGTTTACACCCGGAAACGAGCAGCAGATCAGGCAGTTGGATACTGTATTTCAGGCATTGATGGATACAAGGAGTTATCCGGTTTGGGTACATACTTTCCACCCGGTTACGATGGAGGGGATAAAACTTCTGATGTCCTTATGCGAAAAATATCCCGGTATTCCCGTTATTTTCGGGCATTTGGGCGGCTCTAACTGGATGGAGGTCATAAAATTTACGAAAGAACATGAGAATATCTACTTAGACCTCTCAGCGGCATTTGCTTCCATTGCCACTAAAATGGCATTGACCGAGCTGCCGGAGAGATGCCTGTACAGTTCAGATGCCCCTTATGGGGAACCGTATCTATACAGGCAGCTTATTGAATTTGTCAGCCCGGACAAGAGGGCAGCGGAGATGGCATTAGGGGAGAACATATCCCGGTTACTGGAATTACACTAAGGATAAAGAGGAAAGGGCTCATGGGCCCTTTTTCCAATTCCGGCGGTCTGCTTTTTTCCGCAGGCAGAGCCGGGCGGCCTGATAAGGGAAATTGCTTGGAAAGCGGGGGAATCAGAGGTAATATGCTTACACGGCGGTTTGCGTTTGCGCCGCCTTGCGGGGCAGCCGCCCCTTTTGTGAGGGATATTGAGAGCGGCAGAGGGGATATTAAGGATAAAAAACGTCAATCCAGTTACGCTGTCAAAT
This sequence comes from Parablautia muri, assembly GCF_009917485.1. Classification (GTDB taxonomy): domain Bacteria; phylum Bacillota; class Clostridia; order Lachnospirales; family Lachnospiraceae; genus Suilimivivens; species Suilimivivens muri. The sequence goes on from NZ_QZDT01000041.1 coordinate 24,935, forward strand.
CGTCTATTCACGCTATCGGAGTTAAAAATATTTTTATATTTCCGATACACGAAGTAAGGAAAGAAGGAGGTGGAGGCGATCAAAATAGCAGTCTGTGATGATGAAAAAAATATAAGGAGCTACATCTGTTCGCTGGTTCGGAAACAGGGAGTGGAGTGTGAGGTCACGGAATATGCCACGGCAGAGGATTATCTTTTAGCGGGGGCTGATTATGACCTGCTGTTTCTTGACGTTGAGCTGAAAGGCCAGGATTCATCAATGGATGGTATGGAAATGGCAAAGCGGATCAGGGGCATGGAAGATATCAAACAGCCCATCATCATATTTGTCACGGGCTATGAAAAATATGTGTATGATGCTTTTGACGTGGGGGCTTTCCAGTACCTGCTGAAACCCATTGACGAAGGGCGGTTTGCCGAGATTTTTAGGAGGGCGGCGCAGCAGGCCGGGCAGGGAAAAAGGGTGCTGATGGTCCAGTATGGGAATACGGGAAAAACAATACCGTTAAGCGACATCTATTACATGGAAAGCCAGAACCATAAAATAGCCGTCCATATGAAGGACGGGATTTTTGAATATTATGCAAAAATGAGTGATCTGGAAGAAGAACTGCAGGGGCAGTTCTGCCGTGTCCACAAAGGCTACCTGGTCAACCTGTCCTATGTGGATGAATACAACAAAACAGAGGTAACGCTGACAAATGGGGATAAGCTCCTGATTTCAAAATATAAGTATGAAGATTTTGTAAAAGCGTACCTGCGGTTTATGAAGTGAGGGGGCTGCCATTGAGCGAAGCAAGTTTTACGCTGTTCCAAAATACAGTGATGGGGATTGAGACTGTTATATATGCCTGCTTCCTGACAGCTTTTTTCTATCCGCATATGGCCGGGAAGAAGGGCGGAAATGCACAGGAATTTATAAAGGTGCTTATCGTATTTCTCTCTTATGCGGCAGTTTATTTTATAAGCATAGGGGTGGATTTGGACAAATGGGCGTGCATGGTGATTGTTACAGCCCTGCTGACAGCGGCTTCCCGGTATTTAGGGGTTGGCAGGAAACCGGCCTTCCTTTTTGGGGTGTTGTTTTTCACCATAAGGAATCTAAGCTCGCTGGTGGTGGCAAGTGTGAATTTCTATACGGGCAGGCACCTTGTGCAGGGGGAGGAAGGAATAGAAAAAATATTATGGAATGCCGCTTTGAATTTCTGTCTGGTGGAACTGCTGCAGCTTATCCTGTTTTCTGTATTGCTGTATATTGCAGGGTGCCAGCTAAAGAAATGCAGGATGGAGCTGCATACAAGGGAATTATGCTATCTGCTGTTGACACCGTTGACGGGCATTCTGTTTGTGAACATTATATTCCACATTCTGCTTATGGTTTCAGAAAACCATGTCATACAGCTTTATGAACAGTACCCGGCGCTTATCGGCATTGTGCCCGTAGTGGCAGCATTATTCTATGTGGGGATTCTGGCTACGATAGCATCTTACCAGAAAATGGTGGGGCTTCAGGAGGAAAAGGAAAGATATTTTGTGGAACAGCAGCAGGTTCATGCCATACAGGAGCGGATGGCGGAAGTGGATCAGTTCTATGACGGCATACGCCGGATGAAGCATGAGATGAAAAACCATCTGACCAATATCAAGGGGCTGATTGAGAGTGGGAACTATGGGGACATGGGGAATTACATCTCCAGAATGGATGAGAGCATGGATGCCTTTGAGTTTTCCATAAAGACAGGGAATGCCGTTACAGATGTGATTGTAAACGACAGGTGGAAAGCTGCGGAAAAGCAGGGCATACGGTTCCGGTCAGAATTTACCTACCCGGAATCGGAGAGGTATGATGCCTTTGACATCGGCATCATTGTAAATAACCTGCTGCAGAACGCCCTTGAAGCCTGCGGGAAGATGCGGCAGGGCGACAGGTATGTTTTTATTTCCAGCAGGCAGAAGAGAAAGTTCTTCCTGATCGAGGTCAGAAACCCGTTTGAAGGGGAGATCATCATGGATGCGGATACGAACCTCCCAATCTCCACAAAGGAAAAGGAGCATTTCGGAAAGAAGGGTTCCATGCACGGGATCGGGCTTTCCAATGTAAAGATGGAGGCGAAGAAATATATGGGGGACGTAGATATCAAGATAAAGAAAAATGAGTTCAGTGTAACGGTAATGTTACAGGAAAGGAGACAGGTATGAGCATCGGTAATGTAAGCGGCATGGGGGTTAATCCGTATGCCTACACAAACAGCAGCAGAAGGGCGGCAGGCACAGGGAATTTTGCGGAGGAGGTGCAGAAAGCCGCAGAAGGAAAGGATGCGGCGGAAAAATCCGGTTCATCAGCATGGGCGGGGGACATGGTAGTCCCGCAGCCGCCGAGTTATTTTGGCTTTACATATGACAGCGGCATTTCCAATAAATCCAAAGAGGAAATGACAATGGATGAATACAAGCAGTGGTTTATGAACGAAATGTCGGGTATGCCTGTCAGCGGATGGTACCGCTCCACCTGCGTAGGTGGTGCGCTGACAATTACGGAGGAATGTTTTGAAAGGATGAAAACTGATCCGGAATGGGAAAAAACAGTGTTAGGAATGGTCAGGAAGATGTATTCCTGTACCGGAATCATGGGCTCCAAGATGATCGGCTACCAGGTCATCGGGGCAACGCCCGAACAGTGTCATGGGGAAGGGATACCCGTAAAGGATGGCTCTCCGTTTTCCGCAGATACTGAAGAATCATGGTGGGAGAAACGCCATAAGAGAATGGAAGAACTGATGGAGGAACAGGAAAAAGAAGCGGTGAAAAAGGCGCAGGCACGGAGAGCGGCGGCACAGGAGAATTACCTGAAAAGCCAGATGGCAAGCAGGCAGAGGCAGCAGGCTTTCCTTGCAGAGGGTATACAGAATGGCGATGATGCGGCGGCTTTCCAGACAGCAGGTGTAAGCGCATTGGCAGCAAACGCCTATGAGGAAAACATAAGCACATTCAGCAAAAGCGTGGTTGGAAATCAGAAGATATAAGCATTCCGGGCATTTTGAAGTAAAGCAGGATATGCCCGGACTTACCGTAAGGGGGCATGGGCGGCTCCGAATGACAGAGGAGCCGCCGTTGAAATATTTTTATCAAGGAGGATGATATTTATGGCAATTTCAGGAGTAACGGATTACACGAACGCTTATGCGGCAGACAGGGCAAACGGGAGCAGCACCCTTAATGGGGATTCGCAGGCTTACCTGAATGAAAAATCCTAATCCCCCAGCTATGCTGGGGAGAATAGGGTAAGTGGAAGCGGTGAGGACAACATTAAAAAGCCTCCTATGGTACAATGAGATTGGTGTCGCAAGCCAACTCAGAGAATAGGAGGCGTCCAAAATGGACAATAAAAGCTTATCACATACTCGGTGGAAATGCCAGTACCATATCGTGTTCATTCCCAAGTACCGGAAAAAGGTATTATACGGGCAGTTGAAAAATGATATACGGGATATTATCAGTACATTATGCAAGTACAAGAATGTAGAGATAATAGCAGGAGCAGTATGTGTGGATCATGTACATCTTAGTGTGGCAATTCCCCCGAAAATCTGTGTTTCAGATTTCATGGGATATTTGAAAGGGAAAAGCACGTTGATGATTTATGACAGGCATCCGGAATTGCAGAGCAAGTGGAATAAGGCATTCTGGGCGCGTGGATATTACGTGGAGACGGTTGGCAATATAACTGACGAAGCGGTGCAGAAGTATATAAAAGAGCAGGCAGAAGAATCGCGCAAAGAAGATACAAGAAGTACCGCTTTTTAGCGGGCCAGTGAGAATGCTTGCGATACCCGCCCTTATGGGCGAGCAGTAACAATAGCCCTTTGGAGGGCTAATAGCAAACCACCAGTTGAACTGGTGGTTGCTGACTTAGTCTGAAAGAGAAATACCCGGATGTGAACATAACGGTGGCGGATTTCAAGAATGGGAAACAGGAAGATGCCTATATGCTTGGGAGCAGGGGCTATAACAACATAGCGGTTTCTTCCAGCATCGTAGAGAAGATGGCATCAGACCCGGCAGCAGCGGCAAAGTATGAGAAAGTCTTTGCAGAAATGTCCGGCAATTCGGAGCGTATAGAGAAGTTCGCAAGGGAGAACAATGACGAGATACTCAGTGCAGGTGCCCTTATTGACAAGAATGGGAAAGTATCTTACTGGATGGTCGGCAGGAGCAGGGACACAATGGAGAACCCCGGCACGGTCTATAAAGAAAAGGTACAGAAGCAGATTGCGGAAAAACGTGCGAAGAAAAAAGAGGAGGAAGCCTTAAAGGAGAAGAAACTGGCAAAGGCGGAATCCGTGGAAAAACTGATGGAGCAGATAAAGGCGGGAACAAGCCAGCCTGCAAAAGTGCAGGAAGAAGGCAAAGGCGCACGGTTGGATCTGACCATATAACGAGGGAGGTATTTATGATGCGTATAGGAAATAACAGTCAGGGAATCTGGCAGCTCTTTTCAAGGATGAACGGTGGCAAAGCAAATACGAATATGCTTTTCGGCAATGGGGCATCGAAAGGCAACTATTGTGGCAATACCATTGATGACTTGCGTTCCGGACACTTCAAAAATTCTTATGGCGTAGAGGGCATGGGAATTACAGGAAGAACAGATTGGAAACGAATTGTCAACGTATCAGAAGAAATGAAGCAGCACGTTTATGAAGATGTTAAAAAAGGGTTTTATAAGTATGGTGGAATGTCTGGTGATAATACTGCTGAGACGGATGCATATTATGACAAGATTCATTCCTATGTGAAGTCATTAGATTTAAGTACCCGCCGTGCTGCACCGTGGACGTTGAGCCAGCTCCATTTAGAAATTTCTGGAAGGGTAACACAGGCTGTAAAGGAAAAAGACCCAACATGGACAGCCGGAAAGCCAATTTCCCATGAGATACTGGATGAGATTTTTGCAGGTGATGCTATCTATCAGGACAGTGTAAATGCCTTGTACGCTAAAGGCAGTAAAGGGCTGGATATACAGATATAACCTTTACACCCTATTCCGCAGAGGCGCATAAACCTTTGCCTCTGCGGACTGCCGGGTGCAAGGGTGGCTCTGTTTTCAGCGAAGGGAGGTGTTTGTCATGAAGTTAGGCAGAGGAAGTTAGGATACATGAAGCAATGAACTGCTTGGACTTATATTGAGAGAGCGGATGCAGCTCTGAACGACTGAGGGGCCGCAATAATAAAAATAATGGAGGATTTGAAAAATGAATATTAACGGAATAGGAACAACAGGATATCCGGCGTGGCAGGGTGCAAGAAAGGCACAGCAGAATGCGGCAGGAAAAAGTTTTGCCGAGTCGGTGAACAATATGGCGAGTACGCCTAAAGTCTATAATATTTTTACAGATGAAGATATGATATGGACGGGAGGGAACGGCACGGGGCTGTCCTATTATCTCAAGTACGCGGAAAATTCAACAGAGGATGATCCGATAGTGATTGCCAAAGGAGTTGATGAGAATGGGGATGAATTTGAAAAGACCATACATATCAACGAGGTAAACCCGAAGTCAGCGACTGTTGTGGAAATGAGGGCTTTGGAAGCACATACGGGCGTAAAAAAGTTAGGAGGCTTTACATCTCTTCCGCTGGAAGCCGGGAACATGGGATTAAATGACCGGCGGGATTTCATGGATATGTTCGAGAATGTCATAAGTGACATGAAGCTGCTGAGCCAGAAAAGGGCTGTGGCATATTACCAGTATAGTATGCAGGCATATTGGGATTTCATGAATAAGAAATAAATCCTGCAGATGTATATCTCTAATAAGCCACAGAAGGCGGACAGGGCAGGCTTCGCCGGTTCGGGGAGCGGGGGAGAGGGCATATTATGAAAGAACGTATAAAGAATCGGGTACATGAATTGTACTGGAACGATAATATAAACTGTGCGAGGACAGCAATCATCTGTTTGAGTGAATTATTTGAAACTGTTGTAGAACAGCAAACAATCTGTTCTGCTGTTGGATTGCATGGTGCTGGCGGTTATAGGGCGCAGTGCGGTTTAGTTGAAGGCACACTTATGTTTATAGGGGTTTACCTTCATAAGATGGGGAAAAGAGAAGACGAAATTGTATCTGCTTGCTATAACTTTGCGTTTGCTTTTGAAAAAGCATTTGGCTCATTAAGATGTTTTGAACTGCGCCCTACAGGTTTTTCAGAGAATGATCCACCCCATATGTGTGAAAATCTGACTTGCAATGGGATTGAATTTGCATATCAATATATTTTAGAGGTCACAAAGTAATATCACCAATAAGCCACAGTGGATGGATAGGGCAGGTCTCCCCGGTTTTCTGGTAGATTGGGGAATCGGGGAGCAGTAAGAGGAGGTGTTGCCGTGGAACGTAGATAAAGTGTTTCTGTATGAAGGAGTAAACTGCTCGGACTTACTATGAGAGAGCAGAGGCGGCTCTGATCGACAGAGGGGCCGCAATATTAAAATTGTGGAGGATTAAAGATAATGAGCATTAGTGGAATTGGAACTTCACACTATCCTGCATGGCAGGAAGCGGGAAGGGGACAAAAGAATAATTCGGGAGTAGGATTTGCAAGCAGGATGGCAGATATAGTTGGTGCGAATACTTCCGAAAGTGGAAGGAAAACGAATGCCGTTTCTGGGCGCGACAATTATGTAGGAGGGGATGCAGCCAGTGTTTATGACATGGGCGTGTATTCAAGGAAAGATATATCGGTATCACAGAACCTAAATCTGCCAATCGAAACGGAACGGTATAAGATTGAGGATGCCAGCTATGTGGACGGGGTTCCAGCATATGAGATCATGGATAAGGAAACAGGAAGAGGGCTGTACATAAGGGAAGACCAGTTGATGATACAGAAGGATGAAAAGACCGGACTGGAATTTGTCATCAATATGGATCAGCCGTTTTCCTGTAATGTGCCAATGACGGGAGAACTTAAAGGGATTTTGAATGAGATAGCCGGGAAAAGAGGGATTGATCTGAAGGAAGTGCCGTTGCAAGGCGGACTGATAGTGAACCAAGACCCTAGAACCGGACTGCGCTATTTATCCATACAGGGCAATGAGGCAAAGGGGATGTCTGTTGTTGCGACATCGAAAGAGGACTTGGAGATTATTGAAAAGCTGGCTGATGAATTTACCAAGTATTCAGTCAGTTCACAGCGTTCTACAGCAGGGCTGTATGCACTGCTTGAAATATCCGGCAACCTGAAACGGGAAGGGGAAGGGATGACGTTCCTGACACCGAATGGCATTACTTATATCCCTTATGATGGCGATAAGGATAAGGCATGGGAAATTGAAATCCCAAGTTCGGATTATAGTGTAGCACGGAAATACCTTGCAATGGGGATTGAAGCCTCAAACTACCAGGCATGGCTTAGCAAGTTCAATAGTGCAAGACTGCTTGACATAGATACGGAGCAATTGAACCATTACAGTATGAATGGCGACAGGAATGGCTATCGATTTATGCAATAAGAAGAAAACCAATAATGCACAAACGATAAAAGGGAACCAAGCAGGAACACTTCATGTTTGGTTCCCTTGTTCCATATCAGTGCGGGGAGATAGCAATAGATGTATTTGGGGGGAGAGGAGGTGGTATTATACGGAAAATGAAATGCCCGGAGAGATGGTGCAAGAAACGGGCCTGTGACATTGGGGAGACGGGTTCCGGCTGGATTATCGTGTCGCTGAAATGCCCTAACTGCGGCAGGGTAATAAAGGTGTACTGGAAACCGAAAGGAAAAAGATAAATATACATAGTGGGAAAGAATGGCAGGAAGGTATCCTGCTATTTTTACTTTTATAGATTAAAGCGTTTCTTTTATGGTCATAC
>NZ_QZDT01000042.1 GCF_009917485.1 Parablautia muri
TGACAGGAAAATGAGCAGATTTGTGACAGCGGATAAGATTGAATCTGTGACAGCTCATGAAGTTATTAACATGAATAGGACGGACATTGAAATCCTCAGCCGCTATAATGCGGAAGTCCGAGGACTGTACAACTACTACTCGTTAGCTGGAAATGTGTCCACCTTGAATCACTTCTCAAGCCTGATGAAGTACAGCATGCTGAAAACCTTTGGCTCCAAGTACCGCTGTCAGGTCAGGAAAATCAAGGAGAGATATGTCAAAAACGGCGAGTTCACGGTGCCGTATACAACTAAGGCAGGCCCCAAAGAAGCAATTTATTACCACAGCGGCTTCCGTAAACAGGATAAGCCGCAGTTGGGGCAGGTGGATATTCTGGACATCTACAAAAAATACAGCAAGCCCAACAGTCTGGCCACCCGCTTGCGCTCTAAGCAGTGCGAACTGTGCGGTGCGGAGTGCGGCGGTTTAGTCATGCACCAAGTAAAGCGGCTGAAAGACCTTACAGGGCAATACGAGTGGGAAATCCTTATGCGCAAACGGCATCGCAAGACCTTGGCCGTTTGCCCGTCCTGCCATGCAGAAATTCACAATTCGATGAAGTCGTAAAATGATAACAGTACGGAGAGCCGTGTGCATCGAGAGGTGCCTGCACGGTTCGGGAGGGAGTACCCATGTGGTGCTTACCTCATACCAATATGCGTTATCTCCAGTACAGCACGTTACAGAAACTTGGGCTTGGGCATTTTGACAGTTGGGCATCTTCATTCGGGGAAACGCAGACAGCGATAGAATTAGCCCCGGAGGGAACGGGATACCGGGCAAAGACAAGGTTTGCGAAGTTCTTCAACCTGCCGGAGCTTATTTCCCTGTTCAAAGAGAGCGCCGACATTCAGACACCGGATATGCTGAATCTCCCTGTGCCGGAGGCGGAATATGAAAATGTGGTGTTAAAGCCCAGCGAGTACCAGCAGGACATGGTTTCCTCACTTGCCGACAGAGCCGAAGCGGTACGGAACAGGCTTGTGGAGCCGTATCAGGACAATATGCTGAAAATTACCAACGACGGGAGGAAACTGGCTTTAGACCAGCGCCTTATCAATGATGTGCTGCCGGACAGTGACACTTCCAAAGCGGCAACGTGCGTTGAAAAAGCATTTGAGATATGGGAGCAGACAAAGGAACAGAAGTCCACGCAGCTAATTTTTTGCGATCTTTCGACACCGAAAGGGGATGGCACATTCAATGTCTATGAGGACATAAGAAACAAACTGGTGGAGAAAGGAGTGCCGCCAGAGGAAATCTCGTTTATACATGAAGCGAATACAGAATTAAGGAAAGCGGAGCTGTTTGGCAAAGTAAGGAGCGGACAGGTTCGTTTTTTATTGGGTTCCACGCAGAAAATGGGCGCAGGAACCAATGTGCAGGACAGATTGATTGCCCTGCATCATCTCGATGTGCCGTGGCGCCCGTCTGACATTGAACAGCAGGAAGGCCGTATTCTGCGCCAGGGCAATCTCAACCCAAAAGTGAAGATTTTCCGGTATGTGACGGAAGGCACATTCGACAGCTATTCCTGGCAGGTGATCGAAAACAAGCAGAAATTCATCAGCCAGATCATGACCAGCAAATCCCCGGTGCGGAGCTGTGAGGACGTGGACGAGGCGGCGCTCAGCTATGCGGAAGTAAAAGCACTTGCAACGGGCAATCCCTATATTAAGGAGAAGATGGATCTCGATATCCAGGTGTCAAAGCTGAAGCTGATGAAAGGGAACCACGCAAGCCAGAAATACAGGCTTGAGGACGATATCCTAAAGCGTTACCCACAGCAGATAGCCACACTGAAAGAGCGGATCAGCGGCATGGCGGCGGACATTCAGACAGCAAAAGGGAATCTCCCGGCAGACAAGGAGCAGTTTGTCATGAAAGTCGGGGATAAGGTTTATGCGGACAAAAAAGAAGCCGGAACTGCACTGGTGGAGATGTGCAAAGAGATGAAAACCGTCAATGCGCCTGCCACGGTCGGGGAATATGCCGGGTTTAAGATGGCGGTATCCTTTGATTCGTTCAACCACAAATTTGTGATGAACTTAAAAGGGCAGCTTTCCCATAACCTTGAAGTCGGCTCTGACCCGCTGGGCAACATTGCCCGTATCAACCACGCACTGGAATCCATGCCGAAACAGCTTGCGGAAGCGCAGACCAAACTGGAAACGGTGGAGCGGCAGCTTGAAACCGCAAAGACAGAGGTCACAAAACCGTTTGCACAGGAAGAGGAGCTTGCGGAGAAGCTGGAGCGCCTTGCCGCCTTAAATGCCCTGCTCAACATGGACGAAAAGGGCGGTGACGCTCTCGGCATGGACGATGCGCTGGAAGAAGAAAAGGAAGGACAGGAAACTTCTGGACATGATGTCCAGAAGCCTGCGGCGGGGTATGGAAGTCCGCAGAGGTTCCAACCTGCGGCGGCAATGGCGGATAAGCCCGCACAGAGGACATCATTAAAAGAAAAACTGGAAGCGTTCAAAGTGCGGGCGGCTGGTGCCGGCAGACCGGAGATTGCAAAAGCAAAGGGAAAGGAGGAAACGCTATAACGATTCAATAATCAATAAAATTCAGCTATGCCGGGCCTGGCTTTCTGAAAAGTTCCGATTGATTTAGCAGGAATTTCAGGGTATAATGGCTTTGAGGTCATATACCTTTGGGGAATGGCTTTTGCATTTCCTATCAATACACAAAAGGAGGTTTATGGCTGTGGACACAGAAATAAAGAATGCGGTGAGTGCGGCAGACGAAGATGCCCAATATGACGAGAAGGCAAAACGGCTGTTGGGAAATAAGATCATCCTGGCGCATATACTGGTAAAGACCATTGATGAATTTAAGGGTATGAACCCGAACGATGCGGTATCCTGCATTGAGGGAGAGCCTTTCATCAGCGTGGTTCCGGTAGAGCCGGGGCTGACCAATATCGAAAAAGAAAAAAACGGGCAGCGGATTGTCGGGCTGAATACGGAAAATGCGGAGATCCATGAAGGGCTGATCCGGTTTGACATTATCTTTTATGTACGCATGAAAGACGGGATCTCACAGGTAATTGTAAATGTAGAAGCTCAAAAGGATGAACCGACGAGCTACCATATCCTGAACCGGGCAGTTTTCTATGTAAGCCGCCTTGTTTCCTCACAGAAGGAACGGGATTTTGTGGGGATAAACTATAACGACATTAAACGTGTTTTTTCCATTTGGGTGTGTATGAACATGGATGAGAACAGTATGGCTTATGTGCATCTGGTAAAGGATGATTTGCTTGGAGCTTATCCGTGGAAAGGCGGGCTTGACCTGCTGAATATTGTCCTGATTGGTATAGCAGATGAACTTCCGGAGCATGATGATAAATATGAGATGCACCGTCTGCTGAGTACACTGTTGTCAATGGAGCTTTCTGTTGATGAAAAATTAGGAATCATGGAAAAAGAGTACAGCATTGCGGTAGACGATAGAATAAGAGAGGACGTGAGCGCCATGTGTAATTTGTCACAGGGAATTAGGGATAATACTTTAGCAGAAGTGATTATGACTATGCACGAGAAGGGATATTCTTCCGTTCAGATTGCAGAGATTGTAAAAAAGACGATTGAAGAAGTAGAGGCTGTTATCAAAAAGAGAGAGCCTGTGCTGGCATAATCAAAGTAACTTAATAACAGATACAGTGAAGCAGTGAACTTAGTTTTGCAAAAAACAGTTCGCTGCTTTTTCTGTTTTCAGGGAGAAAGACAGTCAAATTGGATTGTCTTTTTTTATTGCAGAGAAAGGATTGAAAATATGGCAGATGCAAAAACAGAAAAGCAGAAAGTAAAAGAGATCACTGACAAGCTGGAGGAAGGCTTAAAAGAACTTTTTGAGAGCGAAAAATACAGAAGCTACCTCTCCACCATGTCAAAATTTCATAATTACAGCTTCAATAACACGCTCCTGATAGCCTTACAACGTCCTGACGCCAGTTTAGTGGCTGGATATCAGGCATGGCAGAAAAATTTCAACCGCCATGTAAACAAAGGGGAGAAAGGAATCCGTATCCTTGCCCCTGCCCCTTATAAGATTAAGGAGGAACGGGATAAATTAGACCCTGTGACCGGGGAAGTCATGCTCGATCAGGACGGTATGCCGCAGAGGGAGGAAGTAGAGATAAAAATATCCGCCTTTCGCGCCGTGTCCGTGTTTGATGTATCGCAGACGGACGGGGAGCCAATCCCGGAACTGGAAGCAAAGGAGCCTTTATCCATGGTGGAGGGGTATGAGGACTTTATCAAGGCAATCACTTACGCTGCGCCTGCCCCAATCGGTTTTGAGGACATTCCCGGCGATTCAAAGGGATATTTCAGCCCGACAGAAAACCGGATTGCGGTACAGGAGGGCATGAGCGAGAGCCAGACCTTAAAGACAATGGTGCATGAAACAGCCCATTCCATGCTGCACAATAAAGAAGTCAATAAAGGGGATATCCTTGCCCCGGTAAAGGACAGGAACACCAAAGAGGTGGAAGCGGAGAGCATCGCTTATACGGTGTGCCAGCACTTCGGCATAGACACATCAGAATATTCTTTCGGGTATATTGTCGGATGGAGCAGCGGAAGGGATATGAAGGAGCTGAAATCTTCCCTTGACACGATCCGCAGGACTGCATCGGAGCTGCTCACGGGCATTGAGGAACAACTTATAGAAATACAACATGACCGGGAAATGATGCAGGAGCAGGAAAAGGAGAGCCTTTTGCTGATACAGAACAGTGACCTTTCCGAGTACAGCCTTTTAAGCGTCCGAGGAATGGATGCGGAGGAAGTTGTGGAAGCACTCTCTGCCATGAACGAGGATGACAGGCTGAGCGTTGCCGCATATCTGGAGAGCAGGGGCGCATGGACTACGGAGGCTGCCAATGAGCAGACGAGGGAAGTTAGGGAGTACCACCTTGATGTGCGGTACAATACGGATACCAATGAGATCATCGACGTAAAAGCGGCGATAGAGAAAAACAGGGCAGACAGGGAAGCACAGCTTCTGCATGGGGATACCGATAAATATGGCATTTACCAGTTAAAGGATGATTCAGGGCTTCGAGATTTTCATTTTGCGGGCACAGCAGAGCTTTTGAAAAGAGGTATCCTTTCTGACGATTTCAGGGAAATCCAGCCGGGAAACTATAACCTTGTCTATGCAGGGGAGCTTTCGGATATACATGGACAGTCGCAAAGGGAGAAGCTGAATGCGATTTATGAGAAATTCAACATAGACCACCCGGCAGATTACAGAGGACATTCCCTTTCCGTCAGTGACATTGTAGTGCTGCATGAGGACGGGGAGAACAGCGCACACTTTGTAGATTCTTACGGATTTACAAAACTTCCTGATTTTATGAGAGCATTAGAGGGTGTAAAAGAGCAGGATACCCAAAAGGCGGAACCGGAAGAAAAAAAGGAAACTTCTGGACATGATGTCCAAAAGTCGGAAGCCGAACAGACAGTTATGGAACAATCAGAGCCGGAGCAGGCAGAGCAGACAGAAGTGGAGAAATCAGAACCGCAGACAGAGCAGAGCGGGCAGGAGAAGTCTGTCGAGATACCAGAACTGGAAGATTTGGACGAGGGTGACGAGATCATTGACCTTGGAGATGAAAAGGATAAAGTCCTTGCCCAAATGAAGCAGTCTTTAGAGAGCGGGCAGGAAACTTCTGGACACGATGTCAATCAATCTGAAAAGCAGAATGATTTGAAGCCGGAACAGGCAGAAACAGAGCTTGCCTTTCAGATCGCAGACCGTTACATCAGCGTACAGGAAACAGAGGGCGGTTATGCCTATTCTGTTATGGATTTAGATTATAAGGAGCTGTACGAGAGCGTATATGACAATCCTGATGTCAGTATCCGGGAAGCGTTTGATGAAATCATGGAAGATTTGAGAATCATTCCTTTTGACAATGGCGCAAGGGGAAATATCCGTGACGGTGACGAGCGGATACCGATTGATTATGATGGATTGATGGAGAAGGTGGAAGCGGCAAAAGCGATTGCGCCGCAGAGCAGTGTGGTGGCAGATTTCAAGGCAAAGACAAATGAGCTGTTCCATGAGATCAGCGAGATGAACCCGGCAGAGATAGAAGAAACTGTAAAATACCATGTGCAGGCGCAGTTAGAGGAATCCGGCATGGATGCTGTGATTGTGGATGTGGCAGTAGTGGGGAGTCGCTGCCGGGGATTGGAGCAGGAAGGCTCTGACCTTGATGTGGCAGTGGAGCTTTCCACGAATGAGCGAGAAGATGTGCTGTTTGATATGCTTAATGAAAACGGGCTTTCTATCGGCGGTATAAAGGTGGATATTAACCCGATCACGGCACAGAGGACGGGGAGCCTTGAAACATATCTTCCGCTGGTAGAGGACTATCTGGAGGGGATGCGTGAAGCGAGGGAGAGAGACCTGGCTGCCGGCATTTCCAGAGAGGAAAACCAAAAAGAAACGAAAGAAAGCCTGTTCCCGGAACAGGCGGAACCGGAAGTGAAGCAGACAGAACCGGAAGTGACGCTGACGGTTGCGGAGTGCGGCGAGTTCCACAATTTAGGCGAGTTTTATGAGAATATCCCTACGGTAGAGGAAGCTGTCGCAATCTGGAAACAGATACCGCCGGAGCGCATGAACGGTATCCCTGCAATCGGCGTCAATATCCATAAACCGGGAACGGAGGCGTTTGAGGATGTGGGGATTGACATTTTGACCGGGAAACGGATTGACCTGGATATTTTGGAGTATATCTCTGACATTAAGGGTAATCCCCAGGCAATGGAAGTGATTGCGGAGCTTGTGGCGAAACTGCCGGAAATGGAAATAGACGGACGCATGGGCGAGGAATTTGAAGCAAAGGTATGGGAGAAGCGTATGCCTGATCTGACACCTGCAGAAAGGCTGGCGGTAGAGATTGACCGTTTTATATATGATTATGATACCGCCCTTTACCGTGACAATTCCCAGAACATGACGGAGAATGTATCAGAGATTGCGGAGGCCTTAAACCAGAGGGATACCCATGACCTTGCGCTGTGGCTTGTCGATGTGCTTTCAGAGGGAACAGAACCGGAACAAAAGAGGGCTATGGAGATTCTCAAAAAACTGACAGAGTACAAGCCCCTTACTAAAGTGGAGGAAATGGAAGAACAGAATTATAATATGGTCGATAATGTGCTGAATAACGGTGCCGGAGAAAAGGCGAAGAAGGAAGAAAACAAAAGGGAGCAGGAGCGCCCTGCGGCAAGGACTTCCTTAAAAGCCCGCCTTGCGGAGAAAAAGGCGCTTGTTTCCGGCCAGGGGAAAGACCATGACGCACAGGAAAATGCAAAAAATAGTCAGAGGGAGATGTAAGAGCATGGAACATAATTTCACTGTGGAAGAAGTAAATTTAATCTGTATATATGCAGGAGAGAGCAGGGGCGAGGTCATAGAGGATATTGAAAGAGCCTTGCCGTACCTTGATGATACGGATATGGCGGAACTATCCAACAGGATAATCGGAAAGCTGCGGAACATGACAGATGAAGAATTTGAACAGCTTGAATTGATAGAAGCAGAATAAAAATGAAAACAGGCTACCTTTCCATTTAGCGTGTGGGAAGGAAAGCCTGTTTTTGTTTGAGGGAAAAATTTTCTCAGCGCAGAGACGAGTATGTAATAAAAATCTGATCTATTGCCTGACGGAGTTGTACCAATCCACCAGAAAGCGGATATAGTCCTCGCCGGGTTCTTGGACAACCTGGTCAAACTTTACATTGCGGATGTTTGTAAGGTTTGGGGTTTTTCCGAGAATCTGGTCAGTTCCGTCCTGGCGGAATAGCAGGAGCAGGCTTGCGGCGGAACCTTTTTCTGTATAGGCTGCGACTTCCCCGGCATCATTGCATCCTGTCTCCCGCCGTTCCCTGCCAAGTTCTGACGTAAAATGCTTCTGTGCTTGGAGATATAAATTTCTTGCGGATGTTTCTACTATCTTGTTTTCGATAAAGGAGTTTCTCCCATAAAGAAGATCATTCAAATACATGGAAGTAAAATCTTCCGGAGCAGATTTGAAATAGAATAGGAGCATCAGGGCTGTGTGATATTCGTCATCGGTAAGGGTGTAATCGGCGAGATTTTTCACACGCCCAAGGAATGTTTTCTTAGATGATTCCTTTGTGTCAGCCAGCCTGCTCTGCGCTATTTCTGTTTCGGTGGAAGGGCGGACAGCAGGAATTTTGAATTTTTTGCTGGTACTGTTCTGTGCAATGATTGAGGATGCACTACAGGACGGGCAGGAAGAAGGCATATCATCGGACTGGAATATGTAATGGCATGCGTCACAGGTGAAATAGTTCATGACATAATCTCCTTCTATCATCTGGACAGATAAATCTGCACTGCCAGATGTTTTTTATCATTCACAGTTATATATGTACTTTACTTTGCTGTTCATTGTAACGGCGGTGTGGTTCAGTGTCAATGAATATAGGAAAGAAATTCAGAGAAATTTCGTTTACAAAGTAGCGCAAGCTGGAAACGGAAGGGGAAAGCCTGTTTTTTGTGTTGCTTCCAGTTCTGCTAATTTAGCGTATCTGTGTTTTGCTTGTCTGTGTTATAATGGAATACAGCAATAAATAGTAAAAATGATGTAATTTTAATTGGGAAGGAATTATCTGTTATGAAAAGGGGAAAAGGCAAGGCGGCTAAGAAAGCCATGAAATTTGCAGAACGAAAAGCAAAAGCAGAAAAGTGGGTGTCAGAATATGACGGTACACCTTATGGTGGGGATATCATAAAGGCGTATAGGAAAAAATTTGCCGTAGACCGTATGAAAGCTGTTGAAGAGTTGCAGATGTTAGGCGTATCTTTAACAAAAGAGCAGATTGATAGAGAAAAGGCGGCAGTAAAAGCCTATCAGGATATACAGAGAGCTAAAAAGGCAAAAAGGAAAAGGCTCCGTGAGCAGAAAAGAATGCAGAAAGATATTCCGGTATTTCATGAGGATCAGGATGAGACTTTTTATTATATAGCAGGATATACTTCTGGTGGTGCGCCTTATGGAGTTACATGGGAAGAAATGGGGATATCGCCTTACACGGAGGATGATGATTGGTAAGGGGGAGGAAGGATGTTGCGTATAATAGCAAACTAAAGAAGTATTTTTTGAAAGATAAATAGAGTGTAGAGTGCCATTATTCCTTACTAAACGAAGCGTCGATTGAAAAAACGAGATCTAAGATGTATGTTGGTGATGAGGAGGTGTGCATATGGACGCAAAAATATTTGGTGCATTTATAGCTGAATGTCGTAAAGGGAAAAATATGACACAGGCAGATTTGGCTATAAAATTGAATGTCACCGATAAAGCTGTCAGTCGTTGGGAGCGGGGAATCGGTTTTCCGGATATTAACACAATCGAACCATTGGCTTCAGCTTTAGAAATAAGCGTTCTGGAGCTTATGAAATCTGAACGAATTGTGTCAAACGAGGTAACAAAAGAAGAAGCAACGGGAATTATTGCTGATACTATAAGTGTCGCAAAACTACAGCGTAAGCAGGAGCGTAGAAATGCACTTTTCATTTTAGGAATTACAGCAGTAATAGTAATTATGCTTCTGTTTTTTGACAGTATGCAATGGCAATTAGATACTCTTATTTTCACGAGTGTCGGTGTCGTTTTCCCATTGTTTTGCGTATTGGGGCTTATTGCATTACTGGGCAATGCAATATGGCGAAAAGCTATGGGTAAATCCTACGGACAAACTGTCGTAATGGCATTGGCTTTACTGTTTTTTCTCATTATTATTATGGGATTGTTCTTCTTAGTTGGAGCTTTGGGAATAAGCTCTGTTCCAAATTAAGCAATGATGTCATAGAAATATGAGTGTAATGGTGGTATTATAAATGAAAAGCATGGCAAAACAAATAAAGCTGTTACAAATATCTTATAACAAGGAAAGGCAAGAGATAAGTATATGGATAGCCAACTGATTATGGACACAATTTCCTCGATTGGTTCATTAGTATTTTTTATAGGTATAATAACTTTGGTAGTTGCAATAGTTAAGAAGCGCAGGAGCGGTAAGGATTCCACAGAGGTTTGATGATGTATGCAAGATTGTTAGAGCCATTCGTGAATCTAGGTGTATCTTTAACAAAAGAGCAGATTGATAGAGAAAAGCCAGCAGTTACAATAAGCCGATAAAGTAGAAAAGGATATGGAAGTAAAGTTTTCCATGTCCTTTTTTTTATGTAAAATTAGCATATTTAGAGAGTGTGTTAGCCGCCCGCCTTTTGCTATTTATCTTCTCCGTCAATCAAAAACGCATAACTGACACCTAGCACTTCCGATAAAGCCCGCAGTTCAATATCTGTGACGTACCGCTTGTTGGTTTCAATGCGAGTAATTACGTTCTTATCCATATCATATCCGGCAAGCTGTAGCTTATGGGCAAGGTCACGCTGGGAAAGATTCTGTTGTTTCCTTAACTCAATAAGGCGGCTGCTGATCAAGTTCTTTTCACCTGATATAGTCTTTGGTTTTGGCATAGTATCCTCCAATCTGTCGAAAAGTGTCGAGAAGTTTGTCTCACTTTTTGCACCACTACTATTGATTTTAATGGCATTACATATTAAAAACGGTTGTAAAAGTGAGACAAAAGGAGGATGCGATATGCAAAAAGAACTAATTTATGATAAGGTGAATGGATTTTTAACGGATGGGATGCCTTCTCTTCTGGAAGGAGCTGTCATTGAAGATGAATTTGCCGAGGGCAAAGAGTGCTGCCTTTTGTATGAAGGTGTATATCAGGCAGGGCGGAATCTGTGTGAACGGTTGGGAGAGGACGAGGATAGTGATGTGGAAACCATTCTAAACGGCATGGAGAGGATTACTAGACTGGTTTCAATGAAAATGTATGAGTATGGCAGGCGTGAAGCAGGAATTGCTATTTGATATGTGGCTGTAAAGGATCGGGGAAGATCTGTCAAGTACCTTTCCCGGTCTTTTATCTGTCTTTCGGGGAAAACATGAGTTTGCTTATGACGGCAGTCCTTGAATACAGAGTGCCAACTATCATGCACTTTTTACGGAATGGAACTAAGAGCTTTGTCCTTCTATACTATTTAGATTTAGAAAAGATTAAAGAGACCTTGTAGCCTTTTTGCTCTTTACTCTCAATCTGCATAGTTCCCCGATGGACATCTACAATCTGGCGGACAAGAATAAGTCCAAGGCCATGTCTCAGATCCAGTCTATCATCAGTACTTTCCATGTAATGCGGTCTTTCCTTTAACTCTTTCATTTTTTCAGCGGACATGCCAACACCATTATCCGATATGGACAAGCAGATGGTGTCAGCCTCGCAATTCAAGCCAAGGACAATGCTGCAGCCCTCCGGATTGTGACGGATGCTGTTCTGAATCAAATTGCCTATTGCCCGTGAAATCAAGCGGGCATCACAGTCTAGGGTGACCGTCTCGGCGGAAGGGGGAATATGGATTTCAACTGGATAATTCTCGGAAATTTCCGTGCTTAGCAGTTCTGCTGTATAAGAGCGTAGCAGTTTGGACAGACGCACGGGTTCCTTATGGACAGGCTGCATATCATATTCCAATTGGGATACCAGATTTAAGTCCTGCACCAGATCTTTTATCTTCATGCCTTGATGTTTTATGGTTTCTGCCTGTGTCCTGATTCTGTCATTTGCAGCGGTATCACCTGCTATCCTTCCAGAATAACCCATGATCATGGACAGTGGGGTGCGGATGTCATGGGAGACACCGCTGATCCAGTTGGCACGGGCCTGATTCTGTCGGCTCAGGATTCGGGATGCCCTGTTTATACTGTCGGCTACTTCAGACAAGTCCCCTGATATGGAAAGCGATACCGGTTTTCCTTCTGAAAGTGATGCAATGGCAGAAATAATGGGTTCTGTGAAACATATGATTTTTTTGCGTGAAAAATAGTAGGCAAGAAACAGTGCTGTCAGGTCAATGACCAGCATTGCGCAGGAAAAAATGGGAATTATTTTTACAGTATTCATGGGGTAGTAGTTTCCGGTAATCTTGAAATAGCTTCCTTTGGGGTAACCAAGTACCAGAAGGCCGTCTTCCCTGCATCTGATAAATACAGGGTAATCACAGAGATAGCCCTTTGTAAATGCTGCCACGTCCTGTACGGAATAGTCTATAGGAATATCTGTGGGAAGTTCCACAGACCAAAGGCAGCGACCGGTGCTGTCCAGAAACATAGCCCAAATGCTGCAGGAGCGGAGTTTGTCCGCCATTTCATCGCTGATACCGTCTGATCTGGATGCGGCGTTTACATCTGCTATCATATTTTGTGGAGAGGAACTGCCATAATCATTTAATACAATAAGGTGGAATGTCCAGATAAATGCAAGCAGGTTGAAGAACACCAGCCCGATGATCAGGATAGAAAAAGAAACAAAATATTTTGAAATATATCTGCTAAATGATTTCATGGTATCACTTCCTTGTATTCAGTTTATATCCCAGCCCTTTAATAGTGACCAGTGAAACAGGCTTTGACGGGTCGGATTCTATTTTTTCACGGATGCGGCGGATATGGGCATTCAGGCTGTTTTCATACCCAAAAGGATTGTCTCCCCAGAGAACTTCGCATAGCGTATCCAGGGTAACTATTTTCCCTGCGCTTTTTGCGAGGGTTTCAAGCAGGGTGTATTCCATAGCGGTGAGCGGTATGGTTTCACCGCCTCTGTTCACCTCCGCACGTTCAAAATCAATCAGGCAACATGCCAGTTTTACCACCGGGGCATCTGTTTTATAGCAGCGGCGCAGGACAGCATGGACACGCAGCAGGAGTTCTTCCGGCAGGAACGGCTTTGCGATGTAATCGTCTGCACCCAGCCCCAGCCCGGCCAGTTTATCTGCGGCTTCATCTTTGGCTGTCAGGAATATGACTGGCATATCCGAAAAGTCCCGTATCTGTTGCATCAGAAAGAAACCGTCTCCGTCAGGCAGCATGACATCCAGAACTGCAAGGTCAGGCTTTTCGGTTTTGGCGGCATCTATTCCTTCCGATACGGATGAGGCAGTAATGATATTTTCAAATCCTTCTTCCTTTAAGATGACAGACACCAGTTCAAGAAGCTCCGGCTCGTCATCTACCAACAGTATTTTTTTGGTAAATAAAAATGAATGATCCATAATGTGATTTCCTCCGTGCATAGTATACCATATTCCGTTTGCTAAAAGTACGAATCCCCAAAAAAGTAAGGTAAAAGTAAGGACACGGGAAAGTTAAAGTCAGGTTGGGGGTGTATCATGGAATTGTTGAAAGGAGATGTCACATATGGATTACATGATAACAACAGAACACCTAACAAAAAAGTACAAAAATTTTGTTTCAGTCAACAATGTTTCCCTCCATATCCGTAAGGGCAGCATTTATGGCTTTCTTGGCCCGAATGGGGCGGGAAAGTCCACTACCATGAAAATGCTGCTTGGGCTGACAGAGCCGACAAAGGGAAATTTTTTCATTGACGGGAAACATTTTCCCGAAGACAGGCTGGAGATTTTGAAGGAGATTGGTTCTTTTATTGAATCCCCTTCCTTTTATGCAAACCTTACAGGTAGGGAAAATCTGGATGTGATACATCGTATTCTGGGACTTCCGAAGGATAGCGTGGAGGACGCTTTGGAACTGGTAGGGCTTACAGAATTTGGCAACAGACTGGCAAAGAAATATTCTCTTGGGATGAAACAGCGTTTAGGGCTTGCAGGGGCGCTTCTTGGGAGACCGCCTATCCTGATTTTGGATGAGCCTACCAACGGTCTTGACCCTTCCGGAATCCATGAGATCCGGGATTTGGTGAAGTCATTGCCTGGTCTTTATGACTGTACGATTCTGATCTCATCCCACATGCTGTCAGAAATTGAGCTGATAGCTGATGATATTGGAATCCTCAACCATGGGCGGCTCCTGTTTGAGGGAAGTCTTGATGAACTCAGGCAGACGGCAGTGAGAACCGGCTTTGCCGCAAATAATCTGGAGGATGTATTCCTTTCCATGGTGGATAAGGATAATGCAGACAGAAAGCAGAGGGCAAAGTTATGAGGACGTTTATGATCGAGCTTCGGAAAGAAAAACGGATGGGTGTGGTTTCTGTTCTGCTTGCAGTTGGTATCTTAGGGGCATTATATGCGTTTGCGAATTTTATTGTCAGGAAAGATACTTTGCTGACAATGCCGCTTCCGCCTATGGATGTCCTGCTGACACAACTTTATGGCATGATCGTGGTTCTGAATATGTTCGGGATTGTCGTTGCCGCCTGCATGGTCTATAACATGGAATTTAAAGGGAACGCTGTCAAAAAAATGTATATGCTCCCCATAAGTGTACCGGGAATGTACCTTTGTAAGTTCCTGATTTTATCGGCAATGCTTTTTGTGGCGGTAGCATTACAAAATCTGGCACTTGTGCAGATTGGTATGACAGACCTGCCGCAAGGGGAATTTGAAATGGGAACCCTGATTAAATTTGCAGGTTATTCGTTCATTACCTCAATGCCTGTCTTGTCATTTATGGTTTTGGTTTCATCGCGTTTTGAAAATATGTGGATACCGCTGGGCATTGGCGTTGCCGGTTTTTTGAGCAGCATGGCATTGGCAAATGTAAATCTTAATCTGATGCTGATTCATCCTTTTGTTATTATGCTAAGGCCTGCGGTTGCTATGAGTGCAAAGCCGGATATAACAGTTGCCATAGCTGCTGTGGTTGCATCGTTGCTTTTCCTCGGCATAGGGCTATGGATGGCAAAGAACCTGCGTTATGAATAAGGAGGGATTTTATATGAGTTTTTGGGAACTTCTAAGAATTGAATTTATGAAAGTAAAGAGATCAAAGATCATACCGTTGATTTTTGTTGCCCCGCTGTTGGTAGTTTCCTCCGGGGTTGCAAATTTAAGCCGGTATTTTACACCAGAATACACAAACGCATGGCCTGCTATGTTCATTCAAAGCGCACTGGTTTATTCTTACTACCTCCTGCCGTTCTCCATGATCGTGGTCTGCGTGATGATTGCAGGGAGAGAAACAGGGAATAACGGCATCTTAAAAATGCTTGCTTTGCCAGTCAGCCGATATGCGCTCTGTATGGCAAAATTCTGTGTGCTGGCATTTTATCTGTTTATGGAGATGGTCGTGTTCCTTGTGGTGTTCGTGATTGCCGGGACAGTTGCCACAGGCACAATGGGTGTGACGGAAACATTACCTGTCTTTTATCTGGTGAAATGGTGCGTCGGCCTGTTCCTGACAATGCTGCCATGTGCGGGTACCATGTGGGCAGTTACTGTCCTGTTTGAAAAGCCGCTTTTGTCTGTAGGACTGAACCTGCTTCTTGTTATTCCTGGTGTGCTGGTTTCCAATACGCCCGTCTGGATTGCCTACCCATACTGTTACAGCGGCTATCTGGTATCCTGTTCGCTGCATGATTTTACAGTTGGAGATAACATACGGACATTTTCACTGTTTCCGTTCATGCCGGTTGCGGTATTGGTCTTTGTGTTGGCACTTATGATAGCTGTTATACAATTTGGAAAAAAGGAAATGAGGTAAAACGGTTATGGAAAATAAAAAACTGAAAACTTTAAGTATAGTGGCGCTGATTGTGAGCGTCCTCCCACTGGCAACACTTGTTCCTGTGTTTTTAAAAATTACATTGTCTGAAGGGGTAAGCACGGTCTGGGCTGGTGTCAATGTTGCCAGCGCCGTGGCAGGCTTGATCCTCTCTGGCATCTGTGTCAGGAGTGATGAAAGCCGCAGCCCTGTGAATATTGCATCAACAGTTTTCAGTGCTTTTTGGTGTCTGTTGATGATGGGCATGGTAGTTTTGGCATTATTTTTGACTTTTATGCAATAGGAAGATTTAGTAGTGTTTCAAATATAAGATGCGGCAATGACGAAACACTCGTATTTCGGGGGAAAAATCTGTATGTCGGTAAAGGGAGGTTTTTGTTTAGACTAATCTATGATAAGATTGTTAAGTAAACAGTTCACTAATTCGCATAATGACATTAAGATTGCAATGTTAGCTTTTGTGCGAATACTTTAAGAAGATCGTGGCAGCAAAATTCAGTCGGTTATGGCTGATACCAAAGGACACAGAAAAACGGGAAAGGAAGAAAAATGAGTAAAATATTATTGCTGCAAGATGATCTAAGCCTAATCAACGGACTGACATTCGCATTTCAAAAGGCGGGCTTTGCATTGGATGTCGCGCGCACGATAAAAGAAGCTGATGCCGCCTGGACAGCGGGAAAGTATGATTTACTGATTCTGGACGTTTCTCTTCCTGACGGTTCCGGCTTTGAAATCTGCCGAAAAGTCCGGCAGACATCAAAAGTGCCAATCATATTTCTAACCGTATCGGACGAGGAGATCAATGTGATTATGGGTTTGGATATGGGAGGTGACGACTATATAACGAAACCATTTAAGGTTAGTGTGCTAATGTCACGGATCAATGCCCTGCTTCGCCGGGCAAATGATTTTGGCTCCGCTAATACAGAGCTTCATTCAAATAATATCAAAGTCCTGTTGCTGCAAGGACAGGCATATAAAAACGGGGAACTTATAGACTTAACAGCGGCAGAATATAAATTGCTTTGCCTGTTTATGCAAAATCCCAATGTGATACTCTCCAAAGACCAGATTTTACAGCAGCTATGGGACGGTGACGGAAATGGAAATTATGTAGACAGTAATACATTGACGGTTTATATCCGCAGGCTGCGTATCAAAATCGAGGACAATCCCAGTGAGCCGCAAATGCTTCTCAACATCAGACGCATGGGATATAAATGGAATGTTATTTGTTGAGGTGGAACATGGATATATTTACAAACAGGGATACAAAATTTTTATTTTCAAGTATTGCCGCTTTTTTAGCAGGGTTCCTTTTGTTGTCGCAGTTAGGGATATGGGTGTTCCGTGATAGCTGTATGCTGTTTATTGCCATTCTTTCTGTGATAGCCGGAAGCGGCATAGCTGCTGTTTGTTTTCGGTATTTTTATAAGCAGCATGAACTTATTGGGGGAGCTGTATCATCAATCGACAATTACCTCAAAGGTGACACAAATGCCCGCATTGAATGTGACAAAGAGGGTGAAATATATAAACTGTTCCATTCAGTGAATACGTTAGCAGCGGTATTGAATGCCCATGCTGAAAATGAATTTCGGGCAAAGGAATTTTTAAGAGACACCATATCGGATATTTCACACCAGTTGAAAACTCCGCTTGCTGCTCTGAGCATATATAATGAAATGATGCAGGGAGAAACGGAAGATTTACATGAGATAAAAAAATTTACCATGTTATCAGAACAAGAGCTTGCCCGGATTGAAACATTGGTACAAAATCTGCTGGAGATTACAAAGTTAGATGCTGGAACAATCGTTATAGACAAGGATGTTGAAAATATAGCGGATATGATGAGGGATATTGAATTGCATTTTGCATATAGGGCAAAACAGGAAAATAAAAAGATTATCTTGTCCGGGGCTGACAACATCACTCTTTTTTGTGACCGTGACTGGATCATCGAAGCAATCAGTAACATTGTTAAAAATGCTTTAGACCATACGGGCGTAGGTGAACGGGTCATAATTGAATGGAAAGGGCTTCCTGATCTGACACAGATTGTAGTCAAAGACAATGGCAGCGGTATCCACCCGGAGGATATACACTATATTTTCAAACGCTTTTACCGCAGCCGCTTTTCTAAAGATACGCAGGGAATAGGGCTTGGACTGCCGCTTGCCAAAGCGATTGTAGAAGCCCACGACGGAAACATTACCGTAGACAGTGAGTTAGGCAAGGGAAGTGTTTTTCAGATCACTTTTCTAAATCCAGATAAAATTACAAAATTGTAAGTTTAAATTCACTTGAGAGTATGAAATAGATGTTATTCTTCTGGATAGAACGAAAGGAGGATAACATCTATGACTTTTTTACAATTCAAGAAGATAGCAAGGTGGTCTGGTTTACGTGCCGCTCTGCTTGGAGCTATGGTGCTTGTAACACTTCTGTTCACGGAATTTCTCAAAGGCGGCATAATCTATGCAGTTGCGGCTTACGCAATTTTGAATGGCGTATTGGGTATCGTGGACTTTCTTTCTGGCAGGGGTAAGGAAGAAAAGCATATTGCATACTTAAACCTTTTTGTGGTGTTAGCAGTAATCATTTTTGGGATATTAAGTATTGTTTACTTCCGTTACCTGATCAGTATTCTGCCTGTTTTTTTAGGCGGATTGCTGCTGTTTGAAAGCGTTGTGTATTTTGTAGCTGCTTTGTGCGTGAAATGCAGGCTGAAAGCCCTTATAGTCATTCTTTCCCTGCTTGTTGGGGCTGGCGGTGTAATACTTGTGATATTCACTTTTGGCTTTGGCGGTTTACCGCCACTTGTAAAAATTTTAAGCAGTCTGTTATTTTTGTCCTGCATAACGGAATTGCTGATCGGACTGACTTATAAAAACATAAATGATAATGGAGGTACAGTATGAACTTATTAGAGGTAAATTCTATTTGTAAAACCTACGGCGCAGGCGAAACCGCCGTCCACGCATTAAAGGATGTAAATTTTTCTGTTGCGAAGGGAGAGTTTATTGCGGTTGTTGGAGAGTCCGGCTCTGGTAAGAGTACACTTTTAAATATGATCGGTGCGCTTGATACTCCAACATCGGGCAATATGCTGATTGACGGTAAAAAAATTTTTACGATGGAGGACGAAGAACTTACTATTTTCCGCCGCCGGAATATCGGATTTATCTTTCAGGCTTTTAACCTGATTCCTGAATTAAATGTTGAGCAAAATATCACATTCCCGTTATTGCTTGACTATAAGAAGCCTGACCCTGTTTATTTAGAGGAAATTTTAACCGTGTTGAATCTTCAGGAGCGGCGGCGTCATCTCCCACGGCAGTTATCCGGAGGACAGCAGCAGCGTGTGGCAATCGGCAGGGCTTTGATTACCCGCCCTATGCTGATATTGGCGGATGAGCCGACAGGGAATCTTGATACGCAGAATAGTAATGAAGTGATCGCACTTTTGAAAAAAGCGTCAAAACGCTATGAACAGACAATTATCATGATTACCCATAACCGGAGCATTGCGTCTACCGCTGACCGGGTTCTGCAGGTGTCGGACGGTGTTATAACGGATTTTGGGAGGTGCAGCGAGTGAAAAACTATCTTGGTCTTGTATCAGAATATGCAAAAGTCCATAAAAAGAAAAACCGCCTTACCATTATCTGTATTGCCATTTCCGTTATGCTGGTAACGGCTATTTTCGGAATGGCAGATATGAGCCTGAAAGCCCAAAAGGACGAAGCGATACGTCGGTATGGAAACTGGCATACGATTATATCAAATATTCCTTTAGAAACGGCGGATGCTATCAGCAATCGAAAGGATGTGTCTGTTTCCGGCTTTTTGGGTATGGCTTCCAGTACAACCTATCAGGGAAAAGAGCTGATTATCCAGAGCAGCAGCGGAGAACTTGCAGAGCAGATGAATTTAACGGTCACCGGGGGTCACTATCCCGTTACGGAAACGGAAGCGCTGTTAGACCAGCAGGGCATGGAACAATTCGGTTTATCCATTGGAGATACTATTGAAATTGTATATAGTGACGGGCAGGTGCGGCAATATCAGATTTCGGGAACATATGGGGATTTTTCCAGTCTGCAGGGAACAGACGCACACGGACTGCAACTGGCGGAAGGGGGATTACGTTTTCTGCCGGAAACAGAATATCAGGAATATGATTATATCCAGTTTAAGAATGGAACGGATATTAACCATGCAAATGAAGAAATAAAAGTGGAATATGGATTGACCGATGAACAGATCTCAACAAATGTCATGCTGCTTGGCTTAATGGGGCAGAGCAAAGACACCACTATGCTTGAAGTTTATCTTACTGCGGCAATTCTTTTTATTCTTGTTGCTATGACCGGAACATTTATGATTGCCAGCAGCTTTAATATGAGTGTCTTGGAACGGACGCAGTTTTTTGGTCTACTGCGTTGTCTCGGTGCTACAAAGAGGCAGATCAAAAGATATATACGACGGGAGGGATTATTGTACTGCCTGAAAGCCATTCCTGCTGGCTTGCTTTCAGGGAGTGCCATTCTCTGGATTGCTATTTATGTATTAAATTCCATTAACTCACAATATCTTCCGGAAATGCCGCAATTTCAGCTAAGTTTCCCCGGCATATTAGCGGGTACGGTGATAGGCGTTTTTGTTGTGATGATTGCTTCAAGCTCTCCGGCTAAAAATGCGGCAAAGGTATCTCCGCAGACAGCAGTAACAGGAAATATCAATCAAGCCAATAATCAGAATTTCAAAAAGGCGTCTAACACTAAAGTATTTCATGTAGATACGGCTATGGGGCTTCGCCATGCGTTTTCTAACAAAAAGAGCATGATTTTAATCGCTGGTTCCTTTGCTATCAGCATTGTCCTGTTCTTGTGCTTTACCATATTAATCACATTTATGAACCATGCCCTAAGCCCTCTAAAGCCTTACGCACCGGATCTGACGGTTGAGGGAAATGAACCGGGCTTTTATCTGCCCCACTCCTTGAAAGAGGAAATAGCGCCTATTCCGGGGGTAGAAAAAGTATACGGGAGAATGTTTTGTACGGGTATTCCTGCAAAGGATAAAAAAGGCTCAAATACTGCAACTTTAGTTTCCTATGACGATCCTCAATTTCAATGGGCAAGTGATGTCCTGATCTCCGGGGATATTGAAAATGTAAAAAATGGAAATGGCGTATTGGTAGATTATGGATATTCACAGGAATTTAATTGGGAAATTGGCGACATCATCACACTTGATATGAATGGAACAGAGCATGAAATAACCGTTTCCGGAATTGTCTCCGATGTGCCGCTGGATTCTGGAAGTGGGGAATGGATTATTGTCTGTTCTGAAAATACGTTCACATCTTTAACAGGAATCAGCGACTATATAGTTATAGAAATTCAAACAAGTACAGATGTATCCGGGCAGGTTAGAAGCCTGATTACCGCTGATATGAAGCTACTGGATATGCAGCAGCATAATGAGGAAGTACGCACAGGCTATTTTGCTATGGCAGTATTTGTTTATGGCTTTTTGATTGTTATTGCATTGGTGGCTTTGATCAATATTGTCAACACGGT
Source organism: Parablautia muri (assembly GCF_009917485.1). Taxonomy (GTDB): domain Bacteria; phylum Bacillota; class Clostridia; order Lachnospirales; family Lachnospiraceae; genus Suilimivivens; species Suilimivivens muri. The sequence goes on from NZ_QZDT01000042.1 coordinate 21,248, forward strand.
CAATGCAAGCGTTTCAAGCAGGATCAATCACTATGGCGTTATGCGTGCGGTAGGAATGTCGGGGAAACAGCTCCAAAAGGTTATACTTGCAGAAGCCGCAGCTTACGCTGTCACTGGCAGTATTGCCGGAGCTATATCGGGATTATTCCTGCACCGATTTTTCTTTGGAATGCTTATTACTTCTAATTGGGGGCAGAAATGGGAACCGCCGATTCTGGTTCTTGCAGTAGTAGTTACAGCAGCAATTTTGACCACGTTCCTTGCTGTCATTTCACCCAGCCAAAAGATTAAAAAGACAAGCATTGTAAATGTAGTCAATGCAGGGTAAACAGCTATGAAAAAAATTTTAATTGTGGATGATTCTCCTGATTTTTTGGATGCGCTAAGCTACATTCTAAAAAAGCATTACGAAGTGGCAACTGCTGGTGGTGTGGAAGAAGCAAAGGAGGAACTGCTGACTTCTGCATTTGATGTGATCTGTTCTGACTATTATATGGCTGACGGGACAGGGCTTAATTTATTGGAATTTTGTAAGCAGGAAAAGATTTCTGTGCCATTTATCCTCATGTCTGCCACACGGGAGCAACATATTGTTATAGAAGCAAAATTACACGGGGCTGTATTTGTAGAAAAGACTGACAGTGATTTACTTTCAGTTATTCGAGAAAATGCAGATTGAAAACGGAGCATATTTAATGGAACTTCCTTTAAATGGAAGTGAGAAAAAAAAAGGAGGCGTCTATTGGGGCTACCAGTAGACGCCTTTAAACTCCTTGGATAATACAGAATGGACAATTTATTGCTTTAACAAATTTTTGGACTGATTTATTTCCGCAGCAGTTCAAGTAGGTAACGAACCATAGGAATCAGGCCAGCAGCTTTCTGTTCCGTACAGTCTTTTTGCATGGAAAGGAGCTTCTGGAGGTTCGGAGCTTCATCTTTTCAAAGATACTTATGTAAGATACGGCAATGACAAAGCACTCGTATTTCAGGGAAAAAAACTGTATGTCGGAGATGAGAGGTCTTTGCTTAGATTGATCTATGATAAGATCGTTAAATATATATTTTCTAATTTGAAATAAGTCAGTCCATGTTTAAAATATAAAAAATATGTTTACGGCAAGGTTTTGGCAAGGTTCATGTATTATAATAGATAATATAAGAGCAGGAAGAGAGGAACAGGAGCATATGAAGAAGGTTTTGGTCGTTGATGATGATAAAGAGCTTTGCGCTCTTATGAAAAAGTGTATAGAGCAGGAGGGCTTGTCAGCGATTGTTGCCCATGAGGGTATGGCGGGGCTGCGTCTGTTAGAGAATAATAAGGACGAATGTTCCCTTGTGATTCTTGATGTGATGATGCCGGGTTTAGACGGTTTTCATGTATTGCAAATGATCAGGGAAACAAGCAATGTTCCGGTGTTGATGCTCACAGCGAAAAGTGATGAGGATGATAAAGTTTCCGGGTTGCGGCTGGGCGCCTGACGATTATCTGACAAAGCCATTTAGTCTTAATGAATTGATGGCACGTATCAATTCTCTTATTCGCCGCTATACTACCTTAAACACTTCTGCCGGGATGGGTATGGAAGTCCTGCGATTTACGGGTATGGTGATTGATAAGGTAAATCGGATTGTCTCTGTTCAAAATATACCCGTGGAACTTACGAGTAAAGAATTTGATCTGCTTTTGTTTCTGGCTTCTAACAAAGGTCGGATATTTACAAAAAAGCAGATTTATACGCAGGTATGGGAAGAAGAATATGCTTTTGATGACAGCAATATCATGTCTTTTATCAGCAAGCTGCGTAAAAAGATCGAGCCAGATCCGGAACAGCCTTTTTACATTCTTACGGTCAGAGGCGTTGGCTATCGTTTTAATCAGGAGGCATGAGATATGGAAATAAATGCCTATTTACTTTTAGCCTTTGTGTTTGCCCTGCTGGTCATCGTGTATCTTATAACAAAATTATGGCGTGTACGGACTCAGCTATCTCTAATTAAAGATGCGACAGATGATATAAAAAGCGGCAATCTGAATCGTCGTATTCTAACCAGAGAAAGCGATATGGTAAAGCAGGTCTGCTATGACATCAACGAGATTGCAATGAATGGACAATTACAACTGATTCAACAGAAACAGTCCGAACAGGCATATAAACGGCTGATGACCAGCCTCTCCCATGATGTTAAGACACCTCTTGCTTCCCTGGTAGGGTATCTGGATGCTGTTGAACATAATATTGTTTCAGGGGAGGAAAAAGAAGAATACATCCATGTGGCTTATGAAAAAGCGCAAAACTTAAAGCATTTTGTAGAAGCGTTATTTGAATGGGTTAAACTGGATTCCAAAGAACAGGTTTTCCATTTTGAACACTGCGATATAAATGAACTTACCCGCAACATTATAGCGGATTGGGTGCCGATTTTAGAAAACAATCATTTTGAATATGAGATAGATATACCGGAAACAGAATATATTACCCGTATTGACCCTAATGCCTATACCCGGATACTAAATAATCTGTTGCAAAATGCTGTTTCTCATAGTGAAGGTAACAAAGTGATTCTCCAGATTGCGGAAGATGATATACAGACAAGGTTAATGATTTCAGATAATGGCAAGGGAATTTTACCGGAAGATCTTCCTCATATCTTTGAGAGAATGTATCAGGCAGATCAATCCCGCTCTGTGCGGGGGAATGGTTTAGGGTTGTCTATTACACAAGAACTTGTTACTGCGCATCAGGGAACCATTATTGCTGACAGCGTACCCGGTTCCGGGGCAACATTTACGATTATATTTCCGAAAGTCCTGTGAACAGCAGGGCTTTTTTTAAAAACATGAAAAAAGCAAGGTTCTGGCAAGGTTTTGGCAAGGTTGAGGCTTTATAATAAAGTGCAGGAAGGAGGAAAATGTGGTGACAATTATAGTAACAGAAATTCGGAAATGGAAAAGGAATAAGACTGTGTGGGCAATCCTATTCCTTACAGTGTTGCTGGGGGTGTTTGCAGTTGAGAGGGCTTGCCATATTTCAAGGAACAGTCCTTTGATGGATAGCTTTGGTGATCTGTATACTTTAGCGTTCAAAAGTCTTACCAGTTTATTTTTACCCATTGTTTTGGGGATATTTTCCACAACCCTGTTTTTTGATGAGCATAAGAACGACACGTTAAAAGCATTACTGATCATCCCGGTTTCAAAGGCACAGCTTTATTTTTCCAAAGTGACTGTTGTAACTCTCTTGTCAGCGGGTTTGAGCCTGCTTACCTTTACATTTTGCATTGCTGGAGGCTTAATTGCAGGTGGCTTCCCTGATTTCAATGTCGAAACGGTAATGCAGGCAGGGCTTTTATTCATTGCAGGAGGGTTGCTGGTTCCCATAGCTTTATTACCAATTATCTTTTTGGCAGCATTATCAAAAGGATATATTTTACCGATTGGTGCAACTCTGTTATGTCTTACGCCGGTGATAATTGCACCGTCCGTTTTGATGGGCATACATCCTTTGGCAAGTATGCTTGGAATATATGCCTATATTTCAGATGCAGCACTTGAGATGGTAGAAACTTGGGCATATATGAAAATCACGACAGTATCGCCTGTCTCCTGTATGCTCTCAATGCTTCTGATTGGTGCGTTTTCTGCCGCATTATCGCTTGTTGCATTGCAAAATCAAAGTTATTGAAAGTGAGGAAAATTTTATGAGTGACTATGTGATTGAGACAAAACAGCTGACAAAAGTGTACGGAGATCAAACCGCTGTCAATGCTGTCAATCTCCATGTAAAAAAAGGTCAGATTTATGGTCTGCTCGGACGTAATGGAGCCGGGAAAACTACTATTATGAAAATGATTTTGGGGCTGACATCAATCACCTCCGGCGAAGCAAATGTGTTCGGTAAAAACATTAAGGGTCAGGAGAAACGGGTATATCCCCGTATTGGCGCAATTATTGAAACACCGGGGTTTTATCCGAATCTGACAGGAACAGAAAACTTGGAAATTTTTGCGAGGCTCCGTGGTACAGCGGCACCAAATGCTGTAAAAAATGCTTTGGAGGTTGTCGGTCTGCCTTATAAGGATAAAAAGCTGTTCGGTAAGTATTCTCTTGGGATGAAGCAGCGCCTGGGTATTGCCAATGCTATTTTACATGATCCGGAACTGCTGATTCTGGACGAGCCAACAAATGGACTTGACCCTATCGGTATTGCCGAGGTCAGGAATTTTATTAAAGATCTGAGTGCCAGTCGTGGAAAAACGATTTTGATATCCAGCCATATTCTTTCGGAAATTCAATTACTGGCAGATGATATTGGCATCATTGATCATGGGGTTCTTTTGGAAGAAAGCAGTATGAGCGAGTTAGAAAAGAAAAACAGGAAGTATATTCTTCTGCAGGTTTCGGATGTTCCCAAAGCAGCTCTGATTCTGGAACGGCAATTCCAACAAAAAAATTATTCCGTACAGGACGATCATACTCTGCGTCTTTATGATACCTCTTTGGACATGGGGGCGGTCAACAAAGAGCTTGTGGTACAGGATGTAACTGTTATCAGTTCCGGGCTTTGCAATGATACTCTGGAGGACTATTTTAAAAGGATTACTGGAGGTGAAGGGATTGCTTAATTTGGTTATTGGAGAATTGACTAAATTGAAGAGGAAAAAGATTACCATATGTACAATTATAGCAGCATGTATGTTTCCGATTCCGGTTGCTATTATGGTTATTGCCAACTCATACGATATGAAAAACATTTTTGCAATGTTGGTTCAGTTAGGTGATTGTTTTATGATGCCGCTTATGCTGGGGATGTTTGCGATGATTTTTTTCTATATGGAACAAGATCTGGATACTATGAAAAATATGCGCTTGATTCCTGTACCAATGGGGAAATGGCTTTGTGCCAAATTGATGGTTATTGCACTTGTATCTGTTATTTATTCCGTTGTAACAATTTTTGCGTCCTTTTTGATTGGTCTGGTGGTAGGGGATATTTCTGGAATATGGAGTAACTTTATCATTAATGTATTAATTGGAATTTTAATGTGTGCAGCATTATTGCCGATGATTGCTTTGATTATAAACCAGAAAAATAATTATATTGTAACAGGAATACTTATTTTTATATTTGTCATGCTTAATTTTATTTTTATTATGTCTATTACAAAAATTCCAGCTTGGGCGCTTCCATTTTTACCGATTGCGGCAGTATATAGATTTTTATTGCCATATACCGCAGTTAAAATGACAATTTATCTGGAAGAAATAACTCTTTCAGGGTTGCAGTTTGCTGGAGCTATGCTTTGTACGATATTTATATCGGTTATTTTCATAATTTTCGGTTTTCATAAGAAATATAGTAGGTGATGAAATGATGTATCTGTTAGCTGAATTTCAAAAAATAAAAAGAAATAATACGATTTTTATTGTGATTGTTGCTACGTTCTTTATTAATTTGATGTCTGTATTTCAAACAAACTATGATGGTAAGTTCTCATTAAGGGAATATGCAGATGTCTTGCTTTGGAATCATTCATGTTTTTTATATCCTGTTATGATTACTTTAATATGCGGATATTTAATTGATCTGGAATATAAAAACAATACATTAAAAAACATATATTTAGCAGCTATAAATTCACGAACATTAATTTGTGCAAAGCTGTTTGTTGGTTTTTGTTTTATATTGATTATAGCTATATTAGAATTTGTCTGTTCCACTATTGGGGTAATTTGCTGCCATATTGAGGTGTTTGGTGAATCAGTTGTGTATTTTTTGGTTCAACAGATTGTATTTGCTGTTTGTAGCTTTATTTCTGTTTTGCCAATTATTATTTCAGGCGCTCAAAAAGAAAATGGATATTTATTTGGGAGTCTTGTTGCAGCTTTTTTAGAAATATGTGGTATTTTTTTAGCTCCGAGGGGACTGTGCGGTTATTATGCAATTACCGCAGGACTTGAAATACTTAATTTCAATGGCGAGATGGTGGGAGGGACTTTATTTTCAGGAAATCAGGGAGAAGTAACGCTTGCTATAACTTTGGGGCTATCTGTTTTACTGCTTTATATATTGTGTCCGAAAAATAGGAATTATATGTTAGAAAAATAGTTAGTTACATGTATTACTTTGACAGCGATGTACTGATAGTTATTGTTGGTTTTGTAAGAGCTGACAGGGGATATTGAACAAAAATTATTTCCGAAAGTCCTGTGAACAGCAGGACTTTCTTTTGAAAAACATGAAAAGGGCAAGATTCTTATAACTGCCGTATTTCCAATATCAGTAAAGATATTAGTATTTAGTCTTAGGAAAAATCAAGGTGGTTTCGTAACCTTTTTGTTCCTCACTTAAAATTCGCATGATGCCGTTATGAGCTTCGATAATCTGCCGTACCAACAGAATACCTAATCCATGCCGGAGGTGTAGAGCTTTATCAGTGCTTTCCATATAATGTGTTTTAGAATTAAGTGCTTTCAGCTTTTCAGCGGATACGCCAACTCCATTGTCTGATACAACGATGGCTATTGCTTTTTCGCTGCATGATACCGAGATGGTAATTATACAGCCATTTGCATTATGGTTGATACTGTTCTGGATTAAATTTGTAACAGCCCGTTTAATAAGAACTTCATCACCACGAATAAATTCCGTTTCACATTGTGGATTAGATTCAAATTCAAATACATATTTTTTATCAAGATTGCTGTCCAGAAATTCACATATGACCTGCCGTGCCAGCTCTACCGGATAAATGCTGCTAATGCGAAGCGGCTGCATATCATATTCCAGTTTTGAGGTTAAATTCAAATCTTCGATCAGTCTTTTTATCTTTTCAGCCTGCTGACGGATTTCGGTCATTTTTTCCTGAACGTCAGAGTCCAGCCCGTGATTTTTTTCGAGGCTGCTGGAATATCCGAGAATCATTGACAGCGGGGTGCGTATATCATGGGAAATACCACTGATCCAGTTTGCCCTTGCAGTATCCCGGCGCTTCAGTGTTTTAGATACATGGTTAAGCTTTGCGTTGATTTCGGACAATTCTCCCTGCTCTGCCAACTGCGTTTTTTGACCGGCAGCAATTTCCTCAATGCCGATAAGAATAGGTTTAACAGCCTTTTCTGTTTTTCGGCTGTTAAAGATAAAAAGCAGCAATACAATCCCGATATTTAGAAAAAATACAGCGATGTACCCTATCGCATCAATTTTCACACTTACAATGGTTTTATATGCAGATAATTTCCAGTAACTGTCTTTCGGATAACCAAGGACTAGCAGACCATCGTTCCGGGCAGATACGAAAACAGGATAGTCCTCTAAATACCACCTTGCCATTTTTGCAATGTCTCCATAGGTGTATTGAACAGGGATGTTTGCCGGAAGTTTATAATTCCAGATGACATTACCCGTCGCATTATCTATCAGCATACACCATGCATGGTCTTGATCTAATAAAGCTGCGATATCATCTGGCAGAGTATATTGCCCGTCCGTCTGCTGTAATTCATCAGATATACAGGGTAACAGGTGGGTGGGGCTTTGATTTCCGTGGCTGACAGATACTATGATAAGACTTACAAATAAAAAAATATTCACTAAAATGAAAAAGCAAAACAGCTTAACACTGGAATGGACATACCGTTTGAAAAATTTTTGTACATTCATAGGATTACCCTGTTCCTTTCAAAATCAGCTTGTAACCGATCCCTTTGACCGTGACAAGAGATACCGGCGAAGATGGTTCTGCTTCGATCTTCTCCCGGATATGCCGGATATGGGACATTAGTGTTTTTTCATATCCAACATATATGTCTCCGCAGACTGTCTGGCATAAAGAACCGAGCGTTACAATGCGTCCTGCATTACTGAATAGTTTTTGAAGTATCTCCACTTCTTTTGCAGTAAGGGAGACTGGATCGCAGCCTTCTTTGTATACCTGTGCCTGCCCTAAGTCCACTTTGCAGGCTTCTAATAAAAAACTTGTGTCCTCATTTTCTTTATATACCCGATGTAAAATCGCAGTGACACGCCATACAAATTCCTGTGCCAAAAAGGGTTTTACTATATAATCGTCTGCACCCACTTCAAATCCTTTGGCTTTATCATCAAACTCTCCTTTTGCCGTTAAAAACAGAATAGGTATATTGGTTTGTTCCCGGATCACCTTTGCAAGCATGAACCCATCCATATCGGGCAGCATGACATCCAGGACTGCCAGATCGGGGTGGGTGTCCAGCCTCTCCAAAGCACGAAGTGCTGTATCTGCGGTCAGTATATTTGTAAACCCATTTTCTTTCAAAATGGATTGGCACATCAGTAAGATTGCAGGCTCATCGTCAATTAATAAGATTGATTTGTCCTTAATTGTACCCATATTTCCACTCCTTTCCACGACATTATACCATATTTTCAATTATGGTATGAATTATGGTTTCAAAATCAAGGTAAAATCAAGGTTAACTCCAACGTAACGCAAAGTGGAAGGTATATGATGTAATCAGCTTAGGAAAGGAGCAGACAAAAATGATAGTGTCAACAGAAAATTTGTCAAAAGAGTATGACGGTATTTATCGGGTTAATGATCTGGATATCCAAATTGACGAAGGGGATATTTATGGATTTCTTGGTCCTAATGGTGCGGGCAAATCGACAACAATGAAGATGCTGCTTGGTCTTGTCAAGCCCAGCAAAGGAAGTATTGAAATCATGGGAAAATCATTCAACGAGAAAAACCGGCAGGAGATTCTGAAAAGCGTTGGCTCCCTGATTGAATCCCCGTCCTATTATGGTCATCTGACTGGCAGGGAAAATATGGAAATAATACGCAGGCTGCTGGGCTTGCCCCGGAAAAATATCGAGGAGGCAGTTCATATTGTCCGTATGGAAAAACAAATGGATAAGAAGGTCAAAAACTATTCACTTGGAATGAAGCAGCGGCTTGGAATTGCGATGGCACTGGCTCGCCGTCCTAAACTGCTTGTTTTGGATGAACCTACTAATGGTCTTGACCCGGCAGGTATTGAGGAAATGCGGGAATTGGTCAAAACACTGCCAACGAAGTATGGGATGACCGTTATGATTTCCAGCCATATCCTGAGTGAAGTAGATCAGATGGCAACTGTGGTCGGCATCATCAATCATGGTGAGCTGATCTTTCAGGAAAATATGTCTGTTTTGGACGCACAGCGGCAGCCGTATATCATTCTGAGAACCAGTGATAATAACTTGGCTTGTCAGATACTAAGAAATATGAATCCGTTAAGAACGGGGGACGGTTTGCAGTTAGGGGCTTTGTCTGATGAACAGACAGGTAAGGTGGTTCAGAACCTGTGTGCCAACGATATTGCTGTTTATCGTGTGGAAGAACACAGGGAGAGCCTTGAGGACATTTTCCTCAATCTGACCGGAAAGGAGATGACCCTTTGATGAAATATCTATGGCTTGAATTATATAAGTTGAAACATCGAAAGGTGTTTCTGACCTTTTTGGTGATCTTGGGCGTGGAATTGCTATTTGTTTTTTCTAACTATGGCAATAATAAAAATTTTCTAAACATGGTTTCTGATCCCACTGCACCGGCATGGGAAGATCTGATCATCGGTCCAGCCGCTATAAATGGATTATTTTTTCCTATTTTGGCGGCGGTCATTGCCAGCCGTATTTGCGATATGGAGCATAAGGGAAACACATGGAAATTATTGGAGTGTAATAATCAAAACCGCAAATCTATCTGGTTCTGCAAATTTACAATAGTATCCACGCTTATGATGCTGGCAATCTTCATTCAGTCATTTACCATTATCATTTATGGTAATTCCGTGGGAATTGTCCAGCCGCTGCCTGTCAGAACGTTATTAGGTTTTGTGCTTGGAACTGCGATGATAACATTTGTAGTTGTCACAATTCAGGTTTTCTTCTCCCTTGTGTGTACAAACCAGCTTGTCCCTATGTCTATCGGTATGGTCGGCGCACTTATTGGGTTTATTTCCACGTTGCTGCCGCCGGGTATCCGCAACATTTTGATTTGGGGCAACTATGCAGAACTGATGGTGTTGGGGCAGGACACATCTTCAGGAGATCTGCAATCTTCCGGGTGTAGTGGTCAAGCATTTTTGTAACATTTGTGGCTAAAAATATATTGGATTGTTGCCTGGAGTCTATCGGG
>NZ_QZDT01000043.1 GCF_009917485.1 Parablautia muri
ATCAGCGCCTTTTCACATACACAGTTTATCATCCGCGGTATGCACGCAGATATCTTATAGACTTCGTCCTCCGCACCGCTGGTAAAGATCTCTTTCCCTGCACCCGCATATGCCATATGGGATGCAGCATATTTTCCTGTTTCTGCACGGTCCAGCCTGCCCAGTACGATGTTCATGTCGATACGCTGCCTTATGGCCTCATAGGCATGGAGCCTGAGTTTCTGCTCCCATAATTCCGTCTGCCCTGCAAGCACCAGCGAGCCGGACAGGGCACTCTGGACGAAACTTGCCAAGTGTAATCAGGAAGAATTTGAAAAAAGCGGGACGAATGGAAAATGTATCAAGGCGAGGAAGCTGATGATCGCCCTGCCAGAAAGTTTTATCAGCCATGACCATGACTATCTGCTGAAAAAGATAGTAGACGAATTTAAGAAACGCTACGGCGTGGAGTGATTTGCTGCGCTCCACCACAATAAACGGAAAACAAACCTGCATATCCATATGATATTTGCGGAGAGGGAGCGGTTAGACCAGCCAATAGAAAAGACTGCCACCCGGAATATGTTTTATGACGAGCAGGGCGTCATGTGCGGACAAAGAAAGTCGGCAAAAATAATCCGAAAGCGGTGGAGATAAAGGCGGATAATGAAATCCGCATGGAATGGAACAGGACGGTTGACCGTGCAATCGTAAGCGGCGTATCCGAAGTGGAGATTTTGGAGTTAAAGAAAATGGAGATTACGGACAGGGTAAAGGAATCTGTGGAGCAGGACGGTAAAAAGCCGGAGTTGTTCAGGGATATTATCAGGGCGGCGATTGCCATGTTGTAGAAACTGATTGCAAAGGTTATTCGGAAAGTAATGGATATGGCGGAAAAGGTCATCAGCAAAGCTGATGATGCTGTAAGGGAAACATCAAAAGATATGGATGGTAAGATTCATGTAAAAGTTGATTCGGCAGTCCGATGGGAAAAGAAGATACAGTTTCCTTTATATACGGAGCGGAAATCAGATGCGCAGAATAAGGCGGGACAGCTTTGGCAAGAAAACACTGGGGAAATCAAAAAATCGGTTATTGAACAGATAAAGACAGAACAAAAAACTGTCCCTGCTGAAACAAAGCAGTCAGAAACAGAAAGACCGCCGTAGCCAAAGCCTTCCATACTTGCAGAAAAGTATTCCCGCATGAAAGAGATTGACGATAGGCTCAAAGAACAAAACAAAGCTATTTTCGAGCGAGAGAAAAAGCGGGATATGCTGAAAAAGAGGCTTTCCTCTATCGTGAATGAACATCATTTTGACTCTGTTCAGGCATTTTATAAGGAACTGAATGCGGCAAAGAAAGAGTATCTTGATTATCAGGCTGCCTGTGTGGAGTATGAACAAGCCTGTGGAGACAAAGTGCAGGACACCATGAGCGTCAGGGACAGGCTCAGGCAGAAAGAACAGGTGGTAAAGATAAGAGAAGCAGGCAGGGATGATCGGACAAGACATAAAGATAAAGGGGCGAGGTAGCAAAGGATGGGAAGATGGTATCCGGCATCTGCCCGGTAACTTCCATAGTGGAGCGAACAGGTGTGGGGCATAGAGGATATAGAGAACCTTGCCATATCTCAATGACCCGTATTTGGAGGCATTAGCCCATAAGATAATCAGAAAGTTACAGAACATGACCGATAAAGAATTTGAGCGACTTGCTTTCTGGTATATATCAGAAGTTACAAAAAGCCGATAAAGTAGAAAAGTCAGAACCTTTTTTGATGGATTATTGAGGGATGGAAAAGAGATTTTTGCAAAACTGTTCCTTCAGCATTTGAAATGTTGGACAGTATGTTAGAAAATAAGATAATATGTCAAAAGTTTTCTGCGCAGGAAAGGACTTATTATGGAAGATAAAACATTATATTTTATGCGTAAATTAATTGATGAAGATATCAATGGCTTTGATGATAAGAAATTTGAATTGGAACAAAAATATGCTGCGATGTTTGACCACGGAGTGCCAAGAGAGATGTTCCCGCCGGGCATATCTGAGGATGAAATCATGAAAGCTGTACAAAGCTGTGTTCAAAATCAAAAAGACGAATTGATGAAAATATTAGATGTAGAGGAATAGGAGGGTAAAACTCCATTTGCGAAACGAACAGAGTCCGTATTACGGTTTTTGCATGGATTTTTGCCTGTTACCGGAACGGAGCGAACAGCAAGCGGCAGTTTATTGAATGCTGGCTGGCTTTGCGCTATACTTTAGCAGGAACAATTCAGCCGATCAGATACATCGGTATGATTTGGTCAGCTGTTCATGAGGAGGCAACCCCAAAATGATAAACATAGCGATTGTGGACGATAATACTGCATTTTTGCAGGAAATGAAGCAGGATATAGAAGCCTGCAAAGAATTTACGGCAGATATGGCCTGCGGCACCTATTGCAGCGGCGATGATTTCCTTCAGTCAGGCTGCGGAGCCTGCCAGCTGGCCATCCTGGACATGCAGATGGCGGGAATGGGCGGATATGAGACGGCGCAGAAGCTGAGGGAAAAGAATGAGAATGTCGTGATTGCCTTTGTATCCGGGGTGGTTCTGCCGGAGCCGGAGCATTTCCGGGTACAGCCCTACCGCTACCTCTTAAAAAATTCGGACGCGGAGGAGAGAACGCGGGATATCGGGGAACTTCTGCTGGAAACGAAACGGCGCAGCCGCAGGGAAATGGCGGAGGTAGTCAGTGACGGGGAGGCGCGGCGTGTCCCTGTGGGAAGTATTCTTTACATTGAAAAGACAAAGAGGGGAAGCCGGCTCACCGTAGAAGCCGGCGTAGCGGGGGGCAAGAAGACGCTTCAGAGCAACGAGCGGCTGGAGGATTGGTACGCGCAGCTTTGCGCACAGGGCTTTGAGTACGCCCACAGCAGCTATATCGTGAATCTGAGAGCCGTCACAAAAATCATGCAGAACGAGCTGACCATGAGCAACGGGGACAGGCTGGGAATCAGCAGGACCTGCAGCAAAAAATTCCACCAGAGCTTTTCCATGTATTTCCATAAAAAGTATAAGAGAGGGGCGAAGGAATGATGGAAGCTGTCATGGGCGCTATATTGAAATTCGGCGCCACTCTGTTTGGGCATCTGGTTTTTTATGATTTTTTCAGGGATCAGCTAAAATTCAGGGTGCGGGACCGGAAGCTGCGTTTTTTGATCCTGCTGTTATGTGCGGCAGCCCTCAGGCTGGTCAATTCCTTTGACAGCAGGCTAATAAACCTGCTCTTTGGATTGCCGATTCTGTTGATGCCGGTTCTGTTGATTTTTAAGGACGACCATAGGAAAGAGGCATTTCTGCTCCTGATCGGCGGGGCGGTAGCATTGTTCTCAGAGCTTGTAATTGAGCTTTTCTTTGCCAAAATCCCGTTCTGGCAGCTGATCAGGGAAGAACTTCATTATACACGGGAAGCGGAAAAATATACGATGGGAACCCTTTCCTACATACTGTGCTGGTTTGTGCTGCATGGACTGAAAATCTGTTTCCTCGGCACACAGTATAAGATGCGGGAGCATTTTCCGCTGTCTTTTGTGATTCTGCCGTTTTCCACGGCGCTGATCTATCTTGGGATTGTCTTTGGAAACGATGGCGCCGTATGGGCGCAGTACAGTCTGAAATTCGGGCTTTTCATTCTGCCGCTGGCAAATGTACTGCTTTTTTACACCATCAACAAACTGTTTTTCGTCAGCGAGAAAAGCAGGGAACAGCAGCTTGCCAGGCAGCAGGCCGCGCTGCAGCAAAGGTACTATAAGCACCTGGAAGAAATCGATCTGGGACACAGGCGGTATGCCCATGACCTGAAAAATTGCATGGTTTCCATAGCCGCGCTGGCCGCAGACGGAGGAAACGAGGAGATATTAAGCCTGCTTGGGGATATGGAAGTGGAACTGGATACCCTGACCGGAAAGCGCTATACATCTAATCCTGTCCTGAACGCCATTCTCTGGGAAAAGTCCGTGCTGGCTGACAGACAGGGAGTCCGGATGGATATCGAGGCGGAGGAAAATCCCGGATGGGCATGTATTCCGGGGAAGGATCTGATCGTCATGGCAGGCAATCTTCTGGACAATGCCATTGAGGCGGCAAGGCAGTGCGCCCATGGCAGCGTCCATGCGGCGCTGCACGCGCAGGAGCATTTTCTGGTGATGGAGGTGGAAAATACATGTATCAACACACCTGCTGCCAATGGAAAAGTAAAACATATTCTGCTGGCTTCCACGAAGCCGGACGCCGAAAATCATGGTTTTGGGATTACAAACATGCGGGATACCGCGCAAAAATACGGAGGGCTGCTTTATATAGAACAGAACGGGAACCGTTTTACCGCGATACTTACCATCGCAAAATCCTGTCTTGACAGATACAATGGAACTGTAGAAAAATAACGAAAACAGTTCCGTGGACAGGATACACAGATATACAGCGATGCGAAATGACATGTGAGATGACAATGACCGCCCCGAAATGCCGATTTTGCCGATTTATGTGCCGATTTGGACGGGGCGCTTTTGCGTGGCAGTCTGGCAGTGCTATAATCAGACATATAGGTGCCCGGAGTCTCAAGGGAGATTCCGGGCGATTATGATTATGCAGATATGGAGGATTCAGGAAATGAATGAACAAAAGTTGGAAAAGCAGAGGCGGAATCTTGTGGACAGGGGCTTGCTATCGCCAGATGAAAAACTATATGGCTCAATTACGATCAATTATACGGAGAAGCTGGTCGGAAGAATCGAGACATGGAAGCGGGGCGGCGTGGCAATCTTTACGGACCGGCAGGTCATTCTCACCAAGGGATTTTCATGCGAATACATCCATATTCCTTACAGCTGTATTAAGGAACTGGGAAAATGCAATCAGGGATTTTTTCCGATAGGGATGGTGATTACTTATGAAAACAGGGAAAGCGGGGAAATCGTGACAGAAAAGATCTCGCTGGGGAAAAGAAAGAAATGGCTGCAGATCATATCGGAAAAAACAGGATTATAGCTTTCCAGTGGTAAGGAGCTGCAGATAGACGATTGGTCATGCACAACTGTTTTGCATGACCGGAAAACCGAAACGGAGGTTTATATATGATTTCTTTGGATTCTTCGATATGGAAAGAACTTGGCTCCGCCGGAAGCGATACGGATGAAATACTTCGTGATTTAATGGAAGGAAACGGAGATTTCCGTGAAAATATGTAAAGTCTGAGCGGGGATTTGAGCCATCAGGCCCGTTATTATGATGCGACAGCCTATATCCTTCCTCATTTGGCGGTTCTGTGTACAAAACTCCCTTTAGAAGATAAGGCATTTTTGATTACTGAGATTGGCCTTGCCATTGCCGCTGAAAGGGTATGGCCTCTCAAACCTGATACAGAAGCCTTTCGAGAATTTCAGGAAGGGTTGAGGGGGCTTCGCCGTGAAACAGAAAAATTGGTCACAAATCCGAACATCGCAGCAGTTTTGGGAAACAATCCAACGCAGAGAGAGCGCTTTGCCCTTTCTGCGCTTGCAATCCTTGGAAACCGGACGCATGCATATGGGACGTGGAATATGTTTGGCAATGAATGGGAATATTGCATCATCGCCTGCCTGTGCGGCTGGAAAGAGGAAGTTATCTCTTTTCGCACAGACAAGAATTATTTTTGCATAGAACCGGTTTCGATTGCTCCATGGGACGGCAAGTCCATAGAGGATGAGCCTGTGTGGTTTCAGGGCCTGCTTCACCGGATAGGAGATGAAGAAACGATCCGGTTTCTGCCTTTTGTATATGGAACGTGGGTCTGCCCCGACTGCGGAAAAAGAGCGGCTTACTGGGATTGGCTGGCGAAGTTCATTGGATATGGATGGTGCGGCGGATGATATGCTTTTAGGAGCGACAGATGATTCGTTTTCTGATGCGGGATTTTCAGGTATTTCAATCAGAATGGAGTGATATCATGGAAGAATTATTGGTTTATGCTATTTTGCTTTATGAGGGATTAGTAACAGAAAACGAGTACAATAAACGGCTTGACGAATTATTTCTCGCTACTCCTGAAAATGATGATTTGCTCTATTTGGAATGGGAAACAGACATCAGTAAAGCGATTATTTATGTAAGGACACATATTGACTACAAAAATCTTAACCTTGAACAGTTTGGGAGGATTTTGATGAGTAAATTAAAGGTAGTTTATAATAATTGTCCGGATATAAAATATTTTGCAAGTCAAATGTATCGCTTATGGGAAAGCCTTCCTGGAAATATTCAGAAGATAGAGCCGTTTTGGACTCTATGTTATGCCGATGACCCTTTATCATGGGGAGATGAAAAACAGACCAGAGACATATACGAGCATATGCTGAGTTACTATGAAGGATGATTCGGATCATAGAGTTTTATCAGGGAACACCGGATGCTGTCATGGAACGGTTATGCAGTACAATATCGAAAGCCTTTGAAATGATTCCTTTCCATGTTCGGTCTGCGGCTGGGCGTTTCATATGTATCAGCAAGGCTTTGCACATAGTATTACAGACATGGGTTCATGCAATTATGAGAAAAAAGACAATGAAGGCTGCAGGACATGTCCGCTTTATAGGGATACGATGGAAAACGATGGGTGTAAATAAAAATCATGATATAAAAAGATAGATAGTACATCAGATTGCAAAGCAATGAAAGGAGTTTTCAAATCATGTATAACAATCAAATTTTGCATACACATGGAAAGGCTGCGGAATAAGATTAAGCTTGCATCGAACAAAAATTTCATATGAAAATCTCAGCGGCGGTGAGGGAACACTATTTGACCTATAACGGGGGTTATCCGAAAAACTCCGTTTTCACAGACAAAACCGGAAATACATACAATGTTGGATGGTTTATTCCAATCAGCGGAAGAAAAGGGCGGTCTGTGGGAAAAATATTGACGCTTTTGAGAGAAGACGATGCAATCCCAGAATGGCTGATACCGTTTGCTGATGAAGCTGGGGGAAACCTCTTTTGCTTCAGTGTAAGAGAAGCAGATTGTGGTGCGATTTATTATTATAATCACGAGTTCGAATATGGCGAAAACCCGGAGGACCATGTGACCTATCTGGCAGAGTCGATTACAACATTTATCAATTCATTGGTTGAGGAAGAAAATGACGAGGACGGCGAAGCGTAAATGGACAGAGATGAACTTATCGAAAATCTGCGGACAAATCTCCTGTGGGAAACTGTGTGCGCTCATATTGAAAGCAGGAATGAAGCGGATGTTCTTTTGCAAAAGGCGGGCATGGAGAACGGTGTCGCTGACGAATGCGCAGAGATTCAAGACAGCGAGGATTTTTTCGTAACGGACGTTTGCAAAAGCGGCGGCAGGAAAGCTGGATATACCAAATCCGGCGGGCTATCCGTATGGTTTGTATGATTTTGCGGCTATGGGAAAAAAGGAACTGTTGTCTTTCATCGGCATTGTCAGCGTTTCTTCCATTACATACAGCGACATCGAACTGCTGGGTATGTTAGGCGAAAAAAATCGGTGAATGAATGGAGGCTTTTTTGGAGGAAGCAAAGTCAATCTGTTGGTTTGAAAACAACGGCAAGCCAAATGAAAAATATAGCTATGAAAAAAATCGGCGATGATGCTATTGATGATATTTTTGAATCTGTTTCCGCCGCGATCGGCGATACTGTTTGGGAAAAGTTCGGCGAATTTATCGTCAGACAGCACTTGGACGACCAACTTGCGGTTTGCAATGAGCTTTTTGACAGGATTAAGCGGGATATGGCGTGGGCGTGTGTGGAAAAAGTATTGGATACGCCTATTTTTTTTACCATGCTGGCAGAAATCTATAAGGAAGGGTATTTTCCGTGTTCATGGAACGGGGAATGTCCTTCCGGCCGCATACTTTTCTTTGATAAATTTCTTTTAAATATTTCAAAAAAGTGTAACCGACAAATATTTTTTCCCTCTATATGGATGAGAGGCTATCAATATGAAAAGAAAGGAGGTTCAAATGGAGGACTACGAGATAATTTGTCTGTTTTGGAAACGTGATGAAATGGCTATAAAACATACAGAAGTCAAGTATGGAGGAAAACTCTGTCTTTTAGCCATGAAGATATTGAACAGCCGGGAAGATACGGCGGAGTGTGTTAATGATACACTTCTAAAAACATGGAATACTATTCCACCACAGAAACCTACATACTTCTTTGCTTATATCGCAAAAATTTGTAGACATATTTGCTTTGGATTGTTAGATTGGAAAAATGCGCAAAAGCGCAATGCGAAAATCGTTGAATTAACCAGCGAAATGCAGTCATGTATTCCAGACTCATTATCCAACATAGACCGCGAAGTAGAAAGTAAAGAAATTGGACGCTTGCTGAATATTTTTCTTTCTGGTTTAGCACAGGAAAAACGTTTGATATTTATGCGGCGATATTGGTACACGGACTCTATTCATAGCATCTCTCAAAGATATGACATAAGCGAAAGTAAGGTAAAAACCACCCTTTTTCGCACAAGAAATGAATTAGAAATCTTTTTAAGAAAGGAGGGTATCACATTATGGACGGTAAAGACTTAATATATGGAATGGGCTTTGTTGATGAAAAGTTTGTGGAAGAAGCGGAATATGCCACACAGATAAGACGAACTTCTTTTCCGTGGAAATATTATTTTGTAGCAGCGTGTTTTGTTTGCGTTATTTCAGTGGCAATGCTGATACCAAACATATTTGACACACCTGTTGCCCCACCCGATTATGAAATAACTTTACCATATCAAACAGACCCGGCACCATATTACCCGGAGATACACCAAGTTAATGTGAGCCAAGTGCGTGTGAATGATGTGCAAAGTGTTTCAGAGGGAAGTTTTCTTTATGACCCGGAAGTACATGAAATTATTACATGGACTATGGACGAAATTACTGCATATTATGGGCGAAATCCTATCCCTGCATATATTCCGAATACATTGACAGCTTCCCCTTACAATGAAAGTGCAGCCGTCCTTGTTGATAAGTCCGGCGTTGCAGTGAATGACCTTATCTATTTTGATTTTTACCATGAATATGACAATAATGGAAATCCACTTTTAGATACGGAAAATGGAGCAAAAATTGGATTTTCAGTTGCTATTTCAAAAATTGGAATGACAGGTGATTGTGTCTATGTTGACACAAATAATCTTGAAACGACCTATATTGGTGATACCGCCGTTATTTTAGGCAGTATGAGTACTCCATATAAACGGTATACAGCCAAGTTCCAGTATGGGGGCACCCACTATTTGATAATCGCCGATCAAATGCAGTTGGAAGAAGTCGTAAAAGTGGTGGCATCTATCATTTATGAAAGTGACAATATATCAATTCTTAATTAACTTATGGAGGACGAAGAATGAAAAAATTGATTGTACTTTGTGGTGCAGTTATAATGTTTATGTCAGCGTTTATCGTTTGCGCTGATTATATCAGAAAGAGTGATGATGATTCTCAAATACCTGTTTCCGTGCAAAGTTATGATATTGGCGAGCCGATTGAGAGTACATCAGAGCAGGATAATGTTGGCATAAATCCCTCTGTTTCAAAACAGGATAACAATATGGATACGTCCGCTATTGAGAATGAACCGGAACAGAGGAATGACAATTATAGTATTCCCGTTTCCGAACAAAATGGTAATGCAGGAGAGCCTGTTTTTGAGAGCAAGCCGGAACAGAAACAGGATAATTCCAACATTCCTATTTCCGAACAAAATGATAATATGGGAGAGCCTATTATCGGCAGTAAATCGGAACAAAGCTATGACGACTCTAATAATCCTGTTTCTGAGCAGAATTATAGTGTAGGAGAGCCGGCTATTGAAAAGTGTTATGATAATCCCAACAATCCTGTTGCAACACAGAATTATAGTGTGGGTGAACCAAATAATGAGTAAATGTATCACCATCCTACAGGGCAGGAACACACTGGTGAAAGAGGATTGCGAGACGCAGTCCTTTTTTGATACAGAAATTTAGGAGGATATGATTATTCTTTTGCTCAATATCGTTTGACGCCGCTGTTTCCTGGCGATATAATCACAAGCAGCGTTAAATTTTAAGTGTGAAAGATATATTGTTTTAGCGTAAATAATATTACGAGGTGCAGTATGTATAACATTGGAATTTGTGATGATGGAGAGAATATTTGTACATCTATTGAAAATATGCTTTTGCAATATGCACAAGAAAAGGATATTCAAGTCGATACAAATATTTGGTATACAGGAGAAAGCTTAAGAGACTATCTGGCATCAGGCGGTTATCTGGACCTTCTTTTTCTGGATATAGAACTTTTTAAAATGACAGGTATTGAAGTCGGTGCTTATATCAGAAACCAATTGGATAATATGGGATTGCAAATCGTGTATATTTCGGGAAAAGCATCCTATGCACAGCAATTATTCAAAACACAGCCTTTGGATTTTCTGATTAAACCAATCTTGCAGGAGCATATTAATGAAGTTATGGGTATGGCGCTCAAAATTGCAAAAAAGAGAAATGAAAGGTTTGAATTTCAGCAGGGAAAAGATTACTATTATATTCCTATGGGAGATATTGTTTATCTCGAAAGCAAGGGACGTAAGGTAAAGGTTGTAACCATGAAAGCAGCATTTGAATTTTATGGCAAACTAAAAAATGTTGTGAAATGCCTGTCAGAGGATTTTATTGTGATACATCAGTCTTATATCATAAACAAAGAATATGTTTTCCGATACACCTATGAGATGGTGGAATTGGTAGATGGCACGATATTGACAATCAGTCTGGCAAATCGAAAACTTGTGAGAGACAAACTTTTAAGGGAGGAATAGATATGCTTGATTTTATGCTTTGCGCGCTGACCAATCTTTTTCGGATATTTCTGATTGGCAGATGTGCGTCAATCTTTTTGGGGATAGACGTAGACAAAAAGAAAAAACACATTGTCTATGGTTGCTTTTATGTTATAAATACTGTGTTATTTTGGGAATTTCATACAGTATGGATTAATATGATATGTAATCTGATGGGAATCAGTGCAATCGTGTGGTTGTATACGAAGTCTGTCAGGACAAATCTGTTTATAACCGGTACGATTTATTTGGTAAATTGCGGTTGTGATGTGGCAGCTACATCCTTATTTGTCAATTACCGGGATGGGGGAGCCTATAATCAGATTTATGCAGTCATATCGTTTTTTCTGATTTTCATGTGTGAGTTAGTGATAGAAAAAATGATTACAATTCATAAAGATGCAGAGGATGCTCAAAATATTTCGTTGGTGCTGATGCCCATATGCAGTATTATAGTCATTACTTTGTTGATTTATACTGATACTTGTACAGACATAGGGCTTACCATTGTGAGCATTGGTCTGTTGATTGCAAATTTTCTTATGCTGTATCTGTATAATTTATTGCTGCATTCTATTTCACAGCAATATGAGATGGAAATGCTGAAGACGCAGTTACAGGCATACGCAAACCAACTGAATGTTGTTCTGAGGGGAGAAGAAAAGATAAAAGCCTTACGGCATGATATAAAACACCATCTCAACGAATTGATGCTGTTGGCGAATAAACATGACGTAGCAGAAATACAGAAGTATATTGATGAGATGAGTTCATTTCTCAGGAATCCTAATGAGATTGTTGCATCTGGAAATCTGGAGATTGACAGCGTACTCAATTTTATGCTACAAAAGGCTGAGAAGGAACTGAAAACTGTGGATGTAAAAGTAATGCTGCCGGAAAAAGTCAGACATTCTTTTGATGTCAATGTCATTTTGGGAAACCTGCTTGAAAATGCGATTGAGGCAGCCGGCAAGACGGAAAATAAATATCTGAGCGTTCATATTAAATTGAAAAGAGGGATTCTAAAGGTAAAAATTGAGAATAGTTTTGAATCCGCCTGTATCTTGTGCGAGGAACAGAATAGAAAGGATACGATCTTTAAGACAACGAGGCCTTTTACGGAACAGCATGGAATCGGATTGAAAAATGTGAAGAAGATTGTGGAGAAGTATAATGGTACAATGGCAGTCACGGCACAGGAGGGCATATTCCGCATCAATCTGCTTCTGTATATGGCAAGAATGGAAAATGGGCTGTAAAGGCAAATAAAAATACTAAAAAATAATAGGAACAATAAGAGCATGGCTATATTCTGGTCATGCTCTTATCAATTTTTACAAAAATATATATTAATTATGACAAGAAACGGCACAGCGTTCATTTTTGTGATAAAGTCATTTTTTGGAACAAGGAAAAAGAGCTTTTCAGTCGAAAGAGTAGTAGGCAAAATAAGTCAAGATAAGTGGAGGTTAAGATGAAAAAGATTAAAAAAATGATAGAAATTGTAATAGGTATGGTGGTTCTTCTGGCATTATTAGGAGGATGCGCTCATACATCTCAAAGTGAAGAACAATCAAATATTGATTTTGAGAGTATGGATACAGACACTCAAGTTGTTGAATCACAGGACGAAACAAATGTTGATTCCAGAGAGGAACAGAACACAGCAGTTTTCATAGATGAAAAACTGGATGAAAATTTGTTCATCAGTGCAGAATTGAAAATGCCGGAAAATAACCTTTATGAATATGCTACGCAGTTAAAAAGATTTGACTATGATAAAGTGCAGGAAGCAATAGGGCAAAATGCGGAAGGAACCCTTGTTGTTGATGATGGGAGCAACGAATTTACGGGAGGAACGCTTACCTATCAAAGAAATGATATTGCAAACCATTTGGACACCTATTGTTCCTATGCGGGAGAGATGGGGCTGGCAGATGACAGGGATTTATCTTTCATGTCCCAGGCGGATGCTGTTGCAAGGATACAAAACATGATAGGAATGTTTGGCGTGGGTGGAGAGCTGGAAGCTCTTGATGTGGTTGCTATGGATTCAGTGGATTTTGAGAACGTGAAAAAGGCAATTATGGAAGATAGCGACTATCAGTTTTTGTCAGCAAAGGGATATGGAAGCGATACATTTGAACAAGATATGGAAGTATACAGAATCATTTTTCGAATGAATGTAAATGGGATTCCCGTATACCGAAATGAGCCAAATTTGAGACAAACGAGCGAGAGATTTCTAGCTTATCCGGCTACTGTAACGGTGTTGTTATCAAATAATGGGATTGAAATGATAAGTATGATGGGAATGTTTGAGCCTTATGAGGAACATCAGAAGGAAGCGGCTATTATAGATGAAGATGGTATCAAAGAAGCAATTATGAAAAAATTTGGCGATATGATTTTGACAAGCGAGTATAAGGCAAAAAATATCTGGATGGAGTATTTCCCACTTCTGAGGGAGGATTCCTTTACGGAGATGGATTTGATTCCGGTATGGTGCGTTGACTTGGAAGTAGATGGACAATCGGTTGAAGACAGCAGATATTCAATTCGGTTTAATGCAATCACAGGAGAGGAAATTTCGTGAGCAGAGTATTTATGAATGAATGGAAGAGGGCAATCAACGCGGGTGCTGTCATAGCGGTTATTGGCGTTATGTTTTGCATTTGCTTTGATTCATGGAATGATTTGGTAAGCGCAATGCAAAGCGGCAATAGCGTCTGGTGTGTATACTATTTTACGAGCAATTCCGCTTTCGGAGGAATGTGCAGAAAATATATATTGCCAGTTTTTGCGACACTTCCTTTTGCAGCCAGTTTTTGCGAGGAAAGAAAGAGCAGGGCGGTTGCGTATATTGTTTCCAGAGAGGGAATGCTAAGATACGGCGCTGTGAAATATATCGTAAATATCCTGATGGGTGGACTGGTTGTTGCATTTGGTACGGTTTTGCTGATTTTGTTTTTGCGTACGAGATTTCCGATGACAAGTGATTATTATGAAACATCAGTTGCAGATACCGCAGATTTATTTCATAAGTGGCTGGTGGTTCATTCCCCGGTTCGTTACTGTATGATAGAGACAGCGCTTGGATTTATGCGTGGGATGATATGGGCTGGCGTTTCCATGTTTGTGTCATTATATTTAACGGACAGATTAGTCATTACAATGTTCCCATTTTTTGGGAGCTATGTGATTGTCAGGATAAGTCAGATGTTGTCCATTGATGATAAATTACGGCTTGACCAGATATTGATAGGCAGAACAGTGATTAAGGACAGTGGACACACAGTTATGATTGCTGCCATTGTTTCAGGTGTTTTGGTTTTTCTGATGGGATGTGTTTTTACGAGAAAGATGGCGAGAGGACTTAAGGATGGAATGTTTTATGAAAGCAAATAAGGTATCAAGATATAATATAAAAATGTTATGGGGAAATATAAGAATACCGTTCATCCTTATTATTGTTGTATTGTATGTGATGGAAAGCCTTTCTGCCGTTTCAACCTTCAGCCAGAGCGTGCATATAAATGTTACACCATTTGCATTTGTGTTTTTAATCAATAATTACAGGATTC
This sequence comes from Parablautia muri, assembly GCF_009917485.1. GTDB lineage: Bacteria > Bacillota > Clostridia > Lachnospirales > Lachnospiraceae > Suilimivivens > Suilimivivens muri. The sequence goes on from NZ_QZDT01000043.1 coordinate 14,464, forward strand.
AGTTTGTCATAGCGGCGTGTGCAGTTATTTTGTTCTGTAATGCCCCATTTGAGGATGAATCTTATCAATATATGATTTCCAGAGCGGGAAAACTGTCATGGGGATTGGGACAGATTCTTTATATTATAAAAACATCAATTCTTTATACTGCTTGTCTGGCTGCTGCGGCGGTTACTCCTTTTCTTGGACATATTACATGGTCAAATGAATGGGGCAAGATTTGGGGGACATTGGGGAAAACAAATGCCGGTGCAGAGTTCGGCGTGGAATTGTCAGTATCTCAGAATATTATACGGCAATATGAGCCTGCCTATGCGCTGGTTATAAGTATCCTGCTGGAATTTTCCTGTATTTTATGTATTGGATTGCTTATTTATTTTGGAAATAAGATGACTGCTAAATCAGTGGGAACATTCGCCGGGATGCTGACCGCTGTTTTGGATATATGTGTTTCAAATGACTGGCTGGACTGGGCATATGGGTTTTCGCCGGTAAGCCTGACGCAGCTGGAATTGTTTAATGGTTTTGCACCAAAATGGGGAATCAATCTGGCATACGCGGAGAAATTTTTCATGATTGCAATCGTAAGTCTCAGTGTATTATGTGTGGTTGCAAATTATAAGGAGAAAGTAATCAGTAGAATCAGCAGGAGGCATATTCATGGAAGATAAATGTGAAATTCTTATAGAGAATGTGACGAAAACGTTTGGCGATCAAGAAGTTTTAAAAACCGTATGTGCAAAATTTGAAATGGGAAAAATATATGGAATTGTAGGAAGGAACGGTTCTGGCAAAACGGTTCTGCTCAAATGTATCTGCGGCTTACTGTACCCCCAGGCAGGGACAGTGACAGTTGGCGGCAGGGTTGTTGGAAAAGATGTGGATTATCCAGAATATATAGGATTTATCATTGAGACACCGGGTTTTCTGCCAAGATATCCAGGGTTAAAAAATCTGAAATATTTAGCGTCTGTCAGGGGAAAGGTTAAGGAAGATGAAATACGAAAATACATGGAACTCGTGGGATTAAATCCTGATGACAAAAAACACGTTGGAAATTATTCGCTTGGCATGAAACAGCGTCTTGGAATTGCACAGGCATTAATGGAAAACCCGGACATTCTTATACTGGACGAGCCAATGAATGCACTTGATAATAATGGCGTTGAAGATATGAGAAAAGTTTTATTGAAGATGAAGGGAAAAGGTAAGTTGATTATTATCGCAAGCCATGTCCGGGATGACATTGATATTCTATGTGACGAAGTGTACGGAATTGATGCGGGGATTATGAAGAAAATACGTTGATTTGTGCTTTAAATTATACATATGTCTATCCGGCAGAAAAATATGTAAAGGTGAGATCCGATTTCTGTCCGTATATATTTACCCACGAAGAAATCCGGCGGCTGTTTGAAGTCGTAGACCATCTCCCGTACTGGGGAAGGTATCCAAAGCACCATCTTATCTATCCAATGCTTTTACGGATACTGTATGGGTGCGGACTACGGTTAAACGAAGCGCTCCTGTTAAAAACAGGGGATGTGGATACCACACAGGGAGTTTTGTATCTCTCAAATACAAAAAATGAAAGCCAGCGCTGTGTTCCCATGTCCGTATCACTTTGGAAATATGTGAATTATTATCTGGAACAGATGGCGTATCCGCCGGATTATAATGGATACTTTTTCACAAGCCCTGACGGAAACCATTACAACAGTACGCCGGTCTATGTGATGATGAAAAAACACATGAAGGCTGCATACATTTCAAGGGAGGATGGCACACCTCCCCGGGTGCATGACCTGCGGCATACATTTGCGGTACACGCACTGGAAAAAATGGACCGGGAAGGCTGCGATCTTTATTATGCCCTTCCTATACTCAGCACTTATCTTGGACATGGAAGCATCCGCAGTACTGAAAAATATCTGCGCCTGACATTTGAAACAAGAGATTCCATAACGGATTCTATGGCCGGGAACTACCATGATATTTTCCCGGAGGTGTGATATGGATAAATACAATGATTTTTCAAGTCTTTTGTCTTCCTATTTTATGAAACATCTGCCATCCCATACTGGCTACAGCCGTAATACAGTTAGTTCTTACAGGGATACTTTTGTACTGCTTTTTCGCTGCCATGAGCAGGTATATGGGAAAAAAGCATCCACCATCCAGTTTTCCTGTATTACGAAAGAATATATAGAAGCATTCCTCGTCTGGCTGGAAACAGAAAGATCCTATACTGCATCCAGCAGAAACCAGAGACTTGCGGCAATACATGCCTTTTTCAGGTATGTATTGATGGACAAACCCTGCATATATGGAACAGTGCCGGTCTGTTCCCGGCATCCGTCTGAAAAAAGCTGAAAAGACACCCGTGGACTATATATCCATACAGGGAAAGGGAATACGCCTCCTTCTGGAAATGCCAGACTGCATGGAACCTGCAGGCCGGAGGGATCTGGCACTGCTGGCATTGATGTATGATTCCGGTGCAAGAGGTTGCGGATTTAAGGACAGGCGATATACAGATACAGAAATCTTATACCGTTAAAGTCACAGGAAAAGGGAATAAAACAAGGATCGTCCCACTCATTCCGCAGACTGCAAATATAATAAAAAACTATTTTTCGGACACAGAACAGATTTCAGCAGAAATGCCGCTGTTTTACAGTCATTCAGGGAAAAAGCTCACCAGAGCGGGAATCGCTTATATCCTGAAAAAATATGCCCGGCAGGCGCGGGAGCAGAATCCTGTTTTATATCCTGATAAAGTGTCTCCGCACACACTGCGCCACAGTAAAAGCATGCATCTGCTGGAAGGTGGTGTCAACCTTGTATATATCAGGGATTTCCTCGGTCATTCTTCCATTACAACTACAGAAATCTATGCACGTGCTAACCCGGAAATAAAAAGAAAGGCAATAGAAGAAGCATCTGCATCCATACTTCCGGAAGAAAAATTTGACAGGCAGGAAAAAGCTGATCTGATTGCATGGTTAAAAGAACTAATTAATAATTATGGAAAGTCTTTCTTCGTAAGATTCCCTTAAAAACGGGAAAAAGACTTTCCATAATAAATCACTATACATAAGCATTGTTGACATACATAGACAATAAACACAACCGCAAGTAACGGAAAAGGCTATCCTCTACTGCGAATAGAGAATAGCCAGTGATCCGTTTGCTTTTTAAACTGATTATTGTTTCCGATTGAACAACCGTTGGACGTGCTTGAATCCTTCGGCTTCTAAGATGATTATAAACCAACACTGCGGATTTTGCAAGAGGGTTTAGGAGATGGGGGTGCTTCGGCACTCCTATTTTTGCGGTTTTTAGACTATATCAGATGGCATTGGATATAACCGGAAGCAAATTAAATATAAAGCTCATTCCCTTTCCTTGTTGAACAGGCTTTTTTCATTGCCAATGCCGCAGCAGAAACCATAGCCCCATTTACTTTACGGGATGACCGCGGGCATTGTACGACACAGCGCATACATGAAATACATCTTTTACTGTCCATAACTTTTGGATTTTCTTTGCTGATTGCCTGTGCAGGGCACTGTCTGGCGCAAAGACCACAGTCTGTGCAGTTATTGCCTGCTTTGGGTACTAAGCCGATTCCAGCCGCTTTCTTGTAGGGGCGATTTCCCGGAATCTGCGGTGTGGAAAGACTGGTCAGATTACTGTTTATTTTTTCTAATATTTTTTTCGCAAAGCTGCTTAATTCTTTTTTATCCTTAGTGTCCGGTCTGCCTGCAGCGTACTGGTGCATAATAGAATGTTCTGCGATGGCGGCAATGGCAGCAATTACCTGAAAGCCGCTTTTTTCAACAGCATCGCTTAATTCAATCAGGGTATCCTCATATGCCCTGTTACCATATACGCAGACAATTACACAGGGGGTATGACTGCCATGAATATTTGAGATTCTCTGAGTGGCAAGGCTTGGAACACGTCCGCCAAAAGACGGAGCTGCAATAAGCGCAATATCATCTTTTTCAAAAATAAGCGAGGAATAATCGGTTTCTGCATTGGACAAATCAATTTTATTTACAGGCAGTCCCCATGTACTTGTTATGGCATCTGCAACCTTTTCCGTTCCTCCTGTCGGGCTAAAAATAATCTGTGAAACTTTCATGCTTATTCCTCCTGTAAATCTAAAATTTACACCATTATAACAGGCGCATGGTGTAGTGTCAAGATTTACAGCAATAAAAATATATGCTACAATCTAGCGGGGAAAGGAGTAATGTCATGCATATCAGTACAAAATGTTCGGTTGCGATTCATTGCCTTATTTTTATTTATGAATATGGGGAAAAGCAGAAGGTAACCAGTGAACTTCTGGCGTTATCAACCGGGATTAATCCTGTCACAATCCGCAATATTATAAGTTCATTGAAAAAGGATGGCATAATATCTGTGAAATTCGGGACAGGCGGAACAACATTGAACTGTCGGCCGGATGAAGTGACCTTATACCATATATGTAAAGCGATAGAGCCAGCCTTTAGTTCCAAACTTATAGGCATTCATTCACTGCCTTCGCAGCTATGCCCCATAGGAAAAAATATCCATAATGTATTGGATTGCTCTTATGAGAAAATAAGAAATGACCTATGCCAAAGTTTAGAAAGCATCACATTAGGAAACATCATATCCGATTATCACCGTATTGAGCATAAGCCAGATTAATATTTATGCCTAAAAGGATATTGAGATAAAATGTAGGGAGTTATGCACACTGTCCACAATGCTTTTTTTGCTTTTAATGCCTTTTCGGGGCTGGATATTACGAGCAGGGTTATTGTCCCGGTCTGGCTGTTCCTGTGCGCCCTAAACACTGGTTCAGGTTCTCCAGTTTCCGATTCAGTGATTTCAGCTCTTTTTCACAGTTTTTGTATGTGGCAGTCAGTTCTTTTTTCTGTGCGGTGAGCTCCTGATACTCCGCTTTCATCTTATCGATGTTCAAGCCTTTTAAGGGAATGCCCCCCTGTTCCAGCATACGCCTTGCGCCGCCATAAAGGATGATCTGGCTCTCATGCTTACGGAAATAAGCGTCAGGGTTTTTGGACTTCTTATAGGCGGTATGATACGCTTTATTTGCCTTGTACTGCTCCGCATATTTGATGATTTCCGCAAGGTCTTTGATGCGGTTCTCCAGCCTGCGGACTGTCTGCTTTGCTTCCTTCCCGGTGGCGGCAGTAGTGGCGATTTTCTGTTCCAGTTCTTTTATAGAGCCTGCTTCATTATATGCCTGTGCCGCAATCTTTAAATTCTCCATCGCCGCCCACCTCTGCAGCCCCGGACTATTCTGGAATTTCTCATCAGAGGTGTCAATCAATCTCTTATCTGCGTAATCCCTTTTCGGGATAACTGCCTTCCGTTCCCGTTTCAGTTCAATCCGTTCTTTGATGCGCTCCTTCGTGTATTCCTTTCCGAGTGACTTGATGCTGCCATGCACAAAACGGTCTTTGCCGAATGGACAGAAGGAGATAAATTTGGGGGCATCTTCCCCAAAAGTTTCTCCTTTTATCTCATAGCCTTCTGCCCGCATCAGGAGCAGAAATTCTTCATAGGTGGAGGATGCTTTGATGGCGGCGTTGATGCCTTTCCTTATCTGTGTTTTCCATGCGGTGCTGTTCTTGTCTGACTGCCATTCATTGTATTTTTTGCCACGCTCCCCACCGGGAATTATGACGGAAAGGTTATGCTCGCTGCACAGCTCGTCACTCAGTTTTCGGATGCGGTAATAGCTTTGCTTGCAGTCATGATATTTATTATGTTCCGTGTTGTCGGCGGCACAAAAAATGATGTGGTTATGGACGTGACCTTTATCAATATGTGTGGTGACAACATAAGAAAATTTTCCCTCTAAAACCTTGTCGGCAAGTTCTTTCCCTACCTGGTGCGCTTCATCAAAACTGACCTCACTGGGAGCGAAAGCCTGTATCAGATGATAGGCTTTGTTGGGGCTGTTTTCCCGGCAGTGGTCTAAGGTATATTTGAAGTCAATCGCTGCGGTTTCCGGCGCACAGGCATAGGAAGAAATATAGATGCTTTCGTCCGTCTTGTCCGGGTTGCATATGTAGGCTACCGCTTTATCAACGGTTGCTGTGACAGCATGGATTTTTGTGTATGCCATATCTGTTTCATCAATTCCTTTACTTCGTCCATATCTTCCTGATAGATGTGGTTTGTGCTGTTAATTCTTTTCGCAATCTGGTTCAGGCTGGAGCTGATCCGTCCAAGCTCCGTATTGTATTCCCGCAAAAAATTGTAATCCACGTCATAGACATATCCGTAGAGAATGAGCTTCCGGAGGAAAGCTGACTTGCTTTTCATGCCGGACAGTTTAAACTTCTCATCAAGGATATACTGCTCCTTATCATCTAAGTGAAATTCGTTCCGGTTGGTGCGGATTCTGTTTGCATTTTTAACACTCCTTTTCTGTTTTTGGGCATAAAAAAACTGCTGTAAATTGTCCGGTTTACAACAGTTTGGTTTCGTGTCTGTTCAGTTGTTTTGGATAGAATTATCCATGTGTTATTGTAGCAAATCTGCGGATAAAGGTCAAGGACTGGCAGAGAAAAAACGGAAAGAAAACCAAAGAGGGTTAGGGATACTTCCCTATGAAAATTTCGTCAAACGGACGGCAGGACGGAATGATGAATTTCGCCCATGTGTCCGGACATGGGATGTGCTTGCTATTCTTTTCAATAATTCTTGATAAATCGTGATAAAACTGATAAATTTAAAAGATTTCATAGAAAAGCCGGGATAACTACGATATTTGCTTTTTAACAAATGAAAGACACTGTTGACCAATTCGGTTATTTGTGATATGCTATTCGATAATAACCGATTCGGTTATTGCTGGAGGTGAGACAGTGGAATTTTCAAGAGATGATTTAGTAGAAGCCAAAAGACAAATTGATTCAACATTGCATAAATTGCGAGAAACAATAAAGACCTTTGAATCCAAAGAAAATTCAGATAAATATAAATCACAAATTACATTAGCCAAAAGACGAGTAGAAGCATTTAAAATTGCGAACCTCTTATTGAAAATGAACTAAGAAAAAGATAATCAAAAGGTTTCGATTGCGGAGGTAAAATATGTTAAGACCAAAAGAAGTTGTCAGTAAGTGGATAGATGCTTTTAATGCTGGTGATGTAGATGCAATCACCAATCTTAACCAAGACAATGCCATAAATCATCAAGTTGCAAATGACTCGGTTGTCGGAAACGATGCTAATCGAGAAATGTTTATAAATGAGTTCAAAACTGCAAAAATGGTCTGTATTGTTGAAAATATCTTTGAAGATGGACAGTGGTCCATTTTGGAATGGAAAGACCCATTAGGTCTGCGTGGGTGTGGATTTTTTCAAATTGTAAATGAAAAGATTCTATTTCAGCGTGGATATTGGGATAAACTTTCTTTCTTAAAACAGTATAATCTTCCCGTTCCGGTACTTAAGGAGAGTAAAAATGCAGTGGATTGATGAAGTTGGCATAAGAATCAAAAGAAACAATCAAGTTTTGTTTGCTAAAGATTCAGAATATTTGCAGGATTTGATTGACTTGTTCCAAAATCAAGATCATAAGGTTATTGCTTTATGGGCGTTTGACTTTGCTGCTGAATCGATTTCAAAACTTGAAGAAAAATATCCCGAAGAAATACGGCCGCGGAATGCACTGATTGCAGCTCAGGAATGGTCAGCCGGTAAAATGAAGATGCGGTTAGCGCAGCGAAAGATTTTGGATTGCCATGCTTTTACGAAAGAGATTGACTGTAAAGAAGATATTGCACATTGTCATGCGATAGGGCAAGCCTGCGCAGTCGTTCACACAGCCAAACATGCAATCGGGTATCCAATCTATGATCTCACCGCTATCATATATAGGCTTGGGATAGATAACTGCATTGAATCAGTCGAGAAACGCAAACAAGAGTACATTGACAGGTTATTTTATTGGAGGGAGCATTTCGGTGATTATAAAGATGACTGGGCAGATTTTATGCTCAAATAGAAAATAATTGTAAGGATGGTATCTACATGAACCAAGGAAGAATTATTATAATTACAGGAGCACCCGGAACAGGGAAAACTACAACGGCATCAATGATTGCGAAAGAAACTGACCTGATAAAATCGGTGCATCTACATACCGATGATTTTTATCACTATCTTTGTAAGGGAGCGATAGCTCCGCATCTGCCAGCATCAGAGGAACAGAATTTAATTGTTATTGAAGCATTCTTGGAAGCTGCAAAACGTTTTGCTCGTGGTGGCTATGATGTAATTGTAGATGGAATTATTGGGCCTTGGTTTTTAGAACCTTGGATGAAGACCGTACAAGAAAATTATGAAATACACTATTTCATATTGCGAGCGAGCAAGCAGGAAACTTTGAAACGGGCGGTCACTCGTACCAAGCTAGATCGGGAAAGCAATATCGAATTGGTGGAAAGTATGTGGAAGCAGTTTAACAATTTAGGACAGCATGAACGTCATGTGCTTAATACAACAGAATATTTGGTTGGCCAGACTGTTTTGAGTATAAAGGAAAAAATCAGAGAAAAATCATATTTGCTTTAGAGTGTAATCATGGAGGAAATTCTTATGGGAAATGAGAAAATATATCGAATGGAGTTTTCAAAAGTTTACCGTCTGCTTGTCAATAAGGCAGAAAAAAAAGGAAGGACACAGCAGGAGGTTGATGAGGTGATTCATTGGCTTACCGGCTACAACAGGGCAGAATTAGAAAGGTTGTCGAAAAACTCAATTACTTATGAAGACTTTTTTCTGAATGCCCCCGAATTGAATGAAAACAGGAAATTGATAAAAGGTGTAGTCTGCGGTGTGCGGGTAGAAAATATAGAAGAACCTTTGATGCAGGAGATCCGTTATTTGGATAAGCTGATTGATGAACTTGCCAAAGGGGAAGCCATGAACAAAATACTGCGTAAGTAAAGGCATGATTTCAAACGAAAAAAACAAGAAAGTGGCAAATTGCATTTAGCAAGCAATTATGCATTATAGATAACAGCCAATCGGTATATTCTGCCGAAAGGGTTCGGTAAATGATGTTTGGGAATATTAATTTTGAAAAGGTATTGGAGGCGGATAGAATGGAAAAATTTTTTGCTCTTTCAAACGAAAAACAAGATACCATACGCAACGCAGCTCTGGCTTGCTTCGCAAAATATGGATACGAAAAGGCATCGATCAATGATATTGCGGCGGCGGCAGGCATCTCAAAAGCGTCTGTTTTTCAGTATTTTGGGAATAAACAGGCTCTCTATCAGTATTTGCTTGACTATTGCACAGGGCAAATGAAGCAAGCCTATGACGCAAACACATTGGAGAAAAATGTGGATTTTTTTGACCGGGTATGGGATGCAAGCGTGATGAAGGTGGAAAATTTGAAAAAGCATCCTTATATCGCATCGTTTATTGCAAGTGCGGCAGCAGAGCAAATGCCGGAATTGAAAGATGCCATATTTTCCGCAACGAATGAAAAATTTATAGAGACACTGGTTTTACATGAGGAAGATTGCAGGAAATTCAAACGCCCAGGGGACGCAAAATTGATGTTTCGGATGTTAATGATGCTTGCACAGGGTATGTCTGTTCAGTTGGAAAATGGGGCGGATTATGATGACATTATGAAGGAGTTTGAAAAAATCCTAAATATGTTGAAATGCAATTTTTACAAGGAGGAATATCTGCTATGAGCGAACCTGTAATCGCCTTAAACAAACTCACCAAAAGCTATGGAAAGCATAGGGGAATTGAGGAAATCAACTTTACGGTCGATTATGGTGAGATTTTCGGCTTTATCGACCCCAACGGGGCGGGAAAGTCCACCACGATCCGCACCCTGATGGGACCGCTGAAGCCCACCGGCGGAACCGCTTCTATTTTTAGATTGGACTGTGGGCGGCAGGCGTCTGAGATTGCAAAAGATGTAGGATATCTGCCCAGTGAAAACTGTTACTACAACAGTATGAAAGTCAAAGAGATGCTTCTTTATACGGCGGAGCTCTATGGAGTGGCAGGTCATAACCGAATGGAAGCATTGGCGGAGCGGTTAAATTTAGATTTGCCCAGAAGGATTGGCGACCTATCTTTAGGTAACAAAAAGAAAGTCGGCATCATTTCGGCCTTGCTGCCCTCCCCAAAGTTACTTATCCAAAAGGAAGTGTTAGTTTTACAATAGTTACTAATCAATAGCCAACTTCCCGTTTATCGGAGGAGGTAGTTAAATAGGGTAATCAATGCTTGTTAAGGAAATGAGGATAATATGAATTATAGGGAATTGCCAGAACGATTAGATAGAAAAGTAATTTATGAAAGTGATTATGTGTGCTTATACGCTGATAAAGTAAAATTATCGAATGGATATATTATAGAAAAATACCACCAGATTCATTACCCACAAGAAGCAATAAGCATTGTAGTATTCAACGAAAATGATGAAGTTTTGCTGATTCATTCTAAGAGGTATACAGTAATGCGTTTGGAATGGGAAATTCCAGCAGGACGCATTGAAGTTGGAGAATCAAAGGAGGAGGCTGCACATCGAGAATGCATGGAAGAAACAGGGTGTACCGTTAAAGATTTGAAGTTTTTATGTACTCAAAATCCAGCCAATGGAATGTCAGATTGTATATGCCATGTTTTTGCTGCAAGAGTTGATACAGAATCTATGGATTTTGACGAAAACGAAGTCAAAATGAAGAAGTGGGTTTCAAGGGGTAATATTTTGAAAATGTTAAAAAATAACGAAACGAAAGACGGAGTTTCTATCTTAGCATTGCTTTTTGCCTTTGAATTTTATAAATAACGATACATACAATTAACCAAATTCAAATTTGCGAGGAAAAATGTATGATTAGAATAAGACCATATAAAGCTTCGGATGTAAATACAATATTATCGTGGTGTCAAAATGAAAAAGCATTTTATCAATGGACAGCAGGCATACTCGGTAATTATCCGATAACACAAAAGGAATTTTGCTTTGTTGAATCTCTAATGCCGTTTACTGCATTTGATGAAACAGGAATCGTTGGCTTTTTTACACTAAGAAACCCTGATGAATCATTGGATGAACTACGTTTTGGATTTGTTATTGTAAATCCTCACAAGAGAGGAAAAGGCTATGGAAAAGCTATGCTCCGGCTAGGTCTAAAATTTGTATTTGAAACATATGGAGCAAAAAAAGCATCATTAGGCGTTTTTGAGAATAATCTTCCGGCTTATTATTGCTATAAAGCAGTCGGTTTTAACGATACTGTTCTTGATAAGACAGAAACATATTGTGTTCTAGGTGAAGAATGGAAGTGTAGAGAATTGATTATGGAAAATAGATAAATTCCGGTTTGTAAGCTTTTTCCATAGATTTCCCCTGTTTTCGAGGCTTTGCGCTATACCAGTCTTAAAAGAGGTATCCTTTTCCCTTGCTTTTGTCCACATGGGTAAGTCACGAGGGAATGCCACTCCTCCAAGTCGAAGACCTGTGAAGCAGGCTATCTGTACGGGCATGGTGATATCCGCAAAGGCTGCAAGAACGTGAAAAAAGGTGAACTGTAAAGCAAAATTGACTGCAAGAATAATAACTTTTTGATGATGAACATTTCCAAATATGATATGATAGATTTGCAGCGGATTATTTACAAAATCCGAAATGAGATTGTTATGAAAACTTTGATATTAAATGGTTCTCCAAGAATAAATGGTGATACGAGCAGACTTTAAACGTGTTTTTGCGCCAGATTTTTTAGGAATGAAGAACCAATTGTAAAATCTTATAGCCATAACACTCATACAAGACCTGCAATAAATGATAAAAAGACACTTATGGGATTCAAGTATATATGATTTTTTGTAAATAGGGAATAAACCAAGCTTTTTTTTACAGAGTAGGTACAATCAAGAAGAATCGATTATGAAGGTAGAAGATTAAAAATGCGTATTTTATTTGAAATGGACAAAAAAGATTATGTTCCTAACGGAAGCACTTTTAGCAGACCTTCTGCAAGAGCTGTCATCATTCAAGATGGAAAAATAGCAATGGTATATAGTAAGAAATATAATTATTATAAATTTCCGGGTGGAGGAATAGAAGCTGATGAATGTATGGAAGATGCTTTGATAAGAGAAGTACTAGAGGAAACGGGTTTATGTGTTATTAGAGATTCTGTTCAGGAATATGGGCAGGTTCATCGCATTCAGAAAGGCACAAAAGAGGATATTTTTATACAGGATAATTATTATTTCCTGTGTTGCGTGAAAGAGGATATAGAACAACAAAACTTGGACAAGTATGAAGCGGAGGAAGGCTTTACGCTTGAATTCCTGAAGCCGCAACTTGCAATAGATGTAAACAGGAAAACCATACTGGATGATTTCACTCAGGTAATGCTGGAACGAGAGGCACTTGTATTGGAATTACTGATACAAGAGGGATATTTTGAATGGATTGAAGAAGATGATGATACCTTATAAACCGATATGGTAAGGAAAATTGACAATGGACCCGGATACAAACGGATGCAATCAAAGTTGATCTCATTCCGCCGTAACTGACACCGCAGCAGACTTCTATCATTTACGCATCGGAAGGTGATGTACTGAATATGGCATTATTTGGGATGACAGCGAAACAATGGAGAGATATGAATCCGGCAGTGAAAGTTCGTAACATGAGGGAAAAGATATAACACAAGGGAAAGCCTAAGGGCGAACTCACAGGCTATAAATGTAGCATTTTCAAAGGCTTACGGATTTTTTTGAGATAAGATATTACAGCTTGTTGGAGCACTATACAGAGAGCAAAATCGGAATGGTTGGAGGATAATTGATTGTGAATAAGGTATGGTCCGAACGAAATAAAACAATGCAAACGCAAATCAAAAAGAAAGATACTTATGAAGCAGGTATTGAAACATTATTTGATTTGCGAAATCAGTTAATGGAAACCTTAATATCATTTAAGGAGGAATTAAGCAGAGAAGATTTTGACGCAATTCCATTTATAAACGCAGACGGTTATCATAGTAAAACGATTGCATATTCAATTTGGCATGTTTTCCGTATCGAAGATATCGTTGCACATTCATTGATAAGTGAAAACGAGCAGGTGTTTTTTTCAGGTAATTATCAAGAACGTATCAATTCGCCTATCATCACAACAGGAAATGAACTTGTTAAAGACCAGATTGCAGATTTTTCAAAGCGGCTTAATTTGAAAGAACTTTATTCATATATTTTTGAGGTAAAGGATAGCACCGAGAAGATAGTCAATAGTTTATCTTATCATGAATTAAAAAAGAAAATATTAGAAGAAAGAAAAGAATACTTAAAATCATTGAATGTTGTAAGCAATGATAAAAATGCAATTTGGCTGATTGATTATTGGTGTGGAAAAGATATTCGAGGGTTAATACAAATGCCTTTTTCAAGACATTGGATTATGCACGTAGAAGCAAGTCTGCGTATAAAAAATAAGATACATTTATAAGTGCAAATCGCTATTTACGAGGAATATGGATATGTCTGGTTTCGGTATGTTTTCATGGTTTAGTTATCAATTACCCATACAGCAGCGACTGCAAATGATAAGGAGTGCAGGATTTGATGCGGTATCTCTTTGGTGGGGGGATGAATTGGAGGATAAAAATAGTCAACCTGAGATGGCAAGAAAATTGGGACTTGATATTGACTATGTTCATGCACCATGCAGCAATCCGAATGATTTATGGGCAGATGGATTGAATGGTGACGATTATCTTCGTACAATTGCATCGTGCATTAGTGATTGTGAACATTACGATATTCCAACGGTTGTTATGCATATCACGCGCTTATCCTCGAAACCCCCAATTACACAAATAGGTTTAGAGCGAATGAAAAGATTGGTAAATTTTTCTGAAAAAAAGAAGATAAACTTGGCTCTTGAAAATCTGGATAGTATACAACACCTTGATTATGTTTATGAAAATATTAAATCAGAGTATTTAGGTTTTTGTTATGATAGTGGACATGAATACTTTAATCATCGAGATGCTGATTGTTTATCACGATATGGTAATAAATTATTTGCAGTACACTTGGATGATAATTGTGGAGATGATGACATACACCTCCTCCCTTATGATGGTGACATAAAGTGGGATATAATAAAGCAGAAGCTAAAAGAATGCAGCGACATTAGATATCTGACTTTGGAGGTAGATTTTAATCGCAATCATGAAAAAAGTTCATTGTACAAAGACTTATCGGCAAATGAGTTTCTGGCATTAGCATATGAGAGAATATTATTGCTAAAATAGATAAATTTTAGTTTACAGAAGGGGGAAATTATGATTAGGGGGAGAAAAGCTATGGAACACGATGTAAATTTGAATATTCACTATTCGGCACCGCAGGAAATATGGCGTAAAATTGATGATATTTATGAGTCAATGCCATATTGGGACGGAACTGTACAGGGAGCGAAGTGGACAGGGGAAAATATTAATTTGTGGGCATCAGTTGAACCGGGAGGAGTCCAGATTGCAGGGGTAATGCCGGATGATATCTGGGAGGAATGGTATGATGAACTGAAAGAAAAACTGACAGTGGCGCTTGGATATGAAATTGGAGAGCCGGAAGATGGATTTGACTTTAAGTATTGGGAATAAAGCTTTATGCAGGGTACAAATCAAATGGAGAGGGGATTGAATAACTTAAAACAAAAAAATTTCTATGCAGTCTTGACAATAGATTTGTATCTTGTATAATGATAAACGCTCGGAGGGCAAATCATTCTGGGAAATGATAGCTGGATAAGGCATAGGCTGAAATGTCTATTTCTTATCCGGCTTTTATTTTTTGGAAATATTTTAGAAAGGAAGAATGAATATGGACTTTTTGAATGGCAGGTTAAAACCTGTTTATTTGAAGTATCTTTGTGCGGCTTTTGGAAGTGCTATGATAACTTCGGTTTATTCGATTGTTGATATGGCAATCGTGGGAAAATATCAAGGAGCAGAGGGAACGGCAGCTTTGGCGGTGGTTGCTCCGATCTGGAATGTAATCTATAGTTTAGGCTTATTGACGGGGATAGGCGGCTCTGTTATTTTCAATATTATCAGGGGGCAGTCCTCAAATAAGAAAGGTACCGAAAATGAATATTTTACAATGTCCCTTTTAATGTCCTTCGGACTTGCTGCTCTTACATGGGTGGCTGTTATTTTGTTTGAACAGCCCATTTTGCGGTTTGCGGGTGCTGATGATAGACTGCTTGTAGTAGCGGTGGACTATTTGCGCCCTGTTAAATGTGTCTTTCCTGTTTTTCTTCTCAATCAAATGTTAGCTGCATTTTTGAGAAATGACAAAAACCCTGCATTGGCAACGGCTGGGGTTTTGTGTGGCGGTGTTTTTAATATGGTGGGTGACTATGTACTTGTTTTTACGTTTGATATGGGCATAAGAGGTGCGGGGCTTGCAACTGCAATCGGGGCTTGTATTACTTTTGGTATCATGCTGTTTCATTTTGTGTCAAAAAGGAATACTTTAACGATTGTCCGTCCGACAGAAATATTTTTTAAACTCCGAAAAATATTAATTACGGGTTTTCCAACCTTTTTTGTTGATGTCGCCATGGGAATTTTGACAATATTTTTTAACAGACAGATTATGAGATATTTGGGAGCAAATGCGTTGGCTGTCTATGGGCTGATTGTGAATATCAGTACCTTTGTGCAATGCTGTGCATACAGTGTGGGGCAGGCAGCGCAGCCAATTATTTCTATGAATTTTGGCGCAGGAAAAGGGATTCGGATAAAAGAAGTGCTGCGGTATTCTTTGACCACTACACTGATTTTCAGTGTGTTTTGGAGTGTGCTGAGTCTTGCCTGTCCTAACCTGTATGTCTATTTATTTATGAAACCGACAACAGAGATTTTGCAGATTGCCCCGGCAATTATCCGCAGCTATTGTATCTCTTTTACTTTGCTGCCCTTTAATATCTTGTCAACCTATTATTTCCAGGCAATCTTAAAGCCGATGGCGGCATTTATGGTATCTGTTTCAAGAGGGTTGGTGATAAGTGGTGTATTGATTATGGCACTGCCTGTACTTATCAACCCGGATTCTCGAAAACGTGACGATGAATTTTCGCCACACTTAGCCGAATTCCCTGAATTTTATTGATAAAACCACCATTTTGCACTTGATTAACTCATCGTCATGTTTTATGATGGAGGTATAAACATGACGAGGTGATTGTATGTCGA
>NZ_QZDT01000044.1 GCF_009917485.1 Parablautia muri
AGAAAGAACATTCGACAACAATAAATTCATAAAATAGACAGCAAAATTTTACATATCGAACTCTTATCAGAAAAGCTTAAATCCCCATAGACACAAGATTTTTTACAGCCTCAGTCCAGAAGTTCAAAAATCATACTTCAAGAACTCCGATTATCGGAATTCTTGAGGTTAAAAAGATAAACTTCAAGAGTTCCGGTTTTCGGAATACTGTAAAATCCGTTTGATGTAGCTTATATTTAAAAAGATAGGAAATGAAACGGACAGTTATTCCCAAATAGAGCGCATTTTCAATTTCTTCTCACTGTTTGTTCCCTTTAAATATTCTTTTAGGATAGACATCATTTGCTCAAGCCCTATATTCTTTCCCAAAAACTGCGCCAGCTCTTTATCAAATTCGTTTTCCTTTTCAATGATTTTAGGGACTATCTCTTTTCCCTCTTTTGTCAAATAAAGGACGGAATACCGAGCGTCTGATTGTGATGTTCCTTTATATATCAGCCCTTTTTCCACAAGCCCTTGCACTAAACGGCTAGGGCTTTTTTGTTCACATATCAGTAATTCTCCCAATTCTTTCAATGAAACAGGTTCATTCTCATATAATACAAGCAATACTTCACTCTGATTGGGTGTCACATTTAAGGAACTAAGGGCAGTACTGAATTTTTTCATTGCCTCTTTTTCGGCACTCCTGAAAATATAACGAAATCTTGTACCATTATCCATTTTGTTCTCCTTTTATGTAGATTACACATCATTTATGTTACTATTTCAAGTATATTCTGTCAACATTACATTTGACAAAAACTAATAGATGACATATCATCTATTAAGAAAGGAGTATTGAAATTGAATATAAAAAGACGTTTAGGACAATCGGATATTATGCTTTCCCCATTAGGAATTGGTACATGGCAGTTTGGCAACAAAGGCGGTACATGGAATACCGTCACAGACAAAACAGTGTATGAGATTTTGCAATATTCTCTTACAAACGGTATGAATTGGATTGATACTGCGGAAATATACGGAAACGGTATTTCTGAAACGCTGATCGGACAAGCCTTGAAGCAACTGGAAACAGAAAAGGTATTGACAGATATTCCTTACATTGCGGACAAATGGTTTCCACTTTTAAGGACAGCAGACACAATTACAAAGACGATAAATCAGCGTTTGAATTGTCTGCAAAAGCCTGTAATAGATTTGTATCAGATACATCAGCCAACCTCTTTATCTACTTTGAAAGAACAGATACGGTACATGGCTGAATTGGCTGACAGAGGTATTATTAAAAATGTCGGGATTAGCAATTTTACTGCAAAGGGAATGAGAAAAGCAGACAAATTACTTAGGGAATATGGATTAAGACTTGCTTCCAATCAGGTCAAATATAATCTCCTGCACAGAAAACCCGAAAAGAATGGTGTGATAGAAACAGCAAAGGAATTAGGAATATCCATTATTGCATATTCTCCATTACAACAAGGTATGCTGACAGGAAGATTTCACACTGACCCCGCTGCAACAGATAACATCAGTCTGTTACGCCGTTTTCACTCTGGTATCAGCCGGAAAAATATTGAACGGACAAGACCGTTAATTGATACCTTAAATAAACTGGGAGAAAAATACCAAAAAACGCCCGCCCAAATATCGTTAAACTGGCTTATTTATTCCCAAGGCGAATTAGTATTTGCCATTCCCGGCGCAACAAAATTAGAACAGGCACAGAGCAACATAAAAGCACAAAGTTTTAGACTGTCTCAAGAAGATGTAGAATTGCTGAATAAAGTATCTGAAAATATTTGAAAGGGGCGGTTAAATGAAAGGAAAAAATAGATATGCAAAAAATTACAGCCTGCCTTTCCTGCAAGAAATTGATGCCAAGATTTTACAGTTTATGGTAGAACACACAAATAGAAATATGGCGGCGGTAATGAATATCCTTACATTTTTCGGCACGATTGGTGGCGTTATCCTAATCTTAATACTGATGATTTTGATTACCGTTTTCAGAAAGAAATGCTGCTATACAGTGTTTTGGTATTATTTACCTATCTGATAAATGGTTTTATAAAAAACATTGTTATGCGCCCTCGTCCTAATGTTACTCATTTAACATTTGCGGATGGATATAGCTTTGTAAGCGGACATAGTTCAATTTCCATTGTACTTTCCGTTACGCTGATTGCTTTTTTTGTTCCGAAAATAAAAAAGGATGTTTTAAGGAACTGTGTTACTGTTTTTTTATGTATTCTGCCTTTTTGTATAGCAATTAGTCGTATGTATCTAAGAGTACATTATTTTACGGACATTTTGGGCGGTTGGTTTGTTGCTGTTACATACCTTTGTATCCTTTATTTGGGTTTTTATTTTATAGCAGATAGAAAGCGAGGGAAAACACATGATAAATAATATCCATGTTTTACAGTTGCAGAGCGTAGGGAATATCCGTGATTTAGGCGGTTTTCAAGCAGGAAACGGAAAGCAGATAAAGTATGGAAAAATTTTTCGTTCTGCACATTTACATCATTTATCTGAAACAGACCAAATTACATTACAGGAATTGGGAGTTAATAAAGTGATTGATTTTAGGGGCGTGGAAGAACAGGAGAACGAGCCGGATAAACCAATGCCGGACACAGAATATTTCCTGTTCCCTGTTTTTTCCTCTACAAGAATACCCGTAATCAACGAAGAATTTATTAAAGATATGCTCCAAAGTAAAGACGGTTTAATTGAACTGTTGTTCAGACAAAAGGAACAAATGCAGAAAGTATATCGGGATTTTGTGTTGGAAGAAAGCGCACGAAAAGCATACCATGAATTTTTCCAAATACTGTTGGAAAGCAATAAGCCCAAAGATACTGTTTTGTTCCATTGTACCGCAGGGAAAGACCGTACAGGATTTGCCGCTGCCTTATTTTTAATGTGTATGGGTGTTGACATGGGCTGCATTATCAATGATTACCTGATAACAAATGAATACTTAAAGAAACGGATAGAGGAAACGATTGTAGAATTTCAGTCATTGCATATTGATGAAGCTATCATACAGGAAACAAAAAAATATTTTTTGGCGAAGGAAAATCATCTGAAACTATCTTTCCAAACAATTTCAGATAATTATGGTAATTTTGAAATTTATCTGAAAAAGATAGGAATAGATGAAAATGCAACAGCAAAACTATTTGATATTTATACCGAGTAAACTGAAAAAAGGTGGAGTCATGAGAAAATATAGCAGATTAAAAGGTCAAATTTGATGAAAAATGTTTGCTGAATCAAGTATTGTATTAGTAAATAAGCACTGAGAGATGACAGTAAAATATTTTGTGTTTCTTGGTGCTTTTTTGCTTGGCAGATACAAATATTTCAAATTATATGAGGAAATAAATTAGGTAATAAAAAAAGATAAATATTATGAGTACATAAATGCAAAGTGTGGGTGTTTCATTCGTTATTGTGTATTGTATTTGAATCCTAAATATCATGTAGTACACTTTTCTTTTATGTCAAAGTCTTTTAGATTTTGAAACACAAAGGGTTAGGGGAATTTTCCCCTTATGAGCAATTTTTACAGATTTCCACTCGTGGGAAATCTGTAAAAAAACTGTCTGTGGACGTCCACAGGCAGTGCTTGCTCCGATTGTCAATAATTCTTGATAAGAATAGTTATCACGACTTTTTTATTATCACGACCTTTGATGATAAAGCTGATAAACTCAAAGGTTTTCAGTAAAAAAGTCGGAATAACTTTTTCAGCGAATGTGTAAAAAGTGCGATTTTACTTATAAAAGAGTTCTCCTGCTTTGCATTCCTTAATAAATCAAGCATTTTGAATGGTTTATCAAAAAGATTATTACGACTTTTTACTGCCATTGCATCGTTAAAAAAATTTATAAATGGACGAAAAGTCACCCATATTATCACGACCTTTTTTCGAGGAAATGGCGAAAATACAACATTCTTGATAAAAAGTCATGATACCAAAAAAGTCGGGGTAACTACTCTACCTTCGACACTCCCAGAGGGTGTGTCGGTATTTTAATTATTTACCCTTCTATGACACAACTAAGTCACAAGTACGTGATATAATCATTAAAATGGAGGATTGTATAGATGCAAAGAATATTAATAGTAGAAGATGAAGAAGCAATAGCTAATTTAATAAAAGTAAATTTAACAGCAGAAGGTTACTGTTGCATTTGTGCTTATGACGGAGAAGCAGGGGCAGATTATATCGAAAAAGAAACTTTTGATCTGATTCTGTTAGATATCATGCTGCCGGAGATAAATGGGTATGAACTTTTGGAATATGTAAAACCGCTTGGAACACCCGTAATATTCATTACAGCAAAAGGAAGTGTAGATGAACGTATTACAGGTTTAAAGCTTGGAGCTGATGATTATATTGTAAAACCTTTTCAAGTGGGGGAATTGATAGCTCGTGCGGAGGCATTACTTAGAAGATATGGTAAGATAAACAGAAAGCTTACTTTTGCAGATGTGGAAATTGATATGGTTTCACGAACAGTAAGAAAGAATGGAGTAACGGTGGATTTAACAGTAAAGGAATTTGATTTATTGGTGGAGTTAGTTCAGAACAAGAATGTTGCCTTATACCGTGATAGGTTGTACGAGAAGGTCTGGGGTGAGGTTTTTATGGGAGATACCCGTACTTTGGATTCTCATATTCAGCGGCTTAGAAGAAAACTGAACTGGGAAAAATACATAAAGACAGTGTTCAGGGTAGGATACCGTTTGGAGGAGGAACAATGAAATTATTTCATAAAATATTTCTGTGTTTTGTGGTAGTATTCAGCATTGCATTTCAAGCTGCTGGATATTTGTTGATTAGTTTTTCCTATGAAAATGCTGTAGAGCAGGAAAAAGAATTTGCTTTTCAAGGATTTCAGTATAATAAATATATTTTGCAATCTATTATGTACTCAGAGCCGCAGTTCTTTTCAGAGAAGAAAGCAGGAAATGTAGCATTTGCAGATAATTTCACGGTTCCGGTTGCTATATATGGAATAGATGGAGAGTGTCTATTTTCAAATATGGCAGTGTTGCCAGAAAAGCTTTTCTTTGAAGAAGGAGCGGATGACAGAATATCTTATCAGATTTATGAAAAAGATGGAGAAAGTTATATTTTTGTATGTGATTATGTTAGTCAGGGTAATATAGAGACGTATTTGATTACGCAGACGGATATTAGTTCCGCGATAAATAACCAGAAAAGTATGATCACTTATTTTCAGAAGATATATTTGATGCTTCTATGTATCAGTTTTCCGGTAATCTTCCTGCTGACAAAGGCAATTACAGCATCTATAAAGGAAGTTGGGAAGGTTGCAAAGCGCATTGCAGGAGGAGAGTATTCCGGGAGGATTCACACGAAAGGAAAAGATGAAATCGGCGAATTAGCATCCAATTTTAACCAAATGGCAGAGCAGGTAGAGGAGAAGATTGCAAAGTTGTCAGATATGGCAAGGCAGAAGGAAGATTTTGCAGCGAATTTTGCACATGAATTGAAAACACCACTGACATCTGTAATTGGGTATGCCGATATGCTATATCAGCGTGACCTTCTGAGAGAGGAAGTGAAAAGTGCTGCCGGATATATACTGAACGAGGGAATGAGACTGGAGTCATTGTCATTAAAGCTGATGGACTTATTTGTGCTGGACAAGCAGCAATTTGTTCTTGAAAAGATGTCTGTAAAGGAGATGTTTCAAAATCTGGAACAAGGCATGGAGCTAGTGTGCAGAAAGTCCGAAGGGGTATTACATATGGATATAGAGGACGGGTGTATCAAAGTGGATTATGATCTTTTTAAGACAATAATTTTGAATCTGACTGATAATGCCATGAAAGCCGATAGCAAAAATCTTTGGATGAGTGGAAAACAAGAAAGTAATCAGTATCGAATTGTAATGAAAGATGATGGAAAGGGAATACCACTCGAAGAATTGGGAAAGATAACGGAGGCTTTCTATATGGTGGATAAGTCAAGGTCAAGGAAACAGCATGGGGCAGGACTGGGGATGGCTCTTGTATCAAAAATTGTAGAGATTCATAATGCAAAGATGAAGATAGAAAGTGATGGAAAGATGGGAACTGAGGTTAGTATTTCGTTCCCTTTGCAGGAGGAAATCGTCTATGAATAAAGCGGTTAAATATATTTTCCTTATGTTGTTTCTTGCGTTCTGTTTTATTTTTGGCAGCATGGCGGGAATGAATGGTATATTACAGTTCAGAGAGACACAGTTGCTAACTGAGAGCGGGAGAGCAGTCGTAGAGTCCCCAGTTAGGGCATGGTCTGGATGGAAGGAAAATGAGGAAAGTGTAAATACTTATCATGACAAATTTATGCTTACAGAAGAACAAATAGCAGATGTCATTAAATGCTGGAATAGTCGAGAAACAGAACTTATACATAATCCGGTGCAAGGACAGATTTCTATGGAAGATGCAATCCAAGTAGGAGAGAATTGGATTGCGGAAATGGGTGTGAGTAAAGGGAATGAACAGGGAACAGAAATGCTACCGTATTCCGCAAAAGCAACGCTTGGTGTAGGAGAACATAAAGGAAATACAGGGAAACAGTTAGAACCATATTATAGTTTCTGGACGGTAGAATTTTCTGGTCAAAGCAGGAAAATAGTAATGTATGTGAACGCAGTTACAGGGAAGGTATGGAGAGCAAAAGTTTCTCTGTATGATGATTTACCAGAGAAAATGCCATATGAAAATTTGTGTCTTTTTGTAGAAATGGCAGGTTTTACAGAAATTGATGCAAAATCTATAGTAGTAAATAAAGATGGAACACAGGCGGTTCTTGAAATGGAAGATAGTCTGTTATATGGGCTGGCGGAGTATTATTATATTCCATTTAGTGAAAAAGGGTATTATGATATACAGAAGAATGGAATCAATAATGTTGAGGAAGTATTTGATAAAGGATATATGGAGATTACTTATGAAATATTACCAAACTTCAGCTCAAAATAATTTGCAACTTTAACGCAAGTAATTTACAACTATAACACAACTTTATCGAAAGTATAACACAACACTCAGGTAGGATAGACATATATCCTGTCTGAGTGTTTTTAGACGGAGAAAATATGAACAAGGAGGTATGAGAATGGATTTAAAGATGGAATTGCAGATAGAACATCTGTATAAATCCTATAGAACAAAGGAGGCGTTACAAGATGTCAGTTTTACCTTGCATCAAGGAACCTATGGATTGCTGGGAGAAAATGGCGCAGGAAAAAGTACACTTATGCGTATGATAGCTACGGTGGATTTTCCCACAAAAGGGGCAATAAAGTATGATGGGACAGACATTTTCCTAATGGATGAAGAATATCGGAACTTAATAGGATATATGCCTCAGAATTATAGTGTTTATCCCGGTTTTACAGCGAGAGAGTTCTTGGAATATATGGGTACTTTGAAAGGTATATCAAAAGAGAAATTGAAAACCCGGATACCAGAAGTTCTTGAATTTGTAAATCTGTCAGATGTTGCAGATAAGAAAGTGAAAACTTTTTCAGGTGGCATGAAGCGCAGAATTGGAATTGCCCAGGCAATTATCAATGAACCTAAAATATTGATATTGGATGAACCGACTGCTGGGCTTGATCCAAAGGAGCGTATCCGATTTTCTAATATCATAAGCGATATGGGTAAGGATAAGGTTGTTTTGTTGTCTACGCATATTGTATCAGATATTGAGGCAATCGCCAATGAACTTCTAGTGGTAAAAAAAGGAAAGATTGTAGAAACAGGGAATGTTGATGGATTGGTACAGACAGTGCAAGGGAAAGTATGGGAGACCATTATCAGTAGGGAAATATATCATCAACTGCGGAAAGAACGTTCTATCATACATTTGAAGCAGATGGGAAATGATGTACAGGTGCGTTATGTGGGGGATGAGTATTCTGGAGTGGATAACTCTGAGGTGGAACCAAACTTAGAAGACTATTATGTTTTTGCTGGCGGCATTCTTGAGGAAAGTGAGGAATAGAGAAATGAAAAGAAATTTTATAGTAGTCATGTTTTGCATTATAATGATTGGTCTTACAGCTTGTGCAGGTGGGGAGGATGATACACTGGGAGTGCAGGCACTGCAGCCAGAACCGATTCCAACAGAAAAGGAAAACGATGAACAAAAGGAAACCATTATCTCTGATCCCCAGGGAACTGAAATGCAAGGTGAAAGTCAGGGAACAGAGATGCAGCAGTCCGAGGTGCAGACGGAACCACAGCAGCCTGTACAGGAATCACAGCAGGAGCAGAATGACACAGATGGGGATTTGGAGGAAAGGCTTGCTCAGTACAGGTCGGAACGAGAGGGTATGACAAATGTTGCAATGGGGAACGGAGTGGCAGGATACGGTGCGCCCAATGCTGAAAACTATGGTTTTCAAACAGATACAGCGAATTACATGCAGAATTTTGATTCTAGAGAGTTGAACAAGGCTTATGAAACTGCAAAAAAGTATGTAACGGAGACACTTGCTATCACTGTGGAAACAAATGCTGTTGTATATGCATGTATTGATCCGAGGATTACGGAAATATATGAGGCTGAGGATAAAGGTGTGGCAGACGGCTATGATTCAGGGAATATTTTTGTCTGTGAATACTGTGACAATGGAACATGGCAGTATCTGATTCTTGTGAGAGATGGAAAAGGTAGCGAATGGAGCGTCATTCATCATGGCAGTTCTTATAAGGAATAATGGAGGACTGGTAAAATGAAGGATTTAATTAGATTTGAATATAAAAAAATGTGTAATGGGATATCCATTGTTTCTCTTGTGGCATTAAGTATCCTTACTGTGCTTTTTGCCATTGTAACATTGAATCTCCAATACAGAACTATAGATTCAGATGGAAATGTGGTAAACGGGCTGGCTTCCTTCAGGGCGCTGAAAGAAGTCTCAGAGGACTTGGAAGGGGTGCTGGATGGGAAATATATCCGTGGATTGATTGAAAAATACGACTCCAGCTATGATAAGGCGTATCTGGCTGAAAATCGGGGATTTTTAGGAACCGGAGGTATGACGAAATATATCGTGTCCAATTATGTGATCAATTACGCCTATTATGGTCTATATATGTCTAACGGAAATGAAAAGGTAGGACTGGATTACGATTTTCTGGATTCAGAAGAAAGCTTTTACCAGAAGTACAGGGAGGCAGTACTGGAACAGCTCCTGTATGTGAACGCAGAAAATGGGCTGTTCCCTCATTCAGAGGAGCAGATTCCTGTTTTGGAGCAGAAGATTCAGAACATTAAGACTCCCTTCCAGATTGCCTACCACATGGGCTGGGCTAATGTGTTTGGGTATTTTGGTATGGAATACCCAGTCTTTTTTATCATTCTTGCATTCTGCCTGTCTGGATGCTATGCGAAAGATAGCACAAACGGTATGGATGAGTTGATATTATCTTCCATATGTGGAAGAAAAAGGGATATGCAAGCAAGATGGATTGCAGGAAATCTGTTTACAGTTGTGTTCTATATGATTTATGTCTTGGTGCTTATCGCGGTACATGGAGGGAACGCCAGTCTTCATGGTTTAGGAGCATCTGCACAGACGTTCTGGTTTGAGTGTCTCCATAATTTTAGTGTTGGGACTGCACTGCTGATCGTGTTTTTTGGTGGGCTGGCAGGAGCGTTGGTTATGGCAAATTTGGTCATGCTCTTATCTATAAAGTTGAAAAATGCAAAGCTTACTACTGTTTTTGGTATTATTGCGGTGGTTCTGATGTTCCGGCAGGCATCCACATACAGCCAGATTAAAATGCTCAATCCTCTGCAGTTTAAAGAGAGTGCCTTGCTTACAGATTTTCTGTTTGTTGGGAATGCGATAGTACCTTACTTTGTAATTGCCCTTTTACTGAGTGCAGCATATATAACCGTTTGCTGGCTGGTTCTACGGCTTTCTTATAAAAAGTACCGCTTGAATTAGAAGGCAGCACATAGTGTTAATGCACGGAAATGAGGTAAAGATGATAGAAATTATAAAAATAGAAAGCAAAAGGATTTTAAGTAAAAGAGTGTTTCTGTTGTTTTTGGTAATTGTGTTCCTGTTTTCTGCTTGCAGCACATATCTTTCCCTAAGACGATATATGGTGTCGAGCGTAGACGGGACTATTGTTACTTTCCAAGAAAATCTTGCTTATGCAAGGACAAATCAGCAGGGAAAAGCCATAGATAGGGAACTGTTATCCTTTATGCGTGAGAAAGATGAGTTCATCTATATTGATGAAACCAGTATGAATGAGATCGTTAGGTTAAACTATGAGGGAAAATTAATACAGGAATTGACAGATGAGGAAATAGGCAGTTTTTATCAAACACGTTTATCGAGAATACGGGATATGTTGGAGGAAAACCAATACATCCAATATACACAGGAAGAGAAGGAATATTTTTTTCAGAAAGCTAGTCAGCTTTCTGAGATTCCTTTTGATTATGCAGAAGGATGGAAAGTCTTGAATAAAGATATGAGTACATTTGTTCCGTTGCTGATTATATTTATATCCGTTTTATTGCTTCCAATTTTTGGAAGTGACACAAAGGTAAGTATGAAAGAACTGTACCGTTCAACCAGATATGGTAAGAAAACTCTTGATACTGCTAGAATTCTGACAGCATTTATAGTAGGTTCGGTTTTATACTTTGGGGGGATATCGTTATTCTTTGTAATTAGGATGATACCTTTCGGTTTAGATGGGGCGATGCAGTATATTCAGAGTAATATGACAACATTTTTTTCCATTTTTAATATGACATACCTACAGCAGTTTTTTGCTAATGTTGCAGTTGGATTTATTGCATTTTTCTTTGATGTATGCCTGCTGATTCTGATTACAGTAGTCATGGACAAAATGATGAACAGTGCAGTAGTGTTTGTACTTTTTTGGATTACATTGTTGCTCTTTGACCAGATGTATATATGGAAAGTAAACCATTATTTTGCAAATTTCATGCCATTAAGAATGACTTCTTTTACACATTATTATATTGGCAATGAGATATACAGGATATTTGGCTACAGTCTGTCATGTATGATTTGGAGCATTCTGTTATCAAGTCTTCTTGCAGGAATTCTATTATTATTAGCAATAGGCTGGGAAAAAGTGAAGAGGAAAAGAGGAGTGTATTAACACTAAGAGCGTTTGAAAAATGGAAATAATATGCGAGGAAAAACGAGGATGATAGACAATAGTGGAAATATTAGGAGGGGAGAGAATATTTCGCTCTGAGAAAGCTATCGATATTCATTTGAGATCCACCAGTCAGGTGAGGGGATCCAGTTTATAACCAGTACTCAGAATAGATCCACCTGTCACACGAATAGATCCAATCAAAAATTTATGGTCTGTGCTTAGCGATTCGCAAGTGTCTCCTGTAGAATCATGTTTGGAGAGATTGTCTCCGATTCTACGAAAGGAGGCCGAATATTATGGCCAAAAAAATCAATGTGAAGCTCATACTGGAGCTTCGGGGCAATGGAATGGGAAGAAATGCCATTGCCCGGACAAGACACATTTCTGTTAACTCTGTTGGTGATGTATTTCACAAAGCAGATGAAAATGGCATATAACAAGTATGCAAAGTTATTGACTGCCTGTACCATCATTGTCATCTTTGAATTGCTCATGCTGAACATTGATGTATCGCTGGCCACTGATGATGGAGCCCACAGCTTTGAAATGCCTTATGATTTTGCTGTGTACATGGATGCAGTTGATGGTGATGCTCTGAAAAGTATACAGGACTTTGAGACACAGGAAAGTGCATTATTAGCAGATACCCGCCTGGTTCGGACATTAGATGCTGCTATTCAATGGGAAGGACAGGAATTTAACCGTTTGGTTCATGTGATGCCTGAAAGCAGCTATTATAATCTTACCGGAAATCTCTTAGGGCTACAAAGTGGTGAAATTGTGGTTTTGAGCCAGATTGACCGAAACTACTACGATATAGGAACTCAGGTAGAAAATGGAATTGAATGGGGGGTTCAGCCTCCTGGCCCTGTTCCCTTTTTGGTGGGTGATAAAGTGTATACCAGAACGGTTGTAAAGGTAATATGGGAGATTGTATACAATATTGAAGACCAGACACAGCGTACTTATATCATTGTGGACGAAGATTATGAGGACATTGTCAGGGAAGTCAGATATGACCAGATGAAATATTTCATATCTGTATCCAGTCCTGACAGCCTGTCAACAGTATATAATCGATTGCTGGAGAACAGTCCAGTCATAACGGTAAAAGAAGAAAATCTTGAATTGCAGGCACAAAACAGACTGGTGGTATCTGTCCTGATTCTGCTGGCGGTCATGCTGCTGCTGTTTTCATTTGTGAGCTTGATTTTGTTACGGATAAATCAGGAGATAAGGGAAGAAAAGAGAAAGTACAGGAACCTTTTTTCCATCGGTTATACTTATGCCCAATTACAGGGAGAGCTGCGCAAGGAGATGGCTACGCTGTTTTTTGTTCCCCTTGTTTTAGGGGCGTCAATTTCTATTATGTATGTACTGCTTGCGAACAGCAGAATCAGTCTTCGGCAAGTCGCAGTGGTTTTGGAGTGGCGTTTATGTTCTTTGCTGCCCAATATATTTTTTACCGGGTGGCAACAAGGACGTTGGGCAGACAATACTTAAATTAGGGAAGGGTGGCAGGATATTATGGATTTTTCGGAAAAACTACTTACATTGCGGAAAGCCAATGCGATGACACAGGAGCAGCTTGCTGAAAAACTTGATGTTTCAAGGCAGTCCATTTCAAAATGGGAAAGCGGTCAGGCAACTTCTGAACTGGAAAAAATAGTGGCAATGAGTGCAATTTTTAATGTCACGACTGATTATCTGTTAAAGTCATCGGAAATAGATGACCTGTCAGTTAAAACGGAAATGCTGGAAAAGCAGCAGCAGATGATGCTTGGCCGGGAAGAAAAACAGCGACAGGTTTTTAGATGTGTGATGTTATTCGGCTGCAGTATATCTGGTATTCTTTGCGGTATGTTTCATTGAGCATTTTTTCTTTTTTAAACTTGATGTATTAGGTGGTCAGGAGATACTTTTTGCAGAATTTCTTATTGCTACAGCAATTGTGATTGTTATATGCGTAAAGGGACTTGGTAAAAGGCGGGAGTAGAAGTTAGACAGGAGATAAATACTGGCGGAGGTGCCATTGGGATAATATTACAGCGATAAAAATCATTTCAGAAAGTGTCAACGATTCTTAATGATTAATAATAATTGACCGATATATAAAGTGATGAAAGAAAACGAAAGGAAGACGGAAATATGGCAAAGGAAGAGATTACACCGAGCGAATGGCAGATCATGGAAGTTCTTTGGGCGAGCGGCATACCGCTGACATCTTCCGAGGTTTACAAAAGGATGCAGGGGAATGTGAATATGTCGATGAGGATGGTACGGGTGCTGATGAACCGCCTGAACCAGAAGGATATCCTTGGATACACCGTGGATGAGCATGATTCGAGGGTTTACCACTACTATGTGCTAAAGCAGAAGGAGGAATGCGTGAAGGAGAAAAGCAGGAAGTTTGTGGACAGCTATTTTTCCGGCAGCGGGACAAATGCAATGGCGGCACTGCTGCAGAGCTTTGTGCTGACGGATGAGCAGATAAAGGAACTGGAGGAGATTCTGGAGAAAAGCAAGGGGCATAATGCGGAAGCCTCAGATAAAAAGGAGTGATGGACATGCCCGACTGGAGACAATTAGCCAGCCTTATAAATTTTGGCATGGCTTATTACACTACCCAGCTTGTGCGGTGTGCGATATTTTCCTTCGTGCTGCTCGAGCTTGTGATGTTGCTCCGAAAGATATTTTTTTCAAAACGGACGTTTCTAAGGGGGATGCCGTGGGCATTGTTCCTGATTATTCCGTTTCTTGGAAGATTGAAGATGTTTTATGAAAATGAAGCTGTACGAAAGGCGACATGGAGGATTACGGCAGTAACGGCTTCATGGCTGTGGGCTGACCGCATTTATATGGTGGGTATTCTGATAGCTGCCATCTGTATATTTGGAAAATGGATACGCCTTCAAAGAGCTGTTTCCGGAATGGAAAAAGTTATGTTTGAAAATGTTCATGTCTATGTTACAGACATGAGCATCACGCCATTTACTGTTGGGCTTCTAAAGCCGAAAATCGTCCTGACGAAAGTGATGGTAGACAGTTACAGCGTGGAAGACCTAAAGACTATTGTACAGCACGAGCAGACGCATATCCGGTTAGGGCATTTATGGTTTGGCTTTGCATGGGATATACTCAGGTGCCTGCTGTGGATCAATCCGTTACTGACAGTTTTCCAGAAACATTTCCGGGCGGATATGGAGGACGTATGCGACAGGGTGTGTATACAGAACAGCGGGAAGACAGCACATGAATACGGAATGGTATTGCTGAAAACCCTGAAACTGCTTCGCTCCGAATCAGAGGCTGCACCGCTTGCCGTTACCTATGTGGGGGAAAGGGAATTCGCAGACATGAAAAGGAGGATGGGTGAAATTGTCAGTTTCCATCCATACCGGAAAAAACTGTGCATGGGCATGGCAGCTGCAGCTTTTCTGATGATTGCGGCCATGCTGCTGGCGGTACATACACATTCCTATGCACGGAGCAATGAAAGCAGGGATATTCTGATCGGTAAATATGATGGGGGAAATGAAGTTGTTTCATGTGATACTGAAGAATTAAGCAGGATGATTTCATATGATGACGAGTATGTCTATGTGAAAAGGGAGGCTTTTGAGAAGTTCCTAATCAAAAACAATGTAGAAGGGGAAATATGGATTGTTTTTGGTGGATTTTATAAGCTGCCAGGTTTAACTGGTGTAGCAGAAAGCTGTACTTACGAAAACAATTCAGAGGATGAGGCAGTGCGGATTCCATATGAAAGCATCATGGACGATTGGTATGTTAGATTACTTAAAATGTTATGAGCATTTCGTGTAAAAGAAATGGATTTCAAATAAATTGATTCTCAAGGAGGGAAAATTATGGCAATGGAGATTACAAACAATTACAGCAGTTATGCGACACAGAGCATGGTGGGAAGCAATGCGGCAGGCAGTACGAAAAGGAAGGAAACAGAAAACACATCAGAAACAGCAGGGAGCAGCAAGTCAAGAAGCACATCAGATTATGTGAACGAACTGGCAAAACTTGTTCCAAGCCTGGAACTTAAGATTGGGAATTCTTTTTCAACAGCCAAAAGCGGTAAAACATTGACAATCAATCCGCAGCTTTTGGAAAAGATGCAGAATGATCCGGAGAAGGAAAAAGAAATGAAGGAGCTGATCAAAGGCGTTGAATCAGCGGTGAATATGTTGGAAAGTGTAAATAAAGCCAGCGGTTGGACAGTTGTATATAAGCATTGTTACATAGATGAAAATGGGAAATTCCGTTCTATGGCTTATCTTAGAAATGATTTTATGCTGAATATGAGCGACAAGCTTCGGGAAGAAAGGAAGAAAAATTCAGAGAAACTGATTGAGAAGACGAAAGAAAAGGCAGCAGAAAAGAAAGAAAAATCAGGGGAAATATTAGAAGAAAATAAGACAGAAAAGGCAGAGTATGGAGCAGCAGCTCCGAACAAAGCAGAGCGGCTTTTAAAAGAAAAAATGGCTGATTCCAAAGACGGAACGATTTATCTAAATGACACAGATATCCGGACAATCATTGAAGCCGCCCAGGAAGAAGAAGCAGGCAGTAAAGCCACTGTAAAAGGACAGCCACAGGTAGGTGCAAATCTGGATTTGAAGATATAATCGCCCCCAGATGAGTTGCAACAGTGGGATAGAGGTGTGCTTGAAATCCCCTGCCTTATCTTATATAATGAAGATAGAAAACAGGAAGGATAAAAGTGCGAAAATGACAAAAGAAAAATTAGCCCTTGAAATTATAGACAGACTAAAGAAAGAATATCCGGACGCCGGGTGCACCCTTGACTATAACCAGGCGTGGAAACTGCTTGTCAGCGTACGTCTTGCGGCGCAGTGTACGGATGCCAGGGTAAATGTGGTGGTACAGGATCTGTACGCAAGATTCCCGGATGTAAATGCACTTGCAGAAGCGTCAGTAGAAGAAATAGAAAAAATTGTGAAACCCTGTGGGTTAGGCAGGAGCAAGGCAAGAGATATCAGTGCCTGTATGAAAATCCTAAGAGACGAATACCAGGGGAAGGTTCCCGATGCGTTTGATGCACTTCTTAAGCTTCCGGGAGTGGGACGTAAAAGTGCGAATCTGATTATGGGTGATGTGTTTGGAAAACCTGCAATTGTGACGGATACCCATTGCATCCGACTGGTAAACAGGATGGGACTTGTGGATGGAATTAAGGAGCCTAAGAAAGTGGAGATGGCGTTGTGGAAAATCATTCCGCCCGAGGAGGGCAGCGATTTTTGCCACCGGCTTGTTTATCATGGGAGAGAAGTGTGTACGGCAAGGACAAAGCCTTATTGTGATAAATGCTGCCTAAAAGATATTTGCAGTAAATGCGGGGTTGAGAGTGCATGATTTCCGAATAGGAAGATCAAAACGGTATCCACGGCTAAAATAATAAGTATGTTTTTAGGTAAGCTTGCAATAAAATCATACAGAATAGAAAAACCATATTCAAAAGCTACGGCTTATCATCAATATGTAGTATGCGTTTCTTCAGTAGATATTCCAAATTTAATAAAATGAATAAAAAGGGTTGACAAAGTTCAACCCTTCCTTTAATATAAACATATGAACAGTTGTTCAAATGTTGAATAATATAAAGGTGGGTGATGAATTGGCAATTAATGACGTAGAATGCTGCGATACATTTCAGACGCACGAGGAGCTTCTTAAGATTGTTCGTGCCAAGATGCCGGATGAAGATATGCTTTATGATATGGCGGAGCTTTTTAAAGTGTTTGGGGATTCCACGAGAATTAGAATCCTGTATATACTTTTTGAGGCGGAGGTATGTGTGTGCGATTTGGCGCAGGCGCTTAATATGACCCAGTCTGCCATATCCCATCAGCTTAAGATTTTAAAGCAGTCTAAGCTGGTAAAAAGCAGACGGGAAGGGAAATCGGTTTTTTATTCTCTGGCGGATAGTCATGTAAGAACCATCATAGCCCAGGGAAGGGAACATGTTGAAGAATGAGGGAATGGCAAATTTAGCTTAAACTGTTGCAGAAGTAAGAGATTGGGGTTATTATTTTTAATTTGCGGGCTGGTGCCGGCGCGGTGCGCACAAGCTTGCTCAATACAAAAGCCGCGCAGAAAAGAGGAAAAAATGAAGAAGAAATTTAAACTGGAAGATTTAGACTGTGCAAATTGCGCTGCAAAGATGGAGGAAGCCATTAAAAAAATTGACGGAGTGAATGATGCCAATGTAAGCTTTCTGGCCCAGAAGATGACCATTGACGCACAGGACGGGAAATTTGATGAAATTATGAAGGAAGTAGTAAAGGTCTGTGCGAAAGTAGAGCCCGACTGCAAAATTCTTGTTTAGGAAGAATTTACTGACAATAAATTTGTACCAACTGATTTGTGCTAATGTATCGTGCAGGTCGTGCACTATACAGACACTCAATTTGCAGATTGTGGCAGAATGGAGATTATGATGAATAAAAAGCAGAAAAAAATGCTTGTCCGCATTGTGATTGCCTTTGTGCTTTTTGCCATCTTGTTTATTTGCGAGCACACAGGTTTGTGGGAGGGCATAGAACATACATGGATTCTATTTGTGATTTACCTGATTCCCTATCTGGTGATTGGGTATGACATTATTTTTAAGGCGGCAAGAAATATTAGCCACGGGCAGGTATTTGATGAAAATTTCCTGATGATGATTGCAACCTTTGGAGCCTTTGGCGTAAGGGAGTACTCGGAAGCAGTTGCAGTTATGCTTTTTTATCAGGTTGGTGAGTTGTTCCAAAGCTATGCCGTGGGAAAATCACGGCAGTCTATCTCTGATATGATGGATATCTGCCCGGAATATGCAAATATCGAGGTGGACGGGAAACTGACCCGGGTTGACCCGGATGAGGTGGAAATAGGAAGCATCATTGTAATTAAGCCGGGGGAGCGGATTCCCCTTGACGGTGTGGTAGTGGAAGGGGAATCGCTGATTGACACGGCGGCCCTTACCGGTGAGTCTGTTCCACGCAAAGCCTCCCTGGGGGATGAAATCATAAGCGGCTGCGTCAACGGCAGCGGAACCCTTAAGGTTCAGGTGTCCAAGGAATTTGATGATTCTACCGTAGCTAAAATTTTGGAGCTGGTGGAAAATGCCAGCAGCAAAAAAGCCAGAGTAGAAAATTTCGTTACAAAATTTGCGAAATATTATACACCAATTGTCACCATCAGCGCTGTAGCGCTCGCGCTGCTGCCTCCGCTTATTTTAGGAGGCGGCTTTGGAGAATGGATACAAAGAGCCTGTATTTTTTTGGTGATTTCCTGCCCCTGCGCATTAGTGATTTCGGTTCCCCTTGGATTTTTTGGAGGAATTGGCGCATCCTCAAAGCTTGGTATTTTGGTGAAAGGGAGCAACTATCTGGAAGCAGTTGCGGAAATGACCACCATTGTTTTTGACAAGACGGGTACGCTTACCAAAGGAGAATTTAAGGTACAGGAAATCCTTCCGGAAGGCTGTGATAAGGAAGAACTTCTGGAAATAGCCGCCTTAGGAGAGGGCTATTCCAATCACCCCATAGCAGGTTCTATCAGAGAAGCCTATGGAAAAACCATCAATATGAACCGGGTAGGGCAGGCTGAGGAAATTGCCGGAGAGGGCCTTCGTGTTCCGGTAGATGGTAAAGAAGTGCTGCTGGGCAATGAAAAGCTGATGAAAAGCAGTGGAATTGCTTACAAACCATGTGAGAGCCTGGGGACAATTGTTTATGGAGCCTGTGAAAGAAAATATATGGGAGCCATTGTCATTTCAGATTCCATAAAGGACGGGGCAAAGGAAGCTATCCAAAGTATGAAGCAGGTTGGCGTTAAAAAGTGCGTTATGCTGACCGGCGATCGGCAGCAGGCCGCTGCTGCAGTTGCAGGCGAGCTTGGAATTGATGAAGTGCATGCTCAGCTTCTTCCAGGAGATAAGGTATCAAAGGTAGAAGCGCTCCTAGGTGCACAGGAAGGAAAAGAAAAACTGGCCTTTGTGGGTGATGGAATCAATGATGCCCCGGTACTTACCAGAGCAGATATCGGCATTGCCATGGGCAGCATGGGCTCAGACGCGGCAATTGAAGCTGCAGACGTAGTTTTAATGGACGATGATATAGGTAAGATTGCGGCAGTGGTAAAAATAGCCAGAAAAACCCTGCGAATCGTAAAGCAAAATATTGTGTTTGCCCTGGCAGTAAAGGCGTTGGTGCTGCTTCTTGGCGCATTGGGCCTTGCCAATATGTGGGAGGCTGTATTTGCAGACGTAGGCGTTTCCGTCATTGCAATTATGAACGCCATGCGCGCGCTCAAAATAACAAAATAAAGATGCATTATCCCCAGTTTCATTTCCTGACAAAACTGGGGATTTCTTATTTGGCTGCTTTTCGGAAGACATATCCGGTTCATGCGCAAAAGTGTCCCACAAGAAAATTTATTGTACGAAAAGCCGGCTTATGCTAAAATAATTCAAAACACATTATCCAAAGAAAAGGAAATCAGCCAAAGAAAAGCCGGTGACAATTTTGAAAAACAGATTGATAAAAAAGGTAATTTCAAAAAGAACAATATCCCTCCTGCTTTCAGGCATATATGCCTGCACGCTGTTTTTGTCTTCTCCTTTTTGTAATGCAGCACAGGGGGCAGATGGCAATAAAACGCTTTTAACCGAATACCAGAATTATCAGCGGCGTTTTTCGGAGATTACCGAAAGGGCAGAAATTGAACCGGCCGGATTTAAAATCATTGAAGACCAGATTTTCCCCATAGAAACGGAAGGCTTCGGGCAGGTCTATTTGGTACCTGCGCTTGATAAGATTTATGATAGATTGGCGCTTTTTTTCACAGATGAGTCCGGTAAGGTTGTGTACAAAACCGACCAGCTTGCAGTCAACAACAGGAACACCGGTGAAATGAAGCAGCCGGTAAGAGAGCTTAAGGCGATTTCCTTTCAGGAGCTAAACAGGGACGGCCTGATGGATATTGTACTAATTACGACCTGCGTGAACGATAAGGGTTCTTACGCCGGTAAACCCTATAAAATTGGGGATGTATTGTTTCAGGATAAAAAGGGATTTTACAGAGATTACAGAATTTCGGATAAAATCAACCGTTTTGGCATGAATAAAAGTGTGGAAAGCATTGCAGCGTTTGTGCGTGACGGAGATTCCACGGAATTTCTTTATACAGCGGCCACGAAAAAGGAGCTTTTGGATAACGGCTTTGAGATTGCAAAGGAGCAGTGCCATTACCGGCAGTTTGAGAAGTTTGGAAGGCTGGAGGTGGTGCCAGGGACTTACACCATGGCCAATTTTGCTACCTTCATGATTTATCTGGTGAATGAACAGGGGTATATTGTGTGGAGCTTTCAGCCTATGGGAGACTTTGACAATCTTTATGCCCTAAAAGGGATAACCTGCAGGGACATTGACGGGGATGGGATGAAAGACATTGTGGTGTTTGCACGCTACAGCTATGAGGGAAACGGAAACGAATTGCTGATAGAAAGTGATTATTCCATTTATTATCAGCGTACAGGAAGTTTTTATGAAGATACACAGATAAAAAAACAATACCCTTGTGGGGAGGAGGAAACCATGTCAGGGATTGTGGATAAGGCAAGAACCTATTGGGGGTGGAAAACAGAAGAATGATTAAGATTTTAATTGTAGATGACGAAAAACCAATTTGTGATTTGATAGATTTAAATTTGTCAGCGTCCGGCTATCGCTGTACATCCGTACAAAACGGCTTAGACGCGATTGATCTGATAGAAAAAGAAAACTACGACTTGATTTTGTTGGATATCATGCTGCCGGGAGCGGATGGGTATGATGTGATGGAATATATACGCCCCTTAAAAATTCCGGTGATTTTTATTACGGCCAGGCATGAGGTGAAGGACAGGGTAAAGGGGCTTAAGTTAGGAGCCGATGATTATCTGGTTAAGCCCTTTGATGTGGTGGAGCTGGTGGCCAGGGTTGAGGCTGTGCTGCGCCGCTACAATAAGACGGACAAGGTGCTCACGGCTGGGAATATTGTGGTGGATGTGGAAGCGCGGAGAGTTTTGAAAGATGGAAAGCAGATTGTCCTAACCAACAAGGAGTTTGGGCTTTTGGTGCTGTTTGTGCAGAATAAAAATGTGGCGCTGTTTCGGGAGGCCTTATACGAAAAGGTATGGGGAGATGAATATTTTGGGGACAGCCGCACGCTGGATCTTCATGTGCAGCGCCTTCGCAGGAAGCTGGGATGGGAACAAAACCTGGTAGCAGTATATAAAGTTGGTTATCGCCTGGAAGTAACTGACTAAATACCAGTTCATTTGAAAAAGAACACATTGCATGGAGAAATGAAATGAAGTTTTCTTTAAAGTTGCTCTTGTGGACAATTATTGTAATGGCAATCGCTTTGGGCTTTAGTGGGTTTTATTTTGTAAATTATGTGTTTGAAACTTCTCTGGCAAGAGAAGCGCAGCAGGCGCTGGATGAAAACAGTATTCTTTGTTTTGCTTTTGAGACGGCAGCTTTAAATGTGCCTGCCAAATATGACGTGCTGCAGGATAACACAGTGGAACAGATTGCGGCAAATCTGGAAAGAAGCGGACAGAATACCAGCCGTATGCTGCGCCTGTCGGATGAAGAAAAACAGGCTTTGTATGCAAGCGATGGTTTCCAGCCGGATGATGAATTGTTAGGGCAGATCGATGAAGTCACCAAGGCATACCGGACGATTTGCTTAAACGGGCATTATTATATCCAAACCTGCAGTGCAGTTAATGCACTGGACAGAGTGCTTTACCTGGAAACCCTGCGGGATGTTTCGGAGGTGTTTAATGAACGGGCATTGGGATTTCGGGTATATAGGCGTGTGACGATTGTGATGCTGCTTTTGGGGACGGTTATTATGCATCTGATTGCCTCCTGGCTTACCAAGCCTATCCGCTCGCTTACCAGGGCAACGAAACGTATGGCGGAAGGGGATTATAGTTACCGGGCAAAGCAGGTGAGCAATGATGAGCTGGGGCAGCTTACGCTTGACTTTAATCAGATGGCGGAGGCCCTTGAGGAAAACATCAATAAACTGGAGGACGAAATACAGGCCAAGGAAGATTTTGTGGGTGCCTTTGCCCATGAGCTGAAAACGCCTTTGACGGCGATTATTGGGTACGCGGATATGCTGCGCTTAAGAAAACTGGACGAGGAGAAAAGCTTCTTGTCTGCCAATTACATCTATACGGAGGGCAAGAGACTTGAGACCATGTCTATCAGGCTCCTGGATATTATGGTTACCAGACATGGGCAGGCCCAGTTTCAGGAACTTACGGCGGAAAGCCTGTTTTTGTATCTAAAGGATATGTTTAAGACCAACGAGGACATGAAATTTGTTTATTCTTATGACAAGGCCATGGTGTGGGCGGAGAGCAGCATGATTATCACGGTCTTGATTAATTTGCTTGACAATGCCTGCAAGGCTTCCGAGCCGGGGGCAGTCATAGAGGTGTTAGGAGAAAAAGAGGAGAAAGGCTATCGCTTTACCATAAAGGATCACGGAATCGGGATGCCCAAGGAGGAGATAGAAAAAATTACAAAGGCCTTTTATATGATTGATAAGTCAAGATCCAGAAGCAGGAACGGGGCGGGGTTAGGACTATCTCTTTGCACGGAAATTTTGTCCTTACATAACAGCGTCCTTGCGGTAGAAAGTGTTCTGGGGGAGGGGACAAGCGTAAGCTTCCTGCTTCCAGATAGAGAGGAGGCTGGGGATGAAAAAGTCAACCATTAATTTTGCGCTGGTTATCTTTGCGTTTGTGGTGATGGGAGCCTGTATTTGGGGGCCGGAGATGCTGACCGGATACAGAGATCGGACGGTGCTTGACAGGATTACCATTGAAACCTCAGAAACGGAGGGACAGGGATATCGGTACAGGCTTGAGGAAAGTGAAAAGCTTTTTATTTTGTCTCAGTGCTTAAACAGCCAAAGCCTGCCTCAAAGCGAGCAGAGTGCGCTGACCAGATTGGAGGGGGAAGAAACAGATTATCAGGAGCTGGAAGGCACTTATGCCTTTGTCGTAAATCACAGAGGCCCTACCGGGAGAGAAATAACTAGAGAGGAAATTTTTAATACCTGCAATGAGATGCTGGATT
Source organism: Parablautia muri (assembly GCF_009917485.1). Classification (GTDB taxonomy): domain Bacteria; phylum Bacillota; class Clostridia; order Lachnospirales; family Lachnospiraceae; genus Suilimivivens; species Suilimivivens muri. The sequence goes on from NZ_QZDT01000044.1 coordinate 23,364, forward strand.
CCTTCAAGGAAATTGGCATTTTGCCAGAGTCGGTGAGAGAGGTAAACAGTGGCGATTATGATGCTGTGCTATATTCGGCAATTGATGTGCTGGAGCCTAGAAATAATGTGGCGGTCTGGAAAGTGAGCCTTTCCAACAGTAAGAAGAATGCGGACAAAAACAACCGGCTTTTGGATGCCTATGTGGACGCCGATGATGGAAAAATTTATGAGTGGTATGCCAGGACGGAATATACCTGGGAGGACATTGATACGGATGCGGTGATAGAAAAGTGGAGCGAATATATGGGGCTTGATAATCCGGAGCCCTATGAGACGGACAATCCGCTGCTGGAGTCGGCTGCCTATTATAAAAAGTATGCTTTTCCAGCAGTGGGAGAGGAGAAATGTATTGTGACAATCGGGTTCTATGAGGGGATAAATGAACTGTTTTTAAAGATTTCCAGATAAGCTGCAGGGGGTAAAATGATGCAGTTTTGATGCAAAAATGATGGAACTATGATGCAAGAATGATGATAAAATGATGCACCGGACGTGTAAACTTCCTATAAAAGGAAGGCACGAAAGGGGCATTATTTTTATGTACATAAGAGAAAGAGGCAGGCTGGGGAAAAAGAGGCAAAGAAGAAGAAAAAGCTGGAAATTAGGGATAGGTGCGGCGCTGTTTTTTATCATCACATTAGGAGTTTATACTTTTATGGAAATAGTGGTGTTTGCTTCGCCGGAGAACCCGGAAGTGGAGGCGGAGGCCCAGGCACAGAAGGAAGCAAAGAGCGGGGATGTGTCTGGCAATGAGCTTACCCCTGAGCCAGAGCAGTATCCAAAAGAGAAAAAGTCTATTGTTCCATTGGTGGTGGTGGATGCCGGCCATGGAGGATTGGATGTGGGCTGCATGGAGAAAGATGTGTCTGAGAAGGATATCAATCTTCAGATTGCACAGCGGGTAAAAGGCCGCTTGGAGGATATGGGATTCCAGGTACTGCTGGTTAGGGAGAAGGATGAATATCTGGCCAAGGAAGATAGGGTTGAGATAGCCAACCGTTTTGAGGCTGATGCTTATGTGAGCATTCACCAGAATACGTATGAAGGGAGCGATAAAAGTGTAGGGGGAATTGAGACGTGGTATGACGGCACTGATATCGGAAGGGACAGTGAAAGATTGGCCAGACTGGTGCACCAGGAGACCATAAAAAGTACCGGCGCAGTGGAGCGGGAGCTGTGGGATATAGCGGATTTTTGTGTGACAAACAAGACCCAGATGCCGGCCTGCCTGATTGAAACAGGGTTTTTGTCTAACCCGCAGGAGCGGGCGCTTTTGACATCGCCGGAATATCAGGAAAAGGTTGCGCAAGGGATTGCGGAGGGGATTCATCTTTTCTTTCAACCCAAAACCATGTATCTGACCTTTGACGATGGGCCTTCGGAGCTGTGTACGGATATGGTGCTGGATGTGCTAAAGGCAAATGATGTGAAGGCGACCTTTTTCCTGATTGGAGAATATGTGGAAAAGTACCCGGAAGTGGCAAAGCGGATTGCAGAGGAAGGACATACAATCGGAATTCATTGCTATAAGCATGATTATGGAGCACTATATGAAAGTAAGGAGAGCTACCTTGCAGATTTTCAGAAAGCTTATGATGTAATTTTGGAAACAACCGGAGTGGAGGCAAGACTTTTCCGCTTCCCGGGAGGGAGTGTTAACCCTTACAATGAGGATGTATGTGAGGAGATTGTTCATGAGATGACGAAAAAAGGATTCATCTATTTTGACTGGAATGCAAGCCTGAATGATGCAGTGGGAAATTACGAGCCGGAGCAGCTTATTACAAACGCGCGGGAAACAACCCTTGATAGAAAAAAAGTGGTCATGCTGGCACATGACAGGGTTTTGAATACTGCGCTTTGTTTGGAGGAACTGCTCCGGCAGTTTCCTGAGTATAGGATGAAGCCCTTAAATGAGCATGTTAAGCCGGTTCAATTTAATTTGCCGGACGGAAAGTAAAATATACGGATAAGTCTGCTATGCTTTGTGAGAGATAAATGTATAAAACACTCTTTTTTACCCATAATATAGCATGAAGTTCACATTATCCATATTTGAAAGGTTAGAAAGGAGAGTTTATGAATGGCAGTAGATTTTAAAAACAGTGAAACGAAAGAAAATTTGATGCGGGCTTTTGCAGGGGAAAGCCAAGCCAGGAACCGTTACAATTTTGCAGCCTCCAAGGCGAAAGAACAGCACTTGCATGTGGTAGAGGAGGTGTTTAATTACACAGCAGGGCAGGAGAGAGAGCATGCGGAGATTTTTTATAAATATTTAAAAGAGCTTTCGGGGGAAACCATTTGCGTGGACGGGGGATATCCGGTGGATATTTCGGAGGATGTGGCGAAGCTGCTGCGCATGGCACAGCACAATGAGTATGAGGAACACGACTCTGTCTATAAAGCTTTTGGAGAAAAGGCAAAAGAAGAAGGATTCGACCAGATTGCCAATACCTTTTTTCGAATAGCTGAGATTGAAAAGCTGCATGGCGATCGCTTTGGGAAATTCGCGGAGCTTATGGAAACGGATAAACTGTATAAGGCCGATACGAAGACAAAATGGATTTGCTTAAACTGTGGTTATATTTACGAAGGTGAGATGGTTCCGGGTAAATGCCCTGTATGCTCCCACGACCAGGGTTATTTTATACGGCTTGATCAGTCGCCTTACGAGAATTAGCTATAACTTATATGTTCTTAGTTGGCGGTAACTGCCTGGAATCATTCTATTTTTTCATATAGTGTTTATGAATTTATTATAAACAGTTTGGCCCTATAATTGACTTTTTATCAGTCAGAAGAATATAATGATAGATAAATTAGGGAACCGTTGATAATATAGGATTGGACAAATATGGGAAAAAGTGTGAAGAAAAGAAGAAGATGGCCGTTTTTATTGTTTTTGTGGCTGATATTTATATCCCTGGTGGCTGTTGTGGCATATCTTTCCTTTCAAAATGGCGAAGACGCCAAGATGATTGGTAAACAGTTTGTTGACAGACTGACAGAGACACGTTATTTGCAAGGGGGAGAGACAGAAGAAGAAATGCTGACCCTAACCTATCTGGTCAGACAGTTTGGGCGCTTTTTTGCCTTTCTGCTAATTGGCATAGTGGGCACATTTACAATTCATGTTTCTTTTTCAAAATGGAATTGGCTTTTAAAGACGATTATAGCGCTGACAATTATAACAGCAATTGCTTATTTAACGGAAAAATTAAAAATATATATTCCTACAAGACATTACAGCTACGAAGAAATGCTAATCAGCATAACGGCAACAACGTTAGGATTTTGTATTGTGTCGGTTCTTACGCTGGCTGTCAGGGCGGTGAAGGGTTTCTTTCATCTGGTGACAGCCAGTCATGTATCATAACATCTAAGGCCCAAAGCATTTTAAAAGATGCGTAGGCATTACAAACGCTCCGAATACTTTTCTTCGCAATATTTGCAGCGGTAAATTTCTTTGTCCTCGTCCGCCAGCAGGAAGATGTGGGGAAGGCCCTGCTCAATGGAAGTGATGCATCTGGGATTTTTGCAGCGGATGACATTTTTGATCTCCTTAGGCAGCATCAGTTCTTTTTTGTCTACAATGACTCCATCTTTTACAATATTGACGGTTATGTTGTGGTCAATAAATGCAAGAACGTCCAGGTTCAGCATATTAATATCGCATTCTACTTTTACAATGTCTTTCTTCCCCATTTTATTGCTTCTGGCATTTTTAATGAGGGCAACAGGACAGTCAAGCTTGTCCAACTGTAAATGATAATAAATGGAAAGGCTTTTCCCGGCTTTGATATGGTCCAGAACGAGGCCCTCCTCGATTTTTCCAACATTGAGCATATCTTTTCCTCCTAATTTACATGGATATTGAGTAATGTTAAAATGAGAGCCATTCTTACATAGACGCCATATTGCACTTGTTTAAAGTAAGCAGCTCTTGGGTCCTCGTCCACCTCCACGGAAATTTCATTGACTCTGGGAAGGGGATGGAGTACCAGCATATCAGGTTTTGCCAACTGCATTTTGAGTTTATCAAGAATATAAAAATCTTTTAATCTGACATAATCTTCCTCATTAAAGAAGCGCTCCTTCTGCACTCTGGTCATATATAAAAGATCCAGTTTAGGCATAATATCCTCTAAACGGATGACCTCCTCATAAGGGATATTTTTTTCCTTTAGCATATCAGTAACATAATCAGGAACCATAAGTTCCCTGGGAGAGATAAAGATAAATTGAATTCCCTCATATCGGACTAAGGCGTTAATCAGAGAATGGACGGTACGCCCGAATTTCAGGTCTCCGCACAATCCGATGGTAAAATGATCAAGGCGTCCCTTCATAGAACGGATGGTCAAAAGATCGGTGAGGGTTTGGGTGGGATGCTGATGGCCGCCATCGCCAGCATTGATGACCGGAATGGAGGAACGGCTTGCAGCAACCATGGGCGCACCCTCCTTGGGATGGCGCATGGCGCAAATATCGGCAAAGCAGGAGACTACACGGATGGTGTCAGATACGCTTTCCCCTTTGGCAGCCGATGAAGAACTGGCCTCGGAAAAGCCAAGTACGCTTCCTCCTAAATTTAACATGGCAGCTTCAAAGCTGAGCCGTGTCCGTGTGCTTGGCTCATAAAAACAGGTGGCCAGCTTTTTTCCTGCGCAGACATGGGCATATTTATCCATATTCGCCTCAATATCATTTGCCAGGTCAAAAAGCTGATTCAATTCTTCCACCGTAAAATCCAGAGGATTCATAAGATGTTTCATAATTGATAACTTAGCTCCTTTCATAATTCCTTCCATAAAAAATCGAAGAGGGAAACTCTTCGATTTTTTATGAACCTGTCAGCAACTTTATGAATACTTCTTTCATAAAGCTGCGAAGGTATTAACTTTGAAATGATAATAATTCTTCTACAGGTTTTCTTCTGGGGGCGGCAGGTTCCTCATCAGGATATCCAACGGGGATAAGAGCAACCACATCCCTTTCTTCGGGAACATTCAATAAAGAAGCAGCCTTTGCTTCATCAAAAATTCCCATGATCACACTGCCAAGGCCCTTATCCCAAGCGGCAAGGCAAAAAGTTTGGGATGCAATCCCGGCGTCAAACATCTGCCAGGATCCTTCCCTGGGCGTGGAGTAGGAACCATCCCGTTCAAAACCACTTCTTCCCTTGATGTAGGTAACTGCAATAAGCAAAGGAGCCTGCGTGATAATCTCCCCGTTTTTAGGATATGCCGAAGTACATTCAGCAGCAATCCTATCTTTTAATGCTCCCTCTACTGCAATATAGCGGGTAATCTGCGTATGCTTCCAGCTGGGAGCATAGGATGCAGTCTCAATAATTTCAGAAAGTAAAGCGTGGTCTACAGGCTCAGCCTTGAACTTACGGATACTTCTGCGTTCTTTGATACAGTCTTTTGCGGTCATAAGCACACTCCTATTCGATTCTGGCCGGATGAGTCCGCTGGCTGTGCGGCATCTGGCACAATAAGCCCATATACAAACAAGTGGGCGCGTGATGTTTGGCTACTTGTCTTATCATAGCATATCAGAGAGTGGCTTTCAATGAATTAGAGAGCTTAAAAGGAAAAAATTTATCCGCTTTTTCCAGTTTAAATGCCTCTATTGGTATTCTGCCTATGGGGTAATATCTCAAGTTTTGAAGCAAAAACGGCGTAACCCTTATAAACACTGGGCTGCTCCAGCTATACTTTTTCAATAGGATAGCGTATAATGGAGTCAACGAAAAATCGGGATTTGAAAGGAGAAGATTTATGTTTGATTTCAGCATAAATGAAATGTTAGATATGCAGAAAAGGCTTCAGGATAAATACAAAGATAAATGGGAAAAGATTTCTCCTGAAACAGGTAAAAACAAGCTGCTTTGGATGATAGGCGAAATTGGTGAAGTGATTGATATAGTCAAAAAACATGGAGGTATAACGGCGTCCAATGATGTGGAATTAAGAAAAGACCTTATAGAAGAAATGGCTGATGTTCTTATGTATTACAATGATGTTATGCTATGCTATGGAATATCTGCTGATGAATTAAAACAGGCATATACTGAAAAGTTTGAAAAGAATATGACACGTTGGTAAATTCTTTAGGTTAGAATCGATGATGGTGTAAACGAAAAAGCAGTTTTGCATTCCAGTGAACTGCCCTTTCGTTTACACCATTTTCGATTTGACCTAATTGAACAAAGTGAGCGTCCGG
>NZ_QZDT01000045.1 GCF_009917485.1 Parablautia muri
CTCGTTCAGTCAGAGTTATAAAACTGTCATCTAATGATAACTGTTGGCAATCATTTGTTTTAAACGACATGTAACATACCACCTTTCAAAAGCTACTTTTATTATAGCTCATGAAAGACCAAAAAGCTTGTATTGATTGTAAAATATTAAGTTTCAAGGAACAATTGGGGGCTTTTGACCCCAGTATCATGTCATTGATTGTAAATGTAAAACCACAGCTTCATCCCTGACAACTCATGTCGTAAATTATAAAAACTGTATTATTATCATCAAAAACGTACCTTGTGAGGAATGTGAACAATGCGGTGAGAAATATTATTCGGATGAGGTTGCAGGACATCTGGAATCTCTTGTAAATTCAGCGAAACAGCTTATGCAGGAAATTGCTGTCATTGATTATTCCAAGGCGGCATAAGTGTACGTAAGTGTTGAATCAAAGTTGAATCACACAGGGTAACGTACCTTTTACTTTCCTGATTTTATGCGTTTTTTTGAGAGGTAATATTGTTTGGGTCTCATCTCGCGCTTTTTTAAAAGAGGCGGAAAATTTTATATTTCCCAAATAAAATGATGCAACTTTGATGCAAAAATGATGCGGATTTGATGCATAGGGCGTGTAAGCTATAACTATAAGGCTGTACGAAAGAAAGGGGCATCATTTTATGTTTAGGGATGTAAAAGGCGAAACAGGAAAAAAGACAGGGAAAAGATTTATGATATCAATTTCCTGTCTTATTTTATTGTCTTTGGATTTATTTTTCCTGACATACGCTGCCGGACTGGGAATAGGAGGAGCGGGTGGAGAAAATGAGCGGCTGCCTTTTCGAAAAAGCCGCTTTTTGATGGGAAATGTAGAGGATGATGAGGATAATCGGGAAATGCTCAGGAAAGTGGGAGGCTACGACAATCCTATTGATGACTTCTATCTGTCTGCGCTTTGCTATGGAAGTGGAACAAATGAATATGATATGCTTAGCGCTTATGAAGCAGCATGGCGGGAACAGCTTTTGAATTATGTGAAAAGCTGTGGGATGGGGTATGAAAATACAGCTCATAAAAAAGCGGCGGAAGAATACATGAAAGCGGTTTTGGAGGCGATTGGGGCGCAAAAAAATTTGATGGAACATATGGGGGTGGAAAAGGAAAGGACTATTTGGTATAGTGTACAGATTTATCGACATGCCTTCGTAAAAGATATAAAGGGAAAATTTGTTGATTATGATGGGACAGTGATAGATTTAAATGGGGAAGGAGGAAGTCTAAGGGAAATACCGGGCCGGGTTTATGAGGTGTATGGGGAGTTTTCAAATGAGATAGACCAGAAATTTATAAAAGCTTTGTATGAGGAGAATGGTACAACAGAAGCTGGCGGGGCAAGAGAACTAACGATAAAGGATGATATAGCAACGGTTAAGAAGTCTCTGCGACAAGAGCAGGAGAGCTTTGATATCAATTGGTGCAATGAGCTTAGCCAGCTTACGATGGAATTTTATGGGGAATTGAATGAGGAAGGAAAGCAGCTTGTAGGAATTTGGCAGGAAAGCCGGGAGAATTGGAAAAGGGCGTCAAGTGAATATCTCCGGTGTATGATGGAAGAAGCGGACATAGAGGAAGGGGATATTTATTCTGAGGAAGAAGATATATTTGCTGAAATGCTGGAAAGGGATGGCTGGATTAACAGATTATATTTTTTGCAATTACAAAGTATGAAAAAGAACACCTATGCAACAGCTCAGCGCACCTGCTGCGCTGAGCGTACACGCGCCATGCAGCATGTCTGCATGTGCGCATAATGATACTTGCACCGTACTTTTCATGGGAATATAAGTCCAAGAAAACATGCAGGTGCAAGTATGTAAAGAACACCTATGCAATCGCTTTGAACATGAATGAAGATTTTTAGGGCAATATTTACAAAATAGTTTTTGAATATCATATGGCAAAACCATAATAAATTAATTGAATTGCCGTTAAGAGGAGTGAGGATAATTGGAAAGAATGTTAAAAAGCATTCTATATCATGTATTTATGATGGCAGGGATTGTGATTGTGCTGGTAGGGGGAGCAGCGCTTGCTTATAAGGCATCGGAACCTAAAGATCTTAAGGAATCAGAGGATGGCTATTATGAGATTTACACTGCTTACGATTATGAAAGGTTCTGGCAGAAGGTAACCCATAACATGCCTTTTGTATGCGGCAGACTGATGAGTGATATTTACTTAAATGATATGGAAAACTATGATAATTGGGAATGCCAGGTGCTTACAAGAAAAAACAGAGAGGTTCCATTATTCACCGGAGATTTTGACGGAAACGGTCATACTGTTTATGGATTATACAGCGAAAATGGTTACGGCATGGTGGAGGAGAATGCGGGAACGATTCATGATATTTCCATTAAAAAATCTCTGATTACAGGAGAAAAGGATTTAGGAGGAATCTGTTTATATAATTATGGAACAATCAGCGGCTGCGAATTTGGCGGAGAGCTCAAAAGTCTTACGGCAAAGACAGATGTTTACAGTCGGATGGCAGGCATTAGCACGGAAAATGAAGGTGTGATTGTGCGCTGCGGATACAAGGGAAGTATGAAAGCCTGTGTGCAGTCGGAGCACAGAACAAGAGCCGGAATCAGTATCACAAATAGGGGTGAAATTATTAGTTGCTACAATTTTACCTGGGAGGATACGGATAAAGAGGACAATTTCTATTACGCCATCACCAATCATGGGGAAAGATGTTGCTTGGTGAGGGAGGAGGTCAGATGGAAATCCTTTTATGATGGACAAATTATGTCTTTAGATGGGATGCAAGAGCTATACCTTAAGGCGTTTTTGGATAAAGATTTGTATACGATCTATTTTGGACTGCAGAATCCTCCGGCATGCTTTGTGCAGGTGGCCCAAATGGAGGATAGGCTTGCGAGAGTAAAATGGGAGTGGGAGGATTTGGAAGATGAGAAAAACTACGGTATGGTCAGGGTACCTGTCATAGACATCGAGAAGCTTTCAAATAAAAGCACAGAAGCCGGACCAGTGCAGAAAATGCTGCGGGAGCTTGGTATAGATGAAAAGCAGGACACTTTGAGAAAAGCTCTTTTGGATGAGAATGTATGTGACCTTATATGGAGTGTACTTGTATATGAAGGGATCAATTGGGATTGTGTGGTTTTAGAGGGAATAGCACAAGAGGAAAAAGGGAAAGAACCTGTGTATGGAGTTCGAATTTATAATAGATATTATCAAGAACAGCATATAAGGCTGGCCGGTTATGTGATAGAGGTTGATGGGGAAAAGAATTATGATACCATATGGGATTTTTGTACGGAGCTTTTGATGGAGGAAGACGCAGAAAGCTGGAGGCATGACACATGGCGGATATTTGATGGAGGGCTGGTACGGCAAGGCGATGGATATTTTATCCTATATCGAACCAAAAAAAGAGAAAGCGGCTTTTTTTATACGGCGGGAGGAATGCTCTATCAGGTCGAGATACAGGGAGAAACCAAAGAAGCAGACAGGCAGAGGAATCCTATACAAGTAAGCGATATAGAACAAAAAGAAAAAATGGGAAAAATTCTTGATATACTTACAGTGAAAAGGAGTATAAAAAATTTTGTTTTGAAGGGCGAATGGGAAGATTTGGAGTTCACAGATAATACACATATTTGTAATAAAATTTGGAGAGTTATGGTTGAAAAATTATGGGAAGATGTTGGGTATGTATATTAAGGAAAGAAATGAGAAAACATATAAAGTAACATCTTATTTTAGATATATTAGATAAAAAAACGATTTTCCATCAGTAAACTTGCGGATGATTGGAAATATGGGAAATTAGAAGGAAAGGGAGAAAAAATGCGTACGGAAATGTATATTGACAATGAGCATAGAACAGAAAAGAAACGTCTTATGAGGACAGGAGGAATTATATTGTGGGTGCTGATGATAGGAGTATCAATTTTCCTTGCTTCACAGTCACTTATAGTAGCGGGCTAGGGTGAAAAGAAGTTCGAAAGCTCACAGCAGAGGCTGTTTTGCCAAGAATTTCTAAGTTTCACCTGAAAAAATGTTAAAAACGCCTAAAAAGGCGGCATATTTCATTTTGATTTGAGATTCCGCAAAGCGGAATCATGGAGATTAGATTGAAAATCAACCCAAAAACAACCAAAGCTTCACATTTAAACAAACGAAATGGAGAGAACTTATGAGAAAAAAGCGAATAATTTTTATGCTGTTTACGGTAACGGTCAGCGTAATGCTTGCAAGCTGCAATCCTGCTGGGAATAAAAGGAGTGGTACCAAGGAGACACTGACTGAAGCGCTTAGCCAAGAGGAAGGACAATCGGTGATGGTACAAAGTTCATCAAGTGGGCAGCAGATGGAAACGCAGCGAGGAGAAATGCAGCAGGAAGAACAGGTGGCAGATGGAATAAAAGGAGTTTTATTTTCCGAAGCTGTGAAGGAAGGATTGGGAGATGCCGATGAAAAACTGTTTGAAAGTACAGCTGTACAGACAGTAGATATGACAACGGCAAACCACATGGTGGGAGATAGAGCATTACCTATTTATTGTGTGGATACACAGGAGAAAAAGGTTGGACTTTCTTTTGATGCCGCCTGGGGAAATTCCGACACAGAGCAGATTTTGGAAATATTGGAAAATCATGGTATACATGTGACCTTCTTTATGACGGGAGGATGGGTGGAAAGCTATCCGGAGGATGTGAAAGCGATTCTGGCAGCAGGGCATGACCTTGGAAATCACAGTGAGAACCATAAGAATATGAGTCAGCTCTCCAATGAGGAGAAACAGGAGGAAGTGATGCAGGTACATACTAAGGTCAAAGAACTGACCGGCTATGATATGTTTCTGTTCAGGCCGCCTTACGGAGATTACGATAATGCAGTCATTGAGGTAGTAAAGGACTGTGGGTATTATCCCATTCAGTGGGATGTGGATAGCTTGGATTGGCAGAACAAAGGTGTGGAAGATATTCTTAAGACGGTAACCAATCATAAAGACCTTGGAAATGGCAGCATCATTCTATGCCATAACGGCGCAGAATATACGGCTGAGGCATTAGATAGGCTGCTGAATGAATTGGAAACACAGGGATATGAAATTGTCCCAATTTCGGAACTGATTTACAAAGATCATTACCATATAAATGTACAAGGTCGACAAATTGCGGATGCGGCATAGCGTGACAGTTTAGCAGTCGGAACAATTATTTTAATACAATTTAAGTGGAAATTGACTTAAAAAATCTGCATTGTTAAAATGTGGATTTTTTCTTATCATAAACAGGATCGGGAAGTGTGACGGTGTCTGCTACAATAAGCCAGCCTGTGAAGTGTGGCGGTGTTTGTTACAATAAGCCAGTCTGTGGAAGCGTGACAGTGTTTGTTTTCAATAAACTGACTAGCGGAGAATTATAGCATTTGATATACTTATTATCAAATAAAACCTGACACATGAGATGCGCAACATGGCTTATGACATAAAATTAGGAAACAAAATAAAGCGACATTATGAAATACTATTCATTAAACAATTATTTACAGGATACTTTCGGAGAAAAGGTATATAAAATTGCATTAAACGGCGGTTTTACCTGTCCCAACCGAGACGGCACGTTAGATACAAGGGGATGTATCTTTTGTTCAGACGCCGGTTCCGGTGATTTCTCCGCAACGGCAGAGGAAGCAATTACTGTCCAGATTGAAAAGGGAAAAGAGCGGGTAAAGAAAAAAATAAAAAATGGGAAGTATATTGCTTATTTTCAGGCTTTTACCAACACCTATGCTCCGGTAGAAAGGCTTAGGGTACTCTATGAAGAAGCGATATCCCATCCGGATATTGTAGCTCTCTCCATTGCCACAAGGCCGGACTGTCTTTCCCAAGAAGTCATTGAGTTATTGGAAGAACTGAACCGGAGAAAGCCTGTGTGGGTAGAGCTTGGACTGCAGACAATGCATGAGAAAACTGCAAAGCATATTCGAAGGGGATATTCGCTATCTGTTTATGACGAGGCTGTAAGAAGGTTAAAAGAAATAGGAGTACAGGTGATTGTACATGTGATTTTAGGCCTTCCCGGAGAAACCAAAGAGGATATAAGGGAAACGGTATCCTATGTGGGAAAAAGCGGTGTGGATGGAATAAAATTACAATTACTATATGTCATAAAAGGGACAGATTTAGAGAAGGAATACAGGGAAGGAAAATGCAAGGTGATGAGCATGGAAGAGTATGTTAATCTGGTAGCAGACTGTATCGCCTTGCTGCCTGAGAGAATGGTTATTCACCGTATGACAGGGGACGGAGCTAAAACGAACCTGGTTGCGCCAAGATGGAGCATGGATAAAAAGAGGGTGTTGAATGCGTTACAGAAAGCGATACGAGAAAAGGAAAGAGAAGGCAAGTGTAAAGCTCTGGACTGAACGATTCCTATTTATGAACGAAATATCGCAAGTTAGGCTTGCGATATGCAGGGAGGTATAATGATGCAGTTTTATTTAGCGCCCATGGAGGAGGTTACAGGATATGTATATCGAAATGTGTATCATATGCTTTTTGATGATGTTGATAAATATTTCATGCCCTTTATTGCGCCCACGAAAAAAAGAGTATTAAAAACCAGAGACCGAAAGGAAACAGCACCGGAAAATAATCAGGGAGTCTATGCGGTACCTCAGATTTTGACCAATCATGCGGAGCAGTTTCTGGATACATGTGATAAGCTTTTAGAACTGGGGTACTACGAAATAAATCTGAATCTGGGGTGTCCTTCCGCTACGGTAGTGAGGAAAGCAAAAGGGAGTGGATTTCTTGCAGATACAGGAAGGCTGGATCGTTTTTTTGAAGTGATATTCCGGGACATGGATAAAGCGAAGGTTTCATTGAAGATTTCTGTCAAAACAAGGATAGGACTGGAATTTCCGGAGGAGTTTGAAGATATTTTGAAAATTTTTAACCGATATCCCATCAGCGAGGTGATCATACATCCGAGATTGCAGAAGGATTATTATAATAATACTCCTGATCTTAACGTATTTTCACACGCCCTTGCCCAGAGCGTCCATCCGCTCTGTTATAATGGAGATATATTTACAAAGAGACAGTATGATGATTTTATAGAAAAATTTCCAACCGTAGAGAGAATTATGCTGGGAAGGGGGATCGTGGCAAATCCCGGTCTTGTAAGGGAAGTGAAAACAGGGGAGCGGATTTCGAAAGAAGCCTTAAAGGAATATCATGATAAATTATATGCAGGTTACAGGGAGGCGCTTGGAAGTGAGAAGGATGCACTTTTTAAGATGAAGGAACTTTGGTTCTATCTCGGAAAAAGCTTTACAGGCGCAGAGAAATATTTGAAAAAGATACGGAAAGCAAATAGACCGGAAGAATATGCTTCGGCGGTGAATGGAGTATTTAAATAAATTCCTTTTCAAAATTGTGTGCCTATTGGGAAATGACTTATAAATATACATTGTAAATGGCAGATAAGGATTTTACATTCAAATATAAAAATCGGGGGTTGTGGGGAAGATTTCGTATGGAGATATCGGCTGAAAATGGGAAATGATTGCTATCGGTCACAGATCATCCAAGGGAGAAAAGGTTGAAAGAGTTGCATTCGTTCAACCGCAAATTTGTGCTTAAGCGCACAAATCCGCACGTTGAGAAAGGAGCATGGTTATAAAAATGATAGATGCAAAATGGATTTCTTTGGTAGCGGTTCAGCGCTTATTGATGAAAGTGAATGTTATAGACTAAGATACTCTGAAGCTGTTGCGGGTACCATGATCGGTCCGGATGATTTTGAGAAAAAGGTCATCGAATTTTCCAAGCAAAATCTGAAAGGCGATCATGAGGAGAAGAATAACCCAAAAGCGGAACAGATACAGACGGATAACGGATACCGTATGCGTTGGGAGTGTGAAGTTGACAGGGCAATTGCCAGCGGTGTGGCAGAAGCAGCGATACAACAGATAAAAAAGAGTACATCTCTGACCGTATCAAAGAATCCATTGATATATTCGGCAGTCAGCCCGAACGGTTTGGAACAATCCTCATGAGTGTAGTTGCAGTGTTACCGGATTTACCATAAATCCTACAACGCCTATATTGCGTATAAGGAACAAGTGGCTGAATGGGAGAAAACTTATGGAGAGGACAATTAAAAGCAGAATAAGGAAAGCGTGCTTGAACAGTGAAAGGATCCGCCAAAGAGAACCATAGATTACCAGCAACAAAGGACGCTTAAGGGTAAGAACCGAGGAGCGAGATAAACCTTCAACCTTTAACATGCATAATAATTACTTAATGATCAATATAAAAAAGGTGGTGTATTTGATATTAAAATACCTTGATAAAGCTGGAAACAATGGATGTTGAATGAGTTGATATATGTGTCGAGAGTGGGCGGTCTTAGGACTGCCCTTTATTAGAATTCGCACCTTGACAGAATAAGTTCTATATAGTACTATTAATATCATGAAAAGGAGACGTCCTTTTTAACGCTGTACAGCAAAACTGCCGCTTCTATCCTTGCGAAGCGGTGGAGCAAGGAAAGGTGTGATCAAACTGGAAACACGAACAGGTTTTTTGATTTCTCATATTAAACAGGTTCAAGGGAGAGTTTTTGAACGGCTTTTGCAGACATGTGGTGTCGATGAATTTAATGGACCACAAGGGCATATTCTTTATGTGTTATGGAAAAGTGAAGGCATTCCTATTGTGGAACTTGCACAAAAGACGGGATTGGCCAAAAATACACTTACTGTAATGCTTTGTAGAATGGAGGAAAATGGCTTAATCTGTCGGGAAGTTTCCGCTTCTGATCGACGTCAAAGCCTAATTAGCCTGACACCTAAAGCCCGTGCATTAGAGAAACGTTACAATCAAGTCTCTCAGCAAATGAATAGCTTGTTTTTTAAGGATTTTGAAAAGGTGGAAATCAAGGAATTAGAACAGTATCTTGACCGTATTGTTTCCAACTTGGAGCGAGCGGAACAAGCATTAAAAAAAGGAAAGGATGTACATGATGGCAAAGGTAAAAACTAAGATCGGTAATGATTACTGTCCGCAAGCGCTATTTCTTTATGGCACAAAACAGGAAGATGGACAGCCCCATTTTGGCCTTTTCTGTTGGTTTGGATATTATCATTCCTCAGAGGGACTCGGGGTAATGGCTTGTATAGGTGAGGAAAAACAGACCAAGGATTTGATACGCAAAAATGGTGTATTTTCCGCCAACCTCGTATCTGAACAGCTGCTGCCTTTGGCAGATTATTATGGTTGTACCTATGGCAGAACCACACCTAATAAGATGCAGTATCTGCCTACTGTAGAGCAGGGACAAGTGCTGGATGTGCCAACCATTGCAGAAAGCCCTGTTAGTTTTGAACTGGAAGTGAAAAAAGCAATCCCTATGGGAGATGGATCAGATATTTTTCTCTGTTTAATTCGTAATGTAACTCAGGATGAACAACTGCTGGATATGGAGGTTCCCTTTACAGAAAGATTGATGAAGGCCGCTCCGGTATTAGCTCCGGGCGAAGATACATATTCTTCCATTGATGGAAGGTATCTCGGAAAATGGGGAGAACCTATGAAAAATATGGCTAATATCAAAGAATAGCAGTATAATACAAACGCATTTTGGAAGAACAGACTACAAAGGTCTTGGAATGATTTAATCCCCCCGAACTGGGGGGATTAAAATTACCACTTACAGATTGAAGCCAAGAATGTTGCGAAGGAAGCCTTGTTGGCGGATATTTACTTAATTTTGTTTTGACGCTAGGAAACAGATTCTTTCCATATCAAACAGATAGGAATTATATATTATTTATTGAAGAACTTGATAAATTTCAATCCGTTCAAGATCTCAGCATGTTCTTAACTTGTATTGGACAAAGCCGGTTGATGGAACAAGTAACAGGTTTGTTGTTTGGACACTATTCAGATGATATTTCGCCACTGTTGTTTGAAATACTGGAACGGTTTGGTAAAAAATATAGGATTCTTGTGGCTTATTGTGACGATTTTGGTCATGGATCCAATCATACAATTTTTCCTATTGGTAGAGGGGCGGTTTTAGACATAAAAATAAAACACTATTATTTCAATAGAGTAAAAATTGATCTCCTGTTTCTATAATCTGTACCACTTCAATTAAACTGTGAAAAGACATCCACTTTAGTAACACCATCAACATGAATATAAACATCCATATATACAATTCCATTTTCTTCATATTCATGTTCAAAACAACTGACAATGTTATCCTGGTGCTTTTCTTTAAAATTATTTGCCCGAAGATATTCCATGCTCATCTTATATACGTAGGTATTCTCTCAAAGGGCCGTATAAAAGGCTCTTTAATGGTAATCATTGCATAGTCAGCCTCTACATTTTCAGAGTACTCTACACCGGGGGATTTTGTATCAAACCCTTCTGGCAAAATATAAGCTGCCACATATCCGTGCATTCCGAATTTGTTTTGTTGTTCCTGTGTATACTTTTTCTGCTTTCTCAAAAAACATATATTTGATCCTAAACTCATATATCTTATCTCCCTATAAATATTATCTTCCGGCCATTCAGACAAGATACATTCTTGCACATCATATGCAAAATGACAACCAACCAGCATGTGCTTTTTGACGATTTTATGTAACACATCATGTTGCGTGAGATTCTATACTCCCAAACATTGAATTATATTCAAGCAGCTCATCTATTGCGAGTGCATCTAACGCACATTGAGCGCCGGGAGTAGTCCGTAATCCATCTTCCGCTTTGTTACAGTCAATCCGTAGGATTATCCATCAAAGGTGGTTACATCAATGCTGTTGTGGTACATATTGTATTGTGCATATATGAATTTCATATCTTATATATCCTTTGTTAATTAAAATTTCGGAGAAATCAAGAAAGCACCTCAATCAGTTCTTCCTGCCTGATTTATATTGTGTTATAATCTGTTACAGGTTTTCCTTCCCTTATTTTTGCCCCTATGAGTGTTCGTAACAAAAACAATCCGTTGGATTGTTTGGGAAAAGGATATAATACAAGGGAAAGCCTAAGGGCAACTCACTTACTTTGAATTTAACATGTGCAAGGGTTTGAGGACTTTTTAAAGATAAGATATAACAGTCAATAAATGCTATTAATTATGTCTTATCAGAATTCCAGTTTATAGAACGCTTAAGTTGTTGCGGGCTTAAGTGATTTGCATAGAAATATGCTTTATAAAGGGAAATTTATGCACTGGGAACACTTTCCCGAAAAGGGAGAAAAATAAAAGAAAGGAAAAAAGAAGTCCGGCTTGCTTTTATGTATGGGATATACTAGTATAGGGGTAGAATTTGAGTCTCATTTTCAGTATTAGGAGATGGGGCGGATTCATAGAATAGGAACAGGCGGATAAGCTGGAAAGGAAGATGAGAAATGAAGCCGATAGTTTTGGTATACAGTAAATGCAGTACTTGTCAAAGGGCCATAAAATGGCTGAAAGAAAATAATATTGATTATGAGGAACGGCCAATCAGGGAGGAAAATCCCACAAAGGAGGAGCTCGAGAAGTGGTACCGGAAAAGTGGATTACCGTTAAAACGTTTTTTTAATACCAGTGGTACGCTTTATAAGGAGTTACAATTGAAGGATAAACTGGCAGATATGTCTGAAAAGGAACAGCTGCATTTGCTGGCATCAGATGGTATGCTGGTAAAGCGCCCTCTGCTTATTACGGAGGATTACGTGTGCCCTGGTTTTAAGGAGGTGGATTGGAAGGCCCATATTTGACTTCCCGAAATGAAGTTATTATAATGATACGATAGCGGTTAAAGTGATAGGTATGTCAACAGCCGCTGTCCGGAGCGTGTCAAAAAGGCTCTGGGAAAACTATGATTTGCAAAGTGGTTTCAGGATGGAAATGGAGGATTGAAATGACTAAAATTGATATTGTGTCCGGCTTTCTGGGCGCAGGAAAAACGACATTGATTAAAAAACTGTTGGCAGAAGCCCTTAGCGATACGAAAGTGGTTTTGATTGAAAATGAATTTGGAGAGATTGGGATTGACGGCGGCTTTTTGAAAGAAGCCGGTATTGAAATTAAGGAAATGAATTCAGGCTGTATCTGCTGTTCCTTAGTGGGCGATTTTGGCGCTTCGCTTAAGGAAGTCATGAAAATTTACGATCCGGAAAGAATCCTGATTGAGCCTTCAGGGGTAGGTAAGCTCTCAGACGTTATGAATGCGGTCCGGAATGTGATTGATACCGGCAAGGTTACACTAAACAGTGCCGTTGCCGTGGTTGATGCCTCCAAATGCAAAATGTATATGAAAAATTTTGGGGAATTTTTTATCAATCAAATTGCCCACGCAGGTACGATTATTTTAAGCAGGACAGGCAATATTTCTAAAGATAAGTTGGATAAATGCATAGAACTAATCAGGGAACACAATAAAAAGGCGACTATCGTCACAACCCCCTGGGATGATTTGGATGGAAAGGATATGCTGGCAACGATTGAAGGGGCTAAGGACTTAGAAGCAGAGCTGATGGCGGAGCTTAAAGTGAGCAGGGAAGATGAACAGGGCCACGAGCATCATCACCATCACGGAGAAGATGTGCATGAGCACCATCATCACGGGGAAAATGAGCATAGCCACCACCATCACAGTGAGGATGAGTACGGCCACCACCATCATAGTGAGGATGTGCATGAGCACCACCATCACGATGAAGGTGACCACGATGGGGAGAGCTGTGGGCATCATCATGACCATGACGAAGCTTGTCACGGACATCACCATGACCATGGACGTGACCACGGGCCGGATTGCACTTGCGGTTGCCATGACCATGACCACGGACACCATCATGCGGACGAGGTTTTTACAAGCTGGGGGATGGAAACGCCATCATCCTACAGCAAGGCGGAGATTGAACGTATTTTGGAAGAACTTGAAAACGAAGGAGAGTATGGCTTTGTGCTGCGGGCAAAGGGTATGGTGCCAGGGGAGGCAGGCGGCTGGGTATACTTTGATTATGTGCCCGGCGAGAGCAATATCCGTGATGGTAAGCCGGATGTGACAGGGAAGTTCTGCTTGATTGGTTCGAAGCTGAAAGAGGACAGACTGAAATCACTATTTGCAAAATAAACTACGAAATATGCAGACATAGCAGGAATTTGTGCCAATATCCAAATCAGCGTTTGCTGGCAGGTATGGAGGATTTGCGGATTGTTGGCGAGAATGGGGGATTATTATGAAACCGGTTTATATCATCAATGGCTTTTTGGAGAGTGGGAAAACAGAATTTATCTGTTATACGCTGGAACAGCCTTATTTTCAGATAAGAGGAAAGACCCTTTTGATTGTCTGTGAGGAGGGGGAAATAGAGTACGAAGAAGACCTTTTGAAAAAGAGCCGTACGAATATGGTGATGGTTGAGGCGGAAGATGATTTTAACACATCTCACTTATTAGAGCTGGAAAAAAAGTATAAGCCTGAACGCATCATCATTGAATATAATGGGATGTGGAATTTTAAGAATATGAAGCTGCCCTTTCACTGGCGGGTGGAACAGCAGATCACAACCATTGACGCATCTACTTTCCCCATGTATTTTACCAATATGAAATCTCTTTTAGCGGAAATGCTGCGTCAGTCGGAGCTGATTATCTTTAACCGCTGTGATGATGTGGAGGACTTAAGTGTTTATAAGAGGAATGTAAAAGCAATCAATCAAAAGGCGGAGATTGTCTTTGAGGATTCCGAAGGGGAGGTGAACCAGATTTTTGAGGACGACCTTCCGTATAGTCTGGATGCGTCCGTTATTGAGCTGGATAATGAGGGCTATGGAATCTGGTATTTGGACAGCTTGGATAATTTGGAACGATATATCGATAAGACTGTGCAGTTTACGGCTATGGTGCTGAAGCCGGCGGAATTTCCCAGAGGATATTTTGTGCCCGGCCGTATGGCAATGACCTGCTGTGCGGAGGATATGGCGTTTTTGGGTTTTGCCTGTGCGTATGACAAAGCGGATCAACTCAGCGATAAACAGTGGGTGAAGGTGACGGCTAAGGTGGCGCAGGAATATTTTGCAGATTATGGCGGCGAGGGACCAGTACTTAAGGCTGTTAATGTGGAATATACGAAGGCGCCCAAAGAGGAAATTATTAATTTTATGTAAAAATACGGGAGAGGAAGGGAAAATGCACCAATATTCAGTGATACAATGGCTGTTTTTCTTTTATTTCTATTGTTTTTTTGGCTGGATTTTCGAATCTACTTACGTTGCGATAAAGAACAGACGGTTTGTAAACCGTGGTTTTATGAGAGGGCCTTTTTTGCCCATTTATGGGAGCGGGGCTATTATGATGCTGGTGGTTTCCATGCCCTTTCAGGAAAATATATTTCTGACCTATGTGGCGGGGTGCCTTGGCGCCACCGCATTAGAGTTAGTTACAGGAATGACAATGGAGGCTCTTTTTAAGGTGCGGTATTGGGATTATTCCAATCAGCGCTTTAACTATAAGGGCCATATTTGTCTCTCGTCCACAATTGCATGGGGGTTTTTGACCATACTTATGACGGAATTTGTGCATAAGGGCGTTGAAAAAGTGGTATTTGCCATTCCGGCGGCAGTGGTCACGGTGGTTACGATTATTGTAACGGAATATATTGTGGTTGACTTTACACTTTCCTTCAAGGCTGCAATGGATTTGAGGGATATACTGATTGGGCTTGAAAAGGCAAAAGAGGAGATGGAGCGTATCCAGAAACGCCTGGACGTTATTATTGCGGTTGTTAATGATGATCGTGCGGTCCGCAAGCAGGAGAGAAGTGACCGTGTTGACGAGCTGATGGACAGCATTGAAGAAAAATTTGGCGCCCTTAAGGAACGGGTCAAATTAAATCCAACAGAATTTGTGGAAGAAGTCAGGGAAGAAATTACGGAACTGCGCAGCAGGTATTCGGTGGAAAAAGAGCACAGGCTGCAGTTTAGAAAGCTTAAGGGATATTATCAAAGATCACAGCTTAAGGGAAATCCCACCATGTATTCTAAGCATTTTGGGGAGGCTTTAGAGGAATTAAAGCGTACGGTGAATGAAAAAAAGAGGAAGAAATGAATTTATGAAAAAGCTAATTCAAAACTGGTATCTGATGGTGGTGGCGGGAATCTTTCTTTTGGCGGCCCTGATACTCTTTGGCGTTGGGGAAAGCAGTATTATTTCGATACACGATAACTTGGATTTGTTTCTTGCCCAGTTTCAGATGCTAAAAAATACAAATTCATTTTTTGCCCATGGTGTGAAGGCACCTTTTTTGGGAGGGATAAGCAGGGACAATCTTCCCTCTGAATTTTCCCTTTATTCCATGCTGTTTTTTCTTATGCCCTCTTATCAGGCGTATGCGGCGGGGTATTTGATAAAAATTGTGATCGGACTTGGCTCATCTTTGCTTCTGGCCAGGGAGTTTTGTGGGGATGGCTATCAAAAGTACCGTCCTCTTGCCTGGATGGCAGGGCTGGCCTACGGAATTTTAAATGTATTTCCGGCTTTTGGCATTCCCTTTGCCTCTATTCCGCTTATTGTTTATCTGGTGCGGAAACTTTACAGAAAGCCTTCCTTTAAATGGTATGTGGCAGTATTTTTTTATCCGCTTCTTTCTTATTTTTCCTATTTCGGACTTTTTATTCTTGCATATTTGGCAGTTGCATTTTTGTGGTTGTGGGTGAAAGACAAAAAATGCCCACTGCGTATCTTGATTGGAATTGTGGCGCTTGCCGCCGGATATATTGTCTTTGAATACAGGCTTTTTGGAGTCATGCTTTTTGGGAGGGAGGAAACGATCCGCGTTACCATGGAGGCAGGCAGCTTTGGAGCCGGAGAGATTTTAAAGACGATGGCGGAAGGCTTTACAAAAGGCATGTTTCATGCGGAAAGTATGCACACTTATCTGGTGATGCCGGTATGCCTTTTTTATTTTTTGTACCTGAATATATCTTATATAAAAAATAAAAATCCCAGGGGGATTTTTCACGAACCCTTTAATCTGCTTATGCTGGCGCTTGTGTTTAACAGCTTTGTTTACGGCATTTATTACTGTGAGCCTTTCAGAAAGGTGGTGGAGACGCTCTGTCCGTCTCTTACGGGATGGCAGTTTAACAGGACTGTTTTTTTCAACCCTTTTGTCTGGTATGCCGCTTTTTTTCTGGCGCTTAGCAGACTTTATGACAAGGAAGAAAAAAGCGCTGTTTTTTTTGTGGTTTTTAAAAAGATTCATGTTGGAGAAGGAATGCTGTGGCGGTATTTTGCGAACGTTTTGGCGGTGATGGCTGTTTTGCTTATTCTTTTTTCAGGCACCAGATATAATGATTTGTATCATACCGCCAGGGCCAAGGCTTATGAGATTTTGAAGGGAAAAGCATCCAATGATTTAAGCTATGGGGAATTTTATTCCACTAAGCTTTTTGAACTGGCAAAGGAAGACATCGGGTATGAGGGAGAGTGGTCGGCAGCCTACGGGTTTCATCCGGCAGTGCTGGAATATAATGGGATAGCTACGCTGGACGGTTATCTGGGATTTTATGGACAGGCATATAAGGAAGATTTTCGAAAGGTGATTGCGCCTGCACTTGAAAGAGTGCCCGAATCCAGGGAATATTTTGACACCTGGGGGGCCAGAGCGTACCTTTATTCCGGAACGGAGCTTTCCATTGTGGCGGCGGTACGGGACTATCAGGTAGCGGACCATGAGATTTATATCAATGAGGATGCGTTTAAGGCCCTTGGAGGAGTATATATTTTTTCCAGAATTGAGCTTTCCAATGGGGAAGATGTGGGACTTGCGTTGGTGGGAACTTATGAGGAGGAGAGTTCTCCTTATGTGTTGTATGTTTATTCTTGCGAACAATGAGCGCAACGGATGTAAAGCTATGGCTTTTTTGTCCGGTTATACTGCTACAAAAAGCGGCATGGGGACAGGGGGAGTGTAAAGTTTTGGTAGAGTTACCAGACCGGGGATTGGCGGCAGGAATGGAGAATCATAAATAAGAGAAGGAGGAAAGTAAAATGGATGCGGTGAAACCGAAAATTTATATGTCGGATATTCATCTGGAGGATTATACGTAGCAGTATGAGGGAAAACAGGCCGATGTGAAAACTATGGTATTTGACGGAGGAAGAAGGCGGGAGCTTTTAAACGGGGAGTGGCAGTATGCGGTGGACCAGTATGATACCTGTTTAAGACAGCAGTGGTTCAAAGAAAAATGCTATGACGAAAATGGATATACACTTCCTCTTGATTATTCCTTTGACCAGTGGCCGACTATGCGGCTGCCGGCCTGCTGGAATATGGTGGAGAGAGAATACCTTATTTATGATGGCAGCATGGTTTTTACCAGAAAATTTTCTTACGGAAAGGGTGAGGAAGAAAAGGTGGTGCTAAAGATTGGAGCCGCCAATTATCTTTGCCGTGTTTTTCTAAATGGCGCGTACATGGGAATGCACCGGGGAGGCTCCACTCCTTTCTTTTTGGATATTACAGAGGCGCTAAAAGAGGAAAACCGCATCATCCTTGTAGTGGACAGCACCAGAAGGGCGGAGCAGATACCAACGGAAAATACGGACTGGTTTAACTATGGGGGTGTATATCGGGATATTGAGCTGATTCGTCTTCCGGGAATTTATATCAAAGATTTCCGGATTGCGCTGGTTGCAGATGGTACCTTTGGGAAAATTCAGGTAAAGGTAAGATTGTCAGAACCCGTAACAACAACGGCTAAAGTGACGCTTAAGGAGTTGGGAATTGAACAGGA
Source organism: Parablautia muri (assembly GCF_009917485.1). Lineage (GTDB taxonomy): Bacteria > Bacillota > Clostridia > Lachnospirales > Lachnospiraceae > Suilimivivens > Suilimivivens muri. The sequence goes on from NZ_QZDT01000045.1 coordinate 17,843, forward strand.
AGTTGCGGTTACGGAAGGAACCGGTGAAGCTGTTATTCCGGCAAAGCCCAATCTTTGGTCACCGGAAAATCCCAGGTTATACCAGGTAAGCGTAAGCTGCCTGAAAGATCAGGTAAGCGACAAAGTAGGATTCCGGGAAATAAGGGAAAAAGACGGAGAAATTATCTTAAACGGAAAGCCCATCTTTTTAAAGGGAATCAGCTGTCATGAGGAAAGTGTGGAAAATGGCAGGGCGCTAACGGATGAGGAGCGGATAGAAAATATTTTGTTGGCAAAGGAGCTGGGATGCAATTTTATGCGCATTGCCCATTATCCACATCATGAAAGAATGGCGAAGCTGGCGGATGAATATGGTATTCTTCTTTGGGAGGAAATTCCGGTTTATTGGGCGATTCGCTTTGAGCGGGAGGCTACCTATGAAGATGGCAGAATCAGTTGATGGAGCTGATGACCCGTGACTTTAACCGTGCCAGTGTGATTATATGGTCTGTGGGGAATGAAAACGCAGATACCGATGAACGGCTTAAATTCATGGGCGGATTGGCGGATTGCGCCCACAGGGAGGACGAAACCCGTCTTGTGTCGGCAGCATGTCTGGTGGACAGCGAAAAGAATGAGATTGCAGACCGGTTGATTGAGCATCTTGATTTGATTGGCATCAATGAATATTGTGGATGGTATACACCGGATTTTGAAAAGCTGCCCCAGCTGATGGCAAACAGCAATCCCAAGAAGCCGGTTATTATAACGGAATTTGGCGCAGATGCCCTGCCCGGACATCATGGCACTATAACGGATAAAGGTTCGGAGGAATGCCAGGTCTACGTTTATGAACGCCAAATCGAGACCCTTAGAAAAATTGATTATATCAAGGGAATGACACCGTGGATTCTTTACGATTTCCGCTGCCCCAGAAGAACCCATTACCTCCAGAAATATTACAACAGGAAGGGAGTGTGTTCGGCGGACAAGACGTACCGGAAACCGGCTTTTGAGGTTTTGCAGAAGTTTTATCTTGAGGAAAAGTAACACTTACATTCTTTACAGTAAAAATACAATTTTTCAGCGATTGACAAAGCAAAAAAAATTTGGTAAAGTGCAAATAGCAATATAAGAAAAGCGATGACGGAAACAGTAGTTTATTCGGAATCAGACAGAGAGAGTGGCGTTTGGTGAAAGCCATTTATGAGAAAGATAGACGAAAACCATTCCTGAGCCGTAATGCTGAAAATAAATTTGTGTAAGCATTACCGTATGCCTGCGTTAAGGGATAGGATTTGTTGGAATCTGAAGTGAAAAGTTAAGGTGGAACCGTGCAGATGCACCCTTAAGACTATTGTCGGTAGTCTTATGGGTGCTTTTTGTATCATGAGGCCAGGCTGCGAAGTGTGCTGACCTGTTTATAATAAGCCAGCTGGCGAAGTACGACAGCGTTTGTTATATGGTTGCAGCTAAGACCGTGCGGCTTGCTTAATCCTAATCGGTATACCCGGCTCAATTTACCCGAGCCGCGCTTAGTATATCTGGGCTGTGCTCAGTACACCTGTGTTATATTTCAATTATTGAAAAGCATATAAAAAGAAAGGGGCAGCTAACATGAAAACTTTATTAAAAAACGGAGAAACCAGAGAAGTAAGTTTTGAAGAACAAGAGGGGAAAAAGGCGTTTTGGCATACCAGTGCGCATATATTAGCGCAGGCGGTAAAAAATTTATATCCGGATACAAAATGTGCGATAGGTCCGGCAATTGAAAATGGATTTTATTACGATTTTGAATTTTCCTTTCCCTTTTCAGAGGAATATCTGCCTGTAATTGAAGCGGAGATGAAGAAAATTGTAAAAAAATCTTTTTCCCTGCAGGTTTATGAAATGGACAGAGAAAAGGCTTATTCGTATATGGAAGAACGGGGAGAGAGCTATAAGCTGGAATTGATACGGGACTTACCGGCAGACGAAGAAATCAGCTTTTATAAACAAGGGGAATATGCCGAGCTTTGTGCAGGGCCGCACATTGCGAACACATGTCAGATCAAGGCGTTTAAGCTTTTGTCTGTTGCAGGAGCGTACTGGAGAGGTGATGAGAAGGGAAAGATGTTGACGCGTATTTATGGCATTTCTTTTCCAAAAGAAGTTTTGCTAGAAGAATATCTGCATATGATGGAGGAGGCAAGGCTGAGGGACCACAGAAAACTTGGAAAAGAGCTTGGGATATTTATGCTAAGGGAGGAAGGGGCAGGGTTTCCGTTTTTTCTGCCTAAAGGGATGGTACTTAAAAATCTTTTGCTGGATGATTGGCGGGATTTGCATGTTAAAGAAGGCTATCAGGAAATTTCCACACCGATTATGTTAGATAAGCGCTTATGGGAGACTTCCGGCCATTGGGAGCATTATAGAGAAAATATGTACACAACGGTGGTGGATGAGAATGAATATGCCATTAAGCCTATGAGCTGTCCGGGGGGTATGCTGGTGTATAAGTCGGAGCCCCATTCCTACCGGGATTTGCCGCTTCGCTTAGCGGAGCTTGGCCTGGTTCACCGGAAAGAGAAATCGGGGCAACTCCACGGGCTGATGCGTGTGCGGGCATTTACGCAGGATGATGCGCACATTTTTATGACCCAGGAACAGATCATAGATGAAATTCAAAATGTGGTTAGAATGATTGACAAGGTTTATACAAAGTTTGGCTTTGTATACCATATTGAATTGTCCACAAAGCCGGAAAACAGTATAGGGAGCGAGGCTGACTGGGAGCTGGCAACAAGTGCCCTTATGAATGCGATGGACAGCCTGAAAATTCCTTACTCCATAAATGAAGGGGATGGCGCGTTTTATGGCCCTAAGCTGGATTTTCATTTGAAGGATTCTATTGGCCGTACCTGGCAGTGCGGAACAATACAGTTAGACTTTCAGCTGCCCCAGCGGTTTGAAGCAGAGTATATGGGGGCGGACGGGGAAAAACACAGACCGATTATGATACACCGTGTAATATTAGGATCTATTGAGCGCTTTATTGGAATATTGATTGAACATTACGCAGGGAAATTTCCGGTATGGCTCTCTCCGGTGCAGGTCAAGGTGCTGCCTGTTTCCGATAAATATATGTCCTATGCCGATAAAGTAGTGGAGACATTAAAGGCGGCAGGAATCCGTGTGGAAATGGACGCAAGAAATGAGAAATTGGGTTATAAAATTCGGGAAGCACAATTAGATAAGGTGCCTTACATGATGATTGTAGGGGAAAAGGAACAGATAAACCGGACGGTATCAATCAGAGCGCGTGATGAAGCGCGTGATAAGCAGGATATGGGGGAAATGCCGTTAGATGAGCTGGTGGAATTGATACTTTCTTTGAACAAAGAAAAGTCATAAATGTGTTTCCTGTTCTAAAGGATAATTTTAGGACACACGACAATCCAGCTTGAAAGCGTGGTAATTTTTCCGGCGGATTGCCATGGATTAGCAATCCGCCTTTTATAAAATATTTAGGAAAATATTAGTGTAATATAGGGATTTCACATGGTACAAAGGAATCCTCCATTCTTGCTGGTACCCCGCAAATTGTATGTGTACAAGGTATAGATTGAAAAATAAAAATTTTTCAATCAACAAATTTGTGCTGCGCCCAAATTTGTGGGCTATTGACAGCATGGAGGTTAGTATGCGCAATCACAAATGAATCGAATCCTCTGCTTCTGCCAATAAGCTGCATTCTAACTGGCAATCGAAGGGTTCTTTTTCCACATGTTCTTGGTGGTATATTTTAGCCTCAACACAGCCCATTGCTTTATAAAAGGCCTGGCTCTCTACGGCTGAGTGGGCGGAGATATACAGTTTTTTAGCTCCTTTTTTCCTGGCCCAGTCTTTGGCGGCAAGAAAAAGCGCTTTGCCGATTCCCTTATTTCGCATATCTTCAGATGTATGAATGCTTGATAAATCAAGATACCGCTGCTGTCCGCCAAAGATTTCCGGCTCTACCGAAACAAAGCCTTTTAACTGGTTGTCATAAAAAGCGGCATAGACAAATCCGCCGGTAAGAACAGTGTTTTTCAGGCAGGAAACCAACACCTTATAATCCTGTGCTGTCCAGTCATCTACAAAGGGCGCGTCCTTTATAATCCATTGGCCGTTTTCTCGGCGCCAGCATTTGGTGACGGTCTGATGACGGATAAAATGCTGAAATAGTTCCGGGCAAATTTCGTCCGCACATAAGGTTTTGTATTGAATCATGTGTCGTTACCTCCATGTCTTCTTTAAAATAACGCAAACCTGTAAAGAGAATATCATTAAAAGATTATATTGACAAGGGGGTTTGTATATGATCGGATTTTGCGGTATAATTGACTAACCATAACAACAAACGCCGCTACGCTTGGCGATCAGGCTTATTGTGATCAAAAATCCTGCGGCAGACCGACAGGATATCCAACCTATTACTTGCTTTAAAAAAGACTTTTGAGGGCGGAACATCTATAAAAGGGGAAAGAAGGGGCAGAATGAAAAGGAAAAGTTTAAATGAAATCATTAAGCTAAGTGATGCGCAGAAGAAGCAGCTGGCAGAAGAAGTCAGAGCGTTTTATCTGGACGTGCGGGGGGAAAATATAGGAATCATTGAGGAACAGCAGATAATAGATTTATTTTGCGAGCATATGGCGCCGATTGTTTACAATAAGGCATTGGATGATTCCCAGCGCTGGCTGAAGGCGCAGATGGAAAATTTGGAGGCGGATTATTATCTGCTATACAAAAGTGTGCGATAAAATAAATTGGATGGAAGGGTATATAACATGCATCGAAAAATAGTCTTTAGTGACAGACCTATATTATTGGAAAAAGGAATTCTTTTGTTTTTAGTTCTCATTTTTTTAACCAATCTTTTTCACTTTAATTATAGAATGAATGCAGACATTGCCGCTGAAGTTCTTTTAGCGAAATCAATTTGGACCAGTCAAGAGCTTATTCCAAGTACATGGTTACATAGCAGCGAAACAAGAGTAATTGGTATGCCTAATTTTGCGGCACTTTTTTATGGGTTAACCGGAAATATGGTGCTTTCCTGACTGTACTGGAATAGTGTGAGAAGCACTTCTAAAGCGCATGCCAGAGGGCATTTCACTAAAAAGTACTAAGTCTGACACAAAAGAATGCCTTGAAAATGCCTTAAAAGGCAGGCATTCTCCGTAGGATCTAAGCAGCCGCTTTGTGGCAACATGGAGATGAACGGGAATGATGAAAGAATAAATCTTTGTTTTTATGAAAAGAGGTTTTCATAAAAACAAGGATTTTTTTGTAACTTTTTGCAGTAGTCAGATTTCTAATTAATAAAAGCAGCTTTTTTTTAATATCAGCGGCGTGGAGATAACGCTGACGGAGTATTTGTTACAATAAGCCGACTTGCAAAGGGTGACAACCTTTATGAAGTATGGTTTTTTGAAATAGCGCTGTAGACTGCGGAAAGGATAGGATTAGAGATGAAACAGCAACAATTTGTAGCAGAAGTACTTGCTGCTGAAAAGCAACTGTATGGGGTTGCCAGAAGTATGCTGAAAAGGGAAGTGGACTGTGAAGATGCAATTCAGAACACGCTGCTTCGCGCCTATGCAAATTTGAAAACATTACGGGATGAAAAGTTTTTCAGGACATGGCTGACAAGGATTCTGATTAACGAATGTTATCGGATTTTGAAAAAAGACAAGCGACTTGTGCCGTATGAAGAAACAGTAGATGGCATAACCAAATCCATGAAATGGGAAAATGGGTATTCGGAGGTTTACGAAGCTTTGATGACTCTAAAAGAATCTTACCGGTTGGCTTTTGTTTTGCACTATATTGAAGGTTATTCTGTGAAAGAAATTGCCCAAATTCTAAAGATTTCGGAAAACAATGTCAAACAAAGACTTCTTAGGGCGCGCAAACAGATGAAAGAAATATTGAAAGGAGAAATGTAAGGTGCAAAATAAAAATAGAAAAGCTAAGATATATGTTCCTGAACTGGAAATCGTGCCGGAAGGCTTTCATGAGACTGTCACAGAAACGCTTTCTGAGATCATCCATACATCGCCAGACAAAAGCAATAGAAAGCGCAGAGGTATTGCCAGAAAGAGAATGTTTCTCCCGCTGACCGCTGTGTTTTGTCTTATTATAGGGGGGAGTGCGTTTGCAGCGGTCAGTCTTTATCAGCAGCGTATGGTGGCTATGAACCGGGAAATGTTGGAAAAATTTTATTCCCAGGCGCTTGTGGGGGATACCTTTCATTATAGCAGACCTTTAACGGAGGAAGAAAAGGCACGTTATGAGAAACTGACCGGAGAATATGAGGAAAAGGGAAGATTCCCGGAAGGAGACCTAGCGTATTTGAAGGATGACAGGGATTATAAAGGAAAAGGAGTGGGCTTGTATGCAGATAGGGCCACATTATTTCTCCCAGAACAGATGACAGATGAAGAACTGTTGCAGCTTATAGATTTCGAGCATAAAGTAAATTACAGCATACAGATAATCGGCTCGGAAGTAGCGGAAGGAAAGTGGGAGGGTGAACAGGATTTTATTGAAATGGCGCCTGAGGCTAAGGAAGATAAGGTGATTTCCTATGAAGGCAGTGTGGATGTAATTTGTGTAACAGAAGGAGAAGGGTGTCTGTACCTGGCAGGAACAAATATGATTGAGCGTATGGAAATCGGTGAAAGCACTTCCAGACCTTTCTATCAGGGGGATTTTGGGGAAAATATGGTGATGTATGCTATGGAAGAAGATATGCAGCAAGGGCTTTATGGGCTTTTACTTTTGAAAGGAGAAGACAATTATGAAGGAGGGAAAATTCTTCATATAAGCAAGGAAGGGGAACTGCTCTATGAAAAGGATACGGAAAACGAAATTTTTGGCGCATTGGCAGTGGACAAAGAAGGAAGGCTGTATGCCGGGAAGGATAGGGCCGTTTGTGTCTATGATACGGAGGGAAATGAGCTTTGTACCATTGAAATTCCATATGACATTATGGCAAGAGACAGTCTGTGTCGGGGAAAAGATGGGAATATCTATCTTCTTTGTGAGGATGGACCCTTTCACAGTATAATTTTGCAGCTTAATCCGGACACAGCGGGGTATAGTGTGGTATCGACAAATCCGCTTCCGTCCGGACCACCCCATTGTCATACGATTGTTAAAGGAAGGGATACAGATTTTCTTCTTTGGAATTATGAAGGACTGTTTACTTATAATCTTGGGGATGACAGGGCCCAAAAGGTAATGGAGTTATACGAAGCGCCTCTTGAGTGGGAAGATGCTATGTGTGTCAGTCTTAAGGATGGCAGGGTTGTATTTGTAAAAGCATATGCGTACACAGAAAATGGCGCCGGAAAGCCTGTACCGGAGTCGGTGCAGTTCTGCTATGTAAATCCAAATACAGAGTAAACGTGTTATGGTATAATGAGCGTTAGTGAGGAGAGTATGCTTGCATATTCAACGAACAGCGAATGGTGCTCATGAATCTCTGATTCATGATACAATAGACCCCAAAATCCAGCCGCTGTGCGTCTGCCGCGGTTACGCACTCAAAGATTTTTTTGTTATCATGTCAGGTGAAATCAAATGCTCACTAAGTTCGCGCTTGATTTCCTGCTGATATGATACAAGGTACGCGTAAACAATGAGCAGCGCTGCAAGATGGATGCCCGCCTTCTGCAGAGGGGTTATTGGCTTAATAGACAAGTGAAAAGGCATTGGCGAAAAATTCGTCTGTGCCTTTTGTGACTTTTTCATCTTTTCCTGCATCTAATTATTGTAAAATGAAACGGCCGTTTCAGTAAAACGGGAAAAGCGCCCGTAATTTAACGATAAGGAATTTAAGGAAATGGATAAGAAACAGTTTACGACACAGGTACTTGAGGCTGAAAAGAGCCTGTATCACATAGCAAAATCTATTTTGGGAAATGACGATGATTGTGCCGATGCGATACAAAATGCAGTCTTACATGCTTTTGAGAAATTACATACGCTGCGGAATGAGAAGTATTTTAAGACATGGCTTACCAGAATACTGATCAATGAATGTAATTATATGATTCGCTCCAGAAAGGATCAGGTTTCCTATGAGGATTACTATGATACGCGGACAATGGCGCAGGAGGAAGATTACTCGGAGGTGTTTGAAGTGGTCATGGGTTTGGAGGATAATTACAGAGTTCCCTTTGTATTGTTTTATGTAGAGGGATTTTCAGTAAAAGAAATCTGCCAGATCTTAAAGCTGTCACAAGGAACGGTAAAAACAAGACTGTATCGAAGCAGGAAACTTTTAAAAGAAAAATTAATGGGAGTATATGGGTATGCAGAATAAGAATTGGAAGAATGACTTTCCCGATGTGCCGGAGCATGTGCATCAGGCTCTGATAAGTACACTTGCCGAACTGGATGAGAGAAAGGTCAAAAAGGTGAAACGGATGAAAAAGGGTAAAATAATTTTTTTAATAGCGGCAACAGTTGCCGTACTGGGGACGACCGTAAGCGCGGCGGAGATTTTTAAATGGAATAAAAGGGCGGCGGAAGTCTTTATGGCGGATGAGGAACAGCAAAAGGCGCTTGTGACAGAACAGATCGTTCAGGACACACATCAAACCGTATCGGATGCAGGACTTACCATACGGGCGATACAGACTATACAGGATAATAACTGCTTTTATGCATTATTTGAAATAACTGCGGAAGATGAGTCGGTACAAATTACGTCCGACTATGATATGAGCTTTCAGATGGATTATCAGGGAGGGGAAAGTCCCTTTGGAATGTTTGGATGCGGCTTTGTGGAGGCGGGCGGACAGGCAGTTTCCAACAGCAGATATTATGAAATGATAGGAAATAAAATGAAAGAAGGGACAGAAGACCTTAACATGACAATCCAGTTTACTTCCTTAGATGCGCCGGGAGAAAAGGCAATGAAGGGAGAACCTGTTTTGGAGGGAAACTGGGAGTTTACATTAAATTTGCACGCCACCGATCCCGTTCGCTATGAAATCAACAGGGAATATCAGATTGCAGGGTGTGCGGTTATGGTAAAAGAAGTTGAATTTACGCCAATCAGCGTGAAACTGGTGTGTGACGAACAAGGGGCCAAAGAGCTGGAAAAAATAGAAGGGGTCAATCTTGACCAGGCGGACAGCCTTCATTCTTTGTTTATCAATGGGATCAAATATCAGGACGGCACGGTAGTGGAAGAAGAAGGATTCCAGGAGCTGTGGGTTAGCTGTGGAAACGGGGATTATGCAAAAACTGCCCGGCTCTCTGAGGTGATTGAACCGGAAAAGGTCAGCGCATTGCTGGTAGGAGATAATGGAGATGAGATAAATATTCCATAGATTCTGCAAAAAGAAGCAAAGCAGCTTGATTCCTGCGAACAACGCCAAGTGAGCATGCTTGCATGAACATTTGGTGACAGCCGTGGTCACATACTCTGTTCCCTTGCAGCGTGCGCTTAGCAGCGCTGCAAGATGGATGTTCCGCCTTCTGCAGAGGGGGCGTTGACTATGGACTTTTCATGAACTGCAAAGCTCTAGAGCGCACCGAAACGTTACTATTCATGGCCTGGGAGCCGCTCATAGTAACATTCGGGACGATATTCCAAGTTTCGCTTCGCAAAAATCGCCCCTCACACCTGAATCACATTCTCACGGGATGCGCAGTAAATGCGCATTCCTGACCCGTGAAAAGTAGCGCCGAAACTACCAGGAGGATGGATTTAGGTATTCTCTCCTTGTGATTTTTGTTTATTTTTGGTAATATGGTCAAAAAGTACGGGGCTGTAGAAAATTGACTGAGATGATTTATAAGCCGTGAGCGGACATGGAGGAAAAATGTATTGCATATTAGTGGCCGGGATTCCGGCAGCAGGAAAAAGCACAATGGCTGAAGCGATTGGGAAAAGATTCAAACTGCCTGCGATTTCTAAAGATACCATAAAAGAATTATTATTTGATTTTGTTGGCTTTGAGTCGAGAAAGGAAAAGGTAAATCTGGGAATTGCAAGCATGGAAATTATGTATTATTTGGCGGAACAGCTTATGAAGGCGGGCCGGTCTTTTATCTTGGAAAATAATTTTGAATACACATCAAAGAACGGAATAAAGACTTTGCTGGAAAAATACCAATATGCTGCATTGACCGTCACCTTGACGGGGGATTATAAGGTAATCCACCAGCGCTTACAGAAGCGGGATATGAGCCCTGCCAGACATCGGGGGCATGTAGTCAATGATTGTTATCCGGAAAAGAAAGAGCGCAGTTTTGAGGAATTAAAAGCAGCATCTGTTTCCTATGATGATTATGTGCATGGGATAGAGAACAGGGGATTTGATGCTTTCTTTATTGGAAATAAGAGGATAAAAGTTGATACAACAGATTTTTCCCGGGTAGACATGGAAAAATTATTTTCCGAGATTTCAACATGGAGTCAACAGTATTGCTATCCTCCATCCCAAAACATTTAATGAGAAAGAACGCCGATTACAGGAGACTACAGGATTATAGATGCCTATAGGTGTAATATTTCAACTTGTTTTGATTGCCGATATTGTTGGAAAAATAATGGATGTGCAATAGGTGATGAAATGCAGGAAATATATAAGTACATACAAGAATGTGATAACATTTTGTTAACTTCACCGCTTTATTTTTCAGAATTGACTGGAAAACGATTAGAAATTGGAAGTAGACTTCAAACATATTTTTGTGCCAGATTGTTTAGAAAGGAAGAACCGATTACAAAATCTAAAAAAGGAGCAGTTATATTAGTTGGGGGAGGCGATGGTTATATAGACACAGCTTATAGTACAGCATGTACTCTTTTGCATCATATGAACTGTTATAATATTCATGATGCAGTGTATAGCCATAATACCAATGAAAGATCTGCAGTTGATGATAAAAAAGTACTTTTGGGATTACATAGTATTTTAGATTTTTTTACAAATAACGAATAACTTAAATATCGGCTTCTAGTTGTAATATTGTTTGGATAAACATAATCTAATCGAGTCTGTGAAAAAAAGTCTGTAAATATTTCATAAGAATAAGGTCTTCTATGATAAAATCTAAATCATAGG
>NZ_QZDT01000046.1 GCF_009917485.1 Parablautia muri
AGCAGGCAAAAATATATGAGGCTCTCGGAGTGAAGGTACCAACCTCGTCATGTTAACTCCGAGAATCCAGGTATCAAACCAGAATTGATTTGGTTTTCTATGCCGATTACAGAATTGATCGTTGCTATTTATGCAGCATATAGAATGATTGTTTATACGAAGCGGCTGATTCCACAACGGAAAAGTTGAACCACCGTATGCCGAACAGCACGTATTGGCGGTAGTGTGTCACGCAAAGTGCACAAGAGAGGAAGGATAATATCGCAGAAAAATTTCGCTGCTTTCACTTGAGAGCAGCCCCAGGATATTATTATCGTTTTCCTCTAAATACTGCAAAAGATGGCGGAACACGGATCGGGCGAACTGCTGTCAGAATATTATCCATGTGTGTGGCTGCAGTCAGCCGCACTTTTGATAATGTGTCCGAATAATTCCTTACAGAGTTCTATCAGTAAATCATCCTTTGTTTCAAAATGGGCATAAAAGGTGCTTCGCCCGATATTCGCCTTGTCAATGATTTTCTGGCCGGGCTTCCCATGACGATTGTAGCCAGTGTATTCTTGTTGTTGGATTTGGTTCTATATTTAGCAGAGGAATTTGGAGGAGAAGCCGTATCTATTACCATTCTTCCGTTTGACCCCGCATGCATGATGGTGATGAAACACTTTCGGTGCATTGGATTTATGATAAAAAGCATCAATGTGTAAGAATGTGTAGAATCACATGGAAAGACCGGAGGCTTCAAAAGGGAAAACAAACACTACAATCTGGCCGATACTTATGATTTCTAAATTTAGTATGAATCGAAAGAACTTTTATATTTTATTTGACTAATAAATCTTACTGGTGTAATATCTAATAGCATACATCAATTTTTTTAACTCGAAATCTTACAAAAGTAATATTTATGGCAAATATTTATTATAATATATTTTAAAATGGAGAGCAGGTCATGGCAAAAAAGAATCGAAGATATAAAAGGGAGAGGTAGAAGTGGTTATGTTGTGGGAAAAGATAAAACGGTTTTGGAGAACTGGCTTGAACGAAAAGAATAGAAGATATCTTTTATTTGCAATGATTAGCATGATAATGATGATATTGACCGGGTGTAGCAACGAAACACCGGAGGTATCGGACATTGAGATAACACAGACAGACAATAAAGTGTATTCTTCCGATGAAAATGATTCTGCCGATGCAGAACGCATAAAGGAGATTCTCAGTGATATTTATAGTGAGGCAGTAGACACAAATACATTGGGAAGTCTGGATATGATGCGGCGCATGGTAATCAGGCTTGGGGAAAGTGGTTATGTGGCTGTTGACAGTGGGAATCAGATTGACATGACGCAGGCGGAGCAGGCGCTTGCATTTTGCAAAGCAGTAGATGAAAAAAAGACAGCTGAATTAACGATTATAGTGATTATGGAGATGGGGATTCGTAAATTTGATTTGAAAACAGAGGTCGGCAATGTAACTATTGTCAGGGGATATTATCAATATGACCAGAATGGAAGTCTGAGAAACAGAAGCACAGTAAGTTATCCGGCGGACTTCTGGCAGTATACAGAGGAAGGGTATTTAATGTTTGAAGGAAGCTGCTTTTCAGATGAGGGTTATGTACTGACATTAAGTGACACACCGGAACATACGATGCTTCGGATTTTGCCTTTGGATGAAAAGTGTAGGGAATATAACAGAAAGTATATCCTGCCAGTTGGTTATGAGCTGAACAACCTGTTTCTCTGTAATTGGAGTGAGGGCGATTTTGGAGATTTGGATTTTTACGATTTATTTGACAGGTTCTATCCAATGATGCACAGCCGGCAAGTGCCTTATGTGGCGGATGAGAACTTAGAAGTTGGAGCAGTTTATCAGATACCGGGAGAATTATTTGAGAATGTGATCGGGGCATATTTCAATATAGACAGCGAAACGCTCCGTTCCAAAACAATATATATCTCAGAGCTTGCCGCCTATGAGTACAGACCACGAGGCTTTTATGAGGCGGAATATCCGGATATTGCGTATCCGGAAGTAGTGGATTATACGAAGAATGAGGATGGGACAGTTGTGCTTCATATCAATGCAGTATATCCCAATGGAAATATGTCAAAGGAGTTTTCACATACAACCGTGATTCGTCCATTAAAGGAGGACAGTTTTCAATATGTATCGAATGAGATAATTATACCAGAAGGAGATGATAGCATTTGGTGGCATTCAAATCGGTTGACAGAGGAAGAATGGAGAGAGGTTTATGGAGGAAATGGATCGTGAAAGACGTGAAACGACTGTTAAAAAATGGGAGAGTATTTTTTCTGGTAATGCTTATAGCGGTAATGACAGGAAGCTTTATGCGGGTAAAAGGGAGTAAAAACAAAAAAGAGCAATCAGAGGTTGTGTGGGAGCCGACAGTAGAAATTGTAAACGGTGATATTGCAGAAACAGGTACGGAAGAAGGCGAAACGGAATCAGATTTATGGTTTCTTCCACAGGCGGAACATTGCCTGATAACGGATGCAGAAAAGGAAGAACTAAATCATCGGGCATTGACAGCCGCAGGACAAGTAAAAGAAGTGTATCAAGACATAGAAATAACGGATGAATTGTCCTTTGGATCAAATATCAAAGATTTTACGAAAGAACAGTGCAAAGAAGTAGTTTCCCTTCTTGGTAACGCAGGATATGTCAGCGTTACGGAAGATACCAATATGGAGAACTACGGGGAAATTGAAGATTTCTATGCTGCATATATAGAGAAGCGTGATGCGATGGTTACGATATTTGATGTAAACAGGGATGGACTTCTTGGCGTGATTACTTTTATATATAGGGGAAGTGAATTGCAGACATATTATGTAGGAATTGGCTGGCAGAAGGGAGGAATGCCAGAGATCAGAAATACGTTAGTCCGTGATATAGCTGAAATCAAATTGACAGAGAAAGGCTATTTTATTTATGCTCATGAAATTGTGATACCTCATTCCAGCCTGCGCCAGTATTGGAGAATAAAGCCGCTTTCAGATAAATGCCGGGAATTGACCACAAAATATGTATATGGATTAAGCTATGTAAATTACAATGTTCTTGTGACCAATTGGGACAGTAACAATGTAGAAGATATTCTGATGCCCTGTATGTTTGAGGATATATACCGGATATATACCGGGGAAAATTTAAGGACGGAAAACTGGAGAATACCTGCGGACACATACGAAAGAATAATGACGACATATTTTCCGGCGTCAGCAGAACAATTACGGGAAAAATGCGGCTATGATGAAGATAGCAATAGCTATGAGTATGAAATGATATTTGCAAGCCAGTATCCGCCTTTTGGAGAAGTTGTTGATTATACGGAAAATCCGGATGGAACAATCACGCTTATTGTTGATGGGGTATGGGCTGATTACAATTCTGACCTTGCTTTTACCAATAGAATCGTGGTACAGCCATTCCCGGATGGCACGTTCAGATATTTATCCAATACGATAGAGCAGAAGGAATTAGAAGTGCCAAAGGGAGGAAGATGAAAGAGGGATAATCATGAAACGAAAGAAAAAGTTTTTCTTAATCGCTAATGTGATGTTGTGTGCCGCCCTGCTTGGCGCCTGCGGAAAAGGGAAAGAAAATCAAAAGGATTCCAATGAAAAATGGGAAGATGCCTATAAAGAGATTGTCCGTAACATGGAAAGCTATTTAGCAGATCCGTATAGCTTCCGGCAGGAGTCTGAATGGGCAAACAGCGATGCCTGCATCGGTTATATTGGGACACACGATTTTGATGACGATGGTGTTCCTGAATTAATCATAGGGGATGATAAATCAATAGGGATATTTGCCTGTGAGGGCGGCATGGTAAAAAAGATTGCAGATTTGTATGAACCGGAGGAATGGGGCCGCATTAACGGGGTGCAATACAAGGATAATACAATTATCCTCATAAATAGCGGTTCGGATGGAAGTTGCTATGTCTGTTTTTCATACCAGGATGGAGAATGTAACAGGGATTTTTGATGAATATAATCCGGATACGGCGACTGTCAACAGGAAAGAAGTTACGGAAGAAGAATTTGAAATGTGGTTCGATTTAGCAGGATTGTTGGAGGATAGTTCGATTCCCCGGAGCAGGATAAAAAAGGAGAATGGAATTGCCACGGCTTTTGTAATAGATGTTTTCCAGAAAGAAGATGAATATATTCTGACAGAAGATTTGGATTTCGGTGCAATAGAATGGTGATGCATTGGATATACGGAAGGGCAGAGATATCAAGGAAACAAAATTCTGGATGATGGGATTTCAAATATACCGGAATATCAATACTGGATGATCAGAGAGTAATTAAGGGAATCGCCTGACGCTGAAAAAAGAAGAAAGGATATGGAACAATGAAAAAGATAATAAAGTTTATATTAGGTTTTGTGGCTGCTGTTTTTATCATAATTGCTGTGCTTTGGGGGAGTTTCGTCTATGTGTCAGATTACAAAATAACAGAGGCAGATACTTCTGTTTCCCCGGATGGAGATCATGAACTGGTTTTACAGGCTGTCGGAGAGGCTGATTTCCCGTTTGGTTCTGCTTCAGGAAGACTGATTCTTTATGAGGGTAAAAGCAGAATATCCAAAGCAGACTTTGAGCTGTTTGATGACGGCGGGTGCATACGCAGCAGCATATGGGAGGTGACATGGCATGAGGATTATGTGGAAGTAATTCTGTCCGGAGATGAACAGATCGATGAGCAGATTATCCTATATTTTGATGGGAGAAAAGCAGTAAAACAGTTAACGGATTGGGACAGGTATGGAGAAGCATGGGCATGGGATGTAAGTGAAAGTGGAGAGATAAATCCTCAGACAGCTTATGATCCGCAGACAACTTATGCAGGCGAATCACAAGATATGGAAATAGATGGGAATGATGTAAACTTGGATGATGACATTGACTCAATAGAAAAAATAAATGAGTATATAATACAAGAACAGTCGTTTGATGTTACGTTAGATGATTGGGGAGAAGTTACATTTGTATCTTGCAGCCCGCTAGCCTGGCAATCTTATAAAGAAACATCATTTTTCTTGGTTAGGAATGACCAGATATTATATAAATTTCCTTGTAGTAATCTAAAGGGCTTTGAAGGATTATTTGATAGTGTTGGTGCAGTTGCTTTTCGGGACATAAATGATGATGGAAAAGATGATATTGTTATTATCATTAACTATATCACAGGGGCGGGACCGCAGGGAATGATTCCCCGTCCGGCAGCTAGAATATTTTTAGCCGGGGAAAATGAATTTTATATTGCTGATGATATGGAAAAGGATGTTACAGAGCATATACCGGAAAAAGAAATGACGATTGCATCTATTTGTAATTACTTAAAAAACAATAACGAAATCATGGAAAAAAATACTCCCTTTTAAGTAAGTACATTTTACCTGGATTACTTAAAAAGGGGCATTGTTTTGTAAAATGGAGAGCTGTGGAGCAGATTTTTATTCTTTCCATATACCCATATCGGACAGGATAGAAAGGGAAATTTCTGATGCTTTACTGCCTGTGGCATTTTCAGCAGTTTGAATGTTGGCAGCAAAAAAGTATGTATTGCCAGCAGTTTCAATATAGCCTACAAACCAGCCATTCACATCCTGACCATCTACACGTCCGGTTCCGGTTTTTCCATAAAAGTTTTGGCCTTCCGATGAAAAAAGGCAGATAGAATTTTTTACGGCATTTACATTTTCCGGGACAAAGCCAAAACGATTGTTCTGGAGAGCTGTTAAAAGTTCCACCTGCTCTACCGGGGAGATTTTTAATATCCCTTGCATCCAGTATGAGGAAAGGCTTGCATTTACATTCTCATTTCCATACCCTATTTTTCGGATGTAACTCTGAATGGCAGATGAACCAATCTGCTTATCTATTTCCTCAAAATACCAATTGACAGAGGCTTGCATGGCAGAAAGTAAATCCTGATTCCCGTTCCATGCTTCAAATGGGTAATTTGTTCCGTCCCATGCCATGAAAGAATCATCTGGCGCAATTACACCATCCTCCAGACCAAACAGCGCATCATAGATTTTGTAAGTAGAATTTGGTGCTGTCCTTAAAGTGGCTTGCTCCATGTCATAGACCTTCCATGTATCGCCTTTCAAATCATATAGTACAAAGCTGCCTTCATATCCGTTGAAATAGGCAGACAGGTCAATCGTGGAAACCTTGTCAGAAGAGATATTCCACTGATACCGGCTCTGATCTGCAGCATAGGTGGAAAGCATCGGAGCAAGCCCGAAAAGAACAACACCAATCGCAGCAAAAGCAGTAAGTCCCTTTAATTTTCTGAAAACAGATGGTTTTTTATAAGAGGAGATATTAGCAATTCTTTGCTGCATCTGCTTCATGCTTCCGCTGATTCCGGCAGCAAAGGGGAATGGCGTAAGTGAAACTTTCTCCGCAAAATTGATGAGAGTATTTCCGTAATCTTCATAATCGCTTTCATCAAGGAGTTTTAGGACAGATGTATCACAGGCAACCTCTCGTTCGTTCCGCATTTCTTTTAATGCATACCAGACACATGGGTTACACCAGTAGAGTACGCCGAAAAAGTTCATAAGATAACCAGCCAGTGCGTCTTTATGTTTGTAATGCTGCAATTCGTGTAACAGCATATAGCGCATATCCGCAGCATTAAAATCCGAGATAAGATGGATCGGAAGATAAATACGGGGGTTGAATAATCCCACGATAATAGGGGATTTCAGGAAAGCAGTACTGTAAAGGGGAATATTTCTTTTTATTTTCAGCTCCCTTAAACAGTTATTGTACAAAATACGGACGGTCTTGTTCTGCAGGGGAAGCGCAGAATTTTTCATGGCGTTTAACCGGGATACTGACTTAATCACGAATAGAACCATAGCCAGAATACCAACCAGCCATATGCCGCATAAAATTAGTCCAATAATGGAGGGTGTTTTTCTGCTGACAGACAGTGCAAGGTCATTCATCTGTTTGATAGTGCCGGTTGTGCTGGGGGTTAGAAAACCTTCCGTGATCGTTCCCACGTTTGATGATACCACATTTTTCCATGCGCCAAGCAATGCGAGAACCTGCGTAAAAGAAGCCGGACGAAAGGGAACAAATGGAACTGCAAGAATCCCAAGCAGCAGAAACCATAAATTGAACTGCATCCGGCTGGTTAAATAATTTTTCAATGCCCGTTTGGCGATCATAAGAAAACCTATAATGATACAAATGAAAATATTACATAGGAAAAAGCGTATTCCAAACTCTGCCATGTTAATTCCCCCTGTTTTTTAAACCCTCCGCGAGGAGAGAACGGAGCGTGTCAATTTCTGATTTGGAGAGTTTGTCATCTTCGATATAGGAAGAAAGCATTGCTGTAATATCTCCGTCATAATACCGTTCAAGAAAAGCGTGGCTTTTCTGTCCAAGGTATTCTTTTTCTTCTATCAAGGGGGTATAAACGAAAATCCTGCTCTGCTTTTCATAGGAAAGCGCTCCTTTGGTTACAAGCCGCTTTATCAAGGTCTGAATTGTCTTAGGACTCCATTTTGTTGTTTGTGTCAGTTTTTCAGTGATTTCATTGGTGTTGATTGGTGCGTGTTTCCATATGACTTTCATTACTTCAAATTCAGCTTCTGAAATTTGTGGCAATGTTTTCATCTGTGATCCCCCTCCTTAAATCTTACGGCTGTAGTACATATTGTAATGTGAAAATAAGGAAATGTCAATCTGATAAAAATACCACACAGTACGTCATATCCAGTGGTGTACATGGAGGATGGCAAATACTATTTGGCAGTTTTTGTATTTTACTATAGTAAGGATGATATAGATGCTGGTAAAGTAGATAGGCCGACAACTTGGGCATTAATTAATATTGAAAATGGAGCTATTATAGAGGAACGACATAGCCCTGAGAATGAGTTTTCCGATGCAGGCTACGAAAAAAGTACGATATTCGTGCAGAGAAGCAATATGATACATCAAGGCAATATTATAAAGAAGCCTTTATGATACTTGATTCGGTAAGAAGCAAAATAATTGATAACGGTAGCATTACCTTGATAAGATTTTGGCCAATATCCCTAAGGAATATCAGAGGTTTAATACTGATTTGAGCATTTAGTATGCTGAGTCCCTTGGTGGATTGCTGCATGAAAAGACTTATTCCTGGATATCAAGTGCGAAAGCCCCTGAAAATGCGGCTTTGGCATTCCCAGAGGCTTCCTTAGGGGAGGATATATCCCCCAAAGGGAGGATAAGTATTTATTTATCTGTCGTATCTGTGGTTTTCCACATTGTCAAAGGAGGGGGATCCGTTGACATTAGTATTATGGCCCTACAAATCAAACTTTATTCAATCTAATTCATTTTTCTAAAAAAATTTTACATTTTATATAAATTAGGCTATAATAAAAAGCGTGTAGGTGTAAAATATCATTTTTGATAATGATAATGGTTAGTAGCATTAACACACATAATGATAGTTTTGCAAGTCTGTACGAAGGATATGCAGACCGGCATAAACTATGATACGAATTACTGATTAAGAAATCTGCCGGTGGCAGGTGAGGAGGAATTGTGTATGGCACTGCTAAAAAAATGGCGCGACATGGCCTATTCGGAAACAGCAAATAAGGGAGATTTGCAAAGACTTTGGTCCGATTATTTTCAGAAGGAAAAGGATATTTACGCGGAACTTTTAAAGAAACCTGACGAAGTGGTAAGCGGTACGGTAGAAGAATTAGCAGAAAAATATGGTATTGATATCATGACGATGACAGGTTTTCTGGATGGTATCAATGAGAGCTTAAAAGAAGAAAATCCTATTGAAGAAATGGAAGAAGATACACAGGTAAACTTAGGATTTGACAAAGAGCTCTTATATAAAAACATGGTTGCAGCCGGCGCTGATTGGCTTTATGAGCTGCCGGAATGGGAAGATATCTTTGACGAGGATAAAAGGAAGGCTCTTTACAGAGAACAGAAATCTTCTACAACGATAGTAAAACCTGATAAGGTTTACCCCAATGATCCCTGTCCCTGCGGAAGCGGCAAAAAGTATAAAAAGTGCTGTGGAAGGAAAGGCTGATGGTTAGCCGGATAGGACAGGCTGTGGCAACCTTTGAATCGGGATATACCTGTGCGCAGTCTGTGTTTGCTACGTATGCGGATTTATTTGGCATGGATCGGGAAACAGCTCTAAAGCTGGCAAGTCCTATGGGCGGAGGCGTGGGAAGAATGCGGGAGATCTGCGGAGTTGTGTCGGCAATGGCGCTTCTTGCAGGCCTGAAAGAGGGCAATACGGATCCGTCTAATGAGGACGGTAAAGAGAGAATTTATCTCTTAACCAGGCAGATGGCGGACAGGTTCAAAGAAAAAAACGGAACGATTATCTGCCGTGAGCTTTTAGGAATTGAAGGCATGGAAGAAAGCGCAAAGCCTTCGGTCAGAACCAAAGAATATTACGCATCCAGACCATGCAGCAGGCTGGTAGCGGATGCTGCCAGAATAATAGAAGAAGCGCTGCTTGCTGATGAGGAGAATGGTTCGTTTCAGTAATTTACGTCCATGCATTACAAAGTAGTGCATGGCGTTTTTCTTATAATAAGCTGTCTCGAGAAACGTGGCGTCCGTTGTTGCAACAAGCTGGCTTACGAAGTGCGGTATATGGCGTTAAATGAGCTGATTTGCATGGCAAAGCAGTGCCTGGTTCATAAAGTCGGCTTGCGGGGTAAGTGATGTCCCGTTGGCTGGCCCTGTAAGGCGTGATGAGGTAAAGCATTTGAATGAAAGGAGAAAGGAAAGGTATGAAAGAGAAGTGGGAAAGCTTTAAGGAAACTTTAGATGATATAAGAAGTATGAGTAAGAAAGAATTTTTGCTGGTAATGGCAGTGTGTGCGTTAGGCGGAATCGTGATTGGAATGTTGATTTCACCCAGAAAATCTAAGACATTGGGGTGTTATAACGGAGACAACAGTGGAAACAGTGGCAAAGGCGAGGATGCCATAGAGGAAGAAACTATGGATGAAATTTCAGATTGGGAGGATTAAAATGAAAGTCATGTTAAAAGATGGCTCTGCCAAAGAATATGACAGTGCCAGAAGTGTTTATGAAATAGCTTTGGATATCAGCGAAGGACTTGCCAGGGCAGCATGCGCCGGCCAGGTGGATGGTGAAGTGGTAGATTTGCGCACTGTGATAGACAAGGATTGTTCTTTCAATATTCTGACGGCCAATGACCCGGAAGGGCTACGGGTGATAAGGCACACCTGCTCCCATGTGATGGCGGAGGCTGTTAAAAGAGTTTTTCCGGCAGCAAAGCTGGCAATCGGCCCGTCTATTGATACCGGCTATTATTATGATTTCGAGCATGAGCCCTTTTCCCGGGAAGACTTAGATAAAATAGAAGCCGAGATGAAGAAAATCATCAAGGAAGGACATAAGTTAGAGCGCTATACACTGCCCAGGGAAGAAGCAATTCAATTTATGGAGGAAAAGGGTGAGCCTTACAAGGTAGAATTAATCAGAGATTTGCCAAAGGATGCTGAGATTTCATTCTACAGCCAGGGGGATTTTACGGATCTTTGTGCAGGACCACATTTGATGAGCACGAAAGGAATCAAGGTATTTAAGCTGACATCTTCCTCCGGAGCTTACTGGAGAGGAAATTCCGACAATGCCATGCTGCAGAGAATTTATGGCACGGCTTTCCAGAAAAAGGAGGAGCTGGCGGAGTATTTAGAGTATTTGGAGAATATTAAGCTGCGCGACCACAATAAGCTGGGCCGTGAGATGGAGCTGTTTACCACGGTGGATGTAGTTGGACAGGGGCTTCCCCTTCTTATGCCTAAGGGAGCCAAAATGATTCAGACCATGCAGCGCTGGATTGAAGATTTGGAGGACAACGAGTGGGGATATGTGAGAACGAAAACCCCCTTTATGGCAAAGAGCGATTTGTATAAGATCTCTGGTCATTGGGACCATTATAAAGAAGGAATGTTTGTGTTAGGAGACGAGGAGAGGGACAAAGAAGTATTTGCCCTGCGGCCCATGACCTGTCCTTTCCAGTATTATGTTTATAAAGCGTCCCAGCATTCCTACAGGGAACTACCCCTTCGCTACGGCGAGACTTCCACGCTCTTTAGGAACGAAGATTCAGGCGAAATGCACGGACTTACCAGGGTGCGCCAGTTTACAATTTCGGAAGGTCATCTGATCATCCGTCCGGACCAGGCCCAGGAGGAGTTAAAGAGATGTCTGGACTTGGCGGTATACTGCCTGACCACACTGGGATTGCAGGATGAAGTGACTTACCGCCTGTCCAAGTGGGATCCTGAAAACAAGGAAAAATATCTGGGGGATGAAGAATACTGGGAGTCCACCCAGAGTAAAATCAGAGAGATTCTGACAGATTACGGTGTACCGTTTACAGAGGCAGACGGAGAAGCGGCTTTTTACGGTCCTAAAATTGATATACAGGCAAAGAATGTGTATGGCAAAGAAGATACGATGATTACTATTCAGTTAGATTGTGCCATTGCTGAAAACTTTGACATGTATTACATTGACCAAAATGGTGAAAAGGTCCGGCCTTACATTATTCATAGAACTTCCCTGGGATGCTATGAAAGAACTTTGGCATGGCTGATTGAAAAATACGAGGGTAAATTCCCTACGTGGCTGTGCCCGGAACAGGTTAGGGTTCTCCCCATTTCTGATAAATATGAGGAATATGCAAAAAAGGTTCAGGCACAGCTTAGAAAAAATGGCGTACTCGCAGAGGTGGACGGACGCTCTGAAAAGATTGGCTTTAAGATTCGTGAAGCAAGACTTGCGAAGCTTCCCTATATGCTGGTGGTAGGGGGACAGGAGGAGACGGATGGAACGGTATCTGTCAGGAGCCGCTTTGCAGGGGATGAGGGAGTGAAAGCCCTGGATGTATTTATTGAGCAGATTTGTAAGGAAATTAGAACCAAAGAAATTCGGAAGGAAGAAAAAGAGCAGTAATTTATGTTTTTGGGCCTTTGCAGGGAAATGCAAAGGCCTGTATGAGCTATTTTACGGATATTCATTTCGGAAAGCGGATGACTGCCAAAGAAAGAGGTTGCGGATGGAGCATAAGAAAAAGTGGGATGAAATGTTGGGAATACTGCTGTTGGCACTTAGCGCCGGTCTTCTTGGCGTATCCGCTTTTTTATGCGCAGGGAGCGATCTTTGGTACGATGAAGTGTTCACTATGGGGCTTGCATCAAGGCCCTTTGGGGAATTGGTTTCCATTACGGCAAGGGATGTTCATCCGCCTCTTTATTATATGCTTGTAAAGCTGTTGATTGCCGTACCAGGCAAAATCGGTATGCATCAGGCGGCCGCTGCCAAATTGGTTTCCGTGCTGCCTTTTTTCTTCTGTCTGCTTTATGCTTTTTTGAAGGTAAAAAAATTATTTGGTATGTTTACGGCAGGCCTTTTTAGCTTTCTGATACTTACCATGCCCCAACTGGCGGATTATACGGTAGAGGTCAGAATGTACGGCTGGGCATTGTTTTTTGTGACCGCCGGAATGCTGCATGCTTATGAATGGGTGTCTGCAGGGGAAAGGAAAAATGAAGATGCCAGCTTATCTTTTGGTAAGGCGAAAATAAAGGCCTGCGAAAAAGAATTTACACAGGAGGCAAAAGGCCATAGGAAGAAAAATGTCCGTTATATCAACTGGTGCGCTATGACCGGCTTGCTTTTGGCAGCTTGTTATACCCATTATTTTGCCTGCGTGGCTGCCGGTATGGTTTATTTGTATTTATGGATTGCACTTTGGCAGGAACAAAGGCTAAAGGAGGAAGGGAAAGCTTTCATGCTCAGCGGATTGCTTTGTGGGGCAGGATATCTGCCCTGGGTTCTTGCGGTGGTTACAAGGCAGGTTGGCCAAGTCAAGGAAAACTATTGGATTCAACCCCTTAGCTGGCGAAGCCTGGGAGGATGCGTTAAGTTTTTGTTTCAGCCCTTTTTTTCCCACAAAACCTTGAATATTATTATAGCGGTGCTGCTGTTTTCGTGTTATGCAGCGCTTTTTGTGTGGTCTGTGTTTAGAGGCTGTGGAGGCAGCAGACGCATTGGGCTTAAAGACATGGTTTCCCGGGGCAAAGATTTTGAAGGAATCAAAGGATACAATGCGGTGCGAAAGGGTTTATTTACCCAAAAGGACTGTGGTGTGCAGACGGATTTGTGGGGGAAAGGAGAACTATTAGACAGGCGGAAAGCCTTCTTTTCGGTGGGATGCGCCGGAGTGCTTGCAGGGTTGGTCGCATTTGGGTTTTTAGCCTCTTTTTTGATACGTCCTGTTTTTGTTTACCGCTATATGCTCCCGGCGCTGGGGGTATTTTGGCTGGGATTTGCAGTGATGGTCTCATGCTATTTGAATAAAAAGTATATGGTTATGCCTCTTATGGCCTTTTTGCTGGTGATAGGACTTAGAAATTACCGTGCTTTTTACGGGGAGGAAATGTGGAAAAAAATTCAGATGGATGGGGCGGAGGGAGTTTTTTCCCAGATAGAGAATGAAGATATTGTGGTGTGCAATTTTGACCAGGTTCAGGCAATGGCAGCGTATTATCTTCCGAATGAGATTTATCTTTGGTATGGGGAGCCGGAGCCTTTGGTATGCCAGATGTATCCCCAAAGCCACGGGCTGGTGGAAGGAGAATTTTCTGATGAAGCTGGTATACGAAAGTTAAGAAAACTGCTTGACTCAGGGAGGAGAGTGTGGTTTATGGGCAGTGGAAATGCACGGGATGAAATTATTGAAAAGTGGGAGAGGGCCGGTATAGGAGCGGATGAGCAGGCGAGTGCTATGGTGGAGCGGTACTGGTTTAATTTATATAAGATTTTTTATGAAAATGAATAAGTCATGGACAATCAGCCATACTGATTATTGTAGGATAATAAGAAAGTGAAAGGTTGAGAATTTTAAGCAATCGGCTGTCTTTTTAAGCAAGGCAGTGTTTGGTTGTTTCAACTTTTAGAATGGAGGGAAATATGGCTGAATTGAAATGTTCTGTGGATAATTGTGCTTATAATAAGGGTGAATGCTGCTGTAAAGGCGATATCATGGTAGGCGGAAAGCATGCCTGTCATGAAGATGATACTTGCTGTGAAAGTTTCTCGGAAGCCGGGATTGACCGGTTTACCAGCGCTTTAGAGCATCCAAGCAGAACTATCAGCATTGACTGCGAAGCAGTGGACTGTGTTCACAATAGCAATTACAAATGTGTGGCGGAGCATGTGGATATTAAGGGATGCGGCGCAAGCAATTGTAAGGAGACATGCTGTTCAACTTTTGAAGAAAAGTAAGAAGGAATTTTTAGGGTAAGCGCCGTTTTGCATCGGTGTCATTTAAGGTTTCGCTTAGGCTGCGTATTTTGCAGCCAAAGTGAAACTTTATTAATAGGAAGGATTTTTGAAGGGCGAAGGAACTCTTGAAAAACATCACGCATTTATGCTTGTATGCATTTATGCGTGTGCGCTTAGATGAGGTTCTTTCGAATCTAGCATCTGCTACGTTTTTACAGAGAGAAAGTGTGATGATACCCCAATATTTGTTTTTTACAAGTGTCCTCTGGTCAATGTGTGAAAAGCAACGTTAAATTCTTTGAATTTTGTATAGGTATAAGGGCTTGTTTTGCAGAAGAATTTGTGGTTAAATATATGGTGGCAGACTTGTGATAGGGAACAAGGGCTTCCTGAATTTTAATGCTGTAAAGAGACAATATGGAGTTGTGGAATATGAAAAAGAAAATATTATTATTGACGCTTTTTTCCTTGCTGTTATCGGGATGTAGTAAGGAAGTGGTTACGGTGGCGGGCATTCAGTCAGAAGATGGACAGGATGCAGATTACATAGAAATGAAAGAATTTGAACTGAAAAGCCAGAAAACAGAGACAAATAAGGAAGGGGTCAGTTGTTGTGCGGTACTTATACCATCAGGTTATCAGGAATCTGATGAGATTCCCGGTATGTATGTACATGAAAAAAGCCCCCTTGATTCTTCTAATGTATATTATACGATTTCTGAGGGGAGTGGGGATGGAAGGGTTTCGGAAGCCCTTACAAAGGACAGTTACGAGGAAATATTAGAGGAGGCTTTTCAGGAAGCAGGGCAGGATATTGATCTGGAGATAGAGGCTTTTGAGGAAATTGACATGGAGGGCATTCCAGCCTATAAAATCCGGAGTTCTTATCGTGTGGAAGATGGGGAAATTGAACAACTTACTTATCTGATCCTGGCAGAAAATACATATACCATAACCTACAGCCAGATGTCGGATGATGAATTAATGGCAGATTTTGAGATTTCAGATGGGGCTATAAGGCTGGTGCGTGAAGAAGAAGTGAGCCTTGCAAAGGATAAATAAATGATTGAAACTCAGTAAAGGGCAAGCCGTTCTTTCCTGACAAACTACTAACCTTTGAGTAACTGTTATCGGTCCTTTGCTTTACGGCAGTTGGGAAGGCAGTGTTATGGATGCGATGAACTGCTGCAAAACAAAGCAAAAATAGTTTATATGCATGATACAAGATATGGGCAGTGTCTGTGGTTCATCCACAGACACTGCCCATATTTTTACAATCAGCCGGTTTGCGAAGAATGACAGCGTTTGTTGACATAAAGTATTCTCACAGAGTATGGCGGCTGTTGGTTCAATAAGCGCCGCTGCAAGATGGATGCCCCGCCTTCCGCATCGGGACTGCTAGCTTAATAAGCTGGCGCGCAAAGTGCTGCTGGCGGTAACGAATCATTCATATTCGGCGATATCGTAAATCAACTGCTTAGAAGCCTCCCATCCAAGACAGGGGTCAGTAATGGATTTGCCGTAAATTCCGCCGCCCACTTTCTGACAGCCTTCTTCAATGTAGCTTTCAATCATAACCCCTTTAACAAGTTTATGAATATCAGCATTTAGCTTTCGGCTGTGCATAACCTCTTTTACAATACGGATTTGCTGTTCATATTGCTTGTTGGAATTACTGTGGTTGGTATCAATAACAGTGGCAGGGTTTTTCAAATCCCGCTCATTATACAGGTTAAGAAGCAGGTTTAAATCTTCATAGTGATAGTTGGGAAGATACCCGCCATGTTTGTTGGAGGCCCCGCGAAGAACGGTGTGGGCTAAATCGTTTCCATTGGTTTGCACTTCCCATCCTCTGTAAATGAAGGAGTGGGGATGCTGGGATGCATATACGGAGTTAAGCATTACCGTTAAATTCCCGCTGGTAGGATTTTTCATTCCGATAGGGACGTCAAAACCGCTGACCACGATTCGGTGCTGCTGGTCTTCCACAGAGCGGGCACCAATGGCAACATAGGATAAAATATCGGATACATATCCCCAATTGTCCGGATAGAGCATCTCATCAGCAGCGGTAAGGCCGGATTCGGCAATAGCGCGGATATGCATTTTCCGCATGGCAATCAAGCCGGCAAGGAAATCAGGCTGCTGTTCAGGGTCGGGCTGGTGCACAATTCCTTTATAGCCTTCTCCGGTGGTTCTTGGTTTGTTGGTATAAATCCGGGGGATGAGAATCAGTTTGTCTTTTACCTTTTCATTCAGCTTGGAAAGCCGGACAACGTAATCGCAGACAGCATCTTCATTATCAGCGGAACAGGGGCCGATGATGACGAGGAACTTGTTGCTTTGGCCTGTTATCACATCGCGGATTTCATTATCTCTTTCTTTTTTTAACCGGACCAGATCAGAAGGAACCGGAAATTGTTCCCTGATTTCATCCGGAGTCGGTAATTTCCTTATAAATTTAAATGACATAACAATCCTCCATTCTTGCCAATGTCCACGAACTTGGACGCAATTATTTCATCTATAATCAGAACAGATATGGGCTGTTTTTATGTGATGTTTTGACCCCGTACATTATAATACATTAAAATAGGAAGTGCAAGAAAATTCGGGATAATCAAACGACTTGCAATCTATAAGGAAAAAGTGTAAAATTTACAAGATAATAAATTGACTGACAAAAAGAAGCAATCAGGGATAGGAGTTAAAAATATGGCGCTTAGCAAAAAGCCGGTTACCGGCATGAAGGATATTTTACCGGAGGAGATGCAGATACGGGATTATGTAATCAGTGTGATTAAGGAAACCTATGGAGAATTTGGATTTACATCCATTGAAACCCCTTGTGTTGAGAACATTGAAAATCTGAGCAGTAAACAGGGAGGCGAGAATGAGAAGCTTATTTTTAAGATTTTAAAAAGAGGAGAGAAACTAAATTTAGAGACGGCAGAAAGTGAAAAGGATTTGGTGGACGGAGGGCTGCGCTACGACCTTACGGTACCTCTTGTGCGTTTTTATTCCAACCATGCCAACGAGTTGCCCAGCCCTTTTAAAGCATTGCAGATGGGAAATGTATGGAGAGCGGACAGGCCCCAGAGGGGACGTTACCGCCAGTTTATGCAGTGCGATATTGATATCTTGGGAGAACCTTCTAACTTAGCGGAAATAGAGTTGATTTTGGCTACTACCACAACCTTAGGCAGGCTGGGATTTAAGAATTTTCAGATTCGAATCAATGAGCGGAGAATTTTAAAGGCAATGGCGGCCTATAGTGGATTTAGCGAGGAGGCCTACGACAGTGTTTTTATTACACTGGATAAAATGGACAAAATTGGCCTTGGGGGCGTAGAGGCGGAATTACTGATCAGTGGTTTTTCCAAGCAAAGCGTGGATAAGTATCTTGGTCTTTTTAAGGGAATGGAAGAAGCGGAAAACGCCCTGGGCTTTTTGGCCGAGGAGTTAGGCGAATTTCTGGAAGATGAGGTAAAAGTAAGTCTGCAGGAGATTATGGACAGTGTTCAGGCAACCAGAAATTCTGATTTTAAGCTGATTTTTGACCCTACTTTGGTAAGAGGTATGTCCTATTACACGGGCACGATTTTTGAGGTTTCCATGCCGCAGCTTGGCGCAAGCTGCGGTGGGGGTGGAAGATATGATAAGATGGTGGGCAGGTTTACAGGCAATGATGTGCCAGCCTGTGGGTTTTCCATTGGCTTTGAGAGAATCATTTTATTACTGATGGAAAGCGGTTTTAAGGTGCCAAGCCAGCCGGAAAAAATTGCCTATCTTTTGGAAAAGGGACTTCCCGGCACAGAGCTTTGCAGGGTAATTGCAAAGGCCCAGGAAGAACGTAGGGAAGGCAAACAGGTGCTGGTGGTGCGGATGAATAAAAATAAAAAATTTCAAAAGGAACAGCTGACAAAAGAGGGCTATACAAGTTTTCAGGAGTTTTATAAAAATCCTCTTAAGTAAGGTTGAAATATGATTACAGTATATTACACTGAGGTATTTACCCATCTTAAGGAAAATGATTACAGGTTTTATTTGAATAAAATGGAAGAAGAAAGAAGAAAAAAGCTTCTTCTTATAAAAAAGGAAAGCGGCAGATTGCAAAGCCTTACGGCTGGCAGTTTGCTGCATTTTTCCCTTTGTGAGCAGATAGGGGACGAAAAAAAAAGTCCCTCTTTTTCTGTGGAATATGGAGAGAATGGAAAACCTTATTTGAGTGAGCATCCTGATCTGCATTTTAATCTGTCTCATTCCGGTAGTTATGTGTGTTGTGCACTGGGGGATAGGCCCGTAGGTGTGGATATACAAAAAATAACGGATGTGAAGAAGGGGCTTGCAGAACGGTTTTTTACAGAGGAAGACAATCGGAAGCTTCATCAATGTAGCGAGAAAGAAAGGAAAGAGCTTTTTTTCCGGATGTGGAGTATAAAGGAAAGCTTTATTAAGTTAACCGGAAAGGGAATTGCGGGCGGCCTTGATACCTTTGAAATTGACTGGGCGGAAAACCTGATACTTGACAGGGAAAAGAAGGATCCCATAGCACACTTTATGGTATGTAACAATTTGGCGGGGTATAGCGCCTGCGTTTGTTCTTGGACGCCTATGGGAGATGTTGTGTGGAAAAGAGTGCGGATTTAAGGCGGAAGGTACTGAAATGGTATTCGTGTGGCGCCATAAACAATGTTATGATTTTTCAAAGTTTTCTTTTGGAATATTTGTTTTTCCAAGTGTTCTCTGGCCAACGTGTGAAAAGTAACCTTGAAAAGTTACTTTTCACGGGTCAGGAATACGCATTTACTACGCACTGCGTGAGAACGTGATTCAGGTGTGAGGGGCGATTTTTGCGATGCGAAACTTGGAATATCGCCCCGAATGTTACTATGAGCGGCTCCCAGGCCGTAAATAGTAACCTTGAAAATTGATTTCCGTGGGTAAACTAAAATAACTATTTGAAAGTAAATATTTCTGTGTTATACTTTGCTTAAAGCAAATGATTTCTTTAAGCGAAAGCTTATATAGCAGCAAGGCTGTGTCTTATGGAATATTCTGTTCTTAACTCGACAAACTGATTCGTGGGGAGATAGTGTATAACAAACGCCGTTACGCTTCGCGAACCGGCTTATTGTAACAAACGCCGTCACGTTTCGCAAACCAGTCTATTGTAATCAAAAAACTGGTTCATAACGTACGATGATGTTTGAAATTTTAGAAATCCTGCTTTTAAAATCCAACAATCAAAATAAAGCGGGAAATCTATGAAAGCAATGTGAGGGCATTGCTCCTTTGCAACCATAAAATAGAATTTTCCTGCGAAAAGGAGGGAAATTCATGATGGAAAATGTAGTTACAAAATTGGAAAGGCTGAATTTGGTAGACAGATTTTTGTTCGATGAAACAATGGAGGATAAAGATGCCTATCAGGCAGCTGTCAGTATTTTGCTGGAAAATGAAACAGAATTAATCAATAAACCGGAGACAGAAAAAGAACTGAGAGTCTCTCCGCAGCTGCGGCAAATCAGACTAGATGTGGTAAGCATGGACAGGGAGAAAAGAATTTATTACACAGAAATGCAGAAGCGGGATACCGGTAATTTAAAAAAGAGAAGCCGCTATTATCAGGCCCAGCTTGACGTATCATTACTTGAACCGGGGAATAAAGACTTTGACTTGCTAAATGATAGCTGTCTTATTTTGATAGCGCCATTTGACTTGTTCGGGTATGGCCTATACAGATATACTTTTGAAGGAACCTGCAGGGAATGTCCTGATTTGAAGATAGAGGATGGAGCGGTGCGCGTGTTTATCAATACCAAGGGGAAAAACGCCCAGGCATTTTCGCAGGAATTTTTGGATTTCATGGGATATATCACCGCATCTACAGATGGAATGGCGGACAAAACAAATAGCGCCAAAATAAAACGAATTCATGACAGAGTAAAGAAAATCAGAAGATCGGAAAAAATGGGGGTGAAATATATGCAGTTTTGGGAAGAAAAGGCATACGCTAGGGAGGAAGGACTTGCGGAAGGACGTGAGGAGGGACTTAAACAAGGGATAAAAGAAGGACGTAAAGAAGGACGTAAAGAAGGACGTAAAGAAGGGAGAAAAGAGGGACACAGGGAAGGCGTGAAAGAGGGACTCGAAGCCGGGGAGAGAAGAAAACTGATACAGCTTGCATGCAGAATGTTGCAAAAGGGGAATGCGCCGGAGGTGATTGCGGATGATTTTGAAGAAAATATTGATTATATCAGAAAAATTTATGAGGCGGCGGAAGAATGTGCCTATGATAGTGATAAAGTGTATGCTAAATTAGCAAGTGAATGAACCGTTAGGGATAACAGAAATACTACTTTTGCCTGAAAATACTACTTTTTTAGATGAAAGTAGTATTTTCTTTTGGAAAAACAGCCATTAAAATATGGGTATCAACGGTCAGGACGCTCCGCGGACTACCCGTATGTCAACAAAAGGAAAGCCGCAGCATATCAAACGGACGGCTTTCAGAATGGAGGGAATTATGTATTTATTATCAATTGCGTGCGTTATTGCGATTACAACGGTGAATGTGTGGATGGTAGGAGGAGATTTCTTTCAGGTGTTTGATGTTATTTCTTTTCTATTTCTGTTTCTAATGTTTATACCGCTGTTAATTGCAGGAGGTCTGTTTAAAGATTTCAATAATGCATTCCGGCTGGGGATTGGGAAAAGGAAAGCCGCAAATTTAATGGAATTAAAACGGGCAAAGGAGGCTATGAGCCTGGCAATCAAAATTATTTTGGCTGATGGAGGTTTTTGTGTCATACTGCAGCAAATCATTCTTTTTTCTAATGCGGACAATTTTGAAATGCTCAGGCCAAGCATAGGGGTATCTTTTATAACATTTTTCTACGCGCTTGGAATGATTTTGTTTTTGCTGCCGTTACAGGCAAGGATCAATATAAAAATGCAGGAGTTTATCAGTGAGAAGGAGTAAGGAGGAGGCTGCCTATGAAAAGGATTATAAAAAGCCTTGCAGCCGTGACGGCGTATCTTATCCTGCTATGCTATCTTTTGGGAACGGAGGCGGTTCTGCTTCTAAGCCCAAAGCATATCGGTATGTTTCTTATGGGATGTATCATTTTGTGCCTGCCCTCTTTGGAAAAAAAGACAAATTGGAAGGAATTTAGGGAAATATTTAAGAAAAATGCCATCATGGCAGGATACCTTGAGACCTTTGTGCTGCTGTTTGCCAGTGTAAGCCAAAGAAAAATAGCTCAGGGAGAGCTTTTGGGAGAATTTGCGTTGAGTCTGCGCCCCGTGTTTTATGGGTTTGTGTGTCATCTTATTCTGAGGGAGGATAATTTAACCGAAAAAAAGCAGGAAGAACTATGGGCACAGAAAGAATTGCCAAAGGATAGTGCTGTTAAAAAGAAGGCATCTTTACAGGAAATATCCTTAAAGGAAACATCTTTAAAGGATGTTTCCATACAAGATATACAAGAAACGCCTCAAAAAAAGACATCAAAGGCACCCCTGAAAAAAGTGCCTTTAAAAGATATATCTTTAGAAATGCAAAAGCCGGATTTATCAAAGCTGACCAGACAGGAAAAGCTGATTGCGGAGCTGGTAAGCAGAGGTCTCACCAATCGGGAAATTGGAGAAGAACTTTATATATCGGAGACAACCGTGAAAAAGCACATATCCAATATATTTGAAAAAACAGGCATCAGCAGCCGCAGGGAACTGCGCTGAAGAAAACGACTTTAAACACCCTTTAAGGTGTGTAAAATGTGTAGCCGCACCGGCCGTTTTCTTTTGTCTGATACAGCGCCTTGTCAGCCTGGCGGAACAATTCATCATGATATCCCTTACTGGAAAAGGTGATACCGACACTGATGGAATATTTGGGGAAATCCTCCGTAGGATTTTGCAAAGTATAGTTGATCTTATCAATTTTTTCACTGATTATGTTTTGACTGGACGGCTGAATAGGCATCATGACCACAGCAAATTCATCCCCGCCAATCCTAAATACATGGTCGGTGGAACGAAAGCTCTCCTTTAAAAGGTTTGCGGCCCGAATCAATGCCTTATCCCCCATTTCATGGCCGTAGGTATCATTGATTGACTTAAACACATCAATGTCAATCAGCAAAAGGGCAAAGGGCTGGGATATTTCACAAAGCCTTATTTTCATCTGTTCAAAGGCAGCCCTGTTTAAAAGGCCTGTCAAAGCGTCATTTTCCGCTTTTTGACGGAGCATATTCTGCTGGGCGGCAGCCATTTCGTAAATATTATTGTAAGTTATGGCAAGGTATTTAAATTCGTATGCGCCTGTAATCTGTAATGCATCATTATTTTCAATGCAATGTATGTAAACGCGGATTGGTTTCAAAATCAGAATCGCAATCATTACATAAGCAAGAATGACCAGCAGCACTACTAAAAGGGTGTAAAAAAGCTGATGATTGAGCACATGGTTCATGGCAGCCTTGCTGCTTTCCTGACGCTGGCTGCATACAGAGATGACACTTTCCGTAACGCTTAAAAGCTGATTTTCTATTTTCTGCTGCATTTGTCCGTAAGCGGGGCCAAAGACCAGTTGGTAAGCGGCATCCGCTTTTCCCTGGGGGCTTAATTGTAATTCCTGCTCAGATAAGGGATAATCCTGTATTCTGGGAGATAGTGTGGTAAGATCCGCATTTACGGACAATGCAGCTAATTTCATTGCATGAATTTCCACATCCATAAGCTCATTGGATAATTTCAGGGCATCGGCCAAAAGATTTAAGGAGGTATCGTCATTGCCCTCTAAGAGGTCAGCCATCTCCTGTAAAGCATTATCCCTTCTTTTCGTAACCTCCGCCTCTGTAAAATAGGCATCCGCATAAGCGCTGTCTTTGGAGATAACATACAAACGTGTTTGTTCCGTTAAATATTGGGAGCCAAGGGACATATTCATGACGTTGTTCTGAGAATGAATATATTCATTGGTCATGTTCACCAATTCATGGTATTGGTCCATTACGCTTCTGATGCCGAAAATAATGAGAACGGATACCAGAATTGTACTTGCAACTATCCAAAAACTGAGGGTTCGTATTCGTATTCCTTTCAACAGATCTTTCTTATTGTTTTTAGATTTTTTTTCGTTCATTTGATGCACTCCCCTTTGTATAATGAGTCGTAGATTTATCATGCGGAATATGATAAATGTCATTAGGTAAATAATAGCATTGGCTTTTCTTTTTTACAAGATGGTTGCAGGTAAAAGTTTATGTTTGGGTAACGATTCGTTACTTTTCACGGGTCAGGAATGCGCATTCCGTGAGAACGTGATTCAGGTGTGAGGGGCGATTTTTGCGAAGCGAAACTTGGAATATCGCCCCGAATGTTATTATGAGCGGTCCTGGGGTGTGAATGGTAAGATAATAATTATTTAATAATTATAAAAAAAATATGAAAAAATATTGAAATAATTATAACATTAGTAGTATAATAATTAAGCCACGTCTTTACCTTAGGAAGGGATTACGTTGAATTTATGCAGTATACAAGAGAAACCGCAGTAAACCGGCTGCTTGAAAGCTATCGCGCTTATTTCAACATATCAATGTTCGAAGGAGAACAATATCCTCTCACAGCCATCTGTGAGTTTTTTGAACATTCGGAGAAATATGTGATTTCCAGGCAGGCGAATTTATGGAAGGCAGACTGCGAAGAATTTGTTTATTTATTCAATATGGAGCAGCTTACCTGCGAGGAATTTGAAAGATGTCGGGATTTTGCATGGGAAGACGGACAAAGGAGGGCCAATATAGGGCCTGGGCATATGTATACTTATGTCACTCTCGTTTTCATCTGCGATGCCTGTCAGGAAGATGCGAAAGCGGCCCTTAGAAAAAGCCGCCTTTACAAAAGTTTTCGATTTTCTCTGCATGGATGGATGGATTTTCATGCCGCTTTATTTGAGGTGACGAGCGGCCGGATTGTTACCAACAGAAGTGGGAAATGTGTGGAGAAAGTTTTGAAAAATGTACTATTTAACAAGCGTTGTCGCGTTTAGCGAGTGAGCTTATTGTAACAAAAAGAAAAGGAGACGATTTTTATGAACACATTAGTACTGGTTCTCATTTCGGTTGCCATTTTGCTGTGTGGCTATATCTTTTACGGAAGATGGCTTTGCAAGCAATGGGGCGTAGGTGAGAGTAAAGGGCAGACACCTGCCCATGCAATGGAAGACGGTGTTGATTATGTTCCTGCAAAGGCTCCAGTTTTGATGGGACATCATTTTTCTTCTATCGCCGGTGCAGGGCCTATTACAGGACCTATCAATGCGGCGTTATTCGGCTGGCTGCCGGTTGTGCTATGGATTTTAGTAGGCGGCATTTTCTTTGGAGGTGTACATGATTTCGGCGCTTTGTTTGCGTCCCTGCGCCACAAAGGACAGTCGATTGGCGAGGTTATTTCCGCAAATATGAGTAAGAGAGCAAAAAGATTATTCCTGATTTTTGCTTATCTGACACTTCTTTTGGTGGTGGCTGCATTTGCATCTATTGTGGCGACTACCTTTGGCGCAAAATTCGATGAGGCAGGGGCTCTTGACAGAGTGGCAAGCGCTTCTAATGCATCTGTCGCTATGGTATCTTTGCTGTTTATCCTGATTGCGATCGTTTTTGGATTTTGCGTATACCGCAGAAATATGTCCATGGCTGTGTCTACGGTTTTAGGTATTGTGGCAATCATTGTGATTATGGCAGTTGGTATGAATTTCCATCCCATTTATCTTTCCACCAACACATGGATGATTATTGTAGGTATTTATATTGCAGTTGCGTCTGTGGCGCCTGTGTGGATTTTGTTACAGCCCAGAGATTATTTAAGCTCCTTCCTGCTTTATGCAATGCTTGCGGTTGCATTTGTTGGCGTAATTGGCGCTCATCCCAATATTGACCCGGAGCTGTTCCCTGCATTTACAGGCTTTGCCGTAGATAATGGCAATGGTGTGCAGTACTTATTCCCGATTTTATTTACGACAGTTGCCTGCGGCGCGATTTCCGGTTTTCATTCGCTGGTTTCCTCAGGAACTACCTCCAAACAGCTTGACAAGGAATCAGACGCTAAGCCCATTGCTTACGGCGGCATGCTTCTTGAGTGTGTTCTTGCTGTACTCACGGTGTGTGCAATTGCTTATGCAAGGCAGACCGGCCATACAGCGGGAGCTACCGACATCTTTGCGGGCGGTATTGCTGCAATGGTAGCTGCGATTCCCGGACTTGCAGGGCTTGAAAATGTGCTTTATACATTGTTGATCCTTACATATTCCGCTTTCTGTCTGACCTCTCTTGACACGGCAACGCGTCTTGCGCGCTTCATGTTCCAGGAATTCTGGCTTGAGCCGGGACAGACCGTTAACGATGTGGAGGATGGCTACAAGAAACTGCTGGTGAATCCTTATTTTGCAACTGCTATTACGGTTGTGATTGGTATTTTGCTTGGTATGACAGGTTATGCCAAGATTTGGGGCCTGTTTGGTTCTGCAAACCAGCTGCTTGCAGGACTGGGGCTTTTAGCTGTTGCCACATGGCTTGGAAACATTGGGAGGAACAACAAGATGTTCTTATTCCCTATGGCGTTCATGATGGTGGTTACAATCTGCTCTCTTGTTCTTACTGTTAAGAACCAGATTGGCATCATCTCAGCCGGCGGCGCTGACTGGGGTCCGTATGCACAGACAATTTTGGCTGTTTTGCTTATTATCCTTGCAATTCTTCTGGTAATTGAGGGCGTTCAGACTTTATTTGGAAAGCAGAAAAAGACAGCTTAAGAACAGTTATATATGACCTAACAAAAGACTCTGCAGGGCATGGCACTGCAGAGCCTTTTTATATAATAAGCCGGCTGGCTGGCTAAGCATAGGGGAGCGGTTTACGCATTTTGGCTGTAATTTCTATTACAAAATAGATAAGTTTGGTTACAAATTCATAAAGATTTACACTATTTGGACGATATAATGATATAGAAATGGATTTCTAATTTTTAATCATGGAGGAAAATTATGTCAGTGAATATCAGTCAGAGCTACAGTCAGTTTTACATGGGGACAGAGCCCCTTAAAAGCTATGGAAACGGGAATGAGCTTGTCAAAAAGAAGGATACCTTGGTGAAGTATGAATTTAATACGGTAGATGCCCAGGGAAATAAAGTCATGGATGAAATGACCAAAGAGGAAGCCCTTAGCGCTATGAATGAGATATCAGCCCAATATGGCGATAATGTGCTGGTGCAATTTTCAGGAGATGGACTCAAGGCCCTTGCGGATAGTATCAGGGAACAGCATACCAAAGGCGTCTGGGAGCCTACGGAGGAAGAAAAAGCGGCCCAGGAGAAAAAG
Organism: Parablautia muri; assembly: GCF_009917485.1. Lineage (GTDB taxonomy): Bacteria > Bacillota > Clostridia > Lachnospirales > Lachnospiraceae > Suilimivivens > Suilimivivens muri. The sequence goes on from NZ_QZDT01000046.1 coordinate 26,754, forward strand.
AACGCCGAATTTCAAAAAGAAATTGTCCAATTAGAGAACACCCATAGAATTTTTATCCCCAATGTACAGACAAACAAAATGTTATATGACAGCCTTGAAAATGCAGATGATAAGGTGGTTGGCGCAGTAACTGGTATTATTAAGAATTATTTAATGCCCCATCAGATAGGCGATATGTCTGAAAAGGAGTGGACAGACCAGATTGCTTTTGGTTTGGAGCAGGCAAAGTATCTTGCCGAAAATTATCTGGATGAGGAACATGCGGCGGATTTTCTTTCCGCTATTGAGACCATTGCCAAATACGGTTTAAATGGCATCGTGGATAAGGACGGAAAGGTGACTTATGACATTGAAATGGGATATGTTGTGGGCTCAAAGCTGTTTGCAGACCAGAGCCGTATCAGGGATTATTTAAAACAGCAGGCCCCGGATTTGTATCAGGAAATGGAAGAATTAAACCGGAATATGGTAGAAAACAAGGGAGGATGGGGGTCTAAATTTATTGAGCTGCACAGAAGGGCGGAAAAGGTATTAAATGCGCCGGGAGATAACGGAAAATCCTTCTATGAGGAGGAACATGCCCGTTATGATACATGGAAAGAAAAAATTGATCATACGACTCTTCAGGAAACCTTTTATGGAACTGTATACACAGATATGTCCTCATTTTTTGAGAGCTTGAAGGGGCAAAGCAGCTTATCGGACGCCTGGATGGACAGCCAGATGGAGCGGTTTATGAAATGGTTGGAAATATAAGGCGAGAAAGTCTTTAAAAAATTTAATTTCAGCCGATATATTTTATATGGAAAGAAAAGGATTTCGATTATGAATAGACTCAAAGGATTCTTTGTATCCGGTTTGAGAGACTATTACGAAAAATCAAGGAGGAGAGAAAATATGAGTATATTAGCCCAGGTGGAAAGCAATGCGCAGGCAATTGGAGCCTATGAGGAATCAAAGACTTCAAAAACATCAAATAGTGAGAAGAAACCCGGAAATTACGGCAGGACAATCGGGCAGCCAGAGCTCAGCGAAAAGGCCCAGAAGTATTACGAGGAATTAAAAAAGAAATTTTCAAACATGGATTTCATTCTTGTCAGCAGCGACATGAAAGCAGCAGCTAAGGCTCAGGCCGGAAGATATGCCAATCCTAACAAGATGGTAGTTTTGATTGATGAGGAAAAGATAGAGAAAATGGCGGATGACGAGAACTTCCGCAAGCAGTACGAGGGAGTGATTAGAAGCGCAGGCGTGAAGCTTCCCCAGCTGCAAAAGAGTCTTGGAAGTAATGCATCCAAAGTAAAATCATTTGGAATGCAGATCAATGATGGCGGAAATGCTTCTTTCTTTGCGGTGGTTGACAAATCGTTAGCAGCACAGAGAGTGCGGATCAAGAAAAATGCCGAGAAGAAGGCGAAGGAGAAGAAAGAAACGGCCAAAAAGGAGGCAAAAGAAGCAGCCGAGGAAAAGCTGACCCAAAAGCATGCCGAAAATACGGAAAATGCGGATACGGTTACGGTGACAGCATCTTCTATAGAAGAACTGATAAAGAAAATCAATGATGTTATTTATGAGGGCATGAGCGATTCCGTGCTGACCGATGCGGAAAAAATGATAGGGCAGCGCTTTGATTCAAGATGGTAATATTTTTTGCAGATGGATTGTTTACCGGGGCGTCTTAATAAGATGAGGCCCCGGTATTTTTATTACAATAAGCCGACTCGTAAAGCGAGATGCGTCTGTCACAATAAGTGCACTTGAGGGAGCGTAGCAGCCTTTGCTGCAATAAGCACCTCTTGTGGAGCATGGCGGCAGCGTTTGCTGCAATAAGCGTCTCTTGTGGAGCATGGCAGCGTTTGATACAATAAGTGTACTTGAGGAAACGTGGCAGCGCTTGCTATCATAAGCGCTCTCGCGGAGCGTAAAAGCGTTTATAGGCGTTAAACGCTTCGGAATGGAGGAAAGGTTGAAAGAATTGCATACTTTCAACCCCGGATTCTCGAAAACGTGACGATGAATTTTCGCCACACTTAGCCGAATTCCCTGAATTTTATTGATAAAACCACCATTTTGCACTTGATTAACTCATCGTCATGTTTTATGATGGAGGTATAAACATGACGAGGTGATTGTATGTCGA
>NZ_QZDT01000047.1 GCF_009917485.1 Parablautia muri
CCTATGATTTAGATTTTATCATAGAAGACCTTATTCTTATGAAATATTTACAGACTTTTTTTCACAGACTCGTTGCAGTCAATAGACCTGAGTTTGTAAAGACATCTGATAATCAGGTCAATTTTTTACAGCATATTATGTCTATTATAAAGAAAGACGGGCGTGTTGGAGTGGTGCTTCCGGATAGCGTTCTTACGGATATGGGAGCTACGGAGAAAGTAAGGGAAAAGCTTCTGAAAAATTTTAACCTTCATACCATTCTCAGACTTCCCACTGGTATATTTTATGCGAATGGTGTAAAAACAAATGTGCTTTTCTTTGAGAAGGGGAAAGCAACTAAGGAAATTTGGGTTTATGATTATAGAACGGGTATTAAACATACGTTAGCAGCAAAACCCATGACGAGAGCGCATCTTCAGGAATTTGTGGATTGCTATTGTGTTGGTCATGAACAAGACAGAGTTGCCACTTATAGTATTGATAATCCGAATGGACGGTGGAGGTGTTTCACAGAGGAAGAGGTTAGCAACGCAGATAATCTTGATTTTAAGTGGATTGATTTGGAAGAGAAGGATGAGAGAACAGTGGCAGAGATACTTCGGGATATGCAAGAGGAGTCTGATGGTATTGCAGAGACTGTTGTCAGGCTTAGGCAGTTGTTGGGAGGAATTACGGTTTGATAGATACTGAGGCGATGAGATGTAAAATACTAGAAAATGCGTTAAAAGGTCAAATCTCTGACACATTGATTGCAGATGAAAATGTGGCAAACTTAATTAATTTATTAAGAATGCAAAAAGAGGAGTGCATAAAAAAAGGATTGATCTCCAAAGATAAAAAAGCGTTGCCAATAACAGAAAAAGAAACGCCGTTTCTGATACCTGCTGCTTGGAGTTGGGTTAGAATTGGTGATATATTTTACCACAATACAGGAAAGGCGCTAAATTCGTCTAATACAGAGGGCAATACTTATGAGTATATAACGACATCTAACGTATATTGGGACAGATTTGAATTAAATGAGTTGAAAACAATGCTGTTTACTGAGTCAGAAATTGAGAAATGTACCGTGAAAAAAGATGATTTGCTTGTCTGTGAAGGTGGAGATATAGGTCGTGCTGCTATATGGAATTTTGACGAAGAAATAAAAATACAAAATCATATTCACAGATTGCGCCCTTATGTAGAGATATGTGTAAGATTTTATTACTATGTTTTTTTGTACTATAAAAAAATTGGTCGAATCAACGGCAAGGGAATAGGGCTTCAAGGATTGTCGACAAATGTGTTGCATGAATTGATTGTACCTTTACCGCCTAGAGGTATACAGTGGAAGATTGCAGAAAAAATAGATGAAATATTTGAACAATTGGAAATAATTGATGAATTACAGAGAAACTATGTTGCTGACATTAAGGCTTTAAAAAACAAACTATTTGATGTTGCTGTTCAGGGTAAGTTGTCAGAACAGCTTTTAGAAGATGGAACAGCAGAGGAGTTATATACAAAGATACAGATAGAAAAAACTGCGTTGATGCAAGAAGGCAAAATTAAAAAGGAAAAAGCACTGCCTGAAATAATTGAGGAGGATATGCCGTTTGATATTCCGAAAAATTGGAAATGGGTTAGGTTGGGCGAGATATCATGGTTTCAGGGGGGATATGCTTTTAAAAGCAATTTATATGTTGAGGATTCTGACAATCAGATAATCCGTTTGGGAAATGTAAAACAGAATGCGTTATTATTGGATGCAAGACCTGTTTTTATTTCGGATGAATTAGCCAGTGAAGTCGAGGATTATAGAATTAGAGAGAATGATATTTTGATAACTATGACCGGAACGAGGAGAAAGAAAGACTATTTTTATGCCAAATGTGTTGAACAATCGGATTTACAAGGGAAAAAGTTGTATTTGAATCAACGTGTAGGCTGTATAAGGGTAGTAGATGGAGTGTACCCACAGTTTTTAGTTATTGCATTACGAAATACAGAAATAAGAAAGATTATTTTTGAAAGGGAAACAGGAGCTGTAAATCAAGGTAATTTAGGCTCCGAAGATATCAAGAAGTTTGTATATATTCCACTTCCGCCATATGCTGAGCAGATTCGAATTGTAGAACAGATAAGGGAGGTTATTTCATGTGGACAGATAATGCATCTAAAATAGATATGTTATTTTATAAACCATATGCTGATATTGTATCAGAGACAGCCATTGGTACAGATGAGGAGCCGTTGACAGTGGGTATATTTGGATTATGGGGTGCGGGTAAATCCACTCTCCTAAATCTAATTGGTAAGAATTATGAAGGGAACAAAGATGCTATTTATGTCTCTATTAATGCTTGGATGTTTGAAAATTACGAAGATGCAAAGACCGCTATTATGGAGGCTTTGCTTCGTGAATTAAAAGATAACGAAAAGATACCTATAAAAATAAGAAAATCATTTGTTTCATTGATTAAGAAGATAGATTTTCTGAAAGTCGGAACAAAGGCGGCAGCTACAGCCGCACCTGTTATAGCAAGTTTTGTTACGGGAAATCCATTGCCATTAGTTTTGAATTTACCTAATGAGGCAAAAGAAATTGAAACAGCTATTAAAAGTGTGTCTGATTCTGTAAGAGGAATAAAAGATGACTATCTAAAGGACGATGAAACGGTAGATGATAGTGTCGTTAATAATATAAGAAATTTCAGAAATGAATTTGAGAAAACGCTTGAATCAGAAGAAATAAACAGAGTCGTTGTTTTGATTGATGATCTGGATCGCTGCCAGCCAGAGAGGATTATTGAAACTCTGGAGGCAATTAAGTTATTTTTGTCAGTGAAAAAGACAACCTTTATCATAGCTGCTGATGAGAATGTAATTCAATATGCAATAAAGAAGAAATATCCTAATATTGACGGATTCAATATTGAATTAGATAAAGAGTATATTGAGAAGATGATACAAGTTCCTATTCAAATACCGGAATTATCACCAAAGGATGTACAAAATTATTTATTGCTACTTGTGCTGCAAAAGTACATGGAACCAAATGAATTTGAAATACTTGTATCTAAGATAGAACAAGAAAAACTGATGGTTCAGTCCGATGTAATTGAAGTGGAGGGATTGGAAGAAATATATGGCAGTTTGAACGACAGTATTTCCTTTGAAGATAGGAAGGAGTATAAAGAGGTAGTGGGTGCTATTCTACAGATTAGAAAAATTGCATCCCATACGCTTAAGGGAAATCCGAGACAGATTAAACGATTTTTAAATACATTTATTTTGAAGAGAAAGCTATCTAAAATGTATTATGGTGATGATTTAGACATGTGTATTATGGCAAAATTACTTATATTGCACAAATTGAATCCGGATTTGTTTAATCAATTAAATGTATGGAATTCAAATTTTAATCAAGAAACAGATTCGGGAAATGAACAGTATAAACTAATGAGGCAGGGAATAGAAGAGAGTAATCCTGCTTCTGAATATCAAAAATGGTATAAACCACGTATCAAGGCATGGGTAATGTGTCCACCAGTAGAGTTGGAAAAGGAAAATCTTGACAGGTATTTCTATTTGACAAGAGAAATCTTAATTCAAAGCGATGATTTGGAATCAAATTTAAGTGAAGCAAGTAAAGCAATGCTAGATAGAATAGGTCATTTGTCAGCTCCGTTGGTTCCCAGAGTGGTAAATGATATGCGACAAATGAATTCCAGTGATTTAGATGATGTAATGACAATAATTATTAAAAGAATTGAAAAGGGAAATACTGAATCTTATTTCTATGCTTCTTTGTTTAAGGAATTTACCGATTATAGGAGAGACATAATTGACGGGATATTAAAGGATGAGAGTAAAATAGAACCGAGCCAATTGCCCTCTCTAAAATCTATGTATACTGCAGATCAAGCTATAACAAGTGAATTATTAGATAAACTTTTGTCGGATAAACGTATCACACAGGCTGTTATTAAAAAGATAAAGGATGTGAATAAATAAAATGGGAACATCAAAAGGTTACATTGCACCCAAAACACCACATTGGTCGCAGGCAAAAAGAGCGGTTACTTCATATATAAATAATGGAGATAGTGGTTCAAGAGCAAATGCAGCAGGGAAATTTGCGGAAGCTATGAGACATGATATATCCTCATCTGAAAGCTTTTTTAAGGCAAGTGGAAATGTTATTGCCTTTGCTAATGCTGTATCAAGAAATGGCTTAAATCAGGCATTGCATGATTTTGGCAGGGATGATTTAATAGGAAAGAGTTCAGAAACTGTGTTTAATGAACTTCTGCAAGACTTTACTAATTACGGAAGTACAACAGAGGATTATCTTTCGGCGGAAGCAATTTCATCTGCCCTAAAGGAATTACAGGTCACTGATATGGAACAGCTAAAGGATATTCCATGTGAGAAAATATTAACAGAAATCCTCATTGAATATATTAAGTTTAGTTTCGCCTTTCGGTATGAAGAAAAGATTCGGATGAAAAAAGTCCATCAGAGACAGAAAAACTTTTAAAAGAAATGAATAAATACATATCAAACGAACTACATGAAAAATTAGGCATTAAAGACTTAAAAAGTGTAGACTTTACAAAATTAGAAACTTCAAAGCTGGTAGAAAATGCTTTAAATGATGCTTATCAGGTATTTGAATTATTTTATGGGGAGGCAGACTAAATGAGATTTTGGGTTGATAAGGAGAACGAAATGTTTCCCAATAAAGAATGGGATGGTTCTTATATTTTTACACTGATTAGAAAGGGTTACAGTACTATTTTTACAAATATAGCTGATATATGGTATAGAATGGATCAGCTTACAATACCTGAAATATATGAAGATTTATTCATAATTGGTATAAGTGTATTTGCGTTGGACAAGAGGATTGATAGACGCAAGTTTCCTGATTGCTGGACAAGGAACATAAGTGTAAGTATACCAGTTTTAGGAATAGAACGGTGGAAACAAACAGAGGAACTGTGGAACAAGACATTGACTTTTTTGACAGGAGACATATGGGATATTCATTTTAGAAAATGTGAAAAACAGTTTAGCAAGAGGGAAAATCCGAATAGAAAGCATTTGAATCTGGGAGGATGTAATTGTGTATGCTTATTTTCTGGCGGTCTGGATTCTTATTGCGGTGCAATCAGGTTGTTAGAAAATGGAAGTAAGCCTTGTTTAATAGGGCATAATGAATACCCTAAATTAAGGAGTAAACAGGGCGAATTTGCAGAAACTTTTCAAAAGTTATATTCAAAGCAAGAAGTGAAATTTGTAAGTTTTACAGCTAATTCGCATGCGCCTAAGAATTTGCAAGGAGAACCTTTGGTGGGAACAGAAAATACATCGAGAGGAAGATCACTGCTTTTCTTGTGCGCTGCATTATCAATAGCAGGAATTTTGGGGCAGAATGTACCTGTGTATATACCGGAAAATGGTTTTATAGGATTGAACATCCCCCTTACGAACAGTAGAAAAGGAACTTGCAGCACTAGGACAACTCACCCATATTTTTTGAATAGTTTTTCTGAAATAATAAAAAGTGTTGGAATCCATAATACAATTGACAATTTCTTTGCATATTCAACCAAGAGAGAAATTGTAGATTTGGTAAAAGATACGGAAGCTTTTAAAAGTCATTATAAGGATACAATATCATGTTCCCATCCCTGTCTTGCCCGTTATAATGAGAAAGGGAATAATGAATATCCTATAAATTGTGGATATTGTTATCCTTGTTTGATTCGAAAAAGTTCATTAATGAACGCACAAGATTTTAAATACTCATTTTCTGCTGAAACCAAAGATTTTTTGAACCAATATGGAGAATCTGAAAAATCTAATGATTTGAGAGCAGTGATTTCAGCAGTGTATCAATACAAATGTATGCAGGATAGTGATATTAAAAATAAAATCAGGTTGGCTGGACATTTGACAGAAGAAGAGGTTAATAAGTTTTTACGTTTGTATAAAGCAACTATGGAGGATTTGGATGAATTATTTTCCGTTAATAGTGATATGAAGAAAATGTTAGGTAAATAATATGATTGGTTTAATTGACACGCATTTTCATTTAGATATGTATAAAAAATATGATGAAATATTTCAATATCTTGAAGTGGAAAAGCAATATACTCTTTGCATGACGAATTCTCCGGGGGTGTTTTTAAGTTGTAGAGATTTATTTCAAAATAGTAAATATGTAAAGTTTGCATTAGGGTTTCATCCTCTAAATGCGGACTTGACATCAAAGGATATTAATGATTTTGTACATTTATTAAAATATACAAATTATGTTGGAGAAGTTGGGCTTGATTTCACGCGAAAAAAGGGAATTGAAAAAAATAAGCAGCTTGTTTTTTTTGACAAGATTATGGCGCTGTGTGCATATCAGAACAAAATAATATCAGTGCATATTCGAGGTGCAGAGGAAGAAGCTGTACAAATAATTAGTAAATATAATCCCAAACGCTGTATTTTACATTGGTATACGGGTTCTGTTATAATGCAGGAACAATTTATAAAATTAGGCTGCTATTTTTCTATTAATGCCAATATGCTGCAAAGAATGGAAATTATTGATAGGATACCTAAAAATAAACTGTTAATAGAGAGTGATGGACCATATTCAAAAGTAAATGGTAAAAAATATGAACCACAATTTTTGATAAAGATATATGAGTTAATTGCTCGTTCAATGAATGATCCTGATTTGATTCAAAGGGTATATTCTAATTTTAAGGAATTGTTAGAGAAATAATATGATTTTACATAGCCGAAATAGTAGAAATTAATAGTCAAATAGTAAAATAAAAGTTTGGGATAATGGAGAATTTAATGTGAAACCCATGGCGCGGCAGGGTAAAGGCTATAATTGTTATATACCAAAATAATTGCAGAAAGCAGATGATGATATGAAAACAATAGACGAATACATAAAAACAGATGATAAGGCAATATGTGAGAATATAGACGATTTAGAGTATAAGACAAGAGATAAGGTTGCACAGAATATGCTGAGTTATTTTCGTAACCTTGTGGAACATATTGCAGTCAGGGTGTATGCGGAGCAACACGAAAATGCTTTTGTAGATTATGATACAATACCGAAGGCTGTTGAATTTTTAAAGACAAGCAATGAATTTTATTTTCTTAGGAAGTTCCATCAACTGTTGCAGGAATCGCGTTCTCATTATACGCCGGATAATGATGGGGCAGAACGGTTGCTTTTAAAATATTATGAATACTTACTACAGATTAAAGATTTTGTTTATAGAAGATATCAGATGCAGATTCTTTCCAATATAGACAAGTTCCCGATTGATTTGGATGATACACTGCAGCAGTATTATGAAAAAATTGTAGAGAAATTGGATAAAGTTCGTTATCAGAAAGCTTATGAAGTATATAGTGAACGGTTTTATGTGCAAAAATCAAAACCATTTTTTGTGAATCATCATGTTTATTACGAAAATACCTTAATTCCAACAAATGATGAGTCCAGTAAATTTAATAAGTTGGTGGTATTCTCTGCTTTTAAGATTCCTGCTAATTATGCGATAAAGGTAGATTTGGATGATGATATTATCGAAATATCCGGAAAATTTATGCCAATTAAGATTGTGGCTGCATGGAGTGTATCTATAAGACCATGTGAGTTGAAAAATTTTGCAAGAATATTTGGATGTAATATAGAGGTGCGTAGCGATCTTTCGGAATATATTGGATTAATGAATTATATATCAAGAACAGGGCTTAATTTAGTTGAAATTCTGGAATTTTCAGATAGAAGGTATCAGGCATTTAAAGAAAGAATTACGGAAAAGGCACAAAAAATTGTTTTATGTGATATTTTTGATAGAGCTAGAGATTGGATAAGAACAAATAGGTTAGGAAGTAATAGTGTCCGCTATTTGTTATACGGTCTTAATAACAAAATAATAAAAGCGCAGTTGTCGAAGGAAGAAAATTATAGAATGAAGGGACTTTATTTAGATATTAAAGTTCTCCCATTTGAGGAAATGCCATTCAATTCAAGCCTTTGCAACCATAACCCATCAATATATGATTTGCTTTCATGCATAAAAACAGAAGGAAGAGAACACGAATTACTAGCTCGCCGTATCAATATTAATGCAGATACATATGGGAAGTTATATACAAAAACAGATGAACTGGCAGGATTTGAGAATATTGATGAATTGGTAAAGACTTATAATGATAGTCTATACAGAAAGCATCAAAATAGAAGACTGGAAATTATGGGTAAAAATCTTTTTGTGAAAGGCTATGAAGATGATACAAAGGAAATAATTCAAAACCTGATTTCTTTAACAGAAGAAGGAGTGGTTGATTATAATGCCTCTGTGGAAGATTGGCTTATAGAGAATCCGAATGTGATAGATAGTGACGAAAAGAGGGCTATCCTGCTTAGAATGTTTGAAAACTCAAGCCTTGCAATGATTTATGGGGCAGCAGGAACGGGAAAATCAACTTTGATAAAACATATTTCACAGTTTTGGGAAGATAGTTCTAAGGTCTATATAGCAAATACTCATCCGGCAGTAGAGAATTTACGAAGGCGGGTGAAAGACAATAGTGGTGAATACTTGACTATCAAGAAGTTTATCTATTCATATTCGGCGGATAAAACTGTAGATATATTATTTATAGATGAATGCAGTATGATTAGCAATCGTGATATGATAGAAGTTCTTAGAAAAAAGAATTTTAAACTGCTGGTTTTGGTGGGAGATATTTATCAGATAGAATCAATTCAGTTCGGAAATTGGTTTAACTTGGCAAGATATTTTGTTCCTGTAAAAGCGCAATATGAACTTAAAAGACCATATAGGACAGAAAACAACCAATTACTGGAACTGTGGAACAGGGTGCGTAACTATCAGGATAATATTACTGAATGGATGGGACATTGTGGATATACAACAAGGTTAGATGAGTCAATATTTGAGAGAACATCTGAAAATGAAATTGTTCTGTGCCTTAATTATGATGGTTTGTATGGAATCAATAATATCAACAGATTTTTGCAAAGCGATAATCCGAACAAAGCATTTATGCTGGGAGTTTGGACATATAAAATAGGTGATCCGATTTTATTTAGTGATTCCTCAAAATATAATTCTATATTATATAATAACCTTGGAGGAACAATAGTGAATATTGAGGAAGAGGAGGACAGGGTATTCTTTTCCATTGAAATTGAAAAGGTGTTAAATAGCATCCATGTTTCAGGAACAGGACTTGAACTTATGCCAAAACTAAATCCGGGGAAGTCAGTTGTAAGATTTGCAGTAAAAAAGAAAAATGCCGGAGATGATGATAACGATGATGAAGATGCAGAAACTAATGTACCGTTCCAAATTGCTTATGCGGTATCCATTCATAAAGCGCAAGGATTAGAGTATAATTCGGTCAAAATTGTTATTACGAAAGAAGTAGATGAAATGATTACACATAATATTTTCTATACGGCAATTACGAGAGCAAGAGAAAATTTGAAGGTGTATTGGACGCCTGAGTCGCAGAAAAAAATTTTGGATAGTTTTATAAATGATGAAACATCATACGATGCAAAAATTTTCTCGGCACGGACAGGATTAAAAATTATTAAGAAGCGGGTAGTTTAATCTATAATGAGGATAGGAAAATGGAACAATATGCGCAAAATTTAATGTGTACAGATGAAGAAAAAGTAATCACATACTGTAAAAATATTATTAAGGCAGTTGAAAAAACACATGATGTCGCTGCACAATCTAAATTAAAATCACGTAAGATAAAGGATGCGCTTCAAACGAAGGACAAGCAGACAATGTGGAATGTGTTGCAGGAATACATACATAAGCATCCGGAATTGTTTACAATGGCTAATGACGTGCAGCTTAGACGGGTAGATGAAGATTTTTATAGAAATGTATCAGAAAAAGACGTGGCAAGGCAATTGGAAATTGTGATAGGGCTTATATATCTGAATGAAGCAAAGCATTGTGTGGCAAAAGAGACAATAAAGGCGTGTTTTAAGAAGTTATTAAAGCAATCAGGTGCATTTAGTGAGCATGAAATTGAAGTATTGCTATTGTAGGAACTAAAGCGATGGGGAGAATGTTAAGATGATTGATGGAATTATGTATGGAATATCTGTATTTGTTGGAATCGTTGCGGGTATTGGGGTTACTATTGGAGTAGATTGTTTTAGAGCCAAAAAGCAAAATGCTAATAACAAAAAGAATCTTTCATTTGAAATTAGATGTAACTTATCTAAAATAGAGAAGTGGCTTGAGCTGATTATCGAATTAAGAAATTATGTCAATAGTGATAGGATTAACCAATTTAGTGGATATTTTAATTTATCTTCGGCAATATTTACTACGACAAATAAATTGCTGCAAGATGGAAGGATTTATACATTCCTTTCTTATGATAGTATAGAGAAAATTCAGGAGAATGGCACATATCTTTCTGTAGCAGGAGAAAATATGTTAAGTAATCAGATAATGCAGCATAAGCAAGCTGTACTGAATGGTTATATGAATGCAAAACAATCGGCATCAAATGATATAGATTTTTGGGATAAAACATTAAAGAAATGTAAAGAAAATTTCAGAGATATTTTAAAGGAATTAGAATAATTAACTGAGTTGTTTGGGATGCGAAAGGAGAAGGTGTATGATACATCCAGATAAAATAAGAGCAGAAGCTAAGAAAAAAGAGAACGAAAATTTTAAGTTCCGAACTTTCTTAAAATGTCATGCAGACGAGGATGAATTAGACAGTCAATTTTTACGATTACATAAAGAACTCTTTGCAGATTATGACTGCAGCAAATGCAGAAACTGTTGCAAGATGTATAAAGGAAGTATTCCAGTGGAAGATATTGACAGGGATGCACAATATTTAGAAATAACGCCTGAACAGTTTATTGATACTTACTTGGAAAAAGAAGAGTATGGCATAAACTATCAGACCAAGCATAAACCATGTGATTTTTTGCAGGAAGACGGTAACTGTAAATTGGGCGATTGTAAACCTGATAGCTGCAAAAAATATCCATATACCGACCAGCCTGAAAGATTGTCAAGTTTGCTGAGTATATTAGATACGATAGAAATATGTCCGGTTGCTTTTGAAATATTTGAGAGATTAAAGCAGGAATATGGATTTAGAACACGCAGATAAATCATTGGTGTTAGTCAGCATATGGGTTGGTAAGCCACTTTTCCCATTTGCAAACTGCATATTTTAAGGTGCTGGCAAGCCTGAAATCGTGCCACCAACCCACTTACTGACTAACACCAAATCATTTAATGTCAGAAAATTGTGTGTGGTGAATATATAATGGAGATGGGCAGGATGAATTTAAAAGATATTATTGGTGAGGCAACAGATTATGATAAAAAACTTGCGTTAGAAGTGAAAAGACCAAAAAGTTGGTGCAAAAGTGTCAGCGCTTTTGCAAATGGCATTGGTGGAACTTTGATTTTTGGCGTCTCAAATGATAATGAAGTAAGAGGACTTTTGGATGCAGAGATTATCAGTGAGCAGATAAAGACACGCCTTGACCCGATTCCGGAATTTCATCTTAGTTTTTTTAGAACGGAAGACGATAAGACATTGATTTTGTTAAACATTCGACAGGGGGAGGAAACTCCGTATTATTATTTGGCAGACGGTGTAATGGAAGCATATGTCCGTCTGGGGAATGAGAGTGTGAAAGCAGACGCAACAGAATTAAAGAGACTGGTACTGCGTGGAAAGAATTCATCCTATGATGCGTTGGGTACAACCTACAGCGTATCGGATTATGCGTTCAGCAAATTACGCGAGCGGTATAAAGCATGGACAGGAGAAAGCTTGGAAGATAAAGAGCTGGTGTCATTTGGTTTAGTAGATGATAAGGGAAAACTTACAAATGCCGGAGCATTGCTGGCAGATGATTTGCCTATTAGATGGTCAAGGGTTCTCTGCACAAGATGGAATGGATTGGATAAGGGTGGCGGCATTATGGATGCTTTTGATGATGCAGAATATTCAGGAAGTTTAATCAGTCTTTTGAATGAAGGAGCTGCATTTATCAAAAGAAATATGAAAACAATGTGGAAAAAGACAGCCAATTCGAGGATTGATATGCCGGAATATTGTGAACGGAGTTATTTTGAAGCATTAGTTAATGCATTGGTGCATCGGGATTATTTGGTAAATGGCAGTGAAGTCCATATAGATATGTTTGACGATCGGATGGTGATATACTCGCCCGGAGGAATGCCGGACGGAACCTTAGTACAGGAACGGGTTATAGATGCAATTCCTTCGACAAGGCGCAATCCTGTTTTGGCAGATGTGTTTCAGCGGTTAGGATATATGGAGCGTAAGGGAAGCGGACTGACAAAGATAATAAATGCATATAAGAATGCAAATAATTATGATGAAAGTAAAGCGCCGCAGTTTATCTCATCAAGAGTGGAATTTACAGTTATATTGAAAAATTTGAATTATGGGGAAAACAGAGATAATAAAAGTGAAATAAATGATGTTTCACAAGCAGCTGAACAATATGTCCAACGCACAGAAGAAGTATTTCTGAATGCTTTGCGTAATAATCCGTATATTTCAAGAAAGGAATTGTCAAAGCTGTTAATGATTTCAGAAGATGGCGTGAAATATCAGCTGAAAAAATTGAAAAGTAAAGGATTGATTGAGCATATAGGCGCTTCACGGGGAGGCTATTGGGAAGTAAAATGATTTTGGATATTGTATCCCCAATTACCCCAATTACCCCAAAACCACCCCAAAATGACTCCAAAACTACCCCAAAGTGCCTTAAAATTACTCCAAAACAAAGATTTCTGCTATATGAGACTACCCTAAAATATATTCAAAAGATAAAAAATTGGAATTCTTATCTTTTGAAGAGTGTAAGAGATAATCAATCATTATTTGAGGAGAAACAGTAAGATGGCTATGCGAAAGGTGTTTTATGGACCGGAAGGTATCATGCTTAAGCACATATTGAGGATGTATGATAAAGAGAGCCTGTTGAATTATGCAAGAGATTTGGAAATAAAAAGAACATCAGGACTAAAAAAGGATGAACTTGCAGAGAAAATAGCGAATGAGTTGCTTATGCCAACAGTCATGAGAAGGCGAATCGCTGTGCTGTCACCGGAGTGCAGAATACTATTGGAACGTGCGATGAGAGAGCCACTCATTCCGACACCCGAAGAAATGGATGACGCTTTATTTCTTCATGAAAGCGATTACGCATTTCTGAATAAAAGGGAACAGCTCGATGTTCCGGTAGATGTGAAAATAGCTTATGAAAAAATAAATACGCCGGAATTTCGGAAGTATGCCCGTAAAATGTCATGGTTATCTCAGTGTCTTAATTTTGGTGAGGCTTTTTATGGCGTTTTTGACAAAGATGTACTCCGAAAAATATATAATGTGAGAAAGGGATATCATATTTCAGAGGAACAATTAGAAAAAATGTGTAATGAATTTCCCGACGACATGACGGAATGTCATATGGAAGAAGGGCAAAGATTTATAGTAGCAGAGTATTTAGCATATCGTGACCGCTATAAGGATTTATTGGACATACAAGCGGGCAAGGATTTTTATATTCCTAATGCTCAGGAAGTGCTGGATTATGCAAGAAACCTGTATTTATCTCAAGAACCCGCATATCAGAATTTTAGAGAGTTTTTACAGCATGAAATAGGAATGACATATGACGAGGCAGATGCAGAGGCGCTGGAGACATGGGATAAAATACAATTTGACATAGATTTTACTGAGATTGTTCAATATATTATAGATGTTTATGAAGATTTATTAGACGATACTAAAATTGAGAAGATTATTCAACTTCTCCAAGAATTAAATAATAACACCAGAATGCAGATACATAGGGGACATACGCCGAATGAAATGATGAGAAAAGGGATGGAGGAAGGGCGCTTTTCCCAAAGACCGATAGTTGTACCAGGAAGTACCGAGACAGCTAATCTTTTGAAAAGCGCATCGGAAGAATTGAAAGAGATGGGGATATGTGTTGACTTTGACAGTAACGCAGCGATTGTTCCAAATAATTCTTCTCAAAACAATGTGTCTGGACAGGTGGCTAATTCTTTTAAGAAGATTTATCCTAATGATCCATGCCCGTGTGGTTCAGGCAAGAAATTTAAAAAATGCTGCGGAGGGCACGGCAAATTATAAGTTGATTTGAATTGGGTAAATGCCGTTTCCCCAATTCAACTGCACACATACCAATTATGGAGATGATTATATGATTCCAATAAAAATAGAAACCCTGTTAGAGGGGCGCAAAGTAGAACGAAACCGTATAGAATACAAGGAAGGCTTTAATCCGTCAGAAATTGTGCATACCATATGCGGTTATGCAAACGATATTGCAGGGGTAGACGGCGGGTATCTTGTGATTGGTGTCAAAACAGAAAATGGACTTCCCATTCTGCCGCCTATAGGCGTACCGGATGAATTACTTGATGACATCCAACTGAAGATATTTCAATACTGTAACAAAATTGAACCTCGCTATATTCCAAAGATTGAGATTGTGGAATATCAAGGGGTAAACTTAGTGTATCTGAAATGTGCAGCGGGTGATGCGGGACCATATCAGGCACCTGTGGACGTTTATTCTAAAAAGGAAGCGAGTAAAGACCAAGACCGCACAATGAAATATTGGATTCGTCCGGCATCACTTACGGTAGAAGCAAAACAGAGCGAGATCGCGGAACTCTTTGAGAAATTTGCTGCTATACCGTTTGTTGACCGTATTAATAACCGGGCATCTATGGAACATATACGCAGAGGATATCTTGAGGATTTTATCAGGGAAAGTAACAGTTCGCTGATTGAAGAACTCAATGTGCGCTCTTTGGAGGACTTATTGGTATCCGAGGAAGTGGCGGAGGAAAAAGATGAGGGAATAGCAATCAAAAATATTGGACTGCTTATGTTTGGGGAAAGACCGGACAAATTGATTGCAGGAAGCAAGATTGAATTGGTGCGTTTTCATGATAAGGAAGCGGAGGCGTCTGATTTTACAGAGAAGACATTTTACGGTCCGATATGGAAGCAGGTAAGAGATGCGCTAGACTATATTAAGACAACTGTGATTGAGGAAAAGGTTGTAAAGGTTGATGGGAGGGCGGAAGCAGACCGATTTTTCAACTATCCGTACAATGCGTTGGAGGAAGCGCTTGTAAATGCTGTTTTACACAAAAACTATAAAGAGGATGTACCGGTAGAGATTCGGATTTATTTGGATCAGATTCAGATTATCAATTTCCCGGGACCGGATCATTATATTGATATGGAAAAGTTTGCGGCGGGGAAAGTCCGGGCAAGAAGATACAGAAATCCCAAGATTGGAGAATTTTTTAAGGAGATTGATTTGTCCGAGAAGAAATCAACGGGCATATCAAAAATTTTGCGCGAACTGAAAAGAAACAGTTCGCCCATGCCGGAGTTTGAAACGGATGCAGACAGAACTTATATGATTACTACAATAAGGATTCACGAAAGATTTGAAATTGAAAATACAAACTTCGCTCAAAAAAATGAGCGAAGTTTGAGCGAAGTTTTGAGCGAAGTTTTGGCGCAAAAAGATTATAATAAAGTGAGTGCAATTGTTAGTTTTATGGAAGAGCATGGAGAAATAACTCCTAAAGAAGCCGAAGCAGTTACGGGCAAGTCTGCCGCGACTGTGCGAAGATATTTTAAAATGCTCACAGGTACAAGATATATAGTGGCAGAGGGGAGTACCAACAATATAGTTTATCATATTGCTGCGAATTTGCCATAAGATGATTAAAATGGTTAAAAAAAACGAATTGCCTAAACAGTGATTAGGTAATTCATGTAAATGAACTTGAATGCGTTGTTAAAAAGATGTGAAAGTTGGATATCTCAGACGAGATAAGAGGATAGAGGAACTTCATGCATCAAGACTGAATAACGGGGAAAATCCGCCGGAACTTTTTATCATAGATTCTCAAGGTCAAGCATCAGCGAGTAAGAGATAATATATTATTAACAATTGTGCAGACGGTCTGCACAATTTGGAAGGAAGGTAGTATGCTTATAACATCGAATGAGTATTTGCAAGCAGTACAAGAAATAAATGATTATGTGAATCAGGCTAAATATAGAGCGTCCGTTAGTGTGAATAGTGAAGTGCTGAAAACAAACTTGTTCATTGGAAGTGTGATTATTCGTAACTCCGAATGGGGTAATAAATTCGTTGATAATTTATCTAAGGATATGAGGATGAAATATCCCGGTGCAAAAGGGTATTCTGTTCGAAATTTAAAGTATATGAAGAAGTTTGCACAGATTTTCGCTGAGGATGATGTGGATAAGTATGGATTGGCAAGGATTACTTGGAGCCATCATCAAGTGTTGATGAGTAAGGTGTCAAGCCAAGAAGAATATGTATGGTATTTGGAAAAAACTTTAGAGCATGGATGGTCGGTAGATGAATTGGCATCCCAAGTGAAGGGCCGGTTGTATGAGAGGCAAGTTGTGGCAAATAAGATTTCAAATTTTGAAAACAGATTGCCTATTGAACAAAAGGATATTGTTATAAGTACTATGAAAGATCCATATATGTTTGATTTTATCAATTATACAGAGGATATGTTGGAAACAGATATAGAAAATGAGTTGGTAAGGAATGTTACTTCGCTATTGATGGAATTAGGAACCGGTTTTGCTTTTATGGGACAGCAGTATCATCTTGAAGTTGGCGGAAAAGATTTTTATATTGATCTTCTTTTCTATAATACAAAGCTTAGATGTTATGTGGCGATTGACTTAAAGACAGGTGATTTTAAACCAGAGCAAGCAGGGAAAATGAATTTCTATTTGTCAGCTCTGGACGATTTGGTTAAATCCCCAGACGATAATCCATCTGTTGGATTAATATTATGTAGAGATGAGAATAGAACCATTGCAGAATATGCATTAAGAGATATGTCGAAACCTATTGGTGTAAGCGAGTATCATTTGTGTACAGATCTTCCGCTAGACTTGAAAAGTGCTTTACCAGATCCGGAGGAGATTAGAAGTAGGATTGATATGAAAAAATAAATTGTGCAGACCGTCTGCACAAATGAATTAGAAAGAGTTTCGTGATAACACCATGATAACAAAAATTCCCAAAACCTCAGATACAGGATGCATATAAAAGAAAAAGGTACCGAAAAAGCCCTGAAAATCACACGCAATCACCCTGATTTCCACCACAGAAAACCGTGAGGGTGGACGTACAGTAGGTTCTGGAAGGGTTGCTACTATCATCGAGTAATTAAAGAATGCAGTAAAACAAGGCGTTCCCGTTGTGGGTTCGCCCTTAATTTATGCCGTATGGTACTAACTTGGTACTATTATTTGATTGAGCTTTTCGGCAACTTCATTGTGTTTGCTTGGATAAAGGTGTCCGTATGTACTGTTTACCATTTGTACAGTATCGCCTATGCGTTCCGCTATCAGATGCGGAGAGAATCCCATATTGATTAACAGCGATACATGGGAGTGGCGCATATCGTGGATGCGTATAAAAGGGATGCTGGCTTTTTCCGCTCCTCGTTTCATGTTTCCTCTTATTAGGCTCTTGGTAAAGGTGAATACCCTGTCAGATGGTTTTATGCCGTATATCTTATGGGTATAGTCCTCTATTTCATGCATGATGGCTTCCGGCATGGTAATGGTGCGTATGCCGTTGTCTGTTTTGGGTGGCGTCACAATATCGCCGCTTGCCTTGTGCTGCAGGGATTTAGTAATATTTATGGTATTATCCTTAAAGTCAAAGTCTGCCAGCGTGAGGGCGAGAAGTTCACCGAAACGCATACCGGAATAGAAAAGAAGCTGCAAGGCCGTGTGTGCGCTGATATCCGTTATATACTGGATAAACTGGTTGTACTGTTCAATCGTCCAAAAGTTCATTGACCGGGTGCGTTTGCCCATGTGTCCGGCTCTGTCACATGGGTTTGAGGGCAGATTGTAATATGTGACGGCATAGTTTAGGATGGTGGTCATCATGTTTTGGATGCGGTCAAGGTATGCGTCCGAGTATCCCTTGTCAATCTGTTCATTCTGCCATGCCCGGATATCCGTGGGCGTGATGGCATTTACTGGTTTATCCTTAAAGTATGGCAGTATGCGGTTCTTGAATACGTTCTTCTTACCATCTATACTGTTCTGCCTTAGTCTGTGGCACATATCCTCTATATAGAGGTCATAGAGGGATTGGAACGTCATATTGGGCGTGCCTTGCAGACGTTCAAGGAAGGTACGTTCCCACTCCTTAGCTTCTCTTTGGAGCTTGAAGCCGCGCTTCTTTTTCTGCTTCTTTGTCCCTGTGTAATCGGTGTAATAGAATTTACAGAACCATGTTTTGGTTGATTCGTCATAATATGCCGGCATAAAAAATCAGTCCTTTCTTAAAAATGAGTGCATTTTATAAAGGACTGTGATATACTGGTTTTGTCGAAGATTGCATATCATAATCCTTATGGTATCTATCTGAAAGGCTCCGGTATTGGCGTACCGGGGCATTTTCAAATTGTGGTTGAAAAATCTGCATTTATGGCATATAATATACTTAACAAGAGAGCCGAAAGCTAGAGTACACCTAGCCGCCGGAAAAATAATTTGTTACATGAAGTAGCGCCTTATCTTACCAGGACGAGGGCGCTACTTTTTGCGTTTGATGTTGATAACAAGAGTTATAACGGCGCAAAGCATAATTACGAATGTGAATAAGTCACTGTATGTAACCATAGCACCAGCCCCCTTTCTTTCGTCCGGTGGCTGACGTAATCGCCCCTTCGGCTCCCTTAGTAAGCATATTATATTGTCATGGTGCAGGTAGGCAAAAATGTGCTGGTGATGCTTTCCTCATTTAAGACGTAGAAAGTATCGTGTGGCGTTCTGTGTTGCCCATTTTAGGGTTTTCTTTGGTGGTAGCACTTATCCTTGTGGGGTGGCATCTGGTATATCCTCATATGGAAGTTCTGTATAAACAGGAATGGCGGCTAACTCTTCCAGTGCTCCATCTAACCAAGTATCAATTATTTGGTGCTTTATTCCCCCTTTTTGATAAAGTTTATTTAATTCTTCGTAGGCTTCAAAAAAATTAGATAACTCTTTGATTTTCGGTAGTTTAATTGCCTGCTCATATTTACATAAGGTATTGCCACTCAAATCTTGGTGAATATCAACTTCATAGGTTTTTAAGGTAAAACTTTCTTCAACTGTATTTATATTTAAAATTTCTAATATCTTTAATGCAATATCTTTTAAATTATTAAATTCTGAATTTAGTTTCTTTTTATTACTTAGACCACAAAGCCAATTTATAGATACATTACATTTTTGAGCAATATTTATAACAATTTCCAATGATGGATTTTTTGTAGCATTCTCATAAGCTGAAATTGTTGCAGCAGTACTTTCCACCATATCAGCAAATTCTTTTTGAGTTTTTCCTGTTTGCATTCTGACTTCCCTTAGTCGGGTAGAAAATATTTCCTTTCCCATACTTCATAACCTCGCTTTCAATATATGTAGTTATGATACCACTATCATACAGCATATTCTATGAAAAAGTCAATAAAATACTAAAATATATTTAAAATAAAAAAAGGTAGAATGTAATCTTGACATACAATGAAAGGTATAGTATGATAAATGAAAGTAGAAAAATCTACTAGAAAGGAGATAGACAATATGAGGATTGACAGAGTAAAACTTGCGACAGAGCTTGCGCGGCGTGATATGACACAAAAGCGACTTGCGGAACTGTCAGGTGTGTCAAGGGCGACAATAAATTATGTACGTGCTGGAAAATCCTGTACTGATGAAGTTGGGCAGAAGATTGCAAAGTCTCTCAATATTGATGTAACTGAAATTTTGGAGGACTAAGGAAGGAGAAAACAGAAAATGGCAAAGGAAGTATTCAGAGATTATGCAGAGGTAAATGAGAAGTTATTAGAGGGATTCACAGTAGCGGAGGTTCTCACAGGAATCAATGAAGAGGATAGCGGCATGATGCTGGAATTGGAACGGACAATTGACAATGTAACTATTGGTGTTGATGTGATTTACAACCCTATCTGCACGGAGGATTCAACGCCGCTCATGATTTCACAGGAGTATGTGAAGCAGATTGATTAGGAAAGGAGCGGCGGCAGATGGCAAAGCAGATTATGAATGTCCGGGATGTTATGGCAGTGCTGGAAGTGAGTGAATCGAAAAGTTACGCTATAATTCGACAATTAAACTCTGAATTATCAGAGCGTGGCTTTATTACGATTCCCGGCAAGGTACCAACGGCATATTTTGAGGAAAAACTTTATGGAATGCACGCCGAATAGAGAATCATTGCTCGCTCTTATCCGGCCGGATATGGAGTCAATACCAAAGGAATTTTTAAAGAGAATCTATTCTTTTGAATTGGATTATCCTGGGTTTGCCGACCAGGCTATAGCAGCATTAGAAGCGGCAGGATGTTCAAAGGCAAGGCAGTATTATGACGATTGGGTAAATGAGTATGAAACGGCTCATAATGCCGAATTAAAGGAAGTGGCGCATTGGTACAGGTTGGAATGTGAAAAGCAATGGGAGAAAAGACAGAAAGAAGGTGAGAAAAGACGGAAGCAGGAAATGAACAGAAGCCAGAAGTGGAAGGAACTATCACAGATATTGGACTTTCAGTGAATGAAAAGGGAAAAGTGATCCAGTCGATTGGAAATTGTGTAAAAGCGATTCACTATGATGAACGTCTGAAAGAAATGT
This sequence comes from Parablautia muri, assembly GCF_009917485.1. Taxonomy (GTDB): domain Bacteria; phylum Bacillota; class Clostridia; order Lachnospirales; family Lachnospiraceae; genus Suilimivivens; species Suilimivivens muri. The sequence goes on from NZ_QZDT01000047.1 coordinate 20,860, forward strand.
TCCGTTACAATGAAATGACGGACATGGTGGAAGTGTACGGGGCATGGTGGAAGCAATCTTCTGTAACGATATCCGATAATGATGTGAATAATATCCGGCTGTACTTGGAAACAACTTACGGACTGGCACATGAAAAGAATATCCCACGGGCAGTTGATATTATCGCACACCAGCGTTCTTACCATCCTGTACGGGAATATCTGGCAAGCCTGAAATGGGATGGAGAGAAGTATATCGAGAATCTGCTTCCAAAATACCTTGGAGCGGAAAAGTCAGATTATACAACACAGGCTATGAAACTGACTATGATTGGAGCCATCGAAAGGGTGCATAACCCAAGCGTGAAATTTGAAACCATGCTGTGTCTTGTGGAAGATGAACAGGGTGGTGGGAAGTCTACGATTGCAAGGTTGCTGGCGTGTAAAGATGAATGGTTCACAGATGATATAAAGAATCTGGATGATGAAAATGTGTACCGTAAGTTACAGGGGCATTGGATTATTGAGTTTTCAGAAATGCTTGCTACTGCCAATACAAAGACGGTTGAAGCAATAAAGGCATTTTTGAGCCGTCAGAAAGATACCTACAAAGTCCCTTATGACAAATATCCCCACGATTTCCCCCGGCAGTGTATTTTTATTGGAACAACAAATAACCTTGATTTTCTACCAAATGACAAGACTGGAAACAGGCGTTTTATACCCGTTCTTACCAATATGAAAGCGGCAGAAGTCCATCCGTTGGAAAATGAAGCAGAGACAAGGGCGTTCATAGAACAGGCATGGGCAGAAGCCATGGAGATTTACAGAAGCAAGGAATATTCCTTGATATTCCCAAAGGATTTGAGAAATGTGTTGTCAGAAATGCAGCAGTCATTTACCCCGGAAGACCCAAAAGTCGGCATAATCCAAAACTGGCTTGATAACTGCAAGTATGATTCTGTATGTTCCATAATGATATACAGGGAAGCCTTGGGGAATGAATACCAAGAGCCGAAGCCTTGGGAATTAAGGGAGATTAGCACCATAATGAATAAGTCAATTACTGGATGGGAGAAGCACCCGACAAAGAGTATGCAAATTAGATTTAATGTATATGGGAATCAGCGTGCATGGGATAAAATTGTCAACACTGATTCGTCAACAGATGGATTTATTCAAATAAGCATGGATGATATGGAGTGTGATTTGCCGTTTAAGCAATGTCGTTGACAGTGTTTGTTGACAGCATTGTTGACATACTAAAGCCTTGAAAATTCAATATATTTTTCTATTTGTCAACAGTCAACGGTGGATAGTAAAGAAAAGAAAAATAAGAAGAAAATAGAGTGAATACATATAAGAATAGTTTGTTGGAGAAAAGTTTGTTGACATTGTTGACAGGAAAGGAGAACGCATGAACGAAGAATTATTAACCCGTCTGGTGGATGCACTGGAAGGAATCAACAGCAGCTTATCAGAGATAGCCGTATCGCTTGACAGCCTGGACAAGAATATTGACGGCTGCATATCGGTGAGCCAGAACGGCAAGAGCCGTTATCTCTGCATTTCGGGAGATGTTTATACAAATTAAAAAGCCCCATAGGTACGCCAATACCAACAGGGCAGGTAACCCGAAAACTACGCAAATTAGGGTATGTGGGTAGTATAACATTCCCTCTGCCCGGAGTAAAGAGAGTAAATGACAATGATTATTAAAAAATGCACATTTGATGAACTGCCGGACGCTATGCAGATGCACGTTCTATATCGTGAAAAGATTACAGTAGCAGAGTACCGACTTGCAATATGGAGCAACAAAGACACGCTTTATTACAACAATCTGCCGGAAAAAGAGATTGAGCGGTTCGTGTCACTGATTGAAAGTGATAAAAGGATTCTCAATAACAGGACTATGAACAGCATTTATAACAAGTACGGCTTTGCGGTTTACTATGAAATCCATGAAGCGCATGACGCATACTTGAAAAAGGGGCGTGAAAAAGTTGCTGAACAGATAGCGCAGGAGTATTTCCCGATTATCGAAAAAGCCATGAATAAACCGTCAATCCCTTATTGTAATGAACTGCTGAAAGCTATGTCACATTTAGCGGATAAAGGACGTTTCAAGTTTAAAGAATGGAGTACAGACCAAGCATACATCTACTTTATGGGCTATCTGCTGGGAAGTGGAAAGCTGGAATGGGAGGAACAGTTATTATGAACAATGCGGAATCAAAAACAGGGGAAACCATAACGGCATACCGGGAAAAAATCATTCGCAGAATAAATGACATTGATAACATGGACTTCTTAAGGTTTATCAATAATCTGCTGGATGCCTTTAAAAGAAAGTGGGGGATATGATATGAATTACAAAGAGCTGATTATCAGTCTTTTAGACAAAATCGACAACAAAAGGTTTCTTAAAGCTATTTACATTTCCGTGCGTGACTATGTGAAGGAAAGTGAGGGTGCGGCATGAGCGAAGAACAATTCTATAAGGATGGCATTTCTAAAATGTTATCCACAATACATAATGTGAATTGGCTTTTAAAAATTTACTCATTCATAAAGGTATTTGCAGAAGATAAGGAGGAAACAAAGAATGACAAGGAAAAGCGAGAAAGAGACTTTTGCAACGGAGATAATCAATGAAGCAGTGAAACAGCGTAACCGCTGGCGGCTGGCTGCGGTAATCAGCATTGCACTGAATATCATCCAGTGGTTTCTTTGTGGATAATCCTTTTATGAGCCGGGGAACGGTGCGCCAACACCCGAACCTGGCGGCATAATGGGTATTCAGATCAAAACGTGGAAATAACGGTATGGCGCTGGCAAAGTGAGGTGGAATCTGATACAATGGCGGTGAAGGTAAGAATAAGCTATGAGAAGCCGCAGGAGCTTCATACAGTGACGGAAATGCTGAAGCCTATAATTAAGTCGTGCAAGGCAGATAAGGGCGAAAATGGGCGGTTTAAGAAAGCCTATTTGGAAGTAAATATATCAGCGGAAAATGCGCAAAAAAGTGTAAATTCGCCGTTGATTTAGGCAAACCATATCTATATAGGGTATGGAATATGGGCAGAAAAACATTGTATATCTGCCCGGCTCATGGTATAATATCAATAAGGCAAACAGAATATAGCAGTACCCCGGACGGCAGGAAGCACCGGACGGAAGCCATATATAAGGCGTGGGAAGATTTCATTTTTAGATGGAGTTTTCTCACGCCTTTTCTATTTGCCGCAAAATAGCCTACTATGGCGTAAAAATAGGAGGAATTATGAATACAGAGATTGTAAATCAGAATCAGAACACAGACCTGTCCGTAAATCAGGGAGCAGGGGAAAAGACTTTCACGCAGGATGATGTAAACCGTATCGTGCAGGAGCGGCTTGCGAAAGACCGGGAAAAGGCATCAAAGGAACTGGGTGAGAGGGAACAGGAACTTGCACAGCGTGAGTTCCGTTTAAACAGCCGCCAGAAGCTGATTAACAAGGGATACCCGGAAACGCTTTTGGATGCGCTGAATTGCAGCAGTGAGGAAGCCTTTGACAAGGCTTTAGGCATCATAGATGGCTTGATGGAGGAACGGCTGGCATCAAAGAAAGACGATGAAAAACAGGCACAGCTTGAAGCGCAGAGGGCAAAGCCGTTCACGGGTCCGCTGAACCAGTTTCACAGGATTGGCGAAGACCCGATCAGAAAAGCCATGAAATTGTAAAGGAGAATAAAAATTTATGGCTATCAATTTAGTTACAAAATTTCTTCCCTATGTGGATGAATTATTTACAACGGAGAGCAAAAAGTCACTTCTCACCAATCAGGACTTCGACTGGACAGGGGCACACACGGTCAAGGTGTATAAAATCGGCACCAGTGAAATGACCGATTACAACCGGAATCCTGTGTCGGGATTCACAGGGAGCAGATACGGCACTATCGAGGACTTGGACGCAACGACAGAGGAATTTACCCTTAAAAACGACCGTTCCTTTACGTTTGCCATTGACAAGCTGGATAATGACGAGACAGCGCAGCAGCTTGCGGCGGCATCCGCACTGGCAAGGCAGGTCAGGGAAAAAGTCATTCCGGAGGTGGACAGCTATACTTACGGCGTGATGTGTTCCGGCGCGGGGCATAAGCCGGATGCGGTCGTATTGGATGCGACAAATATCTTTGATGAGATACTAAAAGCGAACAATGCGCTGGATAATGCGGAGGTGCCAGAGACAGGCCGTATTTTGGTAGTTACGCCGGATGTGTACACCATTATGAAGCGCAGCAAGGATATAATCATGGAGACAGATATTGCGGAGGATATGCGTCTTAGAGGTGTCATTGCAATGATTGACGGGGCGAAAGTGGTTAAAGTGCCGGCGGTAAGGCTCCCGGAGAGTTTCGGGTTCATGCTGGCGCATCCGTGTGCGTGTGTGGCTCCGACAAAATTAGAGGATTACAAGATACATGAAGACCCGCCGGGAATCAGCGGTTCTTTGGTAGAGGGGCGTATTTGCTATGATGCATTTGTACTTGATAATAAGATGAAAGCGATTTATTATCAAGAGCAGACGGCAAAGACAGTAGCAAAGGCAAACAGCGGCGCACAGGAAACAAAATAATGGCTTCCCCTGCTTCCATAAAGGCGGCAGGGGATTTCTGTATGTGGAGGGATAGGGTATGCGTGCAAGGCGAAATGGTTACGGGGTGCAGGAAAGCTATGCCGGGTATGGCTTGGTAAAGAACCGGGCAAAGGTATTGTTAAAAGAGTGCAGGACAGGGAAGCACGCCGGTTTATTGAGCGCGGCCGCACAACAGGCAGAACCACACATAGCAAAGTGGATTATAACATCTATTGCAGAGGGAAAATCTCTTCATGATATGGAAATCAAATGGGAACTTGGGGAAGCGGAAATAATGCCATGCTGCAGAAACAGCTTTTATTCATATCGAAAACTTACGCTTGCCATACTGGACAGGATGATTCAGGGAAAGGAAATGGCATAATATGGGCGGTTACGGTTCCGGCGGTCATAATAAGACACACAGGCGGCTTGAAAACTTCCACAGGATTGACAGCTTTTCATTTTATGATTACCTTATGTGCGATAAATACCTTTTCTGCAAGGAAACTGTGAAATATCCGCTTGTCCGGGGCGATATTGTCTATTATGTGGGAGAGAAAACGGCAGAAATCAGGGAGGGGGATTCTTATACAGATTTGATATTATCCAGAGTGCCAGGGATTGACGGAAAATCTGTAAGGATGTATTTCCATTGCCCGTATTGCGGGCGGCGTGTCAGATACCTTTACAGACGGCAGGAACGCTATATGTGCCGGAACTGTGCAAAGCTGAATTATGCGAGCCAGCAGAAAAGCGGAATGGATGAAATGCGGCTTAAGATGGAACGCATAGTAGAAAGGGAGCTGGGGTATACATGGTGGTTTAGGGATTATCCCGATATGCCTATACAGGACTTGTGGCATATTCCCAAACCACGTTATATGCGGCATGAGAAGTACGAAAGACTGTTAAAGGAGTTCCGGCAACTCCAAAAGGATTATGAGCGTGCGTTTTGGATGGGGATGGCCAGATGCTCCATGCTCTCCGATAAGGAAAAAGTGGGTATTGTGAACCGCCTTAACAGCCTGTGAAAGTGGTACTAAAACGGTACTAAAAAATCATGCAGACAGAAAAATATGAGAGACAATAAGCAAAAAACACTGTAAAACCACTGTAAAACAGGGTAAAAATGAGGGCAAAAGGTATTAAGCGTTGGGTTGCTACTATCATTGAGTAATTATAATTTATTCAGTAAAATCAAGGCTTTCGGGGATTTCTCCGAAAGCCTTTTTAAATAAAGAATAACTTAGTGGGTTGCCTGTGCTTCTATAATGCTTCTAAAATATTTGGAAATGGATTAGCCTTTTTCATTGTAAGGAGTTATTGTAAGTACATCTGGTTGTACACGTTATTTACTGCTTCAGCATAGAGAGAATACGAATGTTTCCCTTTTCCTTCATTGATATCTTTCAGTTTTCGATATTCTTCGCTAATATACGCCCAGCCGCCATTTTTTCCAAGAATATTATGCATCTTTTCCTCTATACCAGAATTTATGGAACGAAAAACAAATTCATATACCTTACGTTTCTTATCATTTCTCAAATAGTAATAGCCATTATTTATACTGTAATCCTCATAATAGATAATGGCAAAATCACAACTGCGCAATATTTTCTTTTGCTTTCTATCAATGACCTTTATTGTAATAGCGGATGTCGAATCCTTTGGCGATGAATATGGCGTTCCTTTCACAGCTTCTTTAAATGCATCCATGAACCCTTGCTTTACAATCATATCCTTACTATTATACATATCTCCCCAGCGCTGGATAATCAAATTATAATCAAAATCATATCCGCTATTTCCACCACGGATTCTAGTTACAAGATGTCTTTTCCCACTTCCGATTAGTTGAAACTGAATAGTCAGCCCATACGTTTTACGCATCTCATTTTGAACTCTCTTAATAATTTCTTCAAGTTCTTTTCTGACAGGGGCATATTCGGATTTTTTTACATATTCATACATATATTTATATCTCCTTTCGCCCATGCCTCCATACAATCTTAATAATTGTATCATTACAGAATATCATATTTTCGTTGATTGTCAATATGCAAATTTGATTTTTGCCAAATTTTCGATTTTAAGTCTTTTATCCAAGTAATTCCTTGTTTTTCTGAATATATTCTTTCCAAACCGCTTCTCGGTCTTTCTTATGTGTGTTTTCATATTTTTCTGTATATTCATCATGTAATTGTTTCAGCTCGTCCATCAGCGGAGTATCGTTGGGAACCTTGCCGCGCCGGATGCGTCCGTAAAGTTTATTATAGAACTTCGTAAACTCCTGATGAATCGGGTGCTGGAACAGTTTTTCCTTATAAGTCTTTCTCACACCTACTTCACTGCAGGTCGCGGCAGTATTTTTATAAATACGGCTGCAATACATCTGGTCGGAAGAGTGCTTTGTCTGAAAATACCCATTACATAATTTGCATTTCCTAATCACCATTTCATCAGACATCATAATGGACAGTCCAATATGAAGGAATTGTGAAAATGAGGTTATATAATAAGTCTGTGTATCTGTATCCAGTAGCTTTTCTGAAAACAAATCAAAGTAAGAACTCCATGTAGGAGTATTGTTACCCAAAATATTCTTTAGGTAGTCCTCATCAATTGGAAAATCAAAGGTGTCCATATAAAAATCAGAGTTATTCATAATTTTACAGTATGAATGATATAATGCCGCCGAAGTAGTGCTTTGCACAGAAGCGTTGTCTGCATAGGGTTCAATTAATACGGATTGTGTATATTCCCTTGCCTGTTCATAGGAAGATTTTAAATGCAGTAGTTCTTGAAAAAGAACTGTTATTTTAGCTGAAAACTGTGATACGATTTCATCATAAGAGCAGGATTTTTCAGCGTAAAGATATAATGCGTGGAGCAGCGCATGGTAATGTGGATAAAGATAAGCAAGTACAGGATGTGGATCAAAGCACTCTTTTAAAATGTCCAACACAGAACTTGCGACATCACTAAATGCTTTACTATCAAAATTTTTAATAAAGTTCTCTATCTTATTGATAAGCCTGTCTTTTTGCATATCAGGTTCTATTTCAAACAAATGAATGGATGATAACAGTAGGTCAAAGGTTTTGTCGAGTGTTTCTTTCGTTTCCGTATCATAATCAAGAATTTCCAACCAATTAGAAAGTATAGAGCGATTTGCTTGTAAAATTTCTTGACGTGGGTTGCTATTTGTATCGCTGTAAGTCAATATAAGTGATTCTGAATAATCTGATTTTTGAATGCGATATACAAGAGGAGAGAACGAAAGCTCTTGTTTTATTGTATTAATAGAATATAAATTCATGTAAAAACCTCCTAGTATAATAATGATATAGCCACAAGAGCTATAAAGTTAATAAGTTACAAAGTCATATCTGATGAA
>NZ_QZDT01000048.1 GCF_009917485.1 Parablautia muri
TACAAAAAAAGAACAGGGTACATATTTCTACATACACTGTTCTTTGCATCGTCCTTATCTAAATGACATTGCAGTTGCAACTGCCGCATTTGAGATTATCTGGAAATCTTGAGAGATTTTTGAGATTTATACGATACACTCTCCTTAGATGGTATAGAGAACTGTGAAAAGTAAGCTACGGGAATACTTTATCAGGAAATTCGCTTAGTTTACATGTTCTGCACAAGGCTCTATTTCGATTATAGGGCCTTCCGGCAGCGGCAAAAGTACTTTGCTCCATTTATTGTCCGGGCTGGATGGACCAACTTCCGGGAGTGTATCTTATGACGGGAAGGATATTTATAGCTTATCCGACCGGGAATTATCAGCTTTCCGCCGCCGGAAAATGCTATGGAATTAGCGCTGCCGGAGGATGCACTTGCGTTTTTGTGGTTTCAGGGGAAGTAGGGGACAAGATTCAGATTTCTCTTTCTAAGGCCTTGCGTCATGGCGTGGTGGTGGATTCTTATGATTATGACGCAGAATTTACGTTGACGGGAATTATGGAGAGCAATTTTTTAGGCTATACCGGAGGTCATATTTTAGGGGGCAGGTCAAGGCAGTGGGGAAAGGCTCCTGCCTGCAGATTATCTTTATTACAATGTGGATATCCGTACGGAAGATAAGAAAAATTTTCAGGCGATAAATGGATGATTTATGCAGCAGGCTTAAAATGCGTGAGCTGGACACTTTATATAATATTCCTTTGCTGAATGCGCTTGGCATTGACTTTGATAGGGACAGTGCAGATTCAGATTTGGCTGTAGAGGATGCCGGCTTTTCCTGGATGATGGCAGTGGGAGTGCTGGTGGTACTGTTGCTTCTTTTGGCGGCAGGATTGGTGATCTATAATATTTTAAAGATTACAGTTACAAGACGCATCCGGCAGTATGGAACCCTCCGGGCGATTGGCGCAGGCAGAGGCCAGCTTTATAAGATAGTTGCTTATGAGGTTTTGCTTCTTTGCATGGCAGGGATTCCGGTTGACCTGCTGCTTGGTTTATGGTCGGCGCAAGGGATTTTGACGGCCGCTTTAAATCAATTGCCGCCTGAGATTTCCCTGGCAAAGGATAGAGAGCAGTTACAGATCCTGATTGCAGAAAATTGTGCAGGCAAGTGGGGGCATTTGTTGTTAAGCACAGGCATTACGCTTATGTTTTCCTTTTTGGCAGCAGCTCCGGCAGTTTTGTTCGCAGGCAGAGTTTCGCCTGTTACAGCCATGTCCGGTTTAAAGGGGAGGATAAAGCGCAGGAGGCGCAGCGTGAGAAAAATTCGTTATTTTGAGCGGTATTATGCAAAGCTCAACTTAAGAAGGAATCCGGGGCGGACGGCGGTTACAATTCTATCTCTGATAATGAGTATTACGGTTTTTATCACTTTGCAGGGCTTTTTATTTTTGCTGGGGGGGGAGCTGGCGGATTGTCAGAGCACTTAGGAGATTATGCAATTGTAAGTTCTTATACCGGTATTTCACCGGAGGATGTACAGACACTTAAATCAGATGGAAATGTGGAAGAAATAGCAGCGCAGTAGTTTACGCTTTATGAACTTGACGGGAATCATAAGCCTGTAGATGTGGAAACAGATCTTACCCTGGGCGTGGGTGAAACCTTTCAGATTTTTGGTCAAAATGACTTTTGGGTGGCGCATAAATTTGCCTCAAGACTTACAAAGGAACAGTTGGAAATGTTGCAGGCGTGAGAGGGCTGTGTGATTCGCAATCCCATTCCTTTGGAGATAGAAGGCGAGACTTTTTGCACTACTTATGTGGAAGAAGGAAGCACGATTACGGTGGCTGGGAAAAAGTTGAAAGTGCTGCTGTCCATGGGTGGTTATGATGACTATTTCAGCGTGGGAAACAGCGGATTTACCAATGGCGTTCAGGTCCTGGTCAGCGACAGGCTTTATCCAAAGCTTACAGGTACAGACGCCTATGTGGAGTTAAGGCTGGTTTTGCAAAATGACGGGGACAGGGAAGCTTTTGACCGGATATTAAAGGAATTTACCCAAAAACTACCTGGTGCCACGATGATTTCCTATGAACAAACGGACCGTCAGTTTGAAGAAAGTGAAGCCCAGATTAAGCTGCTGGCGTGGAGGCTGATTTTGTTTATCGGCTTGATTGGAATTTTGAATATTATCAATACGGTTTATACGAATATCTACACCAGACTAGCGGAAATCGGTACGCAGAGGGCGCTTGGCATGAGTATAGAGAGTTTGTATAAAATCTTTTTGTGGGAAGGGATTTACTATGGCATCATCGCGGCGGTCATTGGTGGTATAGCAGGCTATATCTCCACGGTTTTTCTGGAAGCGGCCACGACCAATGTTATTAGCCTGCCACCTTTTCCAATTGTCCCGGCAATATGCGCAACGGCTCTTTCGATAGGCGCCTGTATGCTGGCAACCTGTGTTCCTCTGGGAAAAATCAGTAGGATAAATATTGTGGATGCAATTGAAACAATAGAAGGAAGATGAGATGTTAAAAGTAGTTGGATTTATTCCCGCGGGCAAAGAGCCAAGTGGACGTGCTTACAGGGATGCGAAGCATCTCATAGATATTTGGCGACTGACGTGAGGGTCAATATCCCGTTGCTTGCAGCAGGGTTGATGACTGAAAATTAAGAACATTTTAGTATGCCTTATAGACATAGATAGTAATTCGACATAGGTATTGGATATTGAAATAAAATGGATCTACAATTATAGATGTTCCGGAAAATTAGTATCCATATTTCTAATGGGTCAGCTGGTTTGTAAAAAGTGACAGCGCTTGATAAGATGGAGGATCTATATGAAAAAAATATTTGTATGTATGGTTTTTGCAGTAATGCTGGCGGCTTTGTCTGCCTGTGGAAATGAAGTAAAAGCGGATAGAGAACAACCGGCCGGGACAGAGAATATTGCCGTGTCAGCGGATATGGAAACGGGTACTGGTCATGATGTGCAGGAACAGAGAAGCGACAGCAACGAGGCAGAATCTGAAGCAAATGCAGGGCAGATACTGGACGATACGGAGGCAGATTTAGAAAGTGAGGAAGAAGATGCAGTAGATACTGTAGCAGATTCCGATTCAGAAGATATCAATGAGGAGGCAGACCATATGGATAATACAATGAAGATTACAGCCGGAGATACTACATTTACAGCAACATTTGCAGATAATTCTTCTGCTGAAGCATTGAAGGAGCTTCTTGCCGGGGGACCGCTTACCATTCGCATGAGCGATTATGCAGACATGGAAAAAGTAGGACCGATTGGAACAAGCCTTCCGAAAAACGATGAGCAGATTACTACAGGAGCTGGAGATATCATTCTGTATCAGGGAAATTCCCTTGTTATTTATTATGATACAAACGCATGGAACTTTACCAGAATCGGTAAGATCAATGATGTGACACAGGCTGAGCTCTTAGAGGCGTTTGGTGACGGGGATGTAACAGTCACGTTTTCTTTGGGTTAGGTTTTGGCGGGGAGGAAAAGAGCGAGCCAGTTACTGTTGATATCGGGTATCCCAGAACCCTGAATGCGCTGAACTGCATTAACGAGGTCTGTAAGCCTTAATATACACTGAAAGAAAACTGCCTGACAGCCAATGCGTAATGTGATTGGATTTCAGGCAGTTTATACAGTTCATAAAAATAGAGGCATCAGGAAGCGTGAGTGCTATTGCTCCAGCACCTCCCGGCACATAAGCAGGAATTTGTGGGAAGCCTTTGTAAACACCTGATACTTTTTCCAGACAAGATTCATACTGGCTTCCGTCCGTGGCTCAAGGGGGCGGAAACAGAGGCTGCTCTCTCCGGAGACATTGATGATCTTATCAAGGCAGATGGCATATCCCATGCCTTCATCCACCATAAGGGATCCGTTGAAAAGAAGGTTATAGGTTGCGGCAATATTTAATTTATCTACACTGCAATGGAAAAGGGCGGTGAGATCAGAATCGTATATCATCTGTCTGGAGAGGATAAGCGGTTTGTCCAGCAGGTCTTCCGGCTTAATGATCTTTTTTCCGGCCAGAGGGGAATCCCGCCGCATTAAGACACCGAAGCTGTCTTTGTAAGGAATTCTCATATATTCATATTTAGAAACATCAATTTCCCCAAATAAAAGGCCGAAATCAATCAGTCCTTTATCCATGTCCTCTGCAACAGTGACCCTGTCTCCGCTTACGATATGGAAGTGAACCTGCGGGTATTGACACTGTACTTTTCGGGCCACTTTTGCCAGCAGCCGGATACCGTCTGTTTCCCCGGATAAACAGCTGCTTGCCCAATTCATCTTCCATTTCCTTAAGCTGTCTGGAAAGGGTAGGCTGCGAAAGGTATAAAGATTCGGCAGCCCCTGAAATGCTCTGTTCTCTCGTGACAGCAAGAAAATATTGTAAAACTCTAAGTTCCATAACAATCCCATGCCTTTCCTTTTGGATTTGATGTATACAGCGTACTACGATTAAATATAGCTGTCAAGCATAGTTAAGTACTGGATATAATAGTTAGCTATTATATGAACCGTCTTGCTATAATGAAAGGCAGATATCTGTCTTTTGGTAACCGTTCAGCCGAAGGCTGAACGGTTATATTATGATACGTCAAATCCCTGAAATTTGTTGCAAAATCCTGCTTTTTATGTTATATATAATAACGACTAAAGCTTTAATGAAATAAAAGAAATTAAAAGCAGCATTCAGACATAGGGAAGCCAGAATATATGCCGGCGGTCTTTTCCAGCCGGTACATTTTTTTGGGCTTGTCAAATATATTTTTAGAGGGGGCAAAGCAATGGGATTAGATGAAACACAAAAGAAAAAACGTTCGGAGTATCTTGAAGGCAATCTGACCATAACAGAATGCTCACAAAAAAAGCCGTATGTTTTTATCAGTTACGCAAGCGATAACTGGGAGATGGTATTTAAACAGGCAGTGGTGCCGCTTCAAAAACAGTATGGCCTGCGTGTTTACGCAGATAAGGCCTTCGACAAGTTAAACGACAAGTGGATTGTGCCTATGCTGAGGAATGTCCGCGGGTCAGATTTGATGATTGCCTTTGTAAGCCAGAAATACATTGAAAGCTACGCTTGTTTTTTGGAGCTTTTGACAGCAGTCAATAACAAAAAGCAAATTGTTTTCGTGGCGCTAGAGCAGGAGCTTCACTTAGGCGATACTACAGACCAGCCCAACATTGAGCGTGGCGTAAAGAATGAAATACTCAATCAGGGCGCTAATATTGCTACTAATACCAATAATAGCTCGAACGATTTGATGAGGGCAATGAAGTCGGCTTTTACCAGTATTTCTACTCTTTTGGAGCAGGATGCACTTTCGAAATATGATATTTCCGATGCGTTTATCAATTTTTTCCGCGATGCGTCAATCAACAGGAAAACCATAAACGACCTTGGAGCGCTAATGGGGACGATTAAATCTGTCAGCAGCAATGTATTTGATAAAATATCGCCGCGCAATACCCCAAAGCAGGTTCCGCATACTCCTGCAGAGGTACAGACTTCACAGAGTGGGCAGAGTGAAGTACAGGCTGCAGCACAGATGACGCAGAGTGGGCAGAGCGAAGCTGAGGCCGCCGTGCAGACACCGCAGAAGGAAGCATCCGAAGAACAGGCTGTGGTGCAGACATCTCAGAAGGCACAGGAGGCCGTACAGACCACTGCTGATTACCGTTTTGATGAACCCGCACAGAAGGCTCCCGGGAAATTTAAATTTGATTTACACAACAAGAAATCTGTTACAATGCTGATTGGTGCGGCCGTGGGGCTCGTGGCAGTTATCATTGCCGTTGTGCTCATTACTTCCGGAAGCAAACATGTGGAAGCTATGGCGTATGAATACAGCATACATAATGGGAGCAAAGCACAGGTGTATACAGGTGTGTATACCGGCGAATGGAAGAAGAATATGCCTTATAAGCAGGGTACTTTTGTATATGAGGATGAAGATAACAGTGAGAATGGCTTTGTTTATGAAGGAGAATGGGAAAACGGCACGGCAAATGGACAAGGCATCTGTATCTATAACAGCGGTGCTTCTTACGAAGGCGAATTTGTAGACGGCATGAGAAGCGGCCAGGGTACGGCTACTTATGCCGAAGACGATGAATATGGCCGCCGTGATTATGTAGGCCAGTGGGAAAATGGCAGTAGAAACGGACAGGGAACCCTGACATGGAAAAACGGTGCCAGCTACGAGGGTGAATGGAAAGATGGCAGCCGCAGCGGAGAAGGAACTTATATCTACGAAGAAGGAAACGAATACAATATTCGTGATTATGTAGGCCAGTGGGAAAATGATAAGAGAAACGGACAGGGAACCATGACATGGAATGATGGTATCAGCTACGAGGGTGAGTGGAAAGATGGCCAGTATAATGGTCAGGGAACCATGACGTACGCCGAAGACGATGAGTATCGCCGCCGTGATTATGTGGGTCAATGGGAAAATGGAAGTAGAAACGGACAGGGAACTATGACATGGAATGATGGTACCAGCTACGAGGGTGAGTGGAAAGATAACTTAAGAAGCGGTCAGGGAACGTATACGTATGCCGAAGACGATGAGAATGGCCGCCGTGATTATGTAGGCCAGTGGGAAAATGACAAGGCAAACGGACAGGGAACCCTGACATGGAAAAACGGTGCCAGCTACGAGGGTGAGTGGAAAGATAACTTAAAAAGCGGTCAGGGAACCATGAGATGGAATGATGGCGCCATCTACCAGGGTGAGTGGAAGGATGACAAATGTAACGGCCAGGGGAAATATACATCTGCCAGCGGAGCCGTTCAAGAAGGCATATGGAAAGACAATAAACTTGTTGAATAAGTGAATGATTAAAATAGCAAAGGCGTTTATCGGCTGGTACCGATAGACGCCTTTTGGCTATATGTCAGAAGGATGCCTTGACGGTCATTCTTCACACAATGTTTGTGCCGCTGGCATAGCCTGTGATATGCAGGGGATGTAAATGGGGATTGACAAAGATATGATTCAAGCGCGTAAACCTGACAGTGCCGATCTCTGAGGGATAGATGATTTTATATGCTTTTTAGCTATATATAAGTATATGACATAAGTATTTGCTATGCACTAAAAAATGCATTACAATAAAATAACAAGGTTTGAAAGGACTGAAAATTTGTTTTTACCTTTGCGCTGGCCGGATGCGGACAGTCATACCGTAATGTAAGCGGGAACAGTGATACTAAAATTAAGAAAAGGGATGGGACGATGGGAACTGAAAATCATGATGAGGCTATTATCCGGAATTTAGTGGATGCGGGCTGCGATGGGGACACCATTGCAGCATTTGTAGAGGGTATTCATGAAGAAAAGATAACAGAGGGGCTGAGACTGCTGGCAGCACACAGGCGGTCCCTGCTGGATGACCTGCATAAAGAGCAGAAACGGATAGACTGTCTCGATTATCTGGTCTATAAAATAGAAAAATCGCAAAAAGCATAATAGGAATGGAGGAGTTTATTTGATGAAAACGATTGAAAACAAAACATTTGACATGGAACGGTCTTTATATGGAAGCAGGGGGATTTCGCTGGCAGGGTGTACCTTTGACGGACCGGCGGACGGTGAAAGCGCATTGAAGGAAAGTGAGGATATTCGGGTTTTGGATTGCTTTTTTAATCTTAGATATCCGTTCTGGCATGACAGAGGGCTTACCATTGCGGATTCGGAAATGACAGAGCTTTGCCGCGCGGCGCTGTGGTATTCCACAGGCATTGAAATCACAGATAGCAAACTTCACGGGATCAAGGCGCTGCGGGAATGCAGCAGGGTGAAAATGCAGGGATGTGACGTTATTTCGCCGGAATTCGGATGGTCGGTGCAGGATATCAGGATGGAGAAGTGCAGGGTACAGAGTGAATATTTCATGATGCGCTCCGAGCGCCTGGATTTTAGGAACGTGGAATTGAAAGGGAAATATTCGTTCCAGTACATTCAGGATTCTGTATTTGAGGATTGTAATTTCGATACGAAGGATGCCTTCTGGCATGCAAAGAATGTGACAGTCCGAAACAGTGTTGTCAAAGGGGAATACCTGGCGTGGTACTGTGAAAATGTCACCTTTGAGAACTGCAGGATCATAGGGACACAGCCTTTGTGCTACTGCAAAAGTTTAAGGCTCATAAACTGTGAAATGGTCGATACGGACCTGAGCTTTGAAAAATCCGATGTAGAAGCAAAGATCACCACACCGGTAGTGAGCATCAAAAACCCTCTGTCAGGACATATCTATGTACCTTGCGTGGAGGAAATTATTCTCGATGATACCATCTGTGATGGTAAGAATTCCAAGGCTGAAATCGTGGTAGGGAAACAGTGCTGCTGTGCATGATGAAAGGAACGCTGGCAGCGACTGTAAGTAGTATAAAAAAGAAAACAAATTTTTGTAATCTGCCGTATATGAACAGGATATTTGGAGCAATTGATTTACATACCCGACAGTGAATGGTTTCTAAACAAAAATGTTAATCGCCTTCCGCCATACGGTATCCAATGCCAATCTCCGTGAAAATATATTCCGGCGCTGCAGGGTTCTTTTCTATCTTGCGCCGGATATTGGCCATATTAACCCGCAGAATCTGATTGTTATTGTCGGTATAAGGCCCCCATATTTTTTCCATGATGAAGGTATAGGTAAGTACCTTGCCTGAATTCTTTGCAAGAAGGGTAAGGAGCTTATATTCGATTTGCGTCAGGTGAATGATTTTTCCCGCAAGGGTAATCACATGGTCTTCAAAGTTGACAGTTAAATCTTTATATTGGTAAGGCTTTTGGTGGATGGAGGATAAATCCTGCATCTGGCTGCTGTGGCGTAAGGAGGTGCGGATTCTGGCAAGGAGTTCAACAGTGCCAAAAGGCTTCGTGATGTAGTCGTCTGCACCGCAGTCTAATGCCCGTGCTTTTTCGTGCTCATTGCTGCGGGCGGAAATGACGATAATTGGGATGGCAGTCCATTGACGCAGTTCTTTAATCACATCCATGCCCTCCATATCAGGAAGCCCCAAATCTAAAAGAATCACATCGGGGCAAAGGGAGGCGGCCAAGTGCATTCCCTCCTGTCCATCTGATGCGGTGGTGATTTTATAACCCTGGTTTTTTAAAGTGGTAGCCATAAAGGAGCGAATGTGCTCCTCGTCCTCTATTAACAGAATGCTGTTTTTCACTGCCGGTTGATTCATATTTTCTCCATTTCCGCGCGGCATTTTGGCACATCAAGTTTGTGGATACCGCGCAGACACAAACTTTGTTGTCAGACTCTAAACTTTATCCGGCTGCTCCCATCTTGGAAGTGAAAAGGTAAATTGGCAGCCTTTTTCATGATTGGCGGCAGTTATGGTGCCGTTATGGGCAGTGATAATGGTTTTACAGATGGAAAGCCCTATGCCCATACCTTTATGTCCGTCAAAGCTGATCTCCGGCTCAGAGTAAGAGCCGTCAAATAAGGTCTCCAGCTTCTTGGGGGAAATTCCCCTGCCGTAATCTCGAACACAAAAATTCACCTGTTTATCAGTACTGGTAACAGTCAGCTCTACAGGAAGACTGCTGCCGGAGTGGATGGCTGCATTTTCCACTAAATTGATGATAACCTGTTCAATCAGCATGGCATCCATTGGAAGCATCAAAAAATCATCGGGAACCCGGACTTGTACCTGGACATCAGGATAACGTTTATGGAAACGCAGGACGGCTTCTGATATCACTTCTTCTACTGGTTCCATGGAGGTAGCAATTTTCATGGAATGCTGGTCGATTCTGGTGACAGATAAAAGATTTTCCACCATATTAAGAAGCCAGTTGGAATCCTCCCGGATATGGCTGACCAGATTCAATTTTTCCTTTTCATTCAGGGAAGCGAAATTATCTATATAGGTGGAGCTGTTGCCAATGATGCCGGTAAGGGGCGTGCGCAGGTCATGTGAGATAGAGCGTAAAAGATTTGCCCGCATTTTTTCCTTTTCTGCGTCCATCAAGAGCTTTTCACGTTCTATTAAGGCATCCGCCTGTTCCTTAATACGGGTGGTCATGGTACTGACGACAAGGGAGATGATCAGGGTAAACACAAAGGTTACGGGATAGCCTGTAAGGGTAAAATTTACTTGAAAGTAGGGGTAGGTGAAAAGATAATTGATTCCTGTCACGCTGACTAAGGAGGCGGCTATACCATAAATATAGCCATTGGTAAAGCGGGCGGTGAGCACTAGCGCAGTGATGTATACCAGAGCAATGTTGGCAGAATTTTCAGGAACCGTATGGAAAAACCAAAATGAAATGGCAGTGGCAATCATCAGAATTAGGGCGGTAAGCAGGGTGTCTTTTAATATATTTGTAGATATCTGTTTTGGAGTTTGAATGGATAACGTAAAAAGCATGGCGGCTTTCCTCCATCTGTTAGCTTGATGCCCCGCCTTCCTCAGCGGGGGTGACTGCAAGGATTCGGCCTGGGACTTTGCCTTTTCAATGGCCGAACCTTTCCGTTTTGTTTATTATACATTTTTGGGAGGATGGGGGCAATTCATTCCAGGGGAGAAAACGTTAAAATGGTGTTAAGATTTTAGCTATAGTAATTGTTTCTTTTTTCGTTTATAATATAAGAAATTGCCGGGGGATAAGTGTGAAAAGAAAATCAAAAATGACCAAGAACGCCATTTGGGTTTTTCTAAGTTTCACACGCAGAGAATGTCCTGACGGTCATTCTTCACACAATGATTGTGCCGCAAGGCGGCATGCTGGAAAGTATGGGCGTAAACTTCCAAACGATGGATGGGTGAAGTACGCAGGCCAAGCTTGCGATATGCAGGAGGTATTATGATGAAAAAAAGCAAGAAAAGTAAATCCTTTAACGCAGAGTCCTTTTTTGAGGACGATTGGGAGGAAGAAGTTTTTGAAGAGGATGATTGGAACATAGATTGGAAGGAAGAAGCAGATAAGGGGAAAGGTGCAGATAAAAAGCTTGTGGCTGCTATGTGTATGATAGGGGCATGTATTGTTGTGGTGCTGGGAGTTGTGTTTGCTGTTTTTCTAAGGGGCAGCAGGAAGGAACGGGAGGTTCTGGAAGCACAGATGGATTTGACACAGAATCAGCTTGCACAGGGAGAACCTGTGCAAGACGAATTTCCCAGGGAAGCAGGCGGTAAAGAAGAAGATAGCTCAGGAAAAGAACAGGATGCCGGATTGGGGGAGGAATCGAAAGAGCCAAAGGAGGATGGAGAAGCAGAGTCTTTACCGTCTCCTGTAAAAAAGGCAGAGCCTTCCGTTGGCGCGCTGGACGATGCCCAGGATCCCCAGACCTTTGGAGGGGCACCTAATGAGGGAAGCGGCGCGGAGGTGACGGTATCAGATATCGATCGGAATGAAGCAGTCGGCCTTACCGGCAATCTTACGGTGGGAATAGATGTATCAAAATATCAGGGAACCATTGACTGGCAGAAGGTGAAGGAGTCCGGCGTAGAGTTTGCTATGGTCCGTGTGGGCTACAGAGCAAAATCTACGGGAGAGATTTTTGAAGATCCTACAGCCCGCTACAATATGCAGGAGGCCCAGGCGGCAGGGATTAAACTGGGGGCATATTTCTTTTCAAGCGCCATCACAGATAAGGAGGCCAGGGAGGAAGCGGCTTTTACCCGGGATATGATTGCCAAATATAAAATTACTTATCCGGTGGCCTTTAACTGTGAAGACTTTCAGTCTCCGGACAGCAGGCAGCATGGCCTTGATATTGCCACGAGAACCGGTCTGGCCTGCGCTTTTCTGGATGAAATTTCGGCGGCAGGCTATACGCCTATGTTCTATGCCTCAAAGGGTGAGCTGGAGGGCAGCGCTTACTGGGACACACAGACACTTGCTGGGAAGTATAAAATATGGGTGGCCCAATACCCTAGCCTGCCTTATCCTCAGACCGGCGCGTCAAGCTATACAGGTACCCATGATATGTGGCAGTACACCAGTCAGGGGACAGTGGCGGGAATTTCTAAAAAGACGGATGTAAACATTGCTTATTTTGGCTATACAAAGGAAGCGGAGGCAAAGGATGATACACCTGCGGAGATTGTAAAAGCCAATCCAGAAGTAGGAATCATTTTTACGGAAGTAAACGAGACGGTGACAGCAAAGCAGGAGACAAACCTTCGCTCAGAGCCAAGCACTTTAAGTGATGAGACGATTGTGGGCAAGCTGGTTCATGGAGATACGGCTGTAAGAACAGGAATTGGCCATAATGGCTGGTCAAGATTAACCTATAATGGACAGACTTTATATGCAGTTACCAGCTATCTTACCACAAACATGGAGGATACTGGCCAACAGGCGCCACCCCAGGGGCCGGTTTATACGCCGGTGAATGAGCAGGTTACAGCGAAAATGGAGACAAATTTAAGATCAGAGCCAGGCACGGGCAGGGAAGATACGATAGTAGGGCTTCTTCATAACGGAGAGGTGCTCACCAGAGTTGGAGTTGGAGATAACGGATGGTCTCAGTTAGAGTTTAATGGACAGATTGTGTATGCGGTCAGCAGCTATTTAACGGCAGCGCAATGAGAAAATGCTGCAAAATAACCTACAGTTATATTACACACGCGTGTGCCGTATCTTCAAAGGAAAGGATTTTTCGGACACGTGCTGAGGAAGGAGGTTTCCATGGAAATACAAAATAACTATAATGCTTTTTCTGACAGAAGATATCAGGAATCTCATACGCACCATATTACAAAGTGTTTACATGAGGAGGAGAGTGCTAAGAGTAAGTCTATGGCAGCAGGTATGAAGCAGGATGCCGTATCGTTAGGCGAAGATGGAAAGACGGAGCCAGATAGCCTTTTTACATATGGAGCTGTGGGCGGAAGGGAGAAAAAGACCGGCGGACTTGGACTAAAAAAGGGATTGGATATCATAAAGGGCATTTGGGATTCCATGGGAGATGAAGAAAAGACGAAAGCCGCATCGGAAAAAGGCCTTATTGCAGGCAGTGAAACCGTGGAGGAGGCAGGAATTGACGCTGCATCATCTGCAATTAAACAGGGGCTTCCCTACCGGATTGTAAAGAAATGGGAGAGCGTCAGGGAAAGACTGAAAGCAGGCTTAAGCACAGCCCTTAAGCGGTTTAATAAGGGAGATGCTTTTGGCGCGCTGACTGACCCAAAGGGGAACTTTGGAGGGAAAAAGGGTTCCGGGCGGCAAGGATTAGAAAAAGCAGGCAGGGGAACAAGGCAAAGAAGGCCGGACATCCTTACGGCTTCTCTTTCAGAAAGCCATTTGATGGATTCTTATAGTAAGAGCGGGGAATACTGTCAGATTAATGAGAACTTGACCTATCACAGAAGTAAGGCGGCGGAAAAATAATGCCCTTTTTAAAAGAGAATAAATGCTTGATAAAGCGGTAAGGAAAAGGTATACTGATATCAGAAAGCAGGAGCGGGGGCTGGTGTGAAGAAATTTTCTAAGGCAGCTAAAAAGGTTGCCTAAGAAAATTTAAGGTTTGTAAGAAAACCTTTTCACACTTAGAAAAATGCCTAAAATACACCTTAATCAGGTGGGCATTTTTCATTCTGCAAATTTGTGCTTGTGCCCAAATTTGTGGGTTGAGAAAGGAGCATGGTTATTAAGATGGGTTACGATTCAATACCTTATGAAAAGAGAATCAAAGAAAATATCAGGAATTATTCTTTGTCCAATCTTTATAGTATGGAGATTGTCAAAAAGTACTTTTACAATCTTTCCAAAGTGCTTGAAATTAATATTCTTTTGACGGACAGGCATGGGGAGAAGGAGATGTCGATTGGGGACAGTTTTCTGGGGTATCACCCTGATGTAGTGGCGCAGCCGGGCAGAAAGCTGAGAATCAGAAATCACACCATTGGCCATCTTTACATAAAAGAGCTGGGAGCGGATAAGGATAAGCAATTAATCGATGAGATGGTGGATAGCACTATGGCATTGCTGGAGAAGCTGGGTGAGGAAGTGTATCTGCGCCGGGAGGATAGCATTTATCTGGAAGAATTGGAAAAGGAGCTTGAGGATAAGAGGCACAAAATTTCCCAAAATGAAAAAGAGGATGTTCTGACCGGTGTTTATAACAAAATCTATTTCGAAGAAAAGATGAAATTGATTGACAGGTCGGAAGTGATACCTGTGGGAGTGGTGGATGTGAACATCAATGATTGGAAGTATGCAAACGACCACTTTGGAGATGATGGAAGCGATCGGCTGATTAGAATTGTGGCGGATATCTTAAAAGAAATGGCGCAGCCTGATTATGTGATTGGCAGAACAGACGGCGATGTGTTTGGGGTATTAATTCCCATCGCAAAAGATGGGGAGGCGGAGGAATTTGCCGCTAAAGTGCAGGAAAGATGTAATACATATGAAGATGCGGAGCTGGCGCCTTCTGTGGCGGTGGGCGTTGTGTACAAAACCAACATAGAAGAAACTTTAGAGGAACGTCTTTCTGATGCGGAGTACGAGATGTTTAACAATAAGTTTGAGGTGAAAAATGCGCCCGGATACAGAGAGCGCCTTGAGAAAGCCCTAAAGGGCGAGCGATCTTCGTCCAGATAAAAGATGGTCCGGATTAGAGGCTGTTTTACCCAAGGAAGGTAAGACAGCCTTTTTTGAGCAACAAACGCTGCCGCGCTTCGATCCCCGGCTTACTGTAATAAAATAAGTATAAAAAGTTTCCGCTAAAAATAAACTATTTATTAAATCAGCCAATCTGCATGAAATTGAGATAAAGAGAGAATAATAAAGAAATTAAGAGAAAATGAGAGAAATATACCAATATTTACCCATAAAACTGGTTGCAAAGGAAAGAAGATGAAATTAATATAAGTTCTAGCAATTAGCACTCGAGATAAATGAGTGCTAACAAAAGTAAAGCAAAAGTGACCGGCACTTCATTTCAGTATGTATAATAAGGTTATGTAATGGGTACCGGTAAAATAGCAACAGTTAACAAAATAAAGGAGGCAGTTAAAATGAAGTTAGTACCATTGGCAGACAGAGTTGTTTTAAAACAGTTGGTAGCGGAAGAAACTACTAAGTCAGGTATTGTTTTACCTGGGCAGAACAAAGAAAAGCCCCAGCAGGCAGAGGTTGTTGCAGTAGGCCCCGGCGGAGTGGTAGATGGTAAGGAAGTCAAGATGGAAGTTAAGGTTGGCGACCAGGTAATCTATTCCAAATATGCCGGCACAGATGTTAAGATTGAGGAAGAAGAATATATTATTGTAAAGCAGAGTGATATTTTGGCGGTGATTCAATAATGGTTCACCGGGATTTAGGTGGAACAAAGATTAGATAAATTATATTTTATATTTAGGAGGCAGAAAAGATTATGGCAAAGGAAATTAAATACGGGGAAGAAGCCCGTGCAGCGCTTGAATCAGGTGTAAATCAGTTGGCGGATACCGTAAGGGTAACCTTAGGACCTAAAGGAAGAAACGTAGTGCTTGACAAGTCCTACGGCGCGCCCCTTATCACCAATGACGGTGTTACAATTGCAAAGGAAATTGAGTTAGAGGACGCTTTTGAAAATATGGGCGCTCAGCTGGTTAAGGAAGTTGCAACCAAGACCAATGACGTGGCAGGTGATGGTACCACAACAGCAACCGTACTTGCCCAGGCAATGGTAAACGGTGGTATGAAGAACTTAGCAGCAGGCGCTAATCCGATTATTTTAAGAAAAGGTATGAAGAAAGCTACCGATTGTGCAGTAGATGCAATCGCAAAGATGAGCTCTAAAGTAAACGGAAAAGAACACATTGCAAGAGTTGCAGCTATCTCCGCAGGAGATGACGAAGTAGGACAGTTGGTTGCGGACGCTATGGAAAAGGTATCCGGCGATGGCGTTATCACGATTGAAGAAAGCAAGACCATGCTCACAGAGCTTGATTTGGTAGAAGGTATGCAGTTTGACAGAGGATACATTTCCGCATACATGGCTACGGATATGGATAAGATGGAGGCAGTTTTAGAGAATCCTTATATCCTGATTACAGATAAGAAGATTTCCAATATCCAGGAGATTCTTCCTTTGCTTGAGCAGGTGGTTCAATCAGGCGCAAAGCTGCTTATCATTGCCGAGGACGTTGAGGGCGAGGCTCTTACTACTCTGATTGTAAATAAACTGCGTGGAACTTTCAATGTAGTAGCTGTTAAGGCTCCCGGCTATGGTGATAGAAGAAAAGCTATGCTGGAAGACATTGCAATCCTCACAGGCGGCCAGGTAATCAGCGAAGAACTTGGTCTTGACCTTAAGGAAGTTACAATGGAACAGCTTGGACGCGCTAAATCCGTTAAGGTTCAGAAGGAAAATACGGTTATCGTTGACGGTGAAGGCGATAAGGCTGCTATTTCTGCAAGAATCAACCAGATTAAAGGACAGATTGAAGAAACAACATCTGATTTTGATAGAGAAAAACTTCAGGAAAGACTTGCTAAGCTGGCAGGCGGTGTGGCAGTTATCCGTGTAGGCGCTGCTACTGAGACAGAAATGAAAGAAGCGAAGCTTCGTCTTGAGGATGCGCTTGCAGCAACAAGAGCAGCCGTGGAAGAAGGCATCATCTGTGGCGGTGGTTCCGCTTATATCCATGCATCTAAGGAAGTAAGCAAACTGGCTGATACAATGGAAGGGGATGAGAAGACAGGCGCACAGCTTGTTCTGAAAGCATTGGAAGCTCCTTTGTTCCACATTGCAGCAAACGCAGGCTTAGAGGGCAGCGTTATCGTCAGCAAAGTTCAGGAAGCTGCTGCCGGCGTAGGATTTGATGTTCTTAAGGAAGAATATGTGGATATGATTTCTGCTGGTATTCTTGACCCTGCAAAGGTTACAAGAAGCGCTCTGCAGAACGCAACAAGCGTTGCATCTTCTCTGCTTACAACAGAGTCCGTTGTTGCAAACATCAAAGAAGATGCTCCTGCAATGCCTGCAGGTGCCGGCGGAATGGGCGGTATGATGTAAAAAGCCCGGTCTTTTCCGAATCAGATAAAAGAAGAAATAGAATGACAGACAGGTATGCTGTGAATTTTGCGGCATACCTGTTTTGTGTCAGAAAAACTTCGGACAAAATCCAGGACTTTGCGGGCTTGACAGTTTATGCTGATACCAGATCCGTGAAAAATAACAGGATTACAAACTTTATAAAACATAATTACAGCTGCGTTGACGAATTTAACAAAAAAATATATAATATCATAATATATGAAAAAGGCGTATCTGGAATGCATCAATAAATTTGTGCCAACGTTCGGTTCCGTAACAGTTCAGATTGGCTGAACTATTACCCGGTTCTGTGGGCTGATGGCAGGGTAGGGATTATTATGACGGAAGAAAAAGATGTTGAATTGATGAAAAGTGAAATCGTGTTTGATGACGGAAGAATCGAAGCCATTCAGGAATTTCAAAGTCCCCAGCAGTTATACAGGGACTTGGTTTTGCGTGTTCAAAAATATCATCCATCGGATGATATTTCCTTAATAGAAAAAGCATACCTTCTGGCGGCAAAAGCCCATGAGAATCAGGTGCGCAAGTCAGGAGAGCCTTATATCATTCATCCTTTGTATGTGGCAATCATACTTGCCGACCTTGAGATGGATAAAGAAACCATTGCGGCGGGACTTTTGCATGATGTGATAGAAGACACTGTCATGACAGAGGATGAGATCAAGGAGCGCTTTGGGGAGGATGTTGCCCTTTTAGTGGATGGGGTAACGAAGTTAGAGCAGTTAAACTTAACAAGTGAAAGCGGCGATAAGGCGGCGGATAGATTGGAAATGCAGGCCGAGAATCTCCGCAAGATGTTTCTGGCTATGGCAAAGGATATCCGGGTTATTTTGATTAAGCTGGCCGACAGGCTTCACAATATGCGCACTTTAAAGTACAAGAGCCCGGAGAGCCAGCAGAGGATTGCCAGAGAAACAATGGAAATTTATGCGCCCATTGCCCAGCGTCTTGGTATTTCCAAAATCAAGGTGGAATTGGATGATTTGTCTTTAAAATATTTGGAGCCAGATGCCTATTATGCCCTGGTGGATAAAATTGCAGTCCGTAAAAGTGTCCGCGAAAAGTATATCCAGACCATTGTGGACGAGGTCAGCGAGCATATCAGCACGGCCGGAATCAAGGCGCAGATAGACGGTCGGGTAAAACACTTTTTCAGTATCTATAAAAAGATGAAAAACCAAAGTAAGACCATTGATCAGATTTATGATTTGTTTGCAGTCCGCATTATTGTAGATACGGTAAAGGATTGCTATGCGGCGCTGGGAGTTATTCACGAAATGTATAAACCCATCCCCGGACGCTTTAAGGATTATATCGCCATGCCGAAGGCAAATATGTATCAGTCCCTGCATACTACGCTGATTGGTAACAGCGGACAGCCCTTTGAGATACAGATTCGTACTTATGAAATGCATAAGGCGGCAGAGTACGGCATCGCAGCCCACTGGAAATATAAGGTGGCATCGGACGGCAAAAAAATAGAAGACTCGGAGGAAGAAAAATTAGTTTGGTTAAGGCAGATTCTGGAATGGCAGCGAGACATGTCCGACAACAAAGAGTTTATGAATCTGTTGAAAAGTGATTTGGATTTATTCTCTGACAGTGTTTACTGCTTTACGCCAACAGGGGAAGTAAAAAATCTTCCGGCCGGCTCCACACCTGTGGATTTTGCTTACAGCATTCACAGTGCGGTGGGGAATAAGATGATTGGCGCCAGAGTAAATGATAAGCTGGTGACCATTGATTATGAAATTAAAAATGGTGACCGAATTGAAATTTTAACCTCACAAAATTCAAAAGGACCCAGCCGCGACTGGCTGAATCTGGTAAAGAGCACCCAGGCGAAAAACAAAATCAACCAGTGGTTTAAAAATGAATTTAAAGAAGAAAATATCATTAAAGGCAAAGAACTTTTAAACAACTATTGTAAGTCCCGCAGCGTCAATATCTCCGAGCTTATGAAGCCGGAATATATGGATGCTATCATGAACAAATACGGTTTCAGAGATTGGGATTCCGTGCTGGCAGCGGTGGGGCATGGGGGATTAAAGGAAGGTCAGATCATCAACAAGATGATGGAATTTTATGAAAAGAATCATAAAAAGGAACTGACCAATGAGGAGGTATTAGCCGCAGTTGCCGAAAATGATACGGCACGGAAGATGGAATGGAATAAATCCAGAAGCGGCATTATGGTAAAGGGCATCCATGATGTGGCCGTTAGATTTTCCAAATGCTGTTCGCCTGTACCGGGAGATGAAATTGTAGGGTTTGTGACCCGTGGCAGAGGGGTTTCCATTCACAGGACGGACTGCGTCAATATCATCAATCTTCCTGATTTAGAAAGAGAGAGACTGATTGATGCTGAGTGGGAGGCAGCTGCTGATGAAGTGACGGAAGGGAAATATTTGGCGGATATCAAGATTTTTGCCAATAACCGGAACGGACTTTTGGCGGATATATCCCGGACTTTATCAGAAAAAAATATTGATATTATTTCTATGAATACAAGGGTGAATAAGCAGGGGCTTGCCACCTTGTCAACCGCTTTTGAAATCAGCAGCAGAGAGGAGCTTATTCATATTATAGATAAAATAAGAGCCGTAGAAAGTGTCATAGATATTGAGAGAACTACAGGTTAAATGCAATAGTGCGGTGCTGGCGGATTGTTACCTGCCCAAATATGCATTTGGGTTAGATAGGAGTACAGTTGTGGAAGGAGAAAGAGAAGTGTCAAATCTAAAAATTGGAAGAATTGTGTTAGGTGTGTGCCAGACAAACTGCTATTTTGTGTACCAGGAGGGCAGCGGCAATGCGCTGGTTTTTGACCCAGCAGATAAGGGAGAGTATCTTTATAATGGTTTAAAGGATAAAGGCTTTACGATAGAAGCTATCCTGCTGACACATGGACACTTTGATCATATTTGGGGCGTGGAGGCGCTTAAGGAGCTTTCCGGCGCCAAGGTATATGCATATGAGGAGGAAAAGGAGGTCTGCGAGAACCCATCGGTAAATGTTTCCAAGAGAGTGGGCAGACCGTGCAGTGTGACAGCAGATATTTATTTAAAGGATGGGGAGGAAGTGACCATTGAAGGAATCAATTTTAAGCTTCTCGCCACACCTGGCCATACGAAAGGAAGCTGCTGCTATTATTTTGCAGATGATAAAATATTGATTAGTGGAGATACTTTATTTCAGGAATCGGTGGGCAGAACAGATTTGCCCACAGGCAGCATGAGTATGCTGGTGCGCTCCGTTAAAGAAAAATTGATGCCATTGCCGGAGGATGTTAAGGTTTATCCGGGACATGGCGAGGCAACTACCATTGGATATGAGAAACAGTATAATCCTTTTTTATAGAATTTTCATTTTATCATAGAAATATAAAATCATATCATTTAAAGGCTATGAAAAGTATAGCGGCTTAAGTGATAAAAGACATCAGATGAAAGGAATCTAATAAGCAATGAGGAAAAAAATCTTACGATTATTGGCAACAGGCCTGCTGGCAGGAATTATGCTGGCAGGATGCGGTAAAAAGAACGAGGGAGAAGTGAATCCGGCGCCTTCTGCGGAGGAAATACCCCAGGAGACGCCTGCAAATACACTTGAACCAACCCCGGAAGGCTTTCCCACTGTCTCAGAGAGGGAGATGGTTGACGGGAAGATGCAGAGCTACCTGACCGGTGAGTGGAAGGATGAAAAAATTGTGAACAGAAGACCCATTGCAGTTATGATACCTAACAATTCACCTGCAATGCCTCAATATGGAATTTCCAAAGCAAGCATCATTTATGAAGCGCCTGTGGAAGGGCGTATTACCAGATTGATGGCAGTTTTTGAAGACTTTGATGATTTACAGAGGATTGGACCGGTTAGAAGCAGCCGCGATTATTTCGTGTATGTGGCCATGGGGTATGAGGCGCTCTACTGTAATTGGGGACTTGCAAGACCTTATGTGGAAGAACTGATTAACCGGGATACGGTCCAAAATATCAGTGCGGCGGTAGAGGGAATTTATAATCCTGCACACGAAGCCTTTGACAGAGTCAGCCGTCCGGGCTATGCAACAGAGTTTACCGGGTATCTTTTTATAGATGGCCTGCTTGAGGCAGCGGAAAGACTTAACTACGATTGGGAATATGATAATGACTATGTGCCTCCCTTTACCTTTGCCGCTGATGGAGTGAGGGCGGAGGATAACTATAAAGAAGCGGATGATGCAACCATGATTTACCCGGGAGGACATGAGGGAAATAAAGGCGGCTATGGCGCCTATAACCCCTATTTCGAATATAACAATGAAGATAAGTTATATTACAGATTCCAAAACGGGGAAGAACAGATTGATGAGATGGACGATAGCCAGCTTGCTGTGTCCAATGTTGTTTTCCAGTATTGCCATGGTGAAGTGAGGGATGACCATGATTATCTGGCCTTTGCCGTTCACGGAGAAGGGGATGCGATTGTTTTTACCGGCGGGAAGGCTATCAAGGGAACCTGGGAAAGATATGATGGTGATACCACACCTGCAAAATTTTATGACAAAGATGGGGAAGAAATTATTTTTAACACAGGCAAGACGTGGATTTGTAACATCTGGGAAGAATATGGGGAGTTTGTGGAATACGAATAGACTTTATGCGTTTAGCAAAGACCGGTAGTTTACAACTATCGGTCTTTTGTGTATAATAGCATTCGTGAATTGTGTTCTTACAGCAGGTTCGTCAACAATCCCGCTGTAAGTAATGGGGCATCAAGCCTGCAGCGCGCACGCTGGAAAATACGTGCTGCACAGTACATTCTGCATGGCAACGGAGTATTTGACCCTCGCGGCAGTCACCCAATATCTATGAGATGCTTCACAGCGCTATAAGCACGTCTACTTAGCTTGCTGCTGGCGGGAATAAAGGCGAATCCATCAAACATAGTTTTTGGGAGTAACGGTACAGCCTTGTTGAACTGTTACCTGCAAAATGATTTGTGGGAACCTGTTCACCCGGACTTTGATAATTAAATACGAATGATTAAATTGTCATTGTTTCCCTTATTTAGCGCCATGACCTTTCAGGGAGCGCATCTGCAAAAGCAGGAACTGCGTGAGAGGTTGACGAGGTAAAGAGTGATCGAAAATTCGGCGGATGCTCTTTCGTATCGCCTGTGATGCGTGATATATCGACAAATATGCGGGTAACTGCAAAACAAATACGGTATAACGCAGGTATGTTATGAAATCGTAATAGAATAGGTAAGCTCTAAGCGCGGTGGGTGCAGATAGAGCATATAATAAATTTATAGAAAAAATGAGGGAAACAAAATGTGTGGAATTATTGGATATACAGGAAAAGGCAATGCAGGGATGATTATGCTGGATGCATTAGAGCTTTTGGAATACAGAGGATATGACAGCGCAGGAATTGCTCTTTTGGATGAAGGAAAGACACAGATTGTCAAACAGGCAGGCAGAGTGAAGGATCTGCGGAAACTGTGCAAGGAGCAAAAGCCGGAGGGACAGTGCGGAATAGGCCATACCAGGTGGGCTACCCATGGCGGCGTGTCGGATCAAAATGCCCATCCCCATAAATTTGGTAAAGTTACACTGATACACAATGGCATTATTGAAAATTATAAGGAACTGACAGAAAAGTACGGTTTAGAGGGACAGCTGCAATCCAAGACGGACAGTGAAGTGGTGGCGGCCGTACTGGAACACTTTTATACAGGGGATCCTTATTCGGCAGTACGCAAGACAGTGCTCAAGCTTAAGGGAACCTTCGCGCTGGCAATTCTGTTCGAAGATCAGCCGGATAGAGTATTTGCTGTCCGTAATGTAAGCCCTATTGTAGCATCTGTCACAGAAAGCGGAGCCATGCTGTCTTCCGATGTGGCGGCAATCGTGCCTTTTACCACAGATTATTTTGTGGTGCCCGAATTTCATGTAATCTGCCTTTCACCTGAGGGAATCGATATGTTTGACTTATCCGGAGATAAGGCGGAAATCGAATGGCTTAAGGTAGACTGGGATGTAAGCCGCAGCGGCAAGGGCGGTTACCCTTTTTATATGGAAAAGGAGATTATGGAACAGCCCCAGGTGATAGAGGAAACGATATTGCCCAGAATCAGGGATGGAAAGCCTGATTTTTCGGAAGAAGGGATACCGGATAGGGTGCTTGCAGACTGTAAACGAATCTGTGTGATAGCCTGCGGAACCGCCATGCATGCAGGGCTGGTTGGAAAAAGCCTGATTCAGGCGATGATTGGCATTCACGTGGATGTTGTGATGGCTTCGGAATTTATGTATAATGATCCCGTGGTGAACAAAGACACATTGGTGATTGCGATTTCCCAGTCAGGTGAGACCATTGATACCTTGGAGGCGCTTAAGTTTGCAAGAAAATGTGGATCTCCCAGTATTTCTGTGGTCAATGTAAAGGGGGCGTCCATTGCCCGGGCAAGCGAGTATGTGATTTACACCAACGCAGGGCCGGAGATTGCAGTGGCAAGTACCAAGGCATATACCACCCAGCTTGCGGTTCTGTACCTGATCACGGCAAGGATGGCTATGGCAAGAGGGCTGTGGGAAGAAGAAAGGCTTTTGGTCTTTATGAATGAGCTGCAGCGTGTCCCCAAGGTGATGGCAAAGGTGTTGGACACAAAAGAGGAAATCCACCGTCTGGCCGGCGTGATTTTAAATGCCCGGGATGTATTTATGATTGGACGCGGGCTGGATTATTCTATTTTGCTGGAGGGATCTCTTAAGTTAAAGGAGGTTTCCTACATTCATTCGGAGGCCTATGCTTCCGGCGAGCTCAAGCATGGAACCATTGCGCTGATTACGGAGGATACGCCGGTGGTTGCGGTGGTGACACAGGATAAACTAAAGAGCAAGGAGCTTTCCAATATCCGTGAGGTTCAATCCAGAGGGGCAAGAGTAGTACTTCTAATCAAGGAAAATGAGACATTGGATGAAGGCGAACAGTGGAGCTGTGTTTACAGACTGCCGAAAATGGATGATCCTTTTATGGTGATGCCGGCCTCCATTGTGTTACAGCTGATTGCTTACTATGTATCCCTTGATAAGGGATTGGACGTAGATAAGCCAAGAAATCTGGCCAAAGTAGTAACGGTGGAATAAAGATAAAACTTTAAAAGATAAGGGAAACAATGACAAGATGAAGAAAGAAGAGTTTATTAAAGTTACGGTAAATCAGTCAGGATTTGAGTATGATATTCATTCTCTGGTGAAAGCTTTTTATCCTGCTGATGAAGTAAAGGTACTAGTTGGAGAGGAAGAAAGCTCAGACTCAAAGGAAACTTTGCATATTCATTTAGAGAAGGAAGCTGTTTGGCTTACCCATGTCAGTGGGGGGAGCGGAACGGCTTCTTTTGGTGGCCGGAAAGCGTTGCTGCCTGCGGGCATAGAGCGGCCGGAGGTGAAAAACCGCTTAAAGAAGCTGATCTACGAGGCACTTTCAGAACATACGGGAAAGAAGCTTCCCTGGGGAACGCTTACAGGAATTCGCCCAACCAAAATTCCTATGTCTATGTTGGAGGAGGGCAGAAGGGATGAGGATATCTTAAAGTATATGAAAGATACCTATTTCATCAGTGATGAAAAGGGAGAGCTGTCTTTACAGATTGCCAAAAGAGAAAAGATACTGCTTGATGATCTTCACTATGAGAATGGGTATAGCCTGTATATTGGGATTCCTTTTTGTCCCACCACTTGCCTGTACTGTTCCTTTACCTCCTATCCGATTGCTTCCTGGAAAAAGAAAATCGGTTTTTATTTGGATGCACTGGAAAAGGAAATTGATTTTGTGGCGGAAAGCTATAAGGATAAGGTATTAGATACCATTTATATTGGCGGCGGGACACCAACCACTTTAGAGCCGGAGGAGCTTGCAAGACTTCTTTCCAAAATAAAAAATAGCTTTAGCCTTTCTAATCTGAAGGAATTTACGGTTGAGGCAGGGCGTGCGGACAGCATCACACCGGGAAAACTTAGTGTGCTGAAAGAGTATGGGGTCAACAGAATTTCAGTCAATCCCCAGACAATGAAACAGGAGACCTTAGATTTAATCGGGAGAAAGCATACGGTTTTACAGGTGAGGGAAGCTTTTGCCATGGCAAGGGAGGTTGGTTTTACTAACATCAATATGGATTTGATTCTGGGATTGCCGGGAGAATCCATAGAAGATGTGCAAAAAACCATGACAGAAATCGAAAAACTAAATCCGGACAGCCTTACGGTACATTCGCTGGCCATTAAGCGGGCTTCCAGGTTAAATCAGTGGGTGATGGAAAATGGAATATCTTCCCTGAAAAATACGGATGAAACCATGCATATCATGGCAGAAGGGGCCAGGCGGATGGGAATGGCGCCCTATTATCTGTACCGCCAGAAAAATATGTCCGGTAATTTTGAAAATGTGGGATATGCCAGGGCTGGAAAAGAGGAGAAGGGTGGAAAGAGCTTAAAGAGGACGGATGAGACTGACGTTGCAAGTATGCGGCAAAGCACGGAGGGGCATAAGTTTGGGATTTATAATATATT
Source organism: Parablautia muri (assembly GCF_009917485.1). GTDB lineage: Bacteria > Bacillota > Clostridia > Lachnospirales > Lachnospiraceae > Suilimivivens > Suilimivivens muri. The sequence continues at coordinate 25,622 of NZ_QZDT01000048.1, forward strand.
GATTATGGAGGAAAAACAGACCATTATCGCTGTCGGAGCCGGGAGCATATCAAAAAGGGTATATCCTGACGGACGTATCGAAAGATGCGAAAATGTCAAGGATGTAGCGTCTTTCATAGAAAGAATTGACGAAATGATTGAGAGAAAACGGAAACTTCTTGAGGATTAAAAAGAGTTTTTGTTGTACATTAAAATAGGGTTAGTACATCAATTGTACATCAATTTTTTACCCGGTAGTACTGAATAATACTTGATGATGTAGAGGAACAACCTAATATAGCGCCTAAAGGACAATCTTATTCTAACGAATAGGGCTGTCCTTGTTTGTTATAGTCAATCATCAAGAATGGAGGAAGAAAGAATGAGTAGTACAGCGTTAGGAGCAGAAAAAGAGAAAGCGATTATTTTTATCAGCGATGCACATGAAAAATTCTACTATGAGAAATTGAAAGAGGTCAGGTATCAGGACGTGTACCACAAAGCACTTGTATATTGTCTTGGTATCAGCGATGACACAAGAAGAAATATCAAAAGCATTTATAACTTTAAGACAGGCTGTGTAAAAACGGAGTGTCTGCATGAAGGATGGCAGACCAGCGGGAGTTTAAAAGTAGTCAGGATGGCGTTTAACCTTTACTGCAATGGTACGCCAAGTGTCTTTGATTATGATGATGCGGAGGAACAGGTGGACGAGTGCAGGCTTTATACAGTGGAGGAATTATTCTGCTGTGCCTATGCACCTTATTTTTGGCAGGCGGTACAGATCAGGTATCCGGAATATGCAACGTATAACCACAATCTGTACGCCATGTTCGGAGGACGGGATTGATGTTAAAAGTCAGGCTTATGGGAACAAAGAACGATATTAAGTGGTTCGGGAAGATTTTACAGAGGAACCCGAAAATCGAGGTGACGGAGTTTTCCGATATGTTCCCAAACAAAGGGACAAAGAAATATTACAGGACTTATGTGGAAGTCAGGAAAAGCAACGTAAAAGAAAACCAGTAGAAAGCAAAGGAGAATTATCATGTGTAAAATAATCGCAATCGCAAACCAGAAAGGCGGAGTCGGTTATGAAAAGCTATATATTATGCAAAGTTGGCAATAGAAATCCTTATGAATAAAGCATTTTTAGGTTGATTTACTTTCCATAATCTATCACGATTTAAGTGTATTTTATCAAATCACTTAAGGAGGAACACATGATGGAAAAATTAACTTTGCAGCAACTGATCAACCAAACCGGGGAAGCACTCGTACAGGCAGGTGCATCCAGCTATTACCAAAAAGTATTTAAAACTCTTACAAAACAGCTTTTGCTCTACTCCCACGAACAAGGTACTGATTCTTTCAGCATGGATTTTGGATTACAGTTTTTAGAAGACCATTATTCTATGTCATCTAAGATAGCGTTGAAAAAATGGTGTACCGCCTATTCCCGTTGTATAAATGCTTTGGCAGAATACCAGAGTTCAGGGAATGTAGTTCTTTATTTTGCCATGGATAAAAGAGCGTATACTTTCCCAGAGGGATTTAGATATAGCGCAGAAGCATATATTTCCCATCGAGAAGATATCGGGATAATAAAAAAATCAAATAAGATTTTCAGTTTATATCTGGAACGCTTTTTTACGTTTTTAAGCAGGAAGAACATTGCTTCTTTAGATACACTGTCTCTCAAAGACGTTTTGGATTTCATGGCATCTTTGAACTGTTATGAAAAACCAACCATAAATCATACAATGCGTGCGGTGCGCTATTATCTGAAATACTGCTATGAACATGGTCTTATGGAGCAGGAGATGTTTTCAAAACTTCCAAACCCTCATTACAACAGGCAGATCCGATTACCTTCTTCGTATTCAGCGAATGAGGTGACGAAACTTCTTGATTCGATTGACCTTGGGAATCTCTGCGGAATCCGTGATTATGCAATCATTCTTCTGATTGCAAGACTTGGATTACGCAGCAGCGATGTCGCAAATTTAAGGTTTTCCAATATCGACTGGGAAAGAGAAGTAATCCATTTAAACCAGGTAAAAGCAGGAAATCCGTTAGAACTTCCTCTTTTAGAAGATGTTGGCGAAGCGATCATTAACTATCTGAAGAACGCAAGGCCTAAAACCGATTCGGATCACGTTTTTGTGAGGCAGGTTCCTCCTTACACGGATTTCAATCCGGGTGCGGTCGGCGCCCTTGTAAGGGTACGTCTCCAGAGATTGGGAATCCATCTTAAAGGGAAAAAGAAAGGCTCCCACACACTCCGCCACAGCCTTGCGAGTCGCCTGTTGGAGCATGAGATTCCGCTTCCGGTCATTTCAGAAATCCTGGGGCACACAACTACTGAAACTACAATGGCATATCTTCATATTGATATCACCGAGCTTCGGAAATGCGCATTGGAGGTGGCAATCTAATGACAAGAGTCAGAAAATCCCCATCCATGACAGGTTCATTTGCGGAAGTTGCCCAGGAATTCATTCAGTACAAAAGAAGCACAGGTTTTAAATATGCAGATGAACCGAAATGTTTATCCCGGTTTTGCCGTTTCAGTGAAGAACAGGGTGTCACAGAAATAAAAATATCCCGCTCCCTTGCAGAAAAATGGACAGCGCCCCGGGCAGGTGAATCCGAAAAAAGTCGGTCACACCGCATTACCTGCATAAGACAGTTTGCCATATACCTTAATAACCTTGGTTATGACGCTTATATCATGCCAGAAGTGAAGGGTTTGAATCACAGTTCATTTGTACCATATATATTTACGCATGAGCAGATAGCAGCTGTGATCAAAGCCGCTGATGAAACAGAACCCAAAGAAGTTGCAAGAAATATGCATCTGGCGTTACCAGTGATCTTCCGGATTCTTTATGGCTGTGGGCTTCGTGTGTCAGAAGTTGTCGGACTTCGCTGCAGGGATGTGAATCTCAAAGATAGGATTCTTACGATCCGTGAAGCAAAGACTGACCGTGACCGGTATATCCCATTATCAGATTCCGTAAAAGAAGCCTGTATATCCTATGCAGATAAAATCTGGTGGGAAAAAGACCAATGTCATTTAGATAAGGACGATGCAAAGAACAGTGTATGTAGAAATATGTACCCTGTTCTTTTTTTGTA
>NZ_QZDT01000049.1 GCF_009917485.1 Parablautia muri
TGCTATTTTATTGCCAGTTTTTATTGAATTTTCAAGGTGCATAGGCACTTATTCAAGTGCGAAGTTTGAGTATATAAATTTTAGGGGGTAGATTTGTGCAAATATTTTTATAACTATAAAAATAAATAATTTCCGTACGTGATTTCAGTATAAACGAAATACCGATATAATAGCGTGGGATATTCGGAAAACAAAGGAGGAATTTTAAATGTTACGGATTGCGGTATGTGATGATATTCTTGTTTTTGTGGAAAAAATGGCAGAATATATCGAAATGTGGGCGGGAGAGCAACACCTCAATGTACAGATTAAAAGATTTGCAAGTGGAGAAGATGTTATCTTTGAGCAGGAGGATATGGGGGATTTCGCGGCAATATTTATGGATATTGAGCTTAGCGGAATGAATGGCATGGAAGCTGTCACAAAAATTAGAGAGAAAAATAGCCTGGTAAGCATTGTGTTTGTTACACAATACGAAGAATATCTTAAGCAGGTGATTCGGATTTATCCCTGTCAGTATATCGATAAACCCATATCGAAGGAAAAAGTATTTGAAGCAATGGACAGGATTGCCAGAGAACATAAATCTTATTATGAAATATTTACCTTGCAATATAATAAAATAACTATCAACATTGCGTTAGGAGAAGTGCTCTACTTTGTCAGTGAAAAGCGTAAGGTTAAGGTGGTTACGGAAAATGGAGAAAAATATGTTTTTTACCAAAAGTTGAATGAGGTAGAAGACGCGCTGGCTTATTACAATTGTCAATTTCTTCGCATCCATCAGTCTTATTTAGTAAATTGTGGAAAGGTAAGAGAGTATCATCCCAGACATATCATTATGGATAATGGAGACAGGCTGCCGATCAGCCGCTTCAGGTGTGAGCAGGTTAAACTTTTTAGAATGGGTTTGCTTTCATGAAATGCTGTTTCCGCATGTTTTTAATCTGCACGGCATAGATAAAACGCAGTCCTATTTGAGCGTATGCCAAAAGTTACATGCAGGCTGTTAATTATTACATGAACAAAAATAGAAAACATTTTTGTATATAATTGAAGATGCATTCATTTCTGAGGCGCGTTTTATATCTGAAAACGCTGCCGCTTTCTTTTGGCAGGGATATTGATTCCCTGCCTTTCGCTTTATGTTTTGTTTCATGCTTTGAAAAAATCACCAAAAATATAATTATAAAGATATTTTATTTCTATAATTGATTTTGCTGAAAGCTTTATTTCTATAAAATGGTTTTTGTTAATATGCGAAATTTCATATCCGTTGTGATAGATCTTTACGGGGGAGAAAACAGGTGAAAGTGGATTATAAAGATTTAGGAGCCAGAATTAAAAAGAAAAGAGAAGTAAAAAGAATGTCCCAGGCAGAATTGGCTGCACGGACTGATTTATCGACACAGCATATCAGTAATGTGGAAAACGCAAGGAGTAAAATAGGATTGGAAAAGCTTGTCAGGATTGCCGATGCGCTTGAGTGTTCGGTGGATGAGCTTTTGTGTGGAAGTATGAAAACAGGCAGCAGAACAATTTACAGCGATGAAATTGCCGGTATTTTGGAGGATTTTTCAAATACGGAGATGAAGGTTTTGCCGGAGCTACTTAGGAATTATAGTTACGTTTTCAAGCTGTTAAAAAGCGATTTGGAAGACAATGAAGGTAAATAGATTGAAAAATCAAAAATTTTTCAATCTACAAATTTGTGCTTGCATCCCAATATGCCCAAAATACAGGCATTCTCCGTCAGGATTTGTGCTGCCGCGGAGCGGCGGCTTGGGGATTCATTTGATTCTTGGAATTATTGTTCTGAAAGTTTGCCCCGGGAGGTGATTTACAGGCCTGAAATATGAAATTATAGTGCTAATAGCTTAATCTGAACCATTAAGGTAAGATTATTTATGGTTCTAAAATACAGGTGGCGGAGAAAATATATGGAGACACAAGTTTTGACCTGTATCATGGACATTTTTTTTATTGGCACGCAGCATATTTTATATAAACAATTTTTGGGGAAAAAATACAAAAGCAAACTGCTTTTAACGGCGGGCTGGAGTATGTGCTTCCTATTCTGGAAAACAGGCGGTAATTTATTTGCAGGGTATAAGTCATTACTTTACTTATATGCCTGGAGTGTTAATTTTGTGACATTATGCACATTATACCGCGGACATATAAAAGTGAAAGTAATTTTAATGAATTGTGTGGCAGCGTTAAAGTTTGCGGCAGAAGGGATCGCGGCATTTTTTTTAATTTTTCCGGCAGTATCAGCAAGGGAAAGGCATCTTGCACTGATCCTGTATCCGGGAGTCAGAAATATAATTTCTCAATTGTTCTTCTTTCTGTTTGTGGAAATCGTTCTTGTGATTTTTGTTAAGCAAATCCAAATGAAATCAGCAGATTGGTTTGAATTATTTTTGGTTCCAATAGGAAGCATGATTATTTGTTATGCCATCTGGGAAAATACCTGTCAACATATAGGCTTATCACAAGAGCTGGCGGCAGCAGTCCTGGCGGTTCTGAATTTGCAGGCATATTATGAACATCAAAAGCTGTGGACATATGTAAAGAAAGATAAGGAAAATGAGCTGGCACGGCAGCAGAATGAGTCTTTCCGCCTGCAATACAAAAAGTTTAAAGAAAGGTGGAAGAAACTGTGTATACTACGCCATAATATGGCGAATCATTATGCGCTTGAAATGGGATACCTGGAAAAGGGTCAATATGACATGCTGCTGGAATACTGTGGAGAAAGACTGGAGGAAATCAAGAAACCTATACATATCATCAATACAGGAAGTATTGGGCTTGATTCTATTCTCAATTATAAATTGGAAACAGCCAGAAAATATCAAATAAAAGTGGAGTGCCAAATCGACATTGAAAAAGAAGTTACGGTAAGCGACATAGATTTAAACATTTTAATTGGCAATTTGCTTGACAATGCAATAGAAGCATTAACAGAATTAGAGGGTGATAAAAGGAAGCTGCATCTGGCGATAAAAGCAGAACAGGCAACCTTTCTTTTGAAGGCCAGCAATCCTTACGAAGGATATAGGGTAAAGAAATATAGGGGTAATTTCCTTACGAATAAAGAGGATAAAAGGATTCATGGCTGGGGATTGAAGGAGGTAAAGCGGGTGGTTAAAAAGTATCATGGCAAAATGATAATTCATACGGAAAATGGAGAATTTAACGTTAGAATAGTTATCTATATGTAAAAGAAAGGGAAATGCATATTATTTCATGCCATTACGGTTCGATTTCTGCCTGAAAAATAGTACTTTAGTACGTATTAATACAAAGTTTATATTTTTTTAAGTGACTAAAAATTAAGTGTGTGATATACTAACCACATATGACGAGATATGAAGGCACTATAGCCCTGACAAGGAGGTTTCAACATGACAAAAGCAGAAATTTTAAAACAGGAGATATTGAAACAGTATAAGAGCGTGAGACAGTTTGCCATTGATATGGAGATTCCCTATAGTACGCTGGTGACAGCACTGGACAGAGGCATTGAGGGGATGGCGTACGGCACAGTCATTCGCATGTGTGATAGATTAAGTCTGAATCCGGTTGATTTTTCATCTCTTGAAAGAGGCGAGGTTTTAGGTGAGAAGATTCTGGAGAACAGGGTTATGCAGTATTATATTCAGTTAAACAAGAAGGGACGTAAGAAAATTCTTGAAATGATGGAAGATTATGTTCAGCTTGAGAAGTATAGGGAGCAGTAAACTTATGGGCAAACATTTTGACTATCTGGTAGTAGGGGCTGGACTTTTTGGTTCAGCTTTTTCTCATAAAATGACCGAAAACGGGCGGACATGCCTGGTGATAGACCAAAGAGAGCATGTGGCGGGAAACATATACACAAGTCTAAAGCGCGGAATCCATGTGCATGAATATGGAGCGCATATTTTCCACACTTCAAACCGCAGAATTTGGGATTATATGAATCAATTTACCGAGTTTAACCACTTCGTTAATTCTCCTATGGCGATTTATAAAGATGAAATTTATAATCTTCCCTTCAATATGAATACCTTCAGCAAATTGTGGGGAATTAAGACACCTGAGGAGGCGAAGGCGCTTATAAAAGGACAGATAGAGGGGCTGCGAATTGGCGAACCCCGTAATTTGGAGGAGCAGGCTTTATCTCTGGCAGGCTGTGATGTGTATGAAAAATTAATCAAAGGCTACACGGAGAAACAGTGGGGAAGGGAGTGCAAGGAGCTTCCGGCCTTCATAATTAAGAGAGTGCCTTTACGGTTTACATACGATAACAATTATTTTTCAGATAAATTCCAGGGGATTCCGGTAGATGGCTACACGAAAGTCGTTGAGAAAATGCTTGCACAGTGTGAGGTCAGGTTAAACACAAGGTATCAGGAATTTTTAAGGGGGCAGAAGGAAGCGGAGCTTAAAGGAGAAGATACTGTTTCCTATGACAAAGTATTGTATACCGGCATGATTGATGAGTACTTTGACTACTGTCTGGGAAATCTGGAGTACCGTTCGCTTAAATTTGAAAAGGAAGATATGCCGGAAGTTGACAATTATCAGGGAAATGCCGTCATTAATTACACGGAAAGAGAAGTGCCTTATACCCGTGTGATTGAACATAAGCATTTTAACTTTGGCCAGGGCGAGGGTACGGTTATTACCAGAGAATATCCGGCTGCATGGACACCGGGAGCAGAGCCCTATTATCCTGTTAATGATGAACGAAACAATGAGCTTTTTGCTAAGTATCAGGAAATGGCGCAGAAGGAGGAAAATGTTATTTTCGGGGGAAGGCTTGGGCAGTACCGCTATTATGACATGGACAAGGTAATTGAAGCGGCCCTTGACCTTGCAGAAAAAGAACTGGAAAAATAAATAGGGCTATGCTTTGCGTGGGAGCGTGCTGATTCTCAAAACAGAGGCAAAAAACAAGGAGAATCGTAAGGATTCTCCTTGAAAATTTTAACCAATCAACTACTTCTTGCACGATAACATAATTTCTTATGGCAGGTTAACAGTAGCTGTTAAAAAACATTCCACTATAATTGCTGGTCATATAAGGCGCCGCAAAATTATGACCTGCAGGGTTCTTATAAGCCACCAAGGTTTTATCCACATATTCCATCGGATTTAAAGAAACCTGATTGGTTTTTCGCAAGATGGAATTGGTGAAATCTTTTATGGTGGAGAACTGATCGCGCATCCCATCACTTAATATGGAGTGTTTGAACGCCTTGTCATCTACGGTAAGCTGGCCGTTATCCTCAAAGGTAAAACCAATTTTTTCAAGATCAGTCTGATAATTGCGGGATATATGATCCATTTCTTTTATAAGCTTGCTGCTCCTTGGATGTGAATCCTGATATTCGGCAGCAGCCCTGATAAAAGAATTGTAACCGTATATAAGCTCACTGACATTTTCCGTGAAGGAGTCTAAGTCGGTTTTTAAACCGATTTCTGTGGTTTCCCCTTCCGCGTTGCTGATACCATTTAAAGTAATTTCAAACAGTTTACCGATGGAGAACTGGTTAGAGGAAGAACTGCGGGGCTCTCCGTCAATAAGGAACTGGGCATTGGAAGGTTGTCTTGCCACATAATCAAGCCCAAGATAATCCACTGTGCCGGACTGCTTACTGGTCTGGTCATCTGATACATGAAAGATATAATGTTTTCCAGGTCTTAAACCGGTACTGGCGGAAGAAAGCCGCAGAGAAGAATTCCCTTTGTCATCTGCCAAAATATCAGCGGTAAGCCCGATATCCGCATTGGTAATCAAACGGGCAAGGCGATCCTGTAAATCACGGTTTGTCTCACCTTCACGGACATTATATTGGAATTCATAACTTAAATCATTAACGGTTATGTCGAAGGAATAGGAATCTGGCAAAAGCTTAGCCTTTTCGTGGCCGGGGAGGAAGGTTCCAAGATTTACTTGGTTGGCAGCTAAAGCAGTTACTTCCAATTCAAAAGGCGGAATAACCCCTTCGCTGCTGCCATCTCCGATGTAGGAGGCCGTGGCAATGTCTGTGTTGCTGGAATAAGCTCCCTTCTTGGCAAGCATTTTACTTTCGTCAAGACCGCCAAGAGAGGCGATTGTATTGCGCAGCTCTCTGGCATTTTCTTTTAAGCCAACGGCAAACTCCCGGGATTCCTTGCTGGAATCCAGAATATACAAAGGAGAGTCTTTATTCAGTTTTACGATGGAATTGTAAATGTTGCGCAGCTCCCGCTTGCCATGCATATCGTATCTGGTATCGGCTTTTGGGGCATAGGTAGTAAGATAGTGATTATAAAAACTATTTAATGATATATTGTAGTATGACATAGGCTACCCTCTCCTTTCTTCCATGAATTGCGTACCGTCAACACCTTTTGACGGGAAAATTTTCTTAATATAAATATATTCTGGAGCTTATAATATAAAAAAATAAGAAAATTTTCATAAATGCGGGGCAAAAACCTATATGTTGAAACAAAATTCTATATATTTATATTTCGTTCGATCAATTTAAAAAATAAAGATTAAAAAATTAAATTTTTATAAAATAATTCTATCACAGAAAGGACGCTAATACAATTAGGATTTTACTACAAAAAAAGTAAATTTCAGTTGACTGTGAAGTGAGTATATGTTATAGTTATCAAACGAGATTAGATTTTAGGTCTTTTTTTTATGCACAAAATCCGGTAAAAGATTGGAGGAAAAATCATGCGTACAAGAATCACATTGGCATGTACAGAATGCAAGCAGCGTAACTACAACACTACGAAAGATAAGAAAACGCATCCCGACAGGATGGAAATCAAGAAATATTGCAGATTCTGCAGAACCCATACGTTGCATAAGGAAACTAAATAAGTGGTTTTATTTGCATCTGAAAGGAGTTAAAAATGGCAGATTCTGCTAAAAAGGTAAATAAAGAAAAAGCGGTAAAGACAGCTAAGCCTGATTTCTTCAAGGGTGTAAAGGCTGAATTTAAGAAGATTTCATGGCCGGATAAGGATTCGCTTATGAAGCAGTCCGTTGCAGTTGTATGTATTTCGGTGGTGCTGGGTGCAGTGATTGCTGTGCTGGATTTCCTGATGCAGTATGGTGTGGATTTCCTGACAAGTCTGTAGAGCGAGGGTAATTGTATGGCAGAGGCAAACTGGTATGTAGTGCATACCTATTCCGGATATGAAAATAAGGTAAAAGCCAATATAGAAAAAACAATCGAGAACAGACATTTGGAAGAAGAAATTCTGGAGGTTCGTGTGCCGCTTCAGGACGTGGTGGAGCTAAAGAACGGTGCAAAGAGAACGGTCCAGAAAAAAATGTTTCCCGGTTATGTCCTGATAAATATGGTTATGAATGACGACACATGGTACGTTGTCCGTAATACAAGAGGCGTGACGGGCTTCGTGGGTCCTGGGAGCAAACCGGTCCCCCTAACAGAAGCGGAAATGAAGCCCCTCGGAATCAAAACGGAAAATATTTCCGTTGATTTTGCGGAAGGAGACGCCATTGCTGTTGTGGCCGGTGTGTGGAAGGATACGGTGGGCGTGGTACAGCGGATGGACTACGGAAAACAGACAGCGACCATTAATGTGGATTTGTTCGGCAGGGAAACACCGGTGGAAATCAGTTTTGCAGAAGTCAGGAAAATGTCTTAAAACAGATTTTGGACGAATCTGTTGGTTTGGGTATTGGTAAACAGGATATTTATAGCCGGTTTATATCGGTATAAATATAGAGCAACTTTATAGTAAGTCTGCGCAAGCGCAGGCTGTGGGAGCAGAAGCGATTCTGCGCCATACCACGATGCAACCGTATCCCGACAGGAATACGAGTGGTCGGAAAAGTTAGTTTCTGTCCCGGAGGGAGACGGAAGAAATTGCATTATTTATAGGAGGTGCCACAATGGCAAAGAAAGTAGAAGGATACATTAAGTTACAGATCCCTGCTGGTAAAGCTACGCCAGCACCCCCGGTTGGTCCTGCACTTGGACAGCATGGGGTTAACATTGTTGAATTTACAAAGCAGTTCAACGCAAGAACGGCTGATAAGGGGGATGTGATCATCCCTGTTGTAATCACAGTATATGCAGACAGAAGTTTTAGTTTTATTACGAAAACTCCTCCTGCTGCAGTACTTCTTAAGAAGGCATGCAATATCAAATCAGGTTCGGCAGTGCCTAACAAGACAAAGGTTGCAACGATTTCCAAGGCGAAACTCCAGGAGATCGCTGAGATGAAAATGCCTGATCTTAATGCGGCAAGCCTTGAAGCGGCTATGAGCATGATTGCCGGAACAGCAAGAAGTATGGGTATCACAGTAGTGGATTAAACAATAAATTTGTGAAAGTGGGAGGCGATAGATTGAAAAATGAAAATTTTTCAATCACAAAAATTTATGCCGGCATCCTAATTGATGGGGATCGGCAGGAATTTGGATTTAGAAGATGCGCCGATTGAACCATAGGAGGAATTAATAATGAAACATGGAAAGAAATATTTAGAGGCTGCAAAGCAGGTCGACCGTGCAACAACGTATGAGCCTGCAGAAGCAATTGCACTGGTTAAAAAGACAGCAGTTGCAAAGTTTGATGAAACAGTGGAAGTTCATATCAGGACCGGTTGTGACGGACGTCATGCGGAACAGCAGGTTCGTGGAGCGGTTGTATTGCCGAATGGTACAGGTAAGACAGTTAAGGTTTTAGTATTTGCAAAAGGTGATAAGGTAAATGAGGCGGAAGCTGCAGGGGCTGACTATGTGGGAGGCGATGAACTGGTTCCAAGAATTCAGCACGAAGGCTGGCTTGATTTTGACGTAGTAGTTGCTACCCCTGATATGATGGGTATTGTAGGCCGTCTGGGTAAAATTTTGGGACCGAAGGGCTTGATGCCTAACCCGAAAGCCGGAACAGTAACCATGGATGTTACAAAGGCAATCAATGATATTAAAGCCGGTAAAATTGAGTACAGACTTGATAAGTCCAACATCATTCATGTCCCGATTGGAAAAGCTTCTTTTGATGAAGCAAAGCTTCAGGAAAATTTTGACGCTTTGATGGAGGCAATTGTTAAGGCAAGACCTTCAGCATTGAAAGGACAGTATTTAAGAAGTATTACCCTTACTTCCACCATGGGACCCGGAGTGAAGGTCAATACAGCGAAATTCTAATTTTTGAACCGGAGTAATCGTTCAGCGCAGGACTTGACGCTTGGTACAAAGTTCGAGAGAACACATTCTCCCAGAATGTGTAAACTGGGCCAAGAAGAAATCTGCCCCTTGCCGAAGGCAATTTAAAATGGACAGATTTCGTAACAGAGAAGCCGAATCTGAACTGCTATAAAACGAATGAAAAGCCATTCCTTTTAAGGGATGGCTTTTTTAAAATAAGCGCTCTCACGAAAGAATGATGGTATTTGTTGCTTCGATATGCTGACCGGCGAGGCGTGACTGTGCAATCATTCCATAAACAATAAATTAGGATGCGATAAAGCATATTTGGCATATAGGACGGAATGTGGTATGCTGTAGTTATGAAGCGAAAAGTAAAAAAGCAAAATCTACAATTAAATAAAGGAAGAAAAAGAAGAAAGAAAAAGCGCGGCTTTGGCGTGGTAACTACTTTTTCCATTACTCTTTTTATCATGCTTTCGCTAGGCATAGCCGGGATACTGCTTTTAAAGCTTTTGTCCCAGGAGGGGGAAGGGAGCAAGGGGGTTACGAAGAGTGTGTACGCCCAGGAAACTTTTCATCATTTGCAGGGGAATCTGACGGAGGCGCTGGAAGAAAAAGATGAAACCGGGGAAGAAGCAGCTCCTGATGCGCAGTCGCCTTCCCGGTATGAAGCAGAATTATCCGATGCGGAATATAGGAAGGCAAATAAGATTTTTTCCCGGGAGGGCAGCGAAAAGGATAAGGTGACAATAGGCTTTATAGGCGATATCCTTCTGGATGACGAGTATGCAATTATGGCGAATCTGCTGACCAGGGGCAGGACGATAGAGAACGGCGTTTCCCAATCTGTGCTTGAGCAAATGCGCGGGGTAGATATTATGGTGGCCAACAATGAATTTCCCTTTACGGACAGAGGGACACCTACGGAGGAGAAGACCTTTACCTTCAGGGCGGACACCGGGGCGGTATCCTATCTGCACGATATGGGGATAGATGTGGCGGTACTGGCCAACAATCACATTTATGATTTTGGAGAAATAGGGCTCTTGGATACCTTAGATACCCTTGCGGCTGCTGAAATACCGGCGGTGGGCGCCGGCAGAAATCTGGAAGAAGCCAGCGCGCCTTTATATTTTATTGTAAACGACAGGAAGATTGCTTTTGTGGCGGCCACTCAGATAGAGCGGATCGAGAACCCTGATACAAAGGGCGCTACGGAAAACAGCGCGGGAGTATTCCGGTGCCTGAATCCACAAAAGCTTTATGAGGTGGTGGCTCAGGCAAAGGAGAACAGCGATTTTGTCATTGTTTATATTCATTGGGGCACAGAAAACCAGACGGAAATTGACTGGGCCCAAATCGAGCAGGCACCGCGGATTGCCGAGGCAGGCGCAGATTTGATTATCGGCGACCATCCCCATTGCCTGCAGGGAATCACCTATTTTGGAGATACGCCGGTGATTTACAGCATGGGAAACTTTTGGTTCAATTCCAAAACCGTGGATACGGGAATGGTCCGGGTCACGATAGGAAAGGAGGGGCTCGAAACATTTCAGTTTTTGCCAGCCCTTCAATCCGATTGCAGAGTGGATTTGGTATATGGGGAGGAGAAGGAGAGAATCTTATCTCTGATGCGGGAACTGTCGCCGGACGTATTGATAGATGAAAATGGATTTGTAAGCAAAAAATAGCTATATCGGAAGTTTTTGTGGTGGTGGTTTGGCCGAGGGTTGAACTGTGAAAAGTAACGAACTGTTACGAGTAATCATAAAATTCAGAAGAAAAACTTGACATGAATACACACATATGGTATTTTAAAAAAGGTCGTTTGGCCATGCCGAAGACAGCAGGTGTCCAAATCTGATATAAGTCAGAGGAGACGTAAGTACATCGCTTAAGCGTTAAGCGAATCGCCTGCCGAGGAGAAGAGTGTGATATTGAAAGAAAATTCTGCCTCTCCGTCTTTGGAGAGGTTTTTTATTATAATAATCCGGTTCGCGAAGTTCGGCAGCGTTTGTTGACATAAGGATGGTCCTAAGGTGCATTTGCTGTTAATACAAAGTCAGTTCGCGGAATGTGCCGGTTGTTATGAAAACTTCTCTCGGCGTTAAAATCTAACAAGGAGGTAAAGAAAGTGGCAAAAGTTGAATTGAAACAGCCTGTCATTGACGAGATTTCAGCTAACATCAAAGACGCCCAGTCGGTTGTTCTTGTTGACTATCGTGGACTTACCGTGGAGCAGGATACCAATTTGCGTAAGCAACTTCGCGAGGCGGATATTGTTTATAAAGTTTACAAGAACACAATGATGAATTTTGCGTTTAAGGGAACAGATTGTGAAAGCCTGACACCATATCTGGAAGGACCCAGCGCAATCGCAATTTCCAAGACAGATGCAACCGCTCCTGCAAGAATTATATGTAAATTTGCAAAGGATGCTCCTAAACTGGAAGTTAAGGGCGGTATCGTTGAAGGGCTGGCATATGACGCGGCAGGCATTACGGAAATTGCAAAGATTCCTTCAAGAGAGGAATTGCTCTCCAAGCTACTTGGAAGTATCCAGTCACCGATTGCAAACTTTGCACGTGTTATGAACCAGCTGGCGGAAAAAGGCGGCGCCGGCGCATGCGAAGCGCCCGCTGAGGAAACCGCAGCCGAAGCACCCGCCGAAGAAGCGGCAAGCGAGCCTGCAGCAGAATAAGGTTTGGCCAAAAACAGGCATAACCTATAGCGGGTAATCATCCAAACACTAAAACCGATTGAATAAAAATAAAAATGGAGGAAATGAAAATGGCAAAGTTATCCACACAGGAAATAATTGACGCTATCAAAGAGTTAACCGTATTAGAATTAAACGATCTTGTAAAAGCTTGCGAAGAAGAATTTGGTGTATCTGCAGCAGCAGGTGTTGTAGTTGCAGCGGCAGCTGATGCAGGCGCAGCAGAAGAAGAAAAGACAGAGTTCGATGTAGAGCTCACAGAGATTGGACCTAACAAGGTTAAGGTTATTAAGGTTGTACGTGAAGCTACCGGCCTTGGCTTGAAAGAAGCTAAGGATCTTGTTGATTCCGCTCCTAAGACACTGAAGGAAGGCATTTCCAAGGAAGAAGCTGAAGACATTAAGAGCAAGTTAGAAGCTGAGGGCGCTAAGGTTACACTTAAGTAATTGCCACATAGATTCTGATTTCGTAACTGGGCTGTGTATCTGCATTCTGCGGTACACAGCTTTTTTTACAATATGCCGGTTTGTGAAGCGTGATGGCGTTTGCTGCATAAGAACAGCTGGCTGTGGGAAGGTTCCTGAAACGGAAGTGAAGCGGCATTAATGTATTTCAATTTACAAAAAATTTCCAAAAATTAAAAAAATATTTATTGACTCGATTTTGGGCTTGTAGTAGAATGGAAAGTGCACTATTGTGGTGTGATAGGCATTTAGTGACATTATATCATAGAGAACGGGGTGAATTGTCAATGGAAAAGAACAGAATACGTCCCATTGCCGCAGGCAGAAACATGCGTATGAGTTACTCACGGCAGAAAGAGGTTCTGGAGATGCCAAACCTCATTGAAGTCCAGAAGGATTCCTATGGATGGTTCCTGAAGGAAGGACTAAAAGAAGTGTTTGATGATATTTCTCCAATTGCAGACTACAGCGGGCATTTAAGTCTGGAGTTCGTAGATTTCGAATTGTGTGAAGATGATGTAAAGTACTCTATCGAGAAATGCAAGGAGAGAGATGCAACCTATGCGGCCCCTCTTAAAGTTAAGGTACGTCTATATAATAAGGAAAAGGAAGAAATCAGCGAGCATGAAATTTTCATGGGCGACCTTCCCCTTATGACGGAGACAGGCACATTTGTGATAAACGGCGCTGAACGTGTTATTGTAAGCCAGTTGGTTCGTTCTCCCGGTATTTACTATGCAATCAGCCATGATAAAATTGGTAAGAGACTGTTTTCATCCACTGTCATCCCCAATCGTGGTGCGTGGCTGGAGTATGAGACAGATTCAAACGACATCTTTTATGTGCGTGTTGACCGTACCAGAAAGGTGCCAATCACAGTCCTTATAAGAGCCCTTGGGGTAGGCACCAATGACGAAATCAGAGAATTGTTTGGGGATGAACCTAAAATAGAGGCAAGTTTCAGTAAAGACGTTTCTACGAATTATCAGGAAGGTCTTTTAGAGCTTTATAAAAAAATTCGTCCAGGGGAGCCTCTTAGCGTTGAAAGTGCGGAGAGTCTTATTAACGCTATGTTTTTTGACCCCAGAAGATATGATTTGGCGAAGGTAGGCAGATATAAATTCAATAAAAAACTGTCCTTCAGGAACAGACTGAAAGGTCATGTGCTTGCCGAGGACGTAGTGGATATTACTACTGGTGAGATTTTGGCAGCAGCCGGTACTAAGGTGACCTTGGAGCTGGCGGATGAATTGCAGAATGCGGCTGTGCCATATGTATATGTGCAGACGGAGGAAAAGAATGTCAAGGTTCTCTCCAATCTGATGGTGGATATTACACATTTTGTGGACTGCAAGCCAAGGGAGCTGGGCATCACAGAACATGTTTATTATCCTGTATTAGCACAAATTCTCGAGGAATACAGCGAGGATGCAGAGGCTCTTGCAGAAGCCATCCGGAAAAATGTCCACGAGCTTATACCGAAACATATTACAAAAGAAGACATTATCGCATCAATCAATTACAATATTCATCTTGAGTACGGTATTGGCAATGATGATGATATCGACCATTTGGGCAACAGGCGTATTCGCGCGGTAGGCGAACTGTTGCAGAATCAATACAGAATCGGTCTTTCCAGATTGGAAAGAGTGGTGCGCGAGAGAATGACCACCCATGACGCAGAGGAAATTTCCCCTCAGATCTTGATCAACATTAAGCCGGTACAGGCAGCGGTGAAAGAATTTTTTGGATCTTCTCAGCTGTCCCAGTTCATGGACCAGAATAATCCTTTAGGTGAGCTGACCCATAAGAGGCGTCTTTCCGCCCTTGGCCCCGGAGGTCTTTCCAGAGACCGTGCCGGATTTGAGGTGCGTGACGTACATTACTCCCATTATGGAAGAATGTGCCCGATTGAGACCCCTGAAGGACCGAACATTGGACTTATCAACTCCCTTGCTTCTTATGCAAGGATCAATGAATATGGTTTTGTAGAAGCGCCTTACCGTAAAATAGATAAAACAGACCCGAAAAATCCCAGGGTCACGGACGAAGTAGTCTACATGGCTGCGGACGAGGAGGATAATTATCATGTGGCACAGGCAAGTGAACAGCTTGATAAAGAGGGCCACTTTGTAAGGAATACGGTGTCCGGACGTTACAAGGATGAAACCTCCGAATATCCTAAGTCTATGTTTGATTATATGGATGTATCTCCTAAGATGGTATTTTCTGTGGCAACGGCTCTCATTCCCTTCCTTGAGAATGATGATGCCAACCGTGCGCTGATGGGTTCAAACATGCAGCGTCAGGCAGTGCCCCTTCTTACCACAGAGGCGCCTGCGGTGGGAACCGGTATGGAGCCTAAGGCGGCCGTGGACTCAGGTGTCTGCGTAGTTGCCAAGAAATCAGGTGTGATAGAATATGTTTCCTCCAAACTAATCAGGATGACCTGTGATGATGGGGAGAAAATGGAATACCGTCTGATTAAGTTTTCCCGAAGCAATCAGTCCAACTGCTATAACCAAAAGCCCATTGTATTTAAAGGGGAGCATGTGAAAGCAGGACAGGTGATTGCAGACGGCCCTTCCACATCGGAAGGGGAACTGGCATTAGGTAAGAATCCTCTCATTGGGTTTATGACCTGGGAAGGATATAACTATGAGGATGCCGTTCTTTTAAGCGAAAGACTGGTGCAGGATGACGTGTATACGTCTGTGCACATTGAAGAATATGAGGCAGAGGCAAGAGATACAAAGTTAGGGCCAGAGGAGATCACCAGAGATGTCCCCGGTGTTGGTGATGATGCCTTAAAAGATTTGGACGAGAGAGGAATTATCCGTATCGGCGCAGAGGTTCGTGCGGGAGATATTCTGGTGGGCAAAGTAACCCCTAAGGGTGAGACGGAGCTGACGGCAGAGGAGCGGCTGCTTCGTGCCATTTTCGGTGAGAAGGCAAGGGAGGTAAGAGATACATCCCTTAAGGTTCCTCACGGCGAGTACGGCATCATTGTAGACGCCAAAGTATTTACCAGAGACAATGGAGATGAGCTTTCTCCCGGTGTGAATCAGGCGGTACGCATTTATATTGCACAAAAAAGAAAGATTTCCGTGGGAGATAAAATGGCTGGCCGCCACGGCAATAAGGGTGTTGTTTCCCGTGTGCTTCCGGTGGAGGATATGCCGTATCTTCCCAATGGGCGTCCCCTTGATATCGTGTTAAATCCTCTTGGTGTGCCTTCCCGTATGAACATTGGACAGGTACTTGAGATTCATTTATCCCTGGCGGCTAAAGCTCTTGGCTTTAATGTGGCTACGCCTGTTTTTGACGGGGCTAACGAAATTGATATCATGGATACCCTGGATCTTGCCAATGATTATGTGAATTTAAGCTGGGAAGAATTCGAAGCAAAGCATAAAGAAGAACTGCTTCCTGAGGTGATGGAATATTTGTACAAAAACCGCGACCACAGGGAGGTTTGGAAGGGTGTGCCTATTTCCAGGGACGGCAAGGTCCGTCTTCGGGATGGCAGAACCGGCGAATATTTTGACAGCCCGGTTACAATTGGCCACATGCACTACTTAAAGCTTCACCACTTAGTTGACGATAAGATTCATGCCCGTTCCACAGGCCCTTACTCACTGGTGACCCAGCAGCCGTTAGGCGGCAAGGCTCAGTTCGGCGGCCAGCGTTTTGGAGAAATGGAAGTTTGGGCGTTAGAGGCCTATGGTGCTTCTTATACTTTACAGGAAATTCTGACGGTGAAGTCCGATGACGTAGTGGGACGTGTGAAGACCTACGAGGCAATCATCAAGGGCGATAACATTCCTGAACCCGGCATTCCGGAATCCTTTAAGGTGCTGCTTAAGGAATTACAGTCCCTTGGGCTTGATGTTCGGGTACTGCGAGATGACAACACAGAGGTTGAAATCATGGAAACCATTGATTACGGCGACACAGATTACCGGTATGAGATGGAAGGTGATGATAAGAATTACGATTACGACAAGGGTTCCTTTGGGGCCATGGGCTACCAGCAGCAGGAATTTGACGAAGATAGTGGCGAGCTTGTAAGCGCTGATGATGAGGAAGATTTAGATGACGGTTTTGATGAAGAATTTGAGGCGGTGTTAAATTCCGAATCATATGACGAATAGGGAAACCGGAGTAACAGTTTAATCCAGGACTTTGCAGTGACAGCAAATGCTGCAAAGTCCGCGAGAAAGCATACATTTTGCCAGGTCAGATGTAGTGACAGGGGCGAAGGAATGTAGTTCTTTTAACGGGAGATTTGCCATAGAGCGAAGCTCCAGACTTTGAAAGGAGCATGGATTAGCTATGTCAGAAACAAAGCAGGAAGTATATCAGCCAATGACGTTTGATGCCATCAGAATTGGTTTAGCATCACCTGAAAAAATAAGAGAATGGTCAAGGGGCGAGGTTTTAAAGCCTGAGACCATCAATTACAGAACCCTAAAGCCTGAAAAAGACGGCCTGTTCTGTGAAAAGATTTTTGGTCCCAGTAAAGACTGGGAGTGTCATTGCGGTAAATATAAGAAAATCAGATATAAAGGCGTTGTATGCGACCGTTGCGGCGTTGAAGTTACAAAGGCCAGCGTCCGCAGAGAGCGTATGGGCCATATTGAGCTGGCTGCACCGGTATCCCACATCTGGTATTTTAAGGGGATTCCCAGCCGTATGGGATTGATTTTGGATTTATCTCCCAGAGTGCTTGAAAAGGTATTATATTTTGCCTCCTATATTGTACTGGATAAGGGCGACAGCAGTCTGGAATACAAGCAGGTGTTGTCCGAAAGAGAGTATCAGGATGCAAGAGAGACCTGGGGGAGCAGATTCCGTGTGGGAATGGGAGCCGAGGCAATCAAAGAACTGCTCCAGGCAATTGATTTGGAGACAGAAGCAGAAGAACTAAAAACCGGCCTTAAGGAATCCTCCGGCCAGAAGCGGGCAAGGATCATCAAAAGGCTTGAGGTTGTGGAGGCTTTCAGGGAGTCCGGAAACGAGCCTTCATGGATGATTATGGACGCCATTCCGGTTATCCCGCCTGATTTGCGCCCTATGGTACAGTTAGACGGCGGACGTTTTGCAACCTCGGATTTAAATGATTTATATAGAAGAATTATCAACCGTAATAACCGTCTTAAGAGGCTTCTTGAGCTGGGGGCGCCTGATATTATCGTCCGCAATGAAAAGAGAATGCTCCAGGAGGCTGTGGACGCGCTGATTGATAATGGCAGACGGGGCAGGCCTGTAACAGGCCCCGGAAACAGGGCGTTAAAATCTCTGTCCGATATGTTGAAAGGAAAATCAGGACGTTTCCGTCAGAATCTTTTGGGAAAACGTGTTGACTATTCGGGACGTTCCGTTATTGTGGTAGGGCCGGAACTTAAGATTTACCAGTGCGGTCTGCCTAAGGAGATGGCGATTGAGCTGTTTAAACCCTTCGTTATGAAGGAGTTGGTTACAAGAGGGATTTCCCAGAACATTAAAAATGCAAAGAAGCTGGTAGAGCGGCTGGATACCCAGGTATGGGATGTGCTTGAGGAGGTAATCAAGGAACATCCTGTTATGCTGAACCGTGCCCCTACTCTGCACAGACTGGGCATTCAGGCTTTTGAGCCGATTCTGGTAGAAGGGAAGGCTATTAAGCTCCATCCCCTTGTATGTACGGCCTTCAACGCGGATTTTGACGGGGATCAGATGGCTGTGCATCTTCCTCTTTCCGTAGAGGCACAGGCGGAATGCCGGTTCTTACTTTTGTCGCCTAATAACCTGTTAAAGCCCTCAGATGGCGGACCGGTTGCGGTGCCTTCACAGGATATGGTGCTTGGGATTTATTATCTGACCCAGGAAAGACCGGGGGCAAAGGGCGAAGGCAGATATTTTAAAAATGTAAATGAAGCAATTTTAGCATATGAAAACGGTTACTGCACACTGCACTCCAGAATCAAAGTGAGAGTGACCAGAAAAAATACGGAAGGCGAAAATGTTTCGGGAGTTGTAGAATCCACGTTGGGAAGATTTCTTTTCAATGAAATTCTCCCTCAGGATTTAGGGTATGTGGACAGAAGCAACCCGGAAAATCTTCTTCTGCCCGAAGTGGATTTCCATGTGGGCAAAAAGCAGTTAAAGCAGATTCTTGAAAAAGTAATCAATATACACGGCGCATCCGTAACAGCGGAAGTGCTGGACTTAATTAAATCCACAGGTTATAAATATTCCACGAAAGCAGCCATGACGGTTTCCATTTCCGATATGACGGTGCCGGCAAAGAAACAGGAAATGCTGGATGAAGCCCAGGCGACTGTAGACCGGATTTCCCAGAACTTCAGGCGTGGTCTGATTACGGAGGAAGAAAGATATCGTGCGGTTGTGGAAACATGGAATGAGACAGATAAAAAGCTGACGGATGTGCTCTTAGCCGGCCTTGATAAGTATAACAATATTTATATGATGGCTGACTCCGGAGCCCGTGGTTCCAACCAGCAGATTAAACAGTTGGCCGGTATGCGTGGTCTGATGGCCGATACAACCGGACGAACCATTGAGTTGCCCATTAAATCAAACTTCCGTGAAGGACTGGACGTACTGGAATACTTTATGTCCGCCCACGGCGCGCGTAAGGGTCTGTCCGATACGGCGCTGCGCACCGCAGACTCCGGTTATCTTACTAGACGTATGGTTGACGTATCCCAGGAGCTGATTATCCGCGAGGTTGACTGTATGGAAGGCCGTGATGAAATTCCCGGAATGTGGGTATCCGCATTTATGGACGGCAAGGAGACCATAGAAGGCTTAAAAGACAGAATACAGGGAAGATATTCCTGTGAGGATATTAAAGACAGAGACGGAAATGTAATCGTAAAGAAAAATCACATGATAACACCCAGCCGTGCGTCAAAGATTTTGAGCATTGGCGTGGATGAAAAGGGCGAACCGGTAGAGAAGGTGAAGATTCGTACCATTCTCACCTGTCGCTCACATATTGGTATCTGCTCCAAGTGTTATGGCGCCAACATGGCAACCGGTGAGGCTGTTCAGGTAGGCGAGGCGGTTGGAATTATCGCCGCACAGTCAATCGGCGAACCTGGTACACAGCTTACGATGCGTACTTTCCACACAGGCGGTGTTGCCGGTGACGATATCACACAGGGTCTTCCCCGTGTAGAGGAGCTTTTTGAAGCGAGAAAGCCTAAGGGCCTTGCAATTATTGCGGAGTTCGGTGGCGTAGCTTCTATTAAAGATACCAAGAAAAAGCGCGAAATTGTCATTACAAATGATGAAACAGGAGAATCAAAAGCTTACCTGATTCCTTACGGCTCCCGTATCAAGATATTAGATGGCGCCGTATTAGAAGCCGGCGATGAGCTGACAGAAGGTAGCGTAAATCCCCACGATTTGCTTAAAATCAAAGGAATCCGCGCCGTTCAGGATTATATGCTCAGAGAGGTTCAAAGAGTATACCGTCTCCAAGGCGTGGATATCAGCGATAAGCATATCGAGGTGATTGTCCGCCAGATGCTGAAAAAGGTCAGGATTGAAAACAGCGGTGATACGGAGTTCTTACCGGGGACCCTTGTGGATGTACTGGAATACGAAGATCTGAACGAACAGCTTTTTAAGGAGGGCAAAGAACCTGCGGAAGGCAAGCAGGTGATGCTGGGTATCACCAAAGCAGCCCTTGCCACCAATTCCTTCTTATCGGCGGCCTCCTTCCAGGAGACTACCAAAGTCCTGACAGAGGCTGCTATCAAGGGCAAAGTAGATCCTTTGATTGGCCTTAAGGAAAATGTAATTATCGGTAAGCTGATTCCGGCCGGTACGGGTATGAGACGTTACCGCAATACAAGACTTTCCACTGACAATGATCTGATGGGAACCATTGATATTGATATGGAGGAGGATGCGGAACTTTCTTTTGACGAGGAAATAGACGCATTACCAGAAGACAATTGGGATGAGGAATATATAGACGAGGCTCTTGAAGATGGAGAGGATTTTTTTGACGAAGAATTTGATGAGGAATCAGAGTATGATGCTGCGGATAAAGATGCGGAAGACATGATAGATGAAGACCAAATGGATTCTGTAGCTGATGTGTCTGTTGAGGAACGTTTTGTATAAATAAATACGGATATTGAGTGTTATGAATTGAGAAGGTCCTGTAGTTGGGACCTTCTTATTTTCTACGAATTTTGTAAATAATGTATTGACAAGGAAAAAAGGAGCAATTATACTATCTAAGTGTGCATTTAAATGTGCAACTGTTATGATGCCATAAAAGCGCACAGTTTCTCAAGATATTCCGCTTACAAGGAAAGCGGAAGCATTTCATAAACAGGAGGTGAAACAGAATGCCAACATTTAACCAGTTAGTAAGGAAAGGACGTCAGACATCAGTAAAGAAGTCAACGGCTCCCGCTCTCCAGAAAGGATGGAACTCCCTTCATAAGAAAGCAACCGATACTTCCGCTCCCCAGAAAAGAGGTGTTTGTACTGCTGTTAAGACTGCAACCCCGAAAAAGCCTAACTCAGCTTTAAGAAAAATTGCCAGAGTCCGTCTTTCTAACGGAATCGAAGTTACAAGTTATATTCCGGGAGAAGGTCATAATCTGCAGGAGCACAGTGTTGTTCTGATCAGAGGTGGCAGGGTTAAGGATTTACCTGGTACAAGATACCATATCATCAGAGGTACTCTTGATACTGCAGGAGTTGCAAACAGAAAGCAGGCTCGTTCCAAATATGGCGCTAAGAGGCCGAAAGCTTCTAAATAGTTTTTTTTGGAATGGATTGGACCCACAAATGTAAGCTAATTTAGTGTTGGAATTCTGTTACGATATAAAACTGCTGTAGCAGGAATTTGTTTGTAATAAGATTTACCGCACGTACACAAACTGTGAAATTAGAAAGACACACTGTGAGTACCGATGATTTAATGATTATTAAGGAGGGAAGAACCGTGCCACGTAAAGGACATATTCAGAAAAGAGATGTATTGGCAGATCCTTTATACAATAACAAAGTGGTTACAAAGCTGATCAATAATATCATGTTAGAT
The DNA here is from genome assembly GCF_009917485.1 of Parablautia muri. Classification (GTDB taxonomy): domain Bacteria; phylum Bacillota; class Clostridia; order Lachnospirales; family Lachnospiraceae; genus Suilimivivens; species Suilimivivens muri. The sequence continues at coordinate 21,441 of NZ_QZDT01000049.1, forward strand.
GGCAAGAGAGGCGTAGCCCAGAAGATTGTATATGGCGCATTTGCCAAAGTAGAAGAAAAAGCTGGCAAGCCGGCCCTTGAGGTTTTTGAGGAGGCTATGAATAACATCATGCCCGTTCTGGAGGTTAAAGCAAGGCGTATCGGTGGCGCTACCTATCAGGTGCCTATTGAAGTAAGGCCTGAAAGACGACAGGCTTTAGCGCTTCGCTGGCTTACAACCTTTTCCCGTAAGAGAGGGGAAAAGACCATGAAGGACAAACTTGCAAACGAGATTCTTGATGCTGCAAACAATACGGGCGCAGCTGTTAAGAGAAAAGAAGATATGCACAAAATGGCAGAAGCAAACAGGGCTTTTTCACATTACCGTTTCTAGTCAGATGGACAAATCGGTATAAAGTCCTGAGCTTATGCCTAGACTGATATAAGGAGGAAAAACCTTTGGCTGGAAGAGAATATCCGTTGGAGAGAACCAGGAACATTGGTATTATGGCTCACATCGATGCAGGTAAGACGACCCTGACAGAGCGTATCTTATACTACACCGGCGTTAACTATAAGATTGGTGATACTCACGAAGGCACTGCTACCATGGACTGGATGGAGCAGGAACAGGAAAGAGGCATCACCATCACATCAGCAGCCACCACATGTCACTGGACTCTGGAGGAAAACTGCAAACCCAAGCCAGGCGCATTGGAGCATCGTATCAATATTATTGATACACCCGGACACGTTGACTTTACGGTTGAAGTTGAGCGTTCCCTGCGTGTACTTGACGGTGCGGTAGGCGTGTTCTGTGCTAAGGGTGGTGTGGAACCACAGTCAGAAAATGTTTGGCGGCAGGCTGACACTTATAATGTACCAAGAATGGCTTTTATCAATAAAATGGACATTTTAGGCGCTGACTTTTATGGAGCTGTAGAACAGATTAGAACCAGACTTGGTAAAAATGCAATTATTCTTCAACTGCCGATTGGCAAAGAAGATGAATTTAAAGGAATTATTGATTTATTTGAAATGAAAGCATACATCTACAATGATGACAAGGGAGAGAACATTGATATTATTGATGTTCCCGCTGATATGGCAGATGATGCTGAGTTATACCGTTCGGAGCTTGTTGAGAAAATCTGTGAATTAGATGATGATCTGACAATGATTTATCTGGAAGGTGAGGAACCTAGCGTTGAGCAGATGAAAGTAGCTTTAAGGAAAGCTACATGTGAGTGTACCGCAATCCCTGTCTGCTGCGGTTCCGCTTACAGAAACAAAGGCGTTCAGAAACTTTTGGATGCGGTTCTTGAATATATGCCTGCGCCCACAGATATCCCTGCTATTAAGGGTACTGATTTGGACGGCAATGAGATTGAGAGACATTCCTCGGATGAGGAGCCTTTCTCAGCGCTGGCATTTAAGATCATGGCTGACCCCTATGTTGGAAAGCTTGCATTCTTCAGAGTTTACTCCGGTACAATGAACGCAGGCTCCTATGTATTAAATGCAACAAAAGGTAAAAAGGAACGTGTGGGACGTATCCTTCAAATGCATGCGAACAAGAGAGCAGAGCTTGATAAGGTTTACTCTGGCGATATCGCTGCAGCCGTTGGATTTAAGTTTACCACTACAGGTGATACTATCTGTGATGAGCAGCATCCCGTTATTTTGGAATCCATGGAATTCCCTGAGCCGGTTATTGAGCTTGCAATTGAGCCCAAGACAAAAGCCGGACAGAGCAAAATGGGCGAGGCTCTTGCAAAACTTGCAGAGGAGGATCCTACTTTCCGTGCTCATACAGATCAGGAGACAGGCCAGACCATTATCGCGGGTATGGGTGAGCTCCATCTGGAAATTATCGTAGACAGACTTCTGCGTGAGTTCAAGGTAGAGGCAAACGTAGGTGCACCTCAGGTTGCTTACAAAGAAACCTTTACAAAGACAGTTGAGGTTGATTCCAAATACGCAAGACAGTCCGGTGGACGTGGTCAGTACGGCCATTGTAAGGTCAAATTCGAGCCTATGGATGCTAACGGAGAAGAACTGTTTAAGTTTGAATCCACAGTAGTGGGCGGCGCTATTCCCAAGGAATACATTCCTGCCGTAGGCGAAGGTATTGAAGAAGCGGCGAAATGCGGTATTCTTGGCGGATTCCCGGTACTGGGTGTTCATGCGACCGTATTCGATGGTTCATACCATGAAGTCGATTCCTCAGAAATGGCATTCCACATTGCCGGTTCTATGGCCTTCAAGGATGCTATGCAGAAGGCAAGCCCTGTTCTGCTTGAGCCTATTATGAAAGTGGAAGTAACAATGCCTGAGGATTATATGGGCGATGTTATCGGTGATATCAATTCCCGCCGCGGACGTATTGAGGGTATGGAGGATATCGGCGGAGGCAAGATGGTTAAGGCTTATGTACCTCTCTCAGAGATGTTCGGCTACTCAACAGATCTCCGTTCCAGGACACAGGGACGTGGTAATTACTCCATGTTCTTTGAAAAATATGAGCCGGTGCCAAAGAGCGTACAGGAAAAGGTATTGGCATCTAAAGGGAAATAAGTTACTGCTCATGTTCGGGAATGTGAATAACCGCACATTCCGTGAGACTTGATTCAGATATTAGGGGAATACTGCCCTGAATGTTATCAGAAGCGATCCTCAGGCCGTGAAGGATAACGAATCCGAATCTGCAATCAGGCAAAAACAAATAGTGCTTGAAAATATCAGTATTATCTAATATAATCAAACTAGTTGATTATATTTTTCGAAAAAATGTTTGTATCAATTAAAGGAGGACTTTAAAAATGGCGAAAGCTAAATTTGACAGAACGAAAACCCATTGTAATATTGGTACCATCGGTCACGTTGATCATGGTAAAACTACACTGACAGCAGCTATCACAAAGGTACTTGCTGAAAGAGTTGCTGGTAATGAAGCTACTGATTTCGAGAATATCGACAAGGCTCCTGAAGAGAGAGAAAGAGGTATTACAATCTCTACCGCTCACGTTGAGTATTCAACAGACAGCAGACACTATGCACACGTTGACTGCCCGGGACATGCTGACTACGTTAAGAACATGATCACCGGTGCTGCTCAGATGGACGGCGCAATTTTGGTTGTTGCTGCAACTGATGGTGTTATGGCTCAGACAAAGGAGCACATCCTTCTCTCCCGTCAGGTAGGCGTACCTTATATCGTTGTATTCCTTAACAAGTGTGATATGGTAGACGACCCTGAGCTTATTGAGCTGGTAGAAATGGAAGTTACAGAGCAGCTTGAAGAATATGGCTTCAATGACTGCCCGATTATCAAGGGTTCCGCTCTTAAGGCTCTGGAAGATCCCAGCAGCGAATGGGGCGACAAGATCATGGAACTGATGAGCACAGTTGACTCCTATATTCCTGATCCTGAGAGAGCTACAGATAAGCCTTTCCTTATGCCTGTAGAGGACGTATTCACAATCACAGGTCGTGGTACAGTTGCTACCGGTAGAGTAGAGCGTGGTACACTTCACCTGAACGAGGAAGTTGAAATCGTTGGTATAAAGGAAGAAACTCGTAAGACTGTTGTAACTGGTATTGAAATGTTCCGTAAGCTGCTTGACGAGGCTCAGGCTGGTGATAACATTGGCGCATTGCTTCGTGGTGTTCAGAGAACTGAAATCGAAAGAGGACAGGTTCTTTCCAAACCCGGTTCAGTTACCTGCCATACCAAATTCACAGCGCAGGTTTACGTACTGACAAAGGATGAAGGTGGCCGTCATACACCTTTCTTCAATAACTACAGACCTCAGTTCTATTTCAGAACAACTGACGTAACTGGTGTATGTAACCTTCCTGCAGGTACGGAAATGTGTATGCCTGGTGATAATGTAGAGATGACAATTGAGTTGATTCATCCTATCGCTATGGAGCAGGGACTTACGTTTGCTATTCGTGAGGGTGGTAGAACTGTTGGTTCTGGTCGTGTGGCTACTATCATCGAGTAATCGAAAATTCATTGAATTTATGGGACTTTCCGAGGTTTCTCGGAAAGTCCTTTTTCGATGTTTGGTGGGATTGATAAGTCGTGATAACAGAATGATAACAAAAGTTCGCTAATTGAGCAGTTCCTTATTTCTTTCTATATATTCTTTCCATATAGCTTCTCGGTCTTTCTGATGTGTGTTCTCATATTTTTCGGTATACTCGTCATGGAGCGCTTTTAGCTGATCCATAAGTGGCGTGTCAGCAGGCAGTTTCCCTCTGCGGATACGGGCATATAGCCTGTTATATGATTTTGTGAATTCCGTATGAATCGGATGGCTGAATAATTTTTCCTTATAGGATTTCCGGCTGGCGTACTCATTACAGGTAGTGGAAGTGTCTCTGTATATTCTTGTGCAGTATTCTTGGTTGGAAGTATACTTCACACGAAAATATCCATTACATAGTCTGCATTTTTTGATAACGAGTTCATCTTCAAGAAGTAGTCTAATGCCTATACATAAGAACTGTTTGAATGATGTAATAGGGTATTTCCCGATTGCATTATCTGTAATAAGGTTAGAGGCATGGTTTAAATACTCTATCCAATCTTTTGTATTGGAATGGGTATCTGTATGGGTATGAATGTCAGGCAGAAAAGTTTCTTTTATTTCCATAGCGGATAATGCATCCGATTGAAAATCCTGTTTACTAGCATACAGGCAATAAGAATGGTATATTTCAGCTATTGTACTGCTAGGCAGTTGTACATCTTGTTTTGACGGCGCTATGATAACCGCATCTAAATAATCTCTTGCTTGCGTACATAAAGTCTCAAGACTGCCAACTTCTTTGGATAATAGTTTGGCGGCTTGAAGTAGCTCCGTATCGGCTGGTTTTCCGGCTTGCTGATAGCAAGTGCGCATTACCATATGAAATAAAGGATACAGATAAGACAGTGCCGGGTGTTTTTCAAAGCAGGACTGTAATATTGGCATGATTTGCTCGGTAGAAGCTTCGATATCTTTTAGTGTGTGTTCGCAGCAATATACATTGAAGGCTTCTTCGTCAAAGGTGCAGTTAATGCCAAGTAACGGCAAAACAGACTTCAATTTCTGAAATGCCACAACAGCGGATTCTTTTTCCGGCATATCATAATCGAGAATTTCCATAATGCCGGTGTGGATAGCCGCTTTTTTTATAAAGCTGGCAGTCCCGCTTTTGTGAGTATTCTCATCATCATAAATGGTAGAAAGAGTTTCTTCGTGAGTATGGCGGTTAATACTGTAGGTTGCAACATTAAAGTGAAAATCATTTTTGATGATGTTCGGCGAATATAAATTCATACTTAAAATTCCTTTCTATCAGATGAACGGCGTAAAATAGCCTCTCTGAAATGCATTTCTTTTTTTATAGATACAATACTATCACAAGATAAAAAAGAAATCAATAAAATTATCTTGACAAATATCCTGTGTTGTTTTATCATAGATAACAAGTCAAGATAAATTTAACACAAAAAATAAAAACTTGACAATATACAGCGTCAGTGCGGGAGGAGGGAGGTAGATGAATAACAATTATATGGTAACGGCACAGGATGTCGTTGATATGCTTGGCGTTTCTAAGGGACACGCATATAAGATTATCAGACAGTTGAACAAAGAACTGGAAGATAGCGGCTATATTGTCGTGTCAGGCAAGATTCCCAGAGCATATTGGGACAAGAAGTTTTACGGGTATCAAAGTGGAGTGACAACAGCGTAACAGGAAGTCGGCATATCATTCAGATAGATAGGATATGCGGATAAAATGAAATGCGAATTTAAAGGCAGTTCTGCGGGATTGATTATATGACAAACCGCAGACTGTCCTGAGAAGAAAGGAGATTTTATGTCAGTCTATAAAGATGAGCAGAGGGGAACATGGTATTGTATGTTTCGTTACAACGATTGGACGGGCAGACAGAAACAAAAATGCAAAAGAGGTTTTAAAACAAAAAGAGAAGCAAAAGAGTATGAAGAACAGTTTATGCACACAACAGAAGCAGATATGAATATGAAGGTGGGAGCTTTCGTTGAGACTTATTTCAGAGATAAGCAGGGTGAATTGAAGGAACGGTCAATCAAAAATAAGAGATATATGATTGAACGGCATATCCTTCCGTACTTTGAAAATAAGTCCATGAATGAAATTACACCGGCAGATATTATTCAATGGCAGAATAAAATGCGGGAGGCTGGATATTCGCAGACATATCTGCGGATGCTTCAGAATCAGATGACAGCGTTATTTACCCATGCTTCCAATATCTACAATCTGACAAACAATCCCTGCAAGAAAGTAAAGAAAATGGGGAAGTCAGATGCGGATAAAATGGATTTTTGGACGTATGAGGAGTACCAGCAGTTCATTAATACGATTGAAGCGGGAAGCAGATATTATGTGCTGTTTGAAATTTTATTCTGGACGGGTATGCGTATTGGAGAATTACTTGCGTTATTAAAAAGTGACGTAAATTTTCAGGAGAACAAAATATCCATTTCAAAAACCTATTACCGGGCTGAAGGAAAAGATGTCATCACAACGCCTAAGACGGAACAGTCGGTCAGAACAATAGACATACCGGAATTTTTAACACAGGAGATAAAGGAATATTGTAATAAACTATATGAGTTTCCTGATAGCGAAAGATTGTTTCCAATCGTAGGAGAAGCTGTGCAGCATAAGATGGTACGGCATATTCAAAGGGCTGGGGTAAAAAAGATTAGGGTACACGATTTAAGACATTCAGCATGTGCGTATCTTGCGCATCAGGGAGTGGCGCCTATGGTTATTAAGGAACGCATGGGACATAAGGATATTAAGATTACCTTGAATACATATGGGCATTTATATCCTAACGAACAGAAAAAAGTTGCGGATATGCTGAACCGAAAGCGGAATGAAGCATCAAGTGAAAATGCCCCTGCCGGTAACAGGGACATTTCAGGTACAGATTGAATTGGTGGAACAATTTAATCCGTGACATAAAAAGGACAAGCCCTTCTATGAAAATCTTGCAAATTTATTATAGCAGAGGCTTGTCCTGATGAAAAGAAGTTTTAGAGATAAACATGAAATCAGGAGGGCATTTATTATGCAGAAATTTAACAGCAACACAAGAATAATTATCGGCGTGGATCATGGATATGGAAACATGTTATGCAAAGGAAAATATAATCCTGACACTTTTTAGTGATCAGCAGAATAACAGCATTTTGCCATAAA